>JAPLSQ010000118.1 GCA_026398535.1 Candidatus Sumerlaeota bacterium | reverse complement strand
CCAGGCGGGCGACAGCATCAAGCGCTCTTGCGGCGCCGAGCCGATCTGGGTTGCCACATCAGCGCACCGTTATCCGAACACCATATCGTTCGATGATCTGAGACGCGCAATATGGAGCGGGAGCGGGCGCCCTGTGTGCCTTGTCTTTGGAACCGGATGGGGACTGCATCATGAGCTTGTGCTGGATTGCGATTTTATTCTTGAGCCGATTGAAGGGACAGGCGACTACAACCACCTTTCAGTGCGCAGCGCCGCATCGATTATTTTTCACCGGCTGCTTGGATAGCGCGCCGGCGGATACGGGTCCGATGCGATCTGATTATTGATTGGGGCTGAAGAATCCCCATCCTTGTCCGTTGATGGGCAGATTGCCTCTGCTGTAGCCTTGTTGAGTGGGGGTGGGTTCCAGGAAAATGTCGAGTTCTTTGGTCTGGTTGGCCCGGATATAGACGTTGCACTCATAAGGCTGATAGCCCTCTTTTGTCAGGCGGATGCGGCGGTAACCCGGCTGGAGACGTTCAATGACTTGGGGTGAACGCCCGTAATAATCGCTGTCGATATAGATGCGCGCATTGTTGGGATAGGTGTCGACATCAAGCATTCCCCATCGCGGCGCCCGATAATCCGGTTCGCCATAATTCTCCATCACATAAAATGTGGTGGTATCCTCGGCCCAAAGATTTTCGCGTGGGGCGGGACGCAACGGCTGGACGCTCATGGCGGAAGGCTCATGGCGGAATGACTCAATGCGCCGCACAAGCGCGGCCGCGCCTTCCCGTGATGCCGGATAAGGATCCTGGTGTGTATACTGGCGCCATTCTCCAAGGAAGGGATAATCTCGGGCAACAGCAATGATTGTCAGGGTATTGTTGCCGGATGGCGGTGAGATCTCGAGGTCGTAGGACCGATCCGGAATGTAATATGTTTTTCCCGCCCTCAGGAAATTCGAGCGGTCATAGTAGTTGGGGAAGATCTGATGGGTCAGACCGGAGGCATCGGTATCGAATATAAAAACATTGGAATCGCGATTAACCCCAAAGTTGATCTTGATGGAATCGCCCACATGATATCGCGCGTGATCAGCGCGGATGCGCACCCGCAGGTCGCCGCCCGTGGGCGGAGGGATGATTCGCACGTTATCCGTGATGTCGGCCGGAGCCTCGTCTTCATTATTTGTGCGGTATGTGCCATCTTGAACGCCGACTGCGGAAGCCAGCCCGCACATCAGCCAGACCAGCGCAGTGAGCACGATCCAACACTTCTTCATTCGTTCCATCCATCCTGGATGCTCTTACAAGCGCATCCTGAATTGCTTTTTATACAATCAAGACTTCAAAGCGTAAAACGGTTTGATTCTGCAAGCACGAATTATGAAATATCAATGGTTGTGAACAATGTCCTCCATTTAAAAATTATTTCATTTTCATGTCCAGTATGGCCTGATTTATTCTTGCATATATATATGCAATCGTTTAGAAAAAGAACGGCTTTAATGTGCGCATGAATCTTTATGACCAATTCTGGCAGGCCTTGGATGCACGCCGCGATCTCACGACGGGTGATGAAGAAGGCGGTTTCGAAATTAAAGTCACCCCCGTTCAACCGCCGCCAGGAATGGTAAATAAGGCCGCCCGCGATCTGGCAAAATTGTCGCGCGGAGCACCGCGCGGTCATCCGCCTGTGCTTGTGTCACAAACCGGCGTCAACGACCGTCCTTTCTGCGTGATACGCACGGTGTCATCAAATGAGTTGCCGGATTTCCAAACCCTCTTCGAGGCCTATCTCGACAAGAACGCGTTTATCGCGGAAACATTATTGCGTTTGAAAAGGCATTTTGACATATCTTATGTGCTGTTTATCGGGACAAAATCGTTCTTCTTATATGATGCCCTGCTCGATGAGTTGTTGCGATGGGGTGATGATTTCAGTCTGATCGAAGAGTTGTTTTTTGCTCCAATCGCCGAATCACGCGGCATCGGCGAGGAATGGGCTCAGATCCCGCGAAAAAGTCTTTCCCAGCAGTCAGAGGAATTCAGCCGGTGGATGGAATTGTGGCATGCCACGCTTGGGGCGCGCACCAATGCGACACCGCAGTTCATGACCGGCATCCTCCAGAAAGCCGTCATTCTTTTCCGGTTTGACGAATTGTTTGGGCTGAAAGATGCGGATATGAGGCTGGCGCCCATTTTTCTTGGCAACTGTCAGGCATCGCGCAAACGAGGATCGGGCAATGGCTCATCTTTCCATGGCGATTTTGATGGTGTTGCATGGCTTCACCAGGCGTCGGACGAAGTCCGCAACAAACATGATCTGCCCTTTCTTGCATGGACTCGGGCGGAGAGCAGTTTTTTCAGTCTCCTGGGATCGGAAGCGCGCCGGCAATTTTCCAAATTCATTCTGGATTTGTTCCTTCTCAGCTGTTCGAAATTTTCCGTGGATACGCAGGCGGATGTGTTTTCGGACACCGATTCACGGCTGAAGCTTTGGAAGTATTCCGTGACCGAAAAAGTGGATATCCGCAAACAGATCCAGGCCGACGAGATCAATGTCTATGAACCTGTGACAATCAACCTGGAAGAAAGCGGAATCGGGTGGGCATTATGCACGACGCAACGGACGCTGGAGTTTTGGTATCAGCGTTGTTGCGAATTTGCGCATCGGATGACAGAACGCAGACGCGTGGAGTTGCAGTATGATATGCTGATCCGGCCAGACGCGGACACGGCTCTCGTTCCAATGCCGGCTGACGCGGTTGAACTGGCGCTGTCTTCGAGCTTGAAGGTGTTATATGAATATCCGGGAATGAAGATCGCGCTGGAGTATCTTCTGATCCTTCTGGTTTTCGAGTTTTGCCGGCAAAGAAGTCTGCCATTGCCCCGGCTTGGTTCGATTGAGGGCTTATTTGCGCAGAAAAAAGAACCGGGCAGTCTTGCTGCCACGGTCAACCCGGCATAAGAGGCGCCTGTTTTCATGAGGCGCCATCATTCATACGTTTCGTTATTGAAATGCATCGTTTGCGGACGCGAATATCCGGCCGTTGACCGTCTTGCCTGTGATATTTGCGGGCCTGTTGAGGGGATTTGTGACGTTCTATATGATTACGAGGGTGTGCGGCGAAAAATGACAAAAAAAGCGCTACTCTCGCGTCCGCAGGATCATTGGCGTTACCGCGAGCTTCTGCCTTTGCATCCTGATTTTCCAAAGAATTGGGATAGGAGCGGTTGTGTGAATCTTCGCGTTGGATGGACACCCATCTGCGTTACGCGGCGTCTTGGCGATTATCTCGGTTGTGGTTCTTTGCATATAAAGGATGAAGGGTGCAATCCAACAGCCTCATTCAAGGACAGGGCAAGCTCTGTTGGGGTGCTGAAAGCTCTCGAATTCGGGCGTTCCGTGATTGCGTGCGCATCAACAGGCAATGCCGCAAGTTCACTTGCTGGTTTTGCCGCCGCCTCTGGTCTGCCCAGTCGTATTTTTGTGCCATTTCATGCGCCGGAACCCAAACTGACGCAATTGCTCATCTATGGAGCGCAGGTCATACGCATCCGGGGCTCATATGAACAGGCGTATGATCTTTGCATGCAAGCGTGCGCGCGATATGGCTGGTATAACCGCAATTGCGCGGTGAATTGCTATCTGATCGAAGGCAAGAAGACTTGCGGATTGGAAATCGGCGAACAAATGGCGGATCATCCGCCGGACTGGGTGGCCGTGTCAGTTGGCGATGGTTGCACCATCGCCGGCATCTGGAAGGGCTTGAAGGAAATGCATCTGCTGGGTTTTCTTCCCCGTCTGCCGCGCCTGCTTGGCGTGCAGGCTGAAGGAGCGCCCGCTGTGGCGCGTCAATTCGAGAAGAAGGAGGACGACGCATTCATCCCTGCTCCAGCCGCGACATTGGCTGATTCAATCTGTGTGAGCGTGCCGCGAAATTGGCGCAAAGCGGTACGAGCCGTCAGAGAGTCAGGAGGACAGTTTATCACCGTTTCCGACAAGGCGATTATTGAAGCTCTGAAATATGTCCCGCGATTGACAGGCGTTTTTGGCGAGCCCGCGGCCGTGGCGGCCATTGCGGGGATAGCCGCGGCAAGGGAGAAGGGCATTCTGGGAAGCAACGATATGATTCTCGCTGTTGTCACCGGCAATGGATTGAAGGACGTGAAAACGTCGTCAACCGCGGCCGGCGCACCCCATGATATCGAGCCAACCATCGAAGCTCTTGAGGCCGTCATCATGAACAGAAAAACGCTGTGATAATAACTTCAAACCATCATCCATCAAGGCGCTAAAGACATGATAAATATCATGAGGATCATCATTACGTTTTCATTTCTTGTAATCGCGGCCCATCTGTCAGTGCGTGCCAATCCCTCCGTCACTTTCAACTTTGACACAGACAATCCGCTCAGTTCACCACTGATCAGCGGGGACAAGCAGAATTTTGGAACGACGACCGAGCAATCGCATTCAACACCGCAGTCCATCAAGTATGTTGACCCCGCTCCTGAGCCCTTTGAATCATGGGCGTATGACGCGCCTTTCGCGCTGACAAGCGGCAGTATCACGATATGGTTTTATGATTCACGAGGCGCCGCGGCGTTCAATCCCTATCCTCCCCCGGCCAAGTGGGGCGGATCGGTCATCTTGGAGGATAAAAACAGTCCCCAGGATTTTGCCGCAGTAGAAATCAGCGAGTTGCCTTACGGAGGCGGGCGTTATTATGGTTCCGAGGGTGTAGTTGACCGTCAGACCACAGGCGTCAAATTCGACTCCGCAAGCTTTCCATTAAGGTCTACGGGTTGGCACAAGATCATGTTTGAGATTAACGCCGCGCAGAGTCTTGTGTATGTTGACGGGCAGGTTTCATGGCGTGTTGGCGGACCCGGAGGGGGACAGGTTCTGTGCCTCCGGGTCATGTGCGGTTCCGCGGGAAACGGCAGCGCCCCGCCGGGAACGCCAGGACTGCCACCCGGTTACCAGCCAAACTGGTTTCTCACTCCTCCCGGCACAGCCTTTGCCCCGCCCACAGCCATGCCATGGATTTATTATGATGACCTGAATATTGCCGCTGAACAACCTTTGGCGACGATTCACACAATGGGATTTGAGATCAACTCGGGGCCGCCGCCGCCCGAATATGTCGACACGAATGCGATTCCGATGGGACCAGACGCCCGCGATTTATACGACAATCCCTACATGGATGATTATGTTAACCAGTGGGATGTGACGACAAGCGTTTCCCGAACGGGATTGCGCTCGGGGTATTTCGCCAATCATCCCCCGGCATTTCGAAGCATCGCATTCGATCTGGCAGGCGCGGCGAATGGCAGCGAAGCGGTTGTGTGGTTTTATGATGCCCGCGGTCCGGAATCATTGCAGACAAAATATGGCGGGTCTGTTATGATCGAAAGCAGTCTGGACAGGGCCGAATTCATGTCGATGGAGGTGTGGAATTTCCCATATCCCGCCTCGGGCGACCCCACACCTGGCGGTCCAAACTATTACCTCACACAGGGCTTTAAAGGCACTTACAGCAATTTCTACAGCCGGATTTTCGGAAACAGGACGATCGGATGGCATGAAGTGCGCATCGGACTGTCCGATACCTACTCAACCATGACAGTCGACGGTTATGGTGATCCGACGAAACACGGTCCCGGGCTGGACAAGTCCCCGCGTTTGCGGCTCATGGCCGATTCACCCACTCTTACCGGATATTCAAATTACATCACAGCCAATCCGTTGACCAACGTGTTCTTCGAAACACTTGAGCCTTACATCTATTATGACGATGTCACTCTTCCCGTAGAACTGCCATCCGCCGTGCGGGATTGGTCGCTCTATGAAACGCCGTGAAGGTTTTACGCTAATCGAACTGCTCATCGTTGTCGCCATCATTGCCATTCTGGCGGCAATCGCTCTTCCCAATTTTTTTGATGCGCAAACCCGTTCAAAAGTGTCGCGCACGCATAATGATTTGCGCGCCCTTGCCACGGCGTTCGAAAGCTACCGGTCAGATTACAATGGTTATCCAGTTGTGGGCAATATCAGTTTCCCTTCGCCGATGGATGCGCTGATACCATTTGAAAAAAGGCTGCGCACCCTCACCTCGCCCGTTGCCTATCTCTCCGCCCTCCCGCGGGACCCGTTTGCACGTCCCAATGTGCCGGAGGCCAATGGTTTGGGATTCATCGATCCAAATTACAGTTACGCGCCGGGCAACCTTTACTTCGGCGCCTCGCCGGAGTATAGTGGCGCGGAATATCGTAACACGATTTATTCCGTTGCTGGCCGGGGACCGGATGAACACATTTTTTTCGGCAATTATTGCATGGCGCATCCCAAAGCTTATGAAAACAGCGGCAATATTATTGGCGCTTACGATCCGACAAACGGAACAATCAGCGAAGGCGATGTTTACCGGTTGGGAAGCGGCGCCATCGGGCAGCGGACAAAATGACTGACCCAAGGGACGGCATGAGCGGCCCGAATTTCAAATACGTTTTCTTCGATGCGGGTGGGGAAACTTACGGATATCGCGATGTATCTCGGTCAGGCTGGCGCATAATCCATTGATGGCGCATGATCACGGCATGCGCTCGAAACGCCGGAAACATTGATAGCCGAATTCACGGGCCGCGCGCGCCTGATCGGGCGTTCCGCTTGTTGTCAGCATTCCCGTTTGCTGGGCGCGCCAGCGGCAATCCCATGAAAAGGCATATTTGATTTCGTCGTCATTCGCCCCGAGAGCGCCTGAAAAATCTCTGCAGCCTGTTATGCCCTCGATGCGAACATTGCGGATTTCCATTGTGGGCTCAGCTTCAAGGAATTTCATACATACGCGAAGCGCTTTGACCGCGGGCACATAGCGCGGAAAAATGATGAGTTCAGAACGACGCCCGTGTTGCAGGCCGGCAATGGCATTCTTGAATCCGGCGCAGGCCGCGCTGTTGTCCAATAGTGTTTGTATATTATGAACAGTTTCTGTCATGTGTCTGTTAAATTGCGATTGTGCTGGACGAATGGTCATGAATTCGCAAGTGCGAATAGCACAAAACGCCCATTAATAATTGAAGCGCAGGAGTTTTAATGCGACACAAAAACTGGATAAAGCTGGGGAAAGCGGGAGTTCAGGCATTGTTTATTGCCTGTTTAATTTTTGTATGTCCGCCCTCCACAGCTTTAAGCGCATCAGCCACATCCAAGGGCAAAACCAAAGCCGCACAGAAAGCAGACGCAGGGGAAAAGAAAACCGCATCTGGTCTTGAATCGGGTCAAAGCGAAACGCCTGAACGCTCCAAGAACAAGACCGCGACACCCCGTAAACGCAGCCGTTCGGCAAGGGCTGAAAGCTCTCCGATCACAGATGTCACATCGAGCACAACCGGCACGCTGCCGGTTCTGATTGACAAGCTGATCGCCAATGCGGGGGCGTCAAGGTGGGGCGTCAAGGT
>JAPLSQ010000037.1 GCA_026398535.1 Candidatus Sumerlaeota bacterium | reverse complement strand
GGTTTCTGGACGTGGGCGGTGTGGCGCTACGAGCGTATTCATGACTACTCGCTCAAGGACAGGCTGATTCCCGGCGCCGCCCGCATTCTTGGCGACCGCCGCCATGACGCTGTCGTGATCGACAGCTTCCATGGAGACGCCGATGCCGCGCCCTATTTTGAGGAGGCCAGGCGCAACGGCATGCGCACAAGCAACTTTGTTTACCAGACGAACATAGAGGATGGCCATGTGTTTCTGCTGCCGCTCATTGAGTTTCAGCGGCGCTGGGCGCGCGAGTCGGTGAACCACGGAATCAATGAAAGCTTCCTGATGATCATGGAGGTGAACTCGAAATACCCCATGGCGCATTTCGGCGCCGAGCTTTTTTGGGATCCCGAGCTGACATCAGGCGTGCTCGCTCAACGTTACGCGCTGCAACTGACGCGCAGTGTTGATGCCTCGCTGCCGCTTGCGCGCGGATTTCTTGCCCTTGAAATGCTCACATATAACGGCGCGGTGATGACTGACAATCCCGGGCGCGAAGCACGGCGCGCGCGCGAGCTGTTCGAGCAGGCCCTTGCCGCGGCGCCATCCGCGCAACGCGACGAACTGGCCTATCTCGCGACCACGGCGCGGGCCTATGAATTGTTGTTTCAGGCCGTTGATCCGCGCCAGCGCGGCGACCGCGCAAAGATGGACGAACTCCGCCGGCAATTCATCGAGTTGACGCGCACCGACGCGAAGTTCTCACACTTCGGCGCTCATCAGGCCGCCGTCTTTTTCGACCGCATGACAGGCTGGGTCGCGAACGGATTTCGCAATGGCTATTTCTGAGATACGCGGCGTCTACTTGCACGACGGCTTCACGGCGAATCCCCCGACCCTTGCCCCTTTTTACTGGGACTTCGGCGAGTGGGAGCGTCTGCTGCGCTGGCTCAAGGCATGCGGCATCAATACTGTCGAATTCGCCACGATGCTGGAGTTCACGCGCATCCCGTCCACGGAACTCGAACGCCGCAAGACCGCTGACAGGCAGCGCCTGATTGCCTCGGCGCACAATTGCGGAATGTGTTTTTCCCATATACTCACCACAACAGCCGTGAGCACAGTGCCCGCGGGCGAGAATCCATCGCACCAGTTGAACGACCGCGCGCGCGTCCTCTGTCCGCGCGAACCCGGCAACTTCGAGCGAACCATGGAGATTCAATCTTATTTCATGGAGGCAATGCGCGAGGCAGATTTCTTCGAAGTATTTGCCGCCGACTGGGGGGGGTGCGGCTGCGGGCGATGCGGCACGGAAGATTACCTGCGCTATGTGATTGAACTGGCGCGGCGCGCGGCAGCCCTCAATCCTCGCGCCGTCGTCTTTGCCAACACATGGGCCATCGCGCAATGGGGGTCGGCGATTCCGGCGGGCGACTGGCGCCTTTTCTGGGACCGCGAGACGGCGCAGTCACGCGAGGTCATCGGCGCGCTTCCATCGCTTCCGCCAAATGTCCATCCCGCCCTGCCCTGCCATCATCTCTATCGCCCGCTCGTGTTCGAATCATACGGCGGGAAGACGGCCACCCCGCCGTTTCCTTCCGCCGCTGACATGGGGGGCGCCCGGGCGGCCAGCCGCGACGTGCTTGCATGGCCGCATTTTCTTATGGATGACGATGTCTACCGCCCCGAGGCATGGGGAATAGCGCACTGCGAGGCGCGTTACCTCGCGTTGCTCGCGGGCGATCTCCGCGCGCTGGGCATCCGCAACGTCATGGGCAACCTTTACCTGCCGTCGCTGCAAATCGTGAACACATGGGTGTTTGGCAGACTGCTCGCGGACGCGTCGCGCGATCCCATGGATCTGCTCCATGAATTCTCGGCGCATATCGCCTGCCCCGGCGATATCGATGCGCTCGCGGATGTTCTGGCATGGATGGACAACAACAGCTGGTGGAACAGTCAGACGCCGCAAAACAGCCGCCCGGCGGCGCTGCCAACCCGCGCGACACGGGCCATGGCGCGGCGTCAGGCGGATGCCGTCAGACCGCGCCGCGAGTTGTCCATTCCGCTGCCCATCGATCCCGCCCAGTGGCTCGACCATCTCCGCCACTCCATCGCCCGCATGAACTGGGCGCCATGACCAGATGGTGCGCGAGCACACCAACGTATTATCGGCAAGGGAATATCCATGATGTTGTCTGACCTTTATGCGCATTCACTTCCTAACACGCTAAAACTCAATTGGCAGCGGCTAAGCGACCACCTTAAGCAGGTTGCAGAAATGGCGTCTGAGTTCTCCCGGGCATTTCAGTCTGAAGACTGGTGCTGGAACGCCGCATGGCTTCACGATTTGGGCAAGGCGGATGATGCATTTCAGGCCTATCTACTGCGCGAGAATGGCCTGGACGATTCACAATATGACGCAACCGGGCGGGTGAACCACTCCAGCGCGGGCGCTTCTTTCGCTGAGCAGAAGCATGACCGATATGTTGGCCGCACGCTGGCGTATTTGGTGGCTGGTCACCACGCAGGTCTTCCTGACTGGTCTGCCGCCGACACTGGAAATGCTGCCTTGGAGGTTCGCCTGCGGGAAGGAGACGTGAATCTGCAGCGCATTACTGCTGCCGCAGGTGAGGTGAGCGCGTTACTGCGTCATCTGGTCAAGCCGCCGGCGTTTGTCAAACCGGACAACTACCATTTCTGGGTGCGTTTTTTGTATTCCTGTCTGGTTGATGCTGACTTCCTCGACACCGAGGCTTTCATGCAGCCCGGTCAGTCCGCTGGCCGAGGTCAGTTTGCTGATATGGCTCAACTGAAGGCTGCGTTTGACCAGCACATGATGGGATTGGTTCAGAATGCTGCACCTTCTCTGGTCAACCAGATCCGAAGGGAAGTGCTGGAGGCCTGTCGTAATGCCGCCAAACAACCCTGCGGGCTTTTTTCGCTGACCGTCCCTACTGGCGGAGGCAAGACGCTTTCCGCCATGGCCTTCGCGTTAGATCATGCCGTCCAGTACAAGAAGCAGCGAATCATCTACGTCATACCCTACACGAGCATCATTGAGCAGACAGCAGAGGTCTTGTCGTCCATCTTCGGTGCGGACCAGGTGATTGAACACCACAGCAACCTCGATCCTGAGCGTGAGACACCGCGCTCCAGTCTTGCAGCCGAGAACTGGGACGCGCCAATCATAATCACAACAAATGTGCAATTCTTCGAATCTCTCTTCGCCGCAAGATCCAGCCGTTGCCGCAAACTGCACAACATCGTGAACAGTGTTGTCATTCTCGACGAAGCCCAGTTATTGCCTCCGGAATTGCTTACACCTTGCATCTCTGCTTTTGATATCCTGACCAAGCACTATGGGGTGACTATTGTGCTCTCGACAGCGACACAACCTGCCCTGTCCACACTGCCCCCTCCATTGCCGTGTCTGCCAAAGCCAACGGAAATAGTCCCGGATCCACCAGCGCTCTACCGCAAGCTTCAGCGCACGGCATTTGTTTTCCCCGCCTGTTTGAAGAACGCGCCCCTTGATGCCGTGGCTCAGGAACTCGTCAAGCACCCGCAAGTGCTGTGCATAGTCAACACGCGGCGGGACTGCTACGACCTGCATAAACTCATGCCGGAGGGAACTGTTCATCTTTCTGCTGTCATGTGCGGGGAGCATCGCTCGCAACTTATCGCCAACATTAAATGCGTCCTCAAGGCTGGCGAGCCAATCCGTGTCGTCAGCACGCAGTTGGTTGAGGCAGGTGTGGATATCGACTTCCCGGTCGTCTATCGCGCGCTGGCCGGACTCGACTCCTTGGCGCAAGCCGCCGGACGTTGCAACCGGGAAGGCCGATTGAATGATCAGGGACTGCTGGGTGAAGTCCATGTTTTTGTTCCTCCTGAACCAGCCCCTCGTGGTCTGTTGCTCAAGGGCGAGAACACAACGCGCGTACTCCTGCCGGCTGGCGTCGACATGCATTCGCCGGGAATTTTTGATCAGTTCTTCCAGCTCTTCTATGCGGGGGTTAATGACACAGGCAGTCAGTATCGCAATTGGCTGATCAGAGACGCGCCGGATGTGCAGTTCCGCACCGCCGCCATGGAATTCAAGCTAATTGGCGACAGTGCTCAGCGGCCTGTTTTCGTGCGCTACGGCGATGGAAATCAGTGGATCGAGCGGTTGCGTCATTCCGGCCCCACGCGGGATATCATGCGCCACTTGCAGCGATATACGGTCAATCTTCCCCGCCGCATGGCGGATGACATGCTCAATGACGGACGTTTAGCTTATGTGAATGACCAGAAGGCGCCGGACATGGTTGTGCAGGGCCGGTTGAAATATGACGCACGGTATGGATTGGATATTTATTGCGGAAGTCTTCAGGTGGAGGATCTGATCATCTGATTACGAAAGGAGGAGCACCATGAGAGGTTTTTGTCTTGACGTGCGCGGGCCCTATGCATGTTTCACCAGGCCGGAGATGAAGGTGGAACGGGTCAGCTACGACGTCATCACGCCCTCGGCGGCGCGTTCCGTGTTCGATGCCGTCTTGTGGAAGCCGGCCATGCGCTGGCGAATAACGAAGATTGAGGTTCTGGCTCCGATACGCTGGGCCTCGGTCCGGCGCAACGAGGTGGGCAAGGTTGCTTCGGAGCGCGTGATTTTTATCGAAGATGAGCGCCAACAGCGTGCGTCCCTGATTTTGCGTGATGTCAGGTATCGTCTCCACGCGTACTTCGACTACATTCTGCCAGAGAAGCGCGGGAATGTCTTCAATCCGGTTCCTGAGTGGCTGCATGACCAGGAAGAGGTTCAGGAGTTTAAGGCGGACGAGTCGGAGGCGAAATACGCGGCGATGTTCGAGCGGCGGGCGAAGAAGGGACAGTGTTTTACCCAGCCATATCTCGGCTGTCGCGAGTTTGCATCGGACTTCCGTCTGGTTGTCCAGTCAAATGACAACGAGCCTGAACCCATCAATGAAAGCAGGGATCTGGGATGGATGCTCTATGACCTCGACTACTCTAACGGGGACGCCCCCCAGCCCATGTTTTTTCGGGCGCGCATGGATAAGGGTGTTGTTACGGTCCCCGACTTGAACAGTGAGGAGGTGCGGCGATGATTCTTCAGGCGCTCAAGGAATACTATGATCGAAAGGCTGCGAAGCCCGAATCGCAGATTGCCCCTCTTGGCTTTGAGTGGAAGGATATCCCGTATGTCGTTGTGCTGAACACCGACGGCCAACCTGTCGCACTGGAGTGCACCTGCGAGGGAGAGGGTAAGAAGCGGCGCGCAAAAAGGTTCCTGGTTCCGCAGGCGGTGAAGAGAAGCAACAACATTGCCGCAAATCTCCTTTGGGATAATGTGGAGTATTGCCTTGGTCTTCCACAGACTGGCAAGCAGCGTTCTACAAAGAAGACAGAGGAAGACACGTTGCGTCAAGTGGCGAATCAGCATGCCGCTTTCTGCAAGCGAGCCAATGGAATGCCAGTGCAGAATGACGAAGGGCTGGAGGCTGTCCGGTGTTTTCTTGCCATCGACGACAAGCGTTCGCTTCTCAAGCCTTTTGAAGAGACATTGCGCGAAATCCTGGAGGAGGGCGCGAACCTCACCTTCAAACTCGCGGGTCAGCCACGGCCAGTGTTGGAGCAGGATGTGGTTCAGAACGCAGTGAGGGCGCAAGGAGCTGTACCTGGGGTTTCGGGCGTGTGCCTGATAACCGGGAAGCTGGATACGATTGAGCGTCTTCACCCGCCAATCAAAGGTGTTTCCGGGGCTCAGTCAACAGGCGCCAATATTGTTTCGTTCAACCTTGATGCGTTCAGATCGTTTGGCAGGGAGCAGGGGGCGAACGCTCCTGTGGGCAAGAGCGCCGCGTTTGCCTATACGACGGCGCTGAACCATCTGCTGGCCAGAGACTCGCGGCAGAAGCTCCTGATTGGTGACGCTACCACTGTATTTTGGGCGGCGCGCGAAGAGGACTCAAGTATGGAACAGGATTTTGCCGCCTTCTTCGGTGAGCCGCCGAAAGACGATCCCGACAGAGGTGTTAATGCTGTGGCCGCCCTTTTTCGTGCAATTGAGGCGGGGGCATACGCAGTCGACGCCGATGGGCGGCATTTTTATGTGCTGGGTTTGGCTCCGAACGCATCTCGTATCGCTGTTCGCTTCTGGATTGTCGACACGGTGGCGGGAATGGCGTGCAGAGTGGCGCAGCACTTTACCGATCTGCGCATCATTCACGGGCCCAAGGAAAAGAACACGCTTTCGCTATTTCAGCTTCTGGCCTCGATTGTGATTCTGGGTAATGGGGAAAAGATTCCTCCCAACCTTGCGGGCGACACCATGCGCGCCATTCTCACCGGGCTGCCCTATCCACACACATTGTTGCAGGCTGCTGTGCGCCGGAACCGGGCAGAACAAGGCGGTACCTATGCCCGAGCTTCGCTTATCAAAGCCTGCATTAATCGCTCAACACGTTACAGCAACAACAATATAGAGGAGGAATTGAAAATGTCTCTGGATCCTGAGAACGCCAACATCGGCTATCGCCTTGGACGTCTTTTTTCTGTGCTGGAGAAGATTCAGGGGGAGGCCAACCCGGGCATCAATGCCACGATTCGCGACCGTTATTATGGAGCGGCATCCGGAACTCCGGTGGCTGTCTTTGGCACGCTGATGAAATTGAAGAACCACCATATGTCAAAGCTGGAAAACCCTGGCCGGCGAATCTATTTCGAACGCCTGATTGGCGAAATACTTAATGGCATTTGCGACTTCCCCGCGCACTTGGCGCTGGATGATCAAGGCCGTTTTGCCATCGGTTACTACCACCAGGCGCAGGATTTTTACACAAGGAAATCGGATAAGACCGAGTGATCGAAGCAAGACTATATCTTAAAAGGAGTATCGCATTATGAATCACGAGAATGCTATCAACAATCGTTACGACTTTGTGCTGATCTTTGATGTTCAGGACGGCAATCCCAATGGCGACCCCGACGCGGGCAATATGCCTCGTGTGGATGCTGAAACAGGTTGCGGGCTGGTGACAGACGTGTGCCTGAAACGCAAAGTCAGGAACTACGTGCAAATCATCAAGGATCTGAAGGCGCCTTTTGGCATCTTCATCCAGGAGAAGGCAGTGCTGAACACGCTCATCGACCAAGCTCATGAGCAGGAATCTGTAAAAG
This sequence comes from Candidatus Sumerlaeota bacterium, assembly GCA_026398535.1. GTDB lineage: Bacteria > Sumerlaeota > Sumerlaeia > Sumerlaeales > Sumerlaeaceae > JAPLSQ01. The sequence goes on along the minus strand of JAPLSQ010000037.1, from coordinate 3,586 downwards.
CCAAAGACAAAGGAGAAAAAACGGCAGCAGCCCGCAAGTGGATGTGCGAAAAATACTATGACATCCGGACCTTTGGCGCCGTGATGAGCACAGGCAAGAACGCTGGGCAAGTGCGCGGTCCTGTTCAGATGACATTTGGCAGATCGGTCGATCCCATCTTCACGCTTGAGCATTCCATCACCCGCATGGCCGTCGCCACCGAGGCCGAGGCCGAAAAGCAGAGCGGCGAAAACCGCACTATGGGACGGAAGAACACGGTCCCTTACGGTGTCTATGTGTCACACGGGTTCATCTCGCCGCATCTGGCTGCGCAGACGGGTTTCAACCAAGCTGATCTGGACCTTTTTTGGGATGCTATACAGAATATGTTCGAGCACGACCGCAGCGCGGCACGCGGCCTCATGTCGACCCGCAAACTGATCGTGTTCAAGCATGCCAGCCCTCTCGGCAATGTTCCTGCGTATAAGTTGTTTGACCGCGTTGTGGTGGAACGCAGGGACACAATCCGTCCCGCACGCTGCTTCGACGACTACGTGGCGAAACTTGACGGAAAGGAACTTGAAAAGGAATCTGTCGTCAGGTGTGTCGATGTGCCTTCCGCGTCGTAACAAGCAGAGATCGAAACCTGGTTGTTTTTACGGAGCCGAACGAACCAACGAAGATAATCGGGATAGCAGCGACGGCGCATACTTCGTTACTCTTTTTGCGCAGTTGGAGCATGCCGTCAACAAGGCCTATTGGCAACGGGTGGGCGATCCACGGGATACGGGCTTTGGGCGCCGCCTGAGGCTTCTCGGAGAGATGCTGTTCACGCCTGATGAAGTGGAGTTGATTGCGGATTATTATGAGATCCGTTGCGACATCGCGCACGCGCGAGTCTTCCCTTTCGATGCCATTGATGTTCACCGCGTGTATGCAAACATTCGCAAGTTCATCGGGGCGATGGGCCGCTAACGCATGATGACTGAACTTAAGCGGGGAACCTCGAAGAAGAGGAAGCTGTGGCGTTCAGGCGGAAACGATTGTCCCAGCTGAGGAGCGCATGTTTTCCGAAGACGACCTTCTGCCCATATCGGCGCTGCAGCACTTGGAATTCTGTGAGCGGCAGTGGGCTCTGATTCATCTTGAGCAGATTTGGGAGGAGAATCGTTTGACCGCTGAGGGGCGCGTGCTGCACGAGCGCGTCGACAGCGCCGATTATGAGACCCGGCAGGGGGTCCGCACCGCGCGCTCCCTGCCGCTCCGGTCTTTGCGCCTTGGCCTCACCGGGCGGGCTGATGTGGTGGAGTTCAACCCTGTCGGCCCGCCTTCCAAGGCGCAAGCCGAATCTGGCGCTGTGCCAAACCGTCTGCCCGCGGGCCTGTGGACGGCATACCCCATAGAGTTCAAGCGCGGCCGGCCCAAACGCGACCGCTGCGATGAAGTCCAGCTATGCGCGCAAGCGTTGTGCCTTGAAGAGATGATTGGCATCACGGTTCCCAGCGGCGCGCTTTTCTACAAGCAGACCCGGCGCCGTGTTGAAGTATGGCTCACCCCAGACCTCCGCGCTCACACAGAAGCCCTTGCCGCCCGGCTCCATGAGCTTTACAACACCCGCCGCACTCCTCCGCCCGAGCCTGGTCCCAAGTGCCGCAACTGTTCGCTCGTGCAGCTCTGCCTGCCCGAAGCCATTGGCAACCCAAGGCGCGCCAGCAATTATTTGCGCCGCGCAGTCGCCGCCCTCGACATTGACACCGCTTCTTCCACATCACAATCGCCTGATCAGGAGGCCGCATCGTGAAACGCCTTCTCAACACCCTCTTCGTGACCACACAGGGCGCCTACCTTGCCAAGGATGGCGAAACTGTTCTTGTGCGCATCGAAAAAGAAGACAGGCTGCGCGTGCCCATTCACACGCTTGGCGGCATCGTTTGCTTCGGGCAGGTCAATTGCAGTCCATGGCTGATGAATTTGTGCGCTGAGCGCGGTGTTTTTATCTCATTTCTCAGCGAGCATGGCCGTTTTCTTGCCCGCGTGCAAGGCCCTGTTTCCGGCAATGTTCTGCTGCGGCGCGAGCACTACCGTCGCGCTGATGATCCCGAATCCAGCGCTGGGATAGCCCGCTCGATTGTGACAGGCAAGATCCTCAACTCGCGCACGGTGCTCATGCGCGGCGCGCGCGATCATCCAGACGCGCCCGGAGCGTCCGCCCTCGAAGCGGCCTCTGTCTCGCTCGCGCGAATAGTCACATCTCTCGACACATCTGTCCCTCTTGACGTTGTCCGCGGGCGCGAGGGCGAGGCCGCGAGTATCTACTTTGGCTCATTCGACGCCCTCATCGTTGCTCAAAAGGATGCCTTTATCTTTCGTGAACGCTCACGCCGCCCGCCGCTCGATCCCGTCAACGCCTTGCTGTCGTTTGTCTACACACTACTTGTCCACGATGCGGCCGCGGCCTGTGAAGGCGTCGGACTCGATCCCGCCGTTGGTTTTCTGCACCGTGATCGACCCGGCCGCCCCGGACTTGCCCTTGATCTTATGGAAGAACTGCGCGCGTTTCTGGCCGACCGTCTTGTCCTGTCCCTCATCAACCGTCAGCAAGTTGCGCCCAGGGGATTTACAACCACGGAATCGGGCGCTGTCATTATGGACGATTCCACCCGCAAAGAAGTTCTCGTGGCGTGGCAAAAACGCAAACAGGACGAGATACTTCACCCGTTCATCAACGAAAAAGTCGCCATCGGACTGCTTCCCCATGTGCAGGCGCTTCTGCTGGCGCGGCACTTGCGGGGCGACCTCGACGCATACCCGCCATTTATTTGGAAATAGCAAAAGAAGCTTTATCATTCCATGCTTGTCCTCATCACATACGATGTCAGCACTGAAACCCCCGATGGCCAGAAGCGGTTGCGGCAGGTTGCGCGCGCCTGTCAGGACCGCGGCCAGCGTGTTCAAAAATCAGTGTTCGAATGCCATATCGATTCCGCACAATTCGTCGAACTGCGCCATCGGCTGGAATCCATCATCGATCCCACACATGACAGTTTGCGCTACTATTTCCTTGGCAACAACTGGCAACGTCGCGTGGAACACGTGGGGGCAACACAATCCTATGATCCTCAAGCCCCGTTGATTATATAAGTGGTTCATATATGGCACAAACTGAGACAATCTCAGGCGCGAACCCCATGCGCCCATCACTGAACCGAGATGTTCGCGGAGCAGTTAAAACGCTTATTAATATTGGTTTTGCCACAACAATTCATTATTTACACTACCATACTATGAGCGCAACAATGTGTGGTTCGCGGAATTTGAGTCACAGAAGCGTCATAACATTGATGTTACATCATAGGCAGTCGCGGCCCCGCGCGGGCCGCGTGGATTGAAACAGCGCGTTCAAACGGATGCGAGAGGTTGGTGAGTCGCGGCCCCGCGCGGGCCGCGTGGATTGAAACTCCTCAACGTTCGCGCCCGCAGCCGACTCGCATCGTCGCGGCCCCGCGCGGGCCGCGTGGATTGAAACTCGTTACCAATTGAATATCGCGGAAACCGCGCTGCCGTCGCGGCCCCGCGCGGGCCGCGTGGATTGAAACGAATCGAAATG
>JAPLSQ010000043.1 GCA_026398535.1 Candidatus Sumerlaeota bacterium | reverse complement strand
GACGACCACTGCATAGTCATGGTCTGGGCCGACTCCGAAGACGACACCAACCAGCCCAGCGCCTTCCTCGATGACGTCTAATACAAAAGCTCGCCGCACAAGCACGGCTCGCACGTCGCTTCGCTCCGCGGCTGGCTCCTGCCTTTCAATGTCGGTGTGTCGGCAATGCGCCGCGGGTGCTCTAAATAGTGTCACGCCCGTCAGACGCAGCCAGCCTTGTCGGCGTCGTTGGGCTTGTTGACGGCGGGATTGCGCCAGTTGGCGGTGGTGCTGGTGTCCTTGCCGACCATGGCGGCGTATGCGCCGGTGTAGGGCCGCTGGGTGAGGCCGTCGAACGCCAGGCCTGTCAGATGGTTGGCGCCGGAGTAGACGCGCACGGTGACGTCATCGGTGCCCGCGCCGATGGCGAAGGTGACGTAGTTGGTCTTGCCGGTGGCGTAGTTGAGGTCGAGGCGGACGGCGTCGGCGGGGTTGGCGCTACTATGGACCCACACCTGCTCGGGCCCCTTGGCGGAGTCGTCGTAACATGTGAAGACGGTCAACTGGAACGGCCCGGTGTTGCCGTTGCGTGTGATGGTGACGGTGTTAAAGTCCCAGATATTCCCTGAGGCCACGGTACCCGGATAGTTCCACTTCGGGGGAGCCGGCAGGGGCTTGTTGGGGTCGTTGATCTGGCCGTAGACCGGGTCGTTGCGGTAGCCATAGGCGAAATTGTCGCTGATGGACGTCACGTAACTGGGCAGCCAGCGCAGGTCGTTGGCGACATTGCGGGCGCTCCAGTCGAAGTTGGCGCGGGTGTACTCAAAAACGACAAAACCGTCGGTGCCGTAAACGTTGTTGGCATCGGCGTCGAACGGCTTGTCCACAGCGGGATTGCGCCAGTTGGCGTCGGTGGCGGTGTCGGCGCCGACGGTCGTGACTGTGGCTGCCGATGAAAGAGACGAGGTTGCCAGCACAGCAAGTGCCGACAGGATGGAGACAGTTGCTCGATTCATTACATAAACCTCCGTTAAGTTGTTGGCTGTCTTTGGTGTCTGCGGATGTGGGCTGGAAAATCCGCAAACAAAGCAAACACCATAAACGCCGTATTATTTTTAAATCGCGGGATTAATCCCATGTGATGCGCGCCAATGTCAATAAAAAAACGCAATGCCTCACACACAGTATAACATGTTCAGCATCAGTGGTTGAGGCTGAAAAAGATTGTTGGATCGCAAAAGATATAATGCGCATATGGCGTTTTTTACGATCTTGTCTTTGTATTATAGGCGAGCCACACGAATACGAATTGTCGCCCACCTGTGTATTGACCAAGCGGACAGACGCCCGCCTGAGCAATTTTTACGCTATTCCATGCAACCGGCGCATGGTGATGTGATTGTGGCGGGCACGATGGTGTTTTTTTATGATGTTCCCGGTGAAACTCAGCGTGGCGAAACGGACAGATCGTTGTGTTAACGAACGTTGGACTGCAGTCTGCCCATCGGCGTCGTTCCGGGGCAGTGTTGCATTTTGGGCTTGAAACAACATATTCGCATCATATCTATTAGGGCAATGTGAGTTTCGGATGAAGACCTTCAAGTTTCAGCAGATAAAATCATATTTCGTTGAGCAGATCCGCAGCGGTCGGCTCAAGCCGGGAGAGCGCATCCCTTCGGAGAAGACCCTCGCGGCCGAATGGGGTGTCAGCCCGCTCACGGCGGGCAAAGCATTCGCACAGCTCGAGCGCGAGAGCTACCTTGTTCGGCGCGTGGGCGACGGCAGCTACGTGAATAACGAGCAGGCGCTGCCGAAGACAGCCATTTCCAATGGCGCCGGCGGGAACTACATCGCCATGCTCATCAACAACATGGCCTACGGTCTCGTCCCCCACCTGATGCACCTTATCGAGCGCCATTTCTCTCAGCTCGGTTACCACAGCCTCATCAAGAACCTCGAGCACAGCTTCGAGGGCGCTCTCGTCGCCATCCGCAGCCTGGAAGGGCTGAACCTTCGCGGCGTCATCTACACCCCCATCTACTCCGACCTCTACGAGACGGAGAACCTCGACATCTACCGCAACATCCTGCAGCGCACGAAGGCCGTTGTGATGGTGGGCAGCCACCTGCGCCGCGCCGATTGCAACCATGTGGCAAGCGACAACCTCGGGGGCGCCTGCCTGGGCGTGAAGCACATGATCGAGCGCGGCCGCCGCCGCATCGCGCTTGTCTGGAACGACCGAGACAGCGCCACGTACGACCGCATCGAAGGGTACAAAAAGGCCCTCGAAGAGGCGGGGATCGCCTTCAACGAGGACTACATCGTGCGCAGCCACTACCAGATGCCTTCCGACTCGGCCGACAACCCGTGCGAGGCGGCGATGCGCGCGCTCATGGCGCTGCCTCAGCGGCCCGATGGCGTCTTCGCTCTCGACGACTATCTCGCGCTTTTCATCGAACACTACTGCGACGAGTACGGCATTGCCGTGCCGCGTGACCTCGCCATTGTCGGCTATGACGACTTCCTCGTCACGCGCCTCACGTCCGTGAAGCAGGACATCGAGCAGATCGCCGACCGCACGGTCGACCTGCTCCTTGCCCTGATGAACGGCCGCGAGCCGCAGGAGAAGCATGTGATCGTGCCGACGACCCTCGCCGTGAGGGAAAGCACCTGACGAAAGAACCTGCGGCCCGCCAATCGGGCGCGTGGGAGAAATGGGACACCCGACCGAGTGGAATTTGCCGTGACAGATCCGAGACAAGCCTCCCGCGACAAGGGGCGTACACAGGCCGCGCCGAACGAGGACTGGAGCGTCGAGCGCGTGCTCGTCGTCTTCAAGACCCACCTCGATATCGGCTTTACCGACTTTGCGGTGGCCGTGCGCGGCAAGTACCTCGACGAGTTCATCCCCAACGCCCTGGAGACCGCCCGGTTCTTGCGCGAGCGGGGTGGCGCCGAGCGGCTCGTGTGGACCGCCGGTTCCTACCTGATCAGCGAGTTCCTCGACCACGCCCCGGCTGACGACCGGCGGGCGATGGAACGCGGCATCGAGGCGGGCGACATCGTCTGGCACGCCGTCCCCTTCACCACCCACACCGAGTTTCTCGACCGCGCGCTCTTCAAGGCGGGGCTCGCCATCTCGGCCCGGCTCGACGCCGCCTTCGGCCGGCGCACCTGCGCGGCCAAGATGACCGACGTCCCGGGCCACACCCGCGCCATGGTTCCCCTGCTCGCAGAGGCGGGCGTTCAGTTCCTGCACATCGGGGTCAACCCCGCCTCCACGCCGCCCGACGTGCCGCCGCTCTTCCGCTGGCGCGACTCCGCAAGCGGGGCGGAGATCACCGTGATGTACAACAAGGGCGCCTACGGCGAGGTGTCACGCATAACCGGCACGGGCCTGGCCCTGGCCGTGGCCCACACGGGCGACAATCACGGACCGCAGTCGCCCGAGGAGATCATCGCGGTGTTCGAGCGGCTGCGGCGGCAATTCCCGGCGGCCAAGGTGGAGGCCGCCTCGCTCAACGAATTTGCGGAGGCCATCGCCTCGAGGACGGTCGGATTGCCCGTCGTTACCGCCGAGGTCGGCGACACATGGATCCATGGCGTGGCCTCCGATCCGCAGAAGGCGGCACGCTTCCGCGAACTGGCGCGTCTCCACCGGCTCTGGTCGGGCACGGCGGCGGGTGCGCCCCCGGCCGGAGCCCTCGACGCCTTCACGCGCAACTTGCTTCTCGTGGCCGAGCACACCTGGGGTCTCGACGAGAAGACCCACCTCGCCGATTTCGTGACCTACGGGAAGGACGCGTTCGGCGCCGCCCGGGCCACCGGAGCATTTCGCAAGATGGAGGAATCGTGGCGGGAACAACGCGCATACCTCGACCGGGCGGTCGAAGCCCTTCCATCCGGGGGGCCGCGCGAGCAGGCGCTCACCACACTTGCCGCGGCCACACCGGCGCCGCCTGACACGCTGGACCTCGAGTCGTCGCCGCCCTCCCGTGTCGAGATGCGCGGCCCAACGGCCACGATGACCCTCCGCCCGGGCGATGGGGCAGTCGACTCGTTCGCGACTGCCGACGGCGCCGCGCTCGCGGACCCTGGCCACCCGTGGTGCGTCCTGTCGTATCGGACATTTTCGCCCGAACACTACCGCAACTTCTGGCGCCGCTATGTGGTGAACAAGCGCATCACATCGGCGTGGTCATATCCCGATTTCATGAAACCGGGGATGGAAAAATGCGGTGTGCGAGATACTGTGTTCCATCCCCGAGTGACGTCGATGCACACTGGGCGGCGTGGCGATGCGTGTCGCGCAGTTGTCGAGGCCGGCCTGCCGGAGGAGGCAGCCGCGACGTTCGGCGCACCGCGGCGCGTGACCATCGAGTACGAGATTCCCGACGCCACGCCTGAACTTCGCGTGACCGTGCAATGGTTTGATAAGGACGCGTCGCGCCTGCCCGAGGCCGTCGTGCTCTCGTTCTTTCCCAGCCTGACCGGCCCCGCGCGCCCGTGGGTTGACAAGCTTGGCAGCCGTATCGACGTCCGCGATGTGGTCCGCAATGGCAACCGCTCAATGCATGCCGTGGAGTCGCGCGCGGGCATCGAAACAGACCGCGCCTCGCTCACGATCGAAACCATTGACGCGCCACTTGTCGCCTTCTTCGAGGACGCGTTGCTCAACTTCACCAACCGCCGCCCGACCGGCCGGGAGGGGTTGCACTTTGTCCTGTTCAACAATCTGTGGGGAACGAACTTCCCCATGTGGAACGGTGAGGACGCGAAGTTCAGGTTTGTCGTGCGCTGGGATACCGGCAGGGCGCGCACCTCTGCGGCGAGGGCCTGATCCAGACGTGACCCGCACCAGCCGAAACGGACTCATCGCCGCCGCGTTCCTTGCGCCGAGTATCGCAGGATTCCTCGCGTTCACCCTCGTCCCTGTGATCACCTCGGGCGCGCTGAGCTTCTTCGAGTGGGATCTCATCACCGCCCCCAGGTTCATTGGGATTGAAAACTACACGAAGCTTTTGGGATTTGTCCGCGACGACGCGGGCCGCCTCGCCGCCAGCGATCCGCGATTCTGGTTCTACCTGTACAACACGCTATTCCTGATGCTGGCCATCCCGTTGAGCATGTCCGGTTCGCTTGCGCTTGCGCTGGCCCTCAACCGCCGCGTCGCCTTCGCGGTCGGCCTGCGCACCATCTACTTCATCCCGTCGATGTGCGTGCCGGTAGCGGTGTTCCTTCTCTGGAAGTGGCTGCTTGACGGCGACTATGGTCTGCTCAACTATCTGCTGGCGCGGGTGGGTGTGAAAGGCCCTGCGTGGCTGGCCAGCCCTGGGTGGGCCAAACCGGCCATCATCCTCGTGAGCATGTGGGCCGGAATCGGGGGCTACAATATGATTCTCTATCTCGCCGGCCTCCAGAACATTCCCCGCGACCTCTACGAAGCCGCGACGATTGACGGCGCTGGCGCGTGGCGCCAGTTCCGCCACATCACGTGGCCGCTGCTGACTCCCACCACCTTCTTCGTCCTCGTGATGAGCGTCATCGGCGGGTTCCAGGGGGGCTTCGAGGCGGCGTACATGATGACGCGCGGCGGCCCCGCCGGATCCACCACCACGATCGGCTATTACATTTACAATCAGGCCTACGAGTGGTTCAACATGGGTTACGCGGCGGCCATCTCGTGGATTCTGTTTTTGCTGGTGCTTGGCGTGACCCTGCTGAACTGGAAGTACGGGGGACGGAGGGTGCACTACTGATGACGCCCTCCGCCACATCAGTCGCTGCGGTTGCTGCCCGTCCGTCTGGGCTTGCCCGGTCGGTCGCCCTTCATGCGCTCGTCTACGCGGGCGCGGCCACAATGCTGTTGCCGTTCATCTGGATGGTGTCCACGTCGCTCAAGGCATCGGGCAGCGTGTTCGATGTGCCTCCGAAATGGATTCCCAACCCGGTGGCCTGGGGAAACTACCGCGAGACGCTGGAGTCACTCCCGTTCGGCTGGATGTTTGTCAACACGGTCATCGTCAGCGGTTGCATCACTTTAGGCCAGTTGCTCACCAGTTCGCTGGCCGGCTACGCCTTCGCCCGTGTCGATTTCCGCGGCCGCGACCGCCTGTTTCTCGCCTATCTGGCTACGATGATGGTGCCCGGGGCGGTCACGATGATCCCCGTCTTCATCACCGTCCGCATGCTTGATCTCGTCGACACGTACTGGGCCCTGATCCTGCCGGGCGTGTTCACCGCCTACGGCACGTTCATGATGCGGCAGTTTTTCATGGCTATTCCACGGGAACTCGAGGAGGCCGCCTTTATCGACGGCAGCGGCCATTTCGGCGTCTACAGGCGCATCGTCCTGCCGCTCTCGAAGCCGGCGCTCGCCACGCTTGGCACTTTCACGTTCATGGGCGCGTGGCGCGACTTCATGTGGCCGCTTCTTGTCACGAACTCCGAAACCATGCAGACGCTCGCCGTCGGGCTCGCCTCCTTCCAGGGGATGTACTACACGGCGTGGCCTCTGCTGATGGCGGGATCGGTCCTTGTGATGGCCCCCCTCGTGGGCGTCTTCCTGTTCAACCAGAGATTCTTCATCGAGAGCATCAAGCTCGAGGGGATCAAGGGCTGACGCAGGCCGCGACACGCGCGGTGTCGACGGACCAAAAAAAAGGAAAAAGTGAGGAACACGATGTTGAACGAGCGTTGGGTTGAGATCGATCTCTACTGGTTTCAGGGCGCGCCGACGCCCGAACGCGTGGCGCAGTTTTTCGACCGCATCGGGCCGGTTCTTGCCATGGAACCCGACCGCCGCTGCGGCGTGTCGCTTTGCGTGGGGTGGCTCTTCGACTCGGTCCTTTATTGGAACGGTGACCCGGAAGCCGTCATTTCCTGCTGCCAAGCCCCCACCTACGAGCCGTGGACGTATGCCCGGTTGCGCGGGTTCGTGGCCGCGCTCAAGACGGAGGCGGCTGCGCGCGGCCTCGCCAATTTCCACGTCGCGCTCGCGCTGATGGGCATCGAAACGCAGTCGTTCGACGACTGCGAGGGCTGGAGCGGACGCACCGACCAAGTGGAGGAGACCGCGCAGTACAACATCACCGGGAAGTGGTTTTTCGAGCATCGCGAGGTGTTCGACCCGCGCTTCGACCTGTTTTTCTTTGGCGCGCCGGTCCGCGTGCCCGATGACGAGAAGGTGTTTGACGGCTCGGAGGCGGAGTTCGGCGCCTATTTTGCCGCGAAGCTCTGCTCGTTAGCCCGTGCCACGGGTTTAGGCGCGGTTGTGTTGCGCGACCACATCTTTACGCGGGCTTATGTGAGGGGCAACTCGCACGGCCGATACGCCACCCCCGAGGACCGTGACGCCTGGACGGGCGCTATCATCAGGATGCTGGCGACCATCCGCGAGCGCATGCCGGAACTCATCGTCATCGGCTACAGCTCGGGCACATCGTCCATGGAGGAGTGGCGCTCGCACGGCTTCGATCTCGAGCGCGTGGCCCGCGCCGGCGGCCTCGACCTCTGGATCACGCAGACGTGGGCCTCGGCGTGGCAGGATTACTGGCCCGCCCACTCGATGGGCTTCACCTTCCAACTGGCCAATCTCCAAGCCAACCTCGCCATGCTGGCCGACACATCGTGCCGAAACCTGTTCCTGGTGGAGACATTTGACGCATGGGAGCCGTGGGACAGCGTTCACCAGTACCCAGCCAAAGTAGCGTGGGAGATCTGGGCCTACAGCCACTCGGTGGTGCTCGCGCCGGATGGCGCGAAGCGGGCCGCCGGGTTCTACATGTCCTGGATGAACCGCAGGATGGAACTGCTTCCGGCGCCCACCGTTGAAAGCCTCGTTGGGACGTTGCGTGCAGCCGCCGAAGACTTGGCGGACACCCCGGAGTGCGCCGGGCCCTGTATCGTGTACAATCGCGCCGGATTGGACGCGCTAATTCGTTTGCCCGGAAGCGAATCGGCAGGCGAGGAAATGGACGACTGGGTCTCAATGCTCGCAAAGTATGGCTTGCCGGTCCTTTCCGTCACGCGCACGGAGTGGCTCCGTCACACGGCAGCCGACTCCTACCTGTTCCCCGTGCCAGCGTCGCTTCCCGCAGACATCACCGACTGGCTGGTCGAGCGCATACGCGCCGGCATCCCGGTGCTGTTCATGGGCCAGGCCGACCGGATGGATCCGGGGCTTCGCGACCGCCTTGGCGTCCTGGTGGAGGATGTTCCGTCCACCGCCCGCAAGCCGGCGTCCGCCACGCTCGCCGGATCGGCTGCGGCAAGGTTCGAGTGGACCGGCCTCCAGGTAAACCAGCGCCGCCGCTCGCTGGCCTTCTCGCCGCTGTGGGAAACGCTTGTCGTGTGCCTCGGAGGCCCCGTGTTTGCCCGCCACCGGGACCTCCCCGTGTTCGTGTGGGAAACGCCTGAGTGGGGCACACCGCTCGAACTGCACCTGACAGTGAAATCGATCGGTTCGCCGGAACTTTACGCCACCGTGGCCACAGTGCTTGCTGACGCGGGTTTCCAGGGCGGCGGGCTGCGGATGGGCTGTCTGGATTGGCAGAAACCTGTCCATTTCGCCTCGTGGAGGCGTGCCGGGAAGAGTCGGCGCGTCATGCTGGGCAACCTTGAAACGGGCGTCACGGGCAACTCCCAGTTTTGCGTCAAGGCGTCGCTCTCGCGCGGCGGCAGGCCAGTTATGATCGCCCCGGATTCGCCGATCGCCCCGGCCCGTGTCATTATCGCGGAGGATGCGGCAATAGTCACGCTCAAGCCCCACCGGATAGCCATATTCGATATTTCCAATCAGGACGTCACCCCATGACCCAACCAAGAAGGGAACGTTCCTTGGCGAGGAACTGTACGACCACCGCCACCTGCCACAAATCGCGCGCCGCAGGCACGGTCAGGGTTTTGTAGCGGTCTCGGACGGCAAGCCGCCCAGCAATGCCTCGTTCTCAAGCTCGGGAAACGCCTTGATGGTGTCGCGGATTTTTCCGTCGAGGAATTGCGAGAAGCGAGCCGTCGCCTTATCCAGCGTGTCCAGCTTCAGCGAGGCTTTTTCCATCTCCTCGGTGTAGCGGTTCAGAATGAGATTCAGGTCCTTGAGCTTGGGCACGCTGCGCGCGTAAGGAAGCGACTTCATGTAGCAATCGACCACCGCCTCGTTGGGGAAGACGGAAAGCAGATCCTCGCGGCTCATGACGAGACTCGGCATCACCAATCCGGCCTTGGCCATGTCGAGTTGCACCTCGCGGCTCAGGAGGAATTTGGTGAACTCCCACGCCTCCTTGGGATGTTTCGTGGTGCGGCTGATTGCATAGGCCGGGCCGCCCCCGAAAGTGGCGCGCTGGCGTCCTTTGGGGAGGATGGTTACTTCCCACTTGAATGGAACGCCGCGCGTCATCTCGCGGACGCCGGAAGGCCACGTGAGCATGTAGCCCAGGCGACCGGTCTTGAACAGCTCGCCGATGTCGGCAGTCTGCGTCTGCGATGGCGTGGGCTGGCCCTTCGAATCGATCAGACCAAGCAGGAACGAGAGGGCCTCCTGCGATTGCGTGGTGTTGGCCCCGCGCCCTTTCCACGAAGGCCCCCAGATGGTTCCGCCCGCCTGCCACGCGAAGGCCGACGCCGTGGCGTACTCGGCGGGCGGAAGCACGCAGCCGAACCGGTCGGGCACGCTGTCCCCGTTCGTGTCGGTTGTGATGCGGTCGGCCGCCCGCCGCGCGTCGTCCCACGTCCATTGGCCGGTCGGATACGGCACGCCCGCCTTATCAAACAGGTCCTTGTTGTAGAGCAGCAGCATGACCGAGTAATGCGACATCAGGCCGTACAGCCGGTCGCCCTGGCGAAAGAAGTCGTTTATGCCGGGCGCGAAGTCCGCCATCCGGAACGCCGGGTCGGCGGCGACAAGCGGCGCGAGATCGAGCAGCGCGTTCTTGAACATAAGCTCGACGGCCCACGTCTTGTCGACCCACAGCACGTCTGGCCCCGCGCCCGCGGCCGTCATTGTGATCAGCTTGTTGTTGTACTGGATCCAAGGGATGACGATCAGGTTGACACGGATGTTCGGGTGTAGCTTCTCGAAGTCCTTTTTAGCCTTCTTGAACGCCGGGATGTGGGTGGGCAGGGCCCACATTGACCACGTCAGCTTGACGCGGCCGCTGCCGCCGTTTCCGCAGCCTGTGAACGCAAACAGGGTGAGTGCGGTCAAAGCAGCCGACAGGCAGTTGCGCATCCTCATGGGGCGGGGTTCTCCCATCTGTTGAAGAGTCTGTTCCATTCCTTCGGACTGCAATTGAGCAGAATAGTTCTGCGCAAGGCGGCACAGCTTGTGGCTGCCGAACCGGGCGGAAGAAAATACCGTGTGAGCACCGTCTGTCGCGTGCCTGCGGGAGAGGTCAGGACGTCCGCCATGAGAGTGGTAGAGCCCGCATCACCGGGCTGCGTCCAGCAGAGTTCGTCACGGAAGTCGTGGTTCATGTCGGCGGGAAACACGGTGGGCAACTCCGCAGCGCCGGGGAGCGTCGCGACGACACGCTCAGCGACGACAATCTCGACGCCGCCTGTGCCCTTTCGCGCCCAGGCCAGCGTGTCGGGTGCGCGCGCCTGGTCGCTGCTGCGCATCGCACCGCTGGTGCGCAGGCCCCACAGGCCGGCAAGCGCGACGCCCGCGGTAATCTCGCGCGACATTCCGGCGCGCTTGAGCGCCAGTGTCGCGGTGGATTCGGCGGCTTCCGCAAACTGAAACTTGAGCCGGTCGGGCGAAACCGACTGGATGGCGCACACCTTGAGTGAAGTTCTGCCGATGGCGTCCGACCTTGCCACTACAATCTCGTCTGGATCGCCGCCGCCGATCCGCGAGGGGATGAGATTCGCCGTGGTCCAAGCAACCACGCGCCCGTCCGGGTTGTCAGCGATCATCCCGGCATCCTCGCCGCGCACGCCGCTGTTCTGGTCAATGAACCTGACGATGCGGCCCGTACCGGCGCCGATCTCCACGGCCATCTCGTCCACGCCGTCACCCTGCAGTTCGATGCGCTTCACCCCGGATCCGCCCGGGAAGAGTTCCGGAATGAACCGCGGCTCCCCGGCCGCGGCAAACTCCCGCCGGTAGCACGTGCTGTCCCACACCACAGGCGCGGTGGTCTGCCGCGACAAGCCGACCACGGTGCACTGGCTGTAGTTGAGTGGCGGGTTTGTGATGTCGTTTTCGAGGAACCTCTGCTGGTTGCGGTCAAACATGCGCCCGAGGTCGCGCGGTGGCGCGCCAAACCGCGCGGGATCGAGCAACGTCCGCTTGAGCCGTTTCATCGCGATCCGCCCGGAGTAATCCGCCTGCCCCTCGCGGGCGCCCGCGAAGTCCGGGGCATTGTGAAACTCCATGTTGAAAAAGTACCAGGGCGGCTCGAACTGCAGCACGTCCGCCCCCTCGGCGAGTCCCTTGAGCACATAGGATTCCAGGATCTCGACCGGGCAGTTGTTCTCGCCCAGCACGTAGTACTGGTAGTGAAGCGTGGCCGTGAGTTCATGCCAGAACCACGACTGGATGGACATTCCCCAGCGCGACTCGGGCCAGTCCTTCATGGGGAAACGCTTGAATGGCTGGTCGAAGAAGAGCCAATCATAAAGCGGCATGGCGATATCCCGCGTGCTGCTCGACACACGGGCGTCGAGGAATTCGAGGTTCGACGTCATGTCGTAGTTGTTGTTCGCCCAGGAGAAGCAGACGTTCTTGCCCAAGGTTTTGCGGGCCTCGCCTTGAAGGGGCGCAAACTCAGGGGCCTCGATGCATGGCGGATACTTCTTCGAGTAGACGAAGTTGGGCTGTCCCTTGCCCGGAGGGTAAGTGGCCAGCCAGTTCGAGTCGCTCCAGATGAGCAGCAGGTCCGTCTCCCTGCAGGCGGCGATGGTCTCGCGCACCAACTCGGGATCGAACGGGAACCCGTTGGTCTGTTTGTCGACCCGCCAGACAATGTCGGACCCGTAAACCTCGTGGAAGCGAACCCCCACCAGCGTCCCGGGATACGCGCGCTTGAGTGCGCGGAGGGTGTCGAGATCCATCGAGAGTCCGCGCCGGCCTTTGTCGGCTGTCCCGGCGGCCCGAAGCGGCGGCATGGGCACGGACGCCAACCTTCCGTTCTGGTTTGTGGCGATGCCCGACGAGTAGAGTTCGAGGATGACACCGACGCGCCTGCCGTTGGCCAACGGGCGGCTGAAATGGTCAAGGGTGTGGCGCAGCGATGTGTCCATTCCTTCCGCAGTCCCCGCCTTGTCGCGCACGTAATGGTGCGTGGGATAGATCAGCACCGTCACCGGATACCTGGCGGTCAGGTCCACGAGCGAAGCGTCAATGTTCGCGAGGTGCGCGTCGAGTTCGGCCGTCTTCGACTTGTGACCGGAGACAAGCGACGTGGGCATTCCCTCGTCGATTTCAAACACCAGCATGGGAGCTTTGGCCGGAGCGGTGACGGCTCCTCCCGCCGGCGCCGCCGCAGGGACTGACAGGGCAACCCAAAGAATCGCCGCAGCGATGACTGCGGCCTCAAACCGTATGAAACGCATTCTCACGACCGCCTTTCCATGTCTTGTTATGTAATGCAGGTTGTGACACCAGCCGCGACCTTGCCGGCGCCCGTCCGTGCTCAGTGTGCAATTCTGTTCTTTGTCCGTGTTCTCTCCGTCAATCATGAAGCTGCGGTCATCGTGGGTGACCGCAGCCGTTTTGCCGCGTTGCGTCATTTCCCGATCGCCTCCAGGTCAATTTGGTATTCGCCAGCTTTCGCGGTGAGGTCGTTGCCATGCGTTCTCACGGGTGATCGCTTGCCGCCGTCCATTCGCCAGACCTGTCCCACCCGCCGGCCGGGGAGCGTGATGGTCACCGTGGCAGGTTTATCGTCGAGCCGCGTCAAGGGTTTGTCCACCGTCCCCCGCCACCCCCCATCCATCATTGTGACCGCAGGCGAGACCTCCAGCCGCGCCGACTTTCCCGATACTGTCATCGAACCGATACGGCGGCCCTCCGTCGCAAGCACCGGACCCGCCCCGGAAACCACGGCCCGCCCGATGACCTTGGGCGGCGGCAGCGGTTGCCACCCCGGCGCCCCAGCCGACATGAACACGCCGTCGCGCGAGAGCCTTACACCGTTGCGGTGGAAACTGACAGCAACGCCATCGAACACGCAGTCGTCCGCGCACCTTCCCGCATCGACACCGCGCGGCAAGCCGCGGAACAGCTCGCCCCCGGCGAGAAATCCCACCCATTTCTCCGGGGTGTGGAGCGCGTTAAGGTAATGCTGGGGCCATGCGGCGTTTATGGCGGCAAGGGCGAGGGGGTCGTATTGGAACTGGCACGCCGCCTGCGCGCCTCGCGAGCGCAAGTGCCGCGCAATGGCCGGGAACATCGCGCATCCGCGTACCTGTCCCGCGGCGTCGAACTCGTAGGCGATGCGGGCCTTGTTCGCGTAAACGGCGTCAAGGGGCGCGTTGCCCGTCTGCCCGAGGAGGTTGAGACTGTCGGTTACTGTCGTCAGATCGCCGGGATAGGCCCAGATCGAAACGCCGTCGATCTGACTGTCGGCGATGGCCTTGCGAATCTCCGGCGGGCCGTCAGCATGGAAAAACACGGGCGCGTCCACGCCGCAGTCACGCACCACGCGGATCATTGTGTTAATGTAACCCAACACACGGCCGTAGGCGAAATGGGCGTAGGCAGCGCCCGTCCGTTTGCCCTCCGGCGCGAAGGCCTCCCAATCTCGGGCAAGCGCGTCCATGCCGCGGGCTGAAACATCCGCCGGGACGGAAAAGCGCGCCGAGTCGTTGAAGCGGTTCGTCACCTCATCGAGCGTCCAATAGCCATGCGGCTCATTGACCAGTTCGACGATGGCAAGGCACGGCTCATCTGCCAGCCGCCGCCCCGTGTGGCGGTTGGGCCGTGTGAGCATTTCGCGCAGCGCCCGCTTCTGCGCCGGCCACTCGGTCGCGTTCAAGACGCTGCTCCCCTTCGAGCGAACCAGCGTGTGACTCTCCGTGCCGTCCGCCGCAATGGAGGTGATCGGCGTCAGGTGGAGGTAGAACCCGGCCTCGTCGCATTTGCGGACAAGATAATCAAGCGAGTCTGTGAACTCGTTCTCCGCGATGGCGCCGTCGGCGCCGATGAAATTGCCGTCAAACACGGGGATGCGGATGATATCCACGCCCCAGCGCTTGAGGCCGGTGAAGTCCTCGTCAATGGACGCGCGCCACGCCGCCTGGTCGTCGCGCAGTGGTTCCCCTTTCCGCGACACCCAAATAGAGGGGATGTAGTTGACGCCCCAGAGCGCCGCCTCGTCCCCGTCGGCAAAGCGCAAGACGCCATCGGCCACCCGGAGGGCGCGTCGCGGCTTTGGCGCACCGATGCGCCCCGGTGGACGACGGGCTGCCTCATCCTGCAGCCCGGTGTCGGCGAGAAGCGAGGCGCTCGATCCCCGGTCGCCAAATCGGATTTCAATCGGACGGCCGTAAATGCCCGCCACCGGCGGATAGACGTTGCGGACGCGGATGCGCAGTTCGTTGGTCCCGCCAAATTTAAGCGCGTTTTCGGGTATGGGGTAGGCCCGTGGCCGGTCCCATCCGGCGTCGCGTCCCACCTCGCGGCCGTTGACAGATGTCACGTCCTCGTCGTCAATGGGGGCAGAGATGAACCAAGCTGGCAGGCCGCGCCAAGCTTGGGGGACGTCAAAGCCGCGCGTCAGATCGAACTCGCCGCGCACCACCATCGCCCTGGGCAGACGCACCTGCCGTGGAAGCCGTTCGCCCGGGCCTGGCGTCGTGACGCCGCTGCCCGTCGCCGTCGCAGTCCATTCATCGGTTGTCAGGTCGATGACGAAAGGCAGCGGTGATTGCCAGCGTGCGCCCGGTTCATCGCGAAAGCCTATCGTGGCTGAGGGAAACGCTCCGCCAGGCGTCCATCCGCCCGTTTCGATAAGGAAGTGGGCAGGCGTCTCGGGCGAAGCGGAGGCCTCGGACGGCGTCACCATCGCGCAAGCCACGCCGCGCAGATCCGCCTGCGGACGCAACACCACCGGCGCGCCGTCCCTGGGGGCCGCCGTCAGGTGAATCGTCCACCGGCAGATCCCCGTGGTTTCAAAGGAATCAATGTCCACATAAATAACCAGACCATTGTGCGAGGCGGCGCCAGCCCCCGCCCACGGGATCAAAACGCAAAGCGCGGCGGCCCACGGCGCAAGCAAGTGTCCCTTTGGCAGGCAACGCATCATCGCTCCACCAAACGCACCTCGTCGCTGTTCCAGCATCGGCTCCATCCTGGTTTTCCTTCCTATTCCGCCTGACCGCACAGAGTCACGGTGAAGCGAAACCGCGCGTCCTCGCCGAACCATAGCGGGAAATTTGTTTCCCACAGATTATTGAACAGGTTGAAGTGCACACCGTCCGCAGGGACTGGCAACTGTTGCGAGAAGTCCAGCAGACGCCGGTGGCCGGCAGCGACCAGCGGCGTGTCGAGGCTCCGGATAACGATGCTCCTGTTGCCATCGACGCACTCGACCCGGTCGTCGACGGCGTGGAGGACCCTGTTTCCGTGCCGCACCACGGCGCGCGGGGAGACGGGTTCGCCCAGTTTGAAAAACGTCCAAGCCGCGCGTGGCCCAACGTCAAGGACGAACGACATCCAACACGCTTCAGGCATCCGGCAGGCTGGCTTGTCAAACCACTGGAGATCGATGTGGAGGATCCGGTCATCCCCGCACGCACGGTAGACTGCCACCAATTCCGCAGGCGCACCGTAGCGGTTGCGGGCAACCCCCTCCGGCCTCATCGTGACCATCAGCTCGTCACCGGAATCCCCGCCGGTCCGGCGAAGACCCGCGCTCACCATACGCGACGCCCACTCGCCCGACGGACAGTCTTCGGGTTGCGCCACCTTGATGAACGCCGGGTACGACCAGATTCGCGTCTCAATCTTGTTGACGGCATAGCGTTCCCAGAACCGCTGATAGTCCGCGCGGGAGAACGTCTGGCACAGAAACAGCCCCATGGGCCGCTCAGGCGTGGCCCAGGAGGCGCCGGTATGCGCGTCCACGAGGCGGGCCAGCGCGCCCCGCACGTCAACGGATACGATGAACCGGCCAAGCCTGACAAGCTGTCCCGGGCGGACCGGGTCGAGGTTCCTCGTGTCCGGACGAGATGGCTGGGCGGCACTAATGGCGGTCTCGGCTTGCTTGCGCATCCCCGCGTCGGACAAAGTATCGACCGCGCGGCGCGTGTATTCGCGTTGCTCCGCCCAGGACCGCTCGAACCTGGCGTAGCGCCCTTCGGCACGGGTTCGCGCAAAATCGTCGCGCTGGTAATTGGCGTCCCCGGGAAGATCGAAGATCGTGTTCATCCCCCACGTATGCTCGCCAACGAGGCACAGGTTGCTCAAGAAACCGTCTAACCCTTGCCGGGTATTCTTGCCGGCGAGCAACCAGTCTCCGGCAAGACGACGCAGCGCCATGAACTCGCGCGTTTTGGCCGGGTCTGTTCCTGTGCCGTGGATCCACGTGTCGCCGATCTCAGCGGTGACCACCCTCAGGCGTGCGCGGTGCTCCCAAGCCGCCTTGGCGAAGGCGTCCAGCGGCGCGGCCTCGACAACCGTCCCCGGATGCCGCGCCGACAAATCCGCATGCAAGGCCGTGCAGTCCGCCAGCGTGGGCGGGCCCGTGTTATCGTTGGTGTGCGCAACATGAAGTCCCACCCCAGCTTCCGGAAACGTGTTCAACCCGCCATAACGGGGCGAATACGCGACGACAACCTCGCGGCCGCCGCTGTCGCGCCACACGAACATCGGAGGAACCTCGGGCGGCATGGACGACGAATTCACACCGACGTGGAGAAACCGGACCCCTTCTTCCCAGAGAATGCGCACGATGCCGCGCGAATGGCCGGGGACGTCGGTCACTTTTGCCGCGATAGTCTTGTGGCCGTAGCGTTTGTCGAGCGCAGCACTGAAACTGAGGCAATGGCGGTAAAGGGTTTCCCCAAGGTACTCACTGTGGGCCGTAAACGGAAGGGCGTGCCAAGTGACCCCGCCCGAGAGAATTGCCTTGTCAAGTTGCCTCCGATCGCTCCCCCGCAGGCGCTCCAGCGCCTCGCACAGCAACCAGGAACTCAGCGTCCAGACGAAGCGCTTCGGCTGGCCGGGACTGTTCAACTCAAGAGCCATGCGCGTTGCCGCGGGGACGAAATCCTCAACATACTGTCTTACAACGGTTTCCGCAAGGTCAGTGAATCCCACATCCAGATGGGTCTTGTGAACGACGAACAGCCGCGCAAGGGCGGGGGCAACGGCAGGCTTCGCTTTCCGAATCAGTGCTAATCCTTCATTTTTCAATGCGCCACTGGAATCCTATACATGCGAGTCAGACATTCCGTCGCATGGGCTGACAGGGGAGTCAATCCCAAAAGCCATAAAAAGCATATTGCATACTGCGATTCCAGAAGTCATGTCCGGGGGTGTCTCCTGTGATCAACTACGGGTGAACACGCCCGGAAACAGAGTTCTGCCTTGACGGGGCTGTTTGTCATGGTTTTATCAGTGTATGAAAACAATCACTTTTCCAAAGACAAACTATCTGTATTCTGAAAAACTTTTTCCCCAATCCCGTGGGAGGTTTCGTTCCGTCTTAGCGACGCTCGCGGCAGCAATGATGATATTTCCGGTGGCTCAAGCTTTGAGCCAGCCCGACGCGCGAATTCAGCCGCTCAATGTGTTTTTTGGCCCTTCCGTGAACATGCCGATCTACCTTGAGATCGACTGGATGGAGGATGGCTCCCACACGCATAAACCCAAGGCGGGAGTCGTTGATGAAATCGTCGCGACTTTCATGGCCGAGGGTTATGACATCCACATTGATGTCAGCAATGCCATTCCCCACCAGAATGTGATTGATGTTGTCGGCAGTGGACCATCCGCCTCACCCCAGGTTCAGGCCATCGCCTCAACTTACTTCAACCACCAGGGCGACAGCCGCTATTTTTATGCGATCTGGGGTCATAATTACAGTTATAGCGGCACGGTGAGCGGTTCGTCCGGCATCGCGGATCTGCCGGGCCGCATCCATCTGGTCACGCTTGGTTCGTTCCCCGACAACGTGGGCACTTTTTCTCAGCAGGCGGGAACCGAAATCCACGAGTTTGGCCACAACATTGGTCAGAAGCATGGCGGCGCGGATCACAGCAACTACAAACCGAATTATTTCAGCATCATGAATTACTATTACCAGCTTGATGGCGTGGGGGTGACTGCCCTTGCGCGCGGATTCACAAACAGCACGAATGGAATCAACAATTACGGCTACTCTCGCGGGGCGCTGCCTTCGCTGGATCAAAGCAATCTTAATGAGAATCCGGGGATCGGCATGGGAACCGCCATTGACTGGAACTGCAATGGGGTGTCGACCGATGCCGGGGTTGCGCATTTCATTCAGGATCCCTCTTGGTGCTACAAGACGGGAACGCTTGCGTATATCTCGGATTTCAACAATTGGGCCGACATCAATGGCTATATCCGCACTTCGGCGGGGGCGTTTTTCCCGCCGGATAAGCCGGCGCCGGAAATCTGCATAGACTGGGATGAATATCAGAAATATCTCTCAGAAATGCCCGATGAGCATCGCGCGCGCCTGCTTGAGTTCACCAGCGGGCAACAGCCCAGACCCGCTGCCAATACGGGAACGGACTTTTACATCTGCAATGACGGGCCGGGCATGCTGAGCGTCAATTCAATCGCGCCTGACTCATCCGCGCCATGGATCGGCTGGTCGCCAGCGGCGCCATTCAATGTCACGCCCGGCGCCAACCAAAAGATGTCGGTGAGCGTCAACATGGGCGTGGCTCCCGCAGGCGCCAGCACGCGCCGCCTGCTCATCAGCACAAACGATCCGGCCGCCAATCCATATCCGGGCGGAGTTCAGGTTGTGGCGAACAACACGGGCGGCCCCGGCATTTTCACCAATCCCGCCCCCATCACCATCGTGGATGCCGATATTGCCTCGCCGTATCCGTCGGTTATCAATGTCGCCGGACTGTCCGGCGTGGTCAGCAAGGTCACAGTGACCCTCAACGGTATCACGCACACCTATCCAGCGGATATCGACATGCTGCTTGTTGGTCCGGGCGGTCAAAGCGCCATTTTAATGTCAGACTCGGGCGGCGGTTCCGGTATTAGCAGCCTTGTTCTGAGTTTTGATGATGCGGCGAGCGGGTATCTTCCCTGCGATGGCGCCATCACGACGGGGATATACAAACCGACAAACTGCACGGGCACAGCGGCGGATGTTTTCCCGCCACCCGCGCCCATGGAGCCTTATGGCGCTGCATTGTCAGAGTTTAACAACACAAATCCCAATGGTGATTGGAAGCTGTTCATCGTCGACGACAGCGGGGAAGACTCCGGATATATTGCCGGCGGTTGGACGATCAATATCGCCACGGTGAGCGGATTCGCGGCCGGACAGGACGACCGTTTCACGACGGGCGATCCCTATTCGGCGGGACCTGAAGGCTGGTCGTTCAGTTCAGGTTATGGCGGGTGGCGTGCTTATGATCCCGCGAATCACTCGCTTTATGCAAGCATCGGAGCCGAAGCGGGCAAATTCCGCGGCGGGACGTGGCAGTCCAATTACAGCGAATGGCTGCCATATGCGTCGGTTGGCGCCGACAAGGTTGTGCGCGGCAAGTTCTATATTTATGCCGCTGGGCAGACGCCCTTTGGCCAGAAGAACCTGATTCCCAACCTGCGCCTGCGTTTGCAGAACCGTTATGCCGTCAATTCGATGCTCGAAGTGTTTCATACAAACAATAATTCTGGCGCCGATCCCACCACACAGGAACTGGCGCCGACACAGGATCCAGCCCGGCCGTCGCTTTATCGAGTGGATATTGATCCCGTGGATGTGCCTTTCCTGAGCAGCGGCGGCGAGGGATTTCAGCGCGTATTCGATGTCTACGGCGATCAGCCGCAATTCATGGGCGCGATCTGCCTGTGCGAAAGTGTCATTGGAACCTATCCGCGCTCGCTTATCGCCGAAGGACTGGTGGCGCCATCAAAGGTCTACACATATACTGACCTTGCAGCCTATTTCACGGCGGACGAGCAGAAGGTGAATTATATACCGGGGGCGGCCGGAAGTTTTCCTGTCGTCGCGCCCGATCCTCCCGCGCAGTTGCCCACGATCACAGAGATCGTAAGTGTGGGAGTGATGCTCGACTGCGCCAATGTTCCAGCGGAGCGCGTCGGCGCGCCTTCACGCAATTTCAATCCTCCGCAGGATTACAATGACATTCCGTCGCTTGTCCGCGCTGAGGAGAACAAGCAATATGTTGTGCGGTGGCATCTCACTTCCACACAATACACCAACCAGCAGGCGCAGATAAGAATGCGCGCCCGCTCGATTGGCTATGGCTGGTCACAGAAATTCGAGACAGGCGGCGCTTACCCGACCAATGGATCCGCCACTCAGCTCATCGCGCAGCAGACCTTGCCGGGAATAGGATGCATGAATCCCGACAAGAATCCGACCGGCGAAAACGGCGGGTGGTACACAATGATCGTTCATACTCCTATGTGCCAGGATATCAGGCCGGATGTGCCCGGTTCCACAATCGCCGCAAAAATGCCGCTCATCAGCGCGTTGCCCGGTCCGGGATCGCCGGATTTTGCTGCCGGACGCGACCGCGCTCTGCGCTTCGGTCTCGATATCCTCGACACCATCAGCGGCGGCACGAATGCCTACCTGGAAAAGGGCAATGTTCTTATCGACCGCCTTGAACTCCGCGTTTATAACCTTGTGTCGGATAACTGATCTTCCGAAGCGCATTATGTGAGCCCGCAAGGCGGGGGAGAAAGAGGGGGGGGTGGCGGACGCGAAAAAATGGTGGGCCTAGGTAGAGTCGAACTACCGACCTCGCCCTTATCAGGGGCGCGCTCTAACCAAGCTGAGCTATAGGCCCGTGCAATGCGGCGCTTTATGAAGGCACAAATCGTTCCGCACAACCGCTTTTTGCACTACACGGCAATCACATTTTCATTCCGTCAGTTTGTATTCAGGAGTTTTTCGTCGCCGGTATCAAGGCGATCTTTGCCATCGGGTCCGATTTCAAGCAGACAACCCGGCAGTTTTACGCGGATTTTTTCGCCAAGTGCGAAGATATCTTTCAGAGCCGGATTAATCTTGAGCGCGGCAAAATAGGCGTCGCTCAGGTATTTGATGGTCAGAACGGGCTTGATGCCTGGAGTGATATCCGTGTCGATCCATGTGCCATTTTCAAGCAGGAATGTTTTGCCGCCTGCTGAGCGAAAGCCTTGTTGTGCCGGCTCCTCACTCGCCACAGACGCCTTTTTCATATAGGCGATTTTTGATGCCGCCGCCACGGCCGATTCGCCGCTTTCGGCACTCAAGTTGAGTCGAGCCGTTGCTGATCCCGCTGCGCTTGCCGCAGGCGCAGGAGATGCAGGCGGCATCGGCATCGGCATCGGAGGAGGACGCATGCGCAACTCGTAATGCAACCCAGTGTCGCGTGACTGATCAGCCTTGGAATGCAACCCAGTGTCGCGTGACTGATCAGCCTTGGAACGCAACACACGGTCGCGTGACTGATCAATTGGAGTGTCTTCCGTGACAAGGAATGAAGTGTAAGGAGTGGCCACGCCATATTTCTTAGCCAGGCGCACGACCTCGTCCTTCAATTCCGGCGATTCGCCATGGGCGCGAATCTCATCGAGCAGGTAGGCAATCTTGCGGGTTCCCCACAGTTTCTCGACGAATTCGTTAGCCGTTTCCTTCTCAGGGAACGTTTTCTCCACAACGCATTCGGCAGATTTCCCCCCTGTGACGCCGCTGAGTTTGATGGCGGAGGGGCCGGGTTTCTTATAGCGGCCGAAGATGGTGAGTTGTGTGCCATAGAAGAGGTCGGGGAGTTGTTTTGGATACATATCATAGGCGTCAACCGCCGTGATGTCGAGTTTGAGCTCTGTCATCGCGGGGCGCGCGATCTTGTCGAAGAATTTGGATATTGGCAGCTCCATGTCCTGTCCCGGCTTGATATATTCCGATGAAGCGCGGGTCTCATCAGCAAGGCGGTCAAGCAGTTTCGTGTTGACGTCATATCCCACGCCGAACGCGAAAATACGGACGTTCTTCGTGTTCTTGGATTTCATCTCTTCCAGTATTCGTCCGGCGTCAGTAACGCCAACAGTTGGCAACCCGTCCGTGATGAACACGATGGTGCAGATGCGTTGCGCGCCGCCGGTGGTTTTCGAGTCGTCTCCAGAAGGAGCCATGCTGATCGCGGTTCCAAGAGCCTCGCTGATGTTTGTGCCTCCGCGCGCCTCGAGCTTCCCGATCCAGTTTCTGGCATCTTCAACATTCTGTTTGCTTGCGGAAACGAGCGTGTCGCGGAACCTCTCGGTTTCCGTGGAAAAGCGGATGATGTTGAAACGGTCGGCCTCATGGAGTTGGCTGACGCAGTAGGAAAGCGCTTTTCGTGCCTGCTCGATTTTATTGCCGTCCTGCATCGAGCCGCTTGTGTCGATGACAAAGCACATATCGGCTGGCGTTGTTGTGGCCGGATCCGCCTGCCACTGCGGGCTGAGCATCAGGGCAAAACAACCGTCCTCAGCGCCTGAACGGCTGGCCAGCAGACTCAACGCCACGTCCTTTTTGGAATACTCGTAAAACAAAATGAAATCGCCCTTGGAGGCGGGAGACATGCTGTTCATGGACATATGCGCGCGCTTGGGATCCTTCATGTCTGTGTCGATATTATGGGAAGGGGAGTAGATGTTGCGCACGGGTTCGTCACTGATGATGTCCACGGAAAATTTAATTTGCTCCTTTTTTCCATCGCGGGGTTCGATTGCCGCGCCGCCTGGAGATTTCAGAGGGAACGTGTATTTGAACATGCCCTGGTCGGATTCGAGCGGCTGCGCGAATTCCAGTTCTATTTTCTGGGTGCCGTTGGCGGGCACGGGAAACACTCGAACCTTGAACAGGTTGTAATCGATCCATTCGAGCAGGCCGGGATCCTTCATTCGGCGGACGATTCCTTCGTATATCTCGCGCGCCTTTTCCTTTTCCAGCACCTCGCCCTTGACTGGTTTGCCGTTCAGGTAGAGCACGAAATCAGTCACATTGGCGTTGCGCGGGACGGGAAACAGGAAGTCCGCCTCGAGCTGGCGGGAGTTGGGATTGTAGAACTCCTGCACGACGCGTGTGCGGGCGATGTTGTTTTTGATCTCGGCGCGCACCTCCGCTTCGCTTTGCCTGATGGCTGACAATTCAGGTTCGCGGGGCACCAGAATGCCGAGTGAAAACGCGGGCGCACAAGCCATCAACAATGCCGTTGTAAACACAGCGGCAAGCGTGAAGCCGTTGCGCGGCTGAAGGCGCGTTGTTTCTTCGCGCTCAGGGTGATCAATAATCTCGAAGGAATCTGCTTTCATGTTTGTTCTCCAGAAATGTTGTTGCTGTGATATTAGATTGCGGATGAGAGTAAAAGGTTTGGTTTCCGTCGCGGTTAAATGATCTTGTGCTGATGATCTATGGCGAAAATGTCAGCGTGACGCCCGTTGAGTGCGGCAGATTGCTTGCCGAGCGAATCAGAAATTCCCCGCTTGTCATTCTGCCCAACGCCGGCCATCTGTCCCCGCTTGGATATCCTGATGCCGCAAATGACGCGATATCGGAATCTTGATCGGATTTCAGGCAGTGGTGACGATATGCCTCCTGATTGTCATGCATTGTAGACACGGACGGGGTTGTAGATTGAATCGCGTTCGGCGGGTGTGCGGCCTGTTTCGCGGATGAGAGCCACAAGCCTTTCGACGGACAGCATGGGCGGTGTGCGCGCGCCGGCTTCGTGGGCGATGGTTTCACGCATGATTGTTCCGTCCATATCGTCGGCGCCATAACTGAGGCTGATCTGGGAAACCGATGGCGTCAGCATGATCCAGTAAGCCTTGATGTGATTGAAATTGTCGAGCATCAGGCGCGCCACGGCGATGTTCATCAGGTCATCCAAGGCGGTTGGGAAGGAAATATGGCTGAGCCTGGTGTTCAGCGGATGAAACGCGAGCGGGACGAACGCGAGGAATCCTCCTGTCTCATCCTGAAGCTGACGCAATTTAATCATGTGCTCAACGCGCTCGGCCGCGGTTTCAATGTGGCCATAAAGCATGGTTGCGGTTGTGCGCAGTCCGCGCCGGTGAACCATGCGTTGCAATTCAAGCCACCTTTCCGGGGGGATTTTCCGCTGGCACAGTGTGCGGTGAATTCGTTCGCACAGTATTTCAGCCCCGCCGCCGGGACATGAATCAAGCCCCGCGTCAATCAGCGCATCCATGGTTTCGGGCGGACTCAATGGCGACAGGTTGATGATCTGATCGATTTCCACCATGGTGAATGCCTTGAGATGAATGGCGGGTCTGGCGCGCTTCACGGTGCGCAACAGTTCAAGGTAATAATCGAAGGGAAGGCCCGGATTCACACCGCCGACGATGTGCGCCTCGGTGACGCCATCGTGTTCGGGCTGTGACGCGAAGCTTTCAATCTCTTCCGGAGATAGCGTGTATGCGCCGGTGTCGCCAGAGGCGCGGCTGAACGCGCAGAACTCGCATCGTTTATCGCATATATTGGTATAGTCGATGCGCATGTTCTGGTTGAACCATGCGAAGTTGCCGTTCTTGCGCTCCCGGATGATATTCGCCATCGCGCCAACGGACAGGGGATCGCGCGACTCATAAAGAATCACCCCCTCCTCAGCAGTAAGGCGTTGCGCTTCGAGCGTTTTTTTATAGATGCTCCCAAGCCCGGCCTTGTATATGCGGTCTTCCTGAAACCGCGCAAGCATGCGGGGTCCGCCTTGATTCACTCGTATCTGAGCGCTTCGATGGGATCGAGGCGCGAAGCTTTTCGGGCCGGATACCACCCGAAGAAAACGCCGACGAGCACGGAGAAGAAGAAGGAGAGAAGAATCGGGCCGGCCTGAATTTTCGCTCCGAATGCAGCTCCCGAAACCTCGGCCGTGATATAGTTGAATACAACGATGGCGCTCACACCGAAAAGCACGCCGATCAAACCGCCCGTGAGGCTGATGGTCACGGCTTCAAGCAGGAATTGGGACATCAAGTCGATCTTGCGCGCGCCGATGGCCTTGCGGACGCCGATTTCGCGGGTGCGTTCTGTAACTGTGACAAGCATGATATTCATGATGCCGATTCCCCCGACAAGCAATGAAACCGCGGCAACTCCCGCGAGCAGCATTGTGAAGATGCTTGACACCTGATTGAGCGAATCGGTGATTTCCTGAAGATTGCGGATAGTGAAATCGTCAGGCGCGCTGGCCTG
This sequence comes from Candidatus Sumerlaeota bacterium, assembly GCA_026398535.1. Taxonomy (GTDB): domain Bacteria; phylum Sumerlaeota; class Sumerlaeia; order Sumerlaeales; family Sumerlaeaceae; genus JAPLSQ01. The sequence continues at coordinate 5,013 of JAPLSQ010000043.1, read as the reverse complement.
TGTTTTGTGTTGCCGGCGCATGACGGCGCTAATTTTCTCCTGTGTTTTGATCATGTCCTCGCCGTCGCGCACCTGCGCGTAAATCGAGCCGAGGAAGTCCCGTCCCATCACCTGGCTCATCGCCGTCGTGTAGGGTATGACGAGCATCTCATCGGGATTGAACCATCCCTGGTCGCCTTTGGATTTGGTCACGCCGACAACCATGAAATTGATACCTTTGATTTTGATAGTTTCTCCAACGGGTTCCTGGTCGCCGAACAAATCCGTTGCGGTTTTAGCCCCTATGACAGCCAAACGCGCCTGGCGGTTAACGTCGCCTTCGGTGAAGGAATGGCCTTTTTCGATCTGGAAATTGCGGGCCTTGAAGTACGTGATGGCGCTTCCGGTGACGTTGGTCTGTGCATTCTTATTCATGTATTTTGCCTGGTATCTGCCGCTGACCTCCGGGCAGACGAGGGCAACTTCGGGAACCTGGGTCAGGACAGCCTCGGCATCCTCGAGCTTGAGATTCTGCTGTGTGCCGCTCATGACGCCGGCCGACGCGCGCTGTCCGGCGCGGATGACCAGAAGATTGGCGCCCATGGATTTGACCGACTCCATGACTTTTTCGCGCGTGCCCGCGCCCAAGCCCAGCATGGCGATCACAGCTCCCACGCCGATGATGACGCCCAGCATCGTAAGGAACGATCGCATCTTGTTGGCCGCGATGCTTTTGAACGCTACTTTTACAATGGTCCAGAATAACATAATCCCGAACTCCTCATCTTCGGGAATACTTGATTCCCGCCGTCAAATTCGTCAGCCATTATGCATGGATTATTTTAAGCGTCCGCTTGTTCCCGCGTTGTGCTTTTATGTGCTTGGGCTTTGGATGACACGCGACCTTTGGCCGTTCAGTCCGGTTTGTTTTATTATCGCCTGCGGATCACTGCTTGTTGCGGGTGGCGTCCTATGGATGCGAAGCAGAGAATGCACTCCGTTGTTGCTTGGCGCATTTATTGCCGCCGGCTGCCTCCGCATGTCGGGCATTCTTGCCGAACAATCCTCGGCGCGCGCGATTGTGAAAACTCTCGACGATCGCAAGGCGCATTTGGTCACGGGAATCGTGAGTCCGGCAATCGACGAGGGTGACACTGAACGGTATAAGATGACATTGAAGGATGTTGCTGTCACAAGCGGCGCACTGGACATCAATCTTCCGGGCAAGTTGCGGTTGACCGTTTCCGTCCCGTCAACGCGCGGAGCAGAGGGACTTTTTACCCCGGGGGAGCGCGTCCGCTTTCTTGCTCCCGTGGAACACCCTGAGGGCTTTTCCAATTTCTTTCTGCCGGACTATTCAGAGACGCTGTCATTACAATGTGTTTATGCTGTGTCGCGTCTTTCCTCGCCGCGGCTTGCCGTGCGGGCAGATCATCCCTCCGGTTTGTTGCCTGCAATTAACGGTATTCTGTATCAGGCCCGCCGTTACTCGCGCGCGCTGATTTTCGACAACATGCCCGCGCACGAGGGGAGAATGGTTGTTTCGATGTTGTTCAATGAACGGAGTCTGCTCACCGATGCCGACCAGCGGATTTTCCGCGACAGCAACACCATGCATCTGTTTGCCGTCAGCGGACTGCATGTGTGCTTATTTGCATTTGTTCTGCAGATTCTTTTCCGGAGCATGCGATTCGCCCATAAAATCTCGTGGACGCTCACCTCCTTGGTCCTGTTCCTTTATGTTCTCATGCTGGATTTCGTGGCCCCGGCCGAGAGGGCTCTTTTCATGGTGCTGGCCATCACTGCGGGGTACTGGATGAAGCGGGAAGTTGATGTCATCAGTTCGCTGACATTCGGCGTGGGGCTGATACTGCTGACCGAACCGCTTGCTTTGTGGCAGGCGAGTTTCATTTTATCCGTCATGTGTGTTTTCGGCATCATTGTCTTCACCCCGCTGCTTGAACAATGGATCTGGCCGTTGGATGACGGCGGGAAATCCGACCGGTTGATGATGCCGGGGTGGAAGTGGTGCAAAGCCGGCATCTGCATCGCGCTCGGTGTCATGCTCATGCTGCTGCCGCTCCAGCTGTTATATTTTCAGCAGATCAACCTGCTTTCGCCGCTGGCAAACATGGTGGTGGCGGGTCTGTCCATGCCGGTATTGGGCGGAACCGTGACGACGATCGCGCTTGGATCGTTGAACGATGAGGCAGGCCGGCTGGCGGGGGCTGCAACGGCAATGGTCATGAAAGCAATTTACGAGATTTCGCGGCTCACCGCGCTTCAGGAGTGGGCAATCTTGAGAACAGCCAAACCGCCGTTATGGGCTGTGACCGGATATTATCTTGTCATGTTGTCTGGTTATTATTTCATACGCCGCGACACCCCGGAATTCCCGAAAAAGAGTTTCGCGCGGCTTGCCATTCATCTGGTTGTTGCGCTTGCGCTTGTCATGTTGTCGCTTGCCTTGGCACGTAACAACGGGTTGTTGCGCATCTGGTTCCTTGATGTTGGACAGGGCGATTCCACCATCATTCAAACGGCAGGAGGCCAAACCATAGTGATTGACGCGGGCAACCAGAAACCGGATGCCGGACGGATTGTTGTTGCTCCAATGCTGCGCGTTTTGGGGGCCAGCCAGGCCGCCAGCATGATCGCGACTCACGGGGATGCAGATCATGTGGGCGGAATACCGGCCTTGATAGAGGCCGGCTGCATGAAGACGCTTGTCACCGGACCGGGCGGCGACCCAAACAATATTCTCATGCAAGATATTGAAAATCAATGCCAGGCCGCTGGAATCGCGCGGGCGGTTGTGACTGCGGGGAACAGTTTCAAACTCGGACCGGATACGGCCATAGATATCATAAATCCTGAAGATGTGGCATCAAGCGCAACAAAATCAGACAATAATCAGTCTGTTGTTCTCAGGATATCGTATGGCCGTTTTTCGGCGCTCCTCATGGGTGATGCCGAATCAGCGGCTGAAAAGCGCTTGATTGCGCGGGGACTTGGCCAGTGCGACATTCTCAAGGTCGGGCATCACGGCAGTCGTTCCGCAACCACGGACGGATTATTGAGCGCCTTGAATCCGCGCGCCGCGATCATCTCATGCGGCCGTCATAACCGTTTCGGTCATCCTGATCCTGCTGTTGTTGGCCGGTTAAAACAGGCGGGGGCGATGATATATCGCACGGATCAGGCCGGCGCTATTCTTGTCGAAACTGATGGCGCCACATATACAATCAATACTGTCCGCAGTCATTGAGCGCATCTTGATTTGATGACATGACAATCCGCTTAATCGCTTCAGGGTGGCGTCCTGCCACTTCAAGTGCAACACACCGCCAACCGGAGAGCCGAGGGGGAAGGCAATCCAATGCGTTCTCCCTCAAGAACCATAACCCAATCAAAATGCGCCCCACAGTTATTGAACGCCCTATTTTATCTTGCCATCAAGGAACGGAATGTTATAAAAGTTCATATTGTTGGAACCTCTGAAAAACGCTGCACGCGTTTTCTGGCATAATATTTGCTCATAAAATCCTGTAACGATGCTGCCTTAAGGACAATACTGTTCACTTAGTACACCGAAACACAATATGGGGGTAAAAATGATGTTGCCAGTTCAAATGGTGCTTAGGCCATTACTTTGGCCACCGATTTGGTCGACCAGTTGAATGGATGGGCACGATCATTCCATTCGGCAATGAACAACTCGATCTTGGCGCGCAAGTCCGCCCATGTTTTTAGCGGGGGTGAGGAGGAAAGCCGTTCACATCCGGCTTGACTTTGGGGGGCGCTACCGCAAAATAAGCCCAAATTTGCAGCAGCGGTTTGGTTTGCCGCAAAAATTGCAGTAGGAACCGGATCATGAAACGAGGCCCCAGCGGAAAATATCTCACGATCGCAACGGTGGGGGAATGTTGCCGTGCGTTTGTTCCCGATGCTCTTCCGCCCAAGCCGCCGTTGGAGGTTTCGCCCGGGTTGCGGGATAAGATGGATCAGGCCTTGCTGGCTTTGGGTCGTCTGGACAGCCTGACGCTATTGCTGCCGGATCCCTCGCTGTTTCTCTACATGTATGTGCGCAAGGAGGCGGTGCTTTCCTCGCAAATCGAGGGAACCCAGTCGTCGCTTTCAGATCTTCTGCTGTTTGAGCTGGAGGAAGCCCCGGGAGTTCCTCTGGATGACGTCCGCGAGGTGTCGAACCATGTGGCGGCATTGGAGCACGGATTGGCGCGATTGCGCGGGGATTTCCCGCTTTCGCTCCGGTTGATCCGCGACATCCACAAGGTCTTGCTGAAGAAGGGACGTGGCGAGGGGAAGTCGCCCGGGGAATTCCGCCGCAGCCAGAACTGGATTGGGGGAACGCGTCCGGGTAACGCCGTTTTTGTGCCGCCACCGCCTGACCGTCTGACGGAGTGTCTCGGTAGCCTGGAGATGTTTCTGCATGACCGGCCCGTGCGGTCTCCCATCCTGATCAAGGCCGCACTGGCTCACGCGCAATTCGAGACCATCCATCCCTTCCTGGACGGCAACGGCAGGATAGGAAGGCTGTTGATTACGTTGCTCCTGAACTCCGAGGGGGTTCTTCGTGAGCCGTTGCTTTACCTGAGCCTGTATTTCAAACGTTACCGCAAGACCTATTATGACTTGCTGCAGGCCATTCGCGTGGACGGGGACTGGGAATCCTGGGTGGAATTCTTCGTGACGGCGGTTGGCGACACGGCCCACGAGGCCGTCGAGACAATTCGGAGTTTGGAGGCGCTGTCCGAGCGCCACCGCAAGGTCATTCGGGGAATGGGACGGCTGGCGGGATCGGCGCTTCAGATTCACGCGGCGTTGCTTCGCAATCCGCTGATTACCATTCCCAAGGCGGCGGAGAAGACCGGGTTGTCGCCAAACACGGTGACGTCCTGTCTGAAGCATTTGGAAAAGATCGCCATCGTCCGGGAAATCACCAGGCGGCGGCGCAGTATCAGTTCCGAAAGAATCAGCCCGGCTTCAATCGATTTGAGATCGGAAGAGCACACG
>JAPLSQ010000081.1 GCA_026398535.1 Candidatus Sumerlaeota bacterium | reverse complement strand
TCCCGATCACCGCAAGGGCAAAGACAGAATCGTCCATCCCGCTCCCCAGCGCCGACCAAGATGACCCGTTCCATTTCGCGACATTACTCGCGCTCACCCCGCCCGCCGATGTGAAATCGCCCCCGACGTAGAGGTCGCTCCCGCTCACCGCAAGGGCACGGACATAGGGATCAGTGCCGCCCATCCCGCTCCCCAGCGCTGACCAAGACGACCCGTTCCATTTCGCGACATTACTCGCGCTCACCCCGCCCGCTGTCGAGAAGTCGCCTCCAACGTAAAGGTCGCTCCCGTTCACCGCAAGGGCAGAGACCACGTAATCCATGCCGCTCCCCAGCGCTGACCAAGACGAGCCGTCCCACTTGGCAATGTATTTCGCGCTCACCCCGCCCGCCATATCGAACCAGCCCCCCGCATAGAGGTCGCTCCCGATCACCGCAAGGGCATTGACCTGGCTGTTCATCCCGGTCCCGAGCGCCAACCACGATGAGCCGTTCCATTTGGTTATACCGTTCACCGTCACCCCGCCCGCCATCGTGAAGGTGCCGCCGATGTACAGGTTGCCTGCTCCATCCGCGACCGCGGCATTGACGGTGCCAAAGTTCGTTCCGGGCGGGACAAACCGATCGTCCCAGTACACATCGTCGTCGCTGCCGCTTGCGATCCCGGGCGACATGAGCGCGGGGTCGCCCGCCCCTTCCCCGCCGCCCGATCCCGCTGGCACGAACCGCGGCGATCCGCCGACGGTATCCGTGATCATATTGAACCCGCGCACATCGAGGCTGCCCGAGAAACCTCTCGTCAGATCCAGGCTGCCGTCAGTCTTGAGAATTTCCGCAACGGGCTTTCCCGCAGTCTGCCGGGGTTCTGCCTGTCCCGTTGTCACTATCGCGCCCAACGCCGCGCACAGCAACAGCCCCACCCACATCCGCAAACCACATCCGCAATAACTCCGTGATGTGAACATTTTCATATCCTCCATGACAATTGTCAGATCGTTATCTAAAATCATTTTGGATGGCGAAACGGCCAAGTCAATATTAAATTGAGCGCATCTCAATTTAATTGTTGTGGCATGGCCATCCTGGCCATGGTTCATGACCGCCACCTTGGAATGGATGAATTCTGGGAGCGCGCGGGGTTCCCGGGGCGCTCAATACTTGTGAAATTTAAGCGGGGGGGCCGGAGAGGCCAGCACATGCGCGCCCTCCGCCGCAATGATCTCAAGATCGCGCAGACCCGCGACACTTCGGTTGCGAAGGAGGGGTTGAAAAGATGATCGTAGGAGAATCGTTTGGTGCCGAAGGTGGGAGTCGAACCCACACGTGGTTGCCCACGGAGGATTTTGAGTCCTCTGCGTCTGCCATTCCGCCACTCCGGCATTCAACCGCGCGCCGCGCATCCATCTCCGCCCGGGAAAGTCTGCGGCCGGATTGCGCGTCAACGTGAAGAGAATTTCAATGTGTTGTTTATTGAATAATCAAATGATTATTCCCCATTGTTTAACAATAGCCGGCAGCGATTCGTGCGGAGGCGCGGGAATTCAGGGCGACCTGAAGACGTTCACCGTGCTTGGCGCTTATGGGATGGCGGTGATCACCGCGCTCACAGCGCAGAACACGGGCGAGGTGCGCGGCGTGCACGCCGTTCCGGCAGATTTCGTCCGGCTTCAGCTTGCGACAGTATTGGATGACATCCGCTGCGACGCGGCCAAGACGGGCATGCTGGCAAACGCGGACATTGTGCGGGCGGTGGCCGGCGAGCTTGGGCGCCGGCCGCGGTTTCCGCTTGTCGCCGATCCCGTGATGGTTTCCACAAGCGGCGCGCGCTTGCTGGAGGAGGATGCCGTGGATGCTGTACGCGGGCGGCTGCTTCCATTATGCGCCGTGGCCACGCCGAACGCGCCCGAGGCGGAAATTCTTACCGGCGTCAAAATCCGCGCGATCGAAGACGCCGAGCGCGCCGCGCGCGCGATTCACGGGATGGGCGCGGCGGCTGTGCTTGTGAAGGGCGGCGATGTTGAGTACGAACCGGGCACTGTGACGGATGTGCTTTACGATGGCGTGACGGCGTCGCGTCTGCGTTCGCGGCGTATCGCCAGCCGCACGGCGCACGGCAGCGGATGCGCGCTGGCGTCGGCCATCTGCGTCGGGCTGGCGCGCGGGCACAGTGTCCACGAGGCAGTTGACATGGCGCGGCGTTTTGTTTACAAGGCCATCGCAGAAGGCCGCATCATCGGGCGCGAGGCCGGACCTGTGAACCATCTGTGCCAGCAAACCTGGTAACTGTGGTATTTCATCGAAGCATCAGCAAGTTGATGCGTAAACCTGTTTGTCTCTCGTTTATTGAATGATCCGCTTTATTGACATACGTTACTTCGCGGGCAGCAGTGAACTGCTGAACGGTCTGTCGTGGCATGTCAAACCGGGCGAGAGGGTCGGGCTTGTCGGCGACAATGGCACGGGCAAGACCACGCTGCTGCGGCTTGCCGCGGGCGAGGCCAGGCCGGATGCCGGCGAGGTTGTCGCGCGGCGGGGCGCGCGGATCGGATACCTGCGCCAGGAAATCCGCGCCACAAGCGGCGACGGCACGGTGCTGTTTGAGGCCATGAAGGCGTTCGAGCGGGAACAGCGGACAGGCGCGGAAATCCAGCTGGTTTATGAGCGGCTTCATGATGCTGCGGAGACGGAGCACGCGGCGCTGCTGGAGCGCGCACACGCGCTGGAAAAACACGTCTTTCACCACGACGCTGGCGGGGCTGAGGCCGATACGCGCAAGACGCTGGCGGGGCTGGGATTTTCCGATGATGATTTCAGCCGCCCGCTGGCTGAGTTCAGCGGCGGTTGGCAGATGCGCGCCCAAATCGCGCGCCTGTTGCTGGAACGTCCCGATCTGCTCATGCTCGATGAGCCGACAAACCACCTTGATCTTGAGAGCATCCAATGGCTCGAGGGATTCCTGTCGGGATTCGCCGGGGCGCTCATCGTTGTGAGCCACGACCGTTTTTTTCTCGACCGCGTCACGACGCGCACGGCATGGCTGTGGCAGAAGCGCATGCGCTCGTACTCCGGCAATTATTCGCGCTTTCTCACACAACGCGAGATGGAGGAGGAGCAGCTCTCGCGGCAATATGACAACCAGCGGCGCGAGATCGCGCGCATCCAGGAGTTTGTCGACCGCTTCCGCTGCAAGGCCACAAAGGCCGCCGGGGTGCAGAGCCGGCTGAAGATGCTCGAGCGGATGGAGCTGGTGGAGTTGCCTCCAGGCTCGCGGCGCGCGCGTCTGCGCTTTCCTGATCCCGCGCCCTGCGGAAGGCGCGTGCTTGAGTTGCGCGGCATGAGCAAGGCATACGACGGCAACCGCGTGTTCCACGACGTGAACCTCGTTGTCGAAAAGGGCGACAAGATCGCGCTCATCGGGCCGAATGGCGCGGGCAAGTCAACACTGCTCAAGATATGCGCGGGTGTGCTCGATTATGAGGGCGCCCGTCTGCCCGATCCGCGCGCGCAGACGGAATATTTCTCACAGCACCGCATCGACACGCTCAATCCGGAAAACACGGTCATTGAGGAGGCGCGTCCGCCCGGGGCATCGCAGACAGACGAGCAGTTGCGCGCGCTGCTGGGCTGCTTCCTTTTCTCGGGAGATGACGTCCTCAAGCCGGTGGGCGTGCTCAGCGGCGGCGAGAAATCGCGCCTGGCGCTGGCGCGGCTCATGCTCAGACGCGGAAATCTCCTGCTGCTGGACGAGCCAACGAACCACCTCGACATGTCAACGCGCGAAATTCTGCAGAAGGCGTTGCGCGATTTTCCCGGGACCCTCGTCATGATCTCGCACGACAGATATTTCATCGACGCGGTGGCGAACAAGATCGTCGAGGTGGGCGGCGGCAGCATCACGCTGTATCTGGGAAATTACACCGATTACCTTTACCGAAAAGGAGCGGGTCCGCCGCGGCAGACGGGCGCGAATGAAGAGGTCATGTTGCGCGGAAGGGGCGCGCGCCATGTTCAGAAACCCGCCGTTGCCCCTTCCGCATTCCATCCGGCGGGGGCCATCGCGGCCATCCATGCGGCCAACCTTGACCGCAAAGAATCACGCCGCGCCGGCACACAGCGGCGTCAGCAATGGATGCAACAACGCAGAGAGCTGCGCGCGCATATCCAGGAGCTGCTGCGGGACATCGGGCAAATGGAAACACGCCTGACCGAAATCCACGCGCTCCAAGCTGATCCCGGCGCCTATGCGTCGGGAAGGATCACGCCGGAAATCGCCGCCGAGGGGCGTGCGCTGGAAAAAAACATACCGGATTCCATTGCGCAATGGGAAGCTCTTGTGGAGGAATATGATCAAACGGAAAAGGAGCCAGACTGACATGCGCGTTTGTTTCACAATCATCCTGTTTCTTGTGTGTGCGAACTGCCTATGCGGCGATTTTGAGATACGCGACGGCGACACGGTCGTATTTCTCGGCGACAGCATCACGGCGGCGCAAACTTACGGCAAAATCATCGAGAACTATACACTGCTGCGTTTCCCGGAACGAAAAGTCCGCTTCATCAATGCCGGCTGGGGGGGCGACACCGCGGCTGGAGGGCTGAAGCGCCTCGAACGCGATGTGCTCAGCCGCGGCGCCACACTTGTCACTGTGGCTTACGGTGTCAACGACATCGGATGGGGAATGAAGGCTGACGACGAGCACAAGCGCATCTACCTCGACGGAATCCGCGGCATCGTCGAGCAGTGCAAAAAGCGCGGCGCGCGCGTTTTCATCTGTTCGGCGGCCATCACCGGCGCCGATCCCTTCAAAAGCGAAACAGGCTTTCTGCAGAAGATGTGCGACGAGGGCATGGCGCTCTCGCGCTCGCTTGGCGGCGGCGCCATCGATGTCCAGCGGACAATGCGCGAAATACAGAAGAAAGTCTGGAAAGCCAACGATCAAACGACCGATCCCAAGACAAAAACCTCCCTGCACGCGGAGGACACGGTGCACCTGAACGAATACGGTCAGATTGCCATGGCCTATGCGATCCTGAAAGGATTGGGCGCGCCCGCCGATGTTTCCGCAGTTGACATCGACGCACGGCGGCCGGATGCGGCGCTAACAACCGGATGCGCCGTCTCGCGGCTGCGCGGCGATACAAGCGGGATTGAGTTCACGCGCCTCGACAAGGGACTGCCGCTCAACCTTGGACTCGCGGGGATTCTCTCCTATCGTTTTGTTCCGATCCCCGACCAACTGAACCGTTACATGCTCACGGTGCGCAACCTTGATGAGGGGCAGTATGAAATCGGCGTCGACGGCCGCGTGATCGGGAAGTATTCCAGCCGCGACCTGGCGGCGGGCGTCAACATCGCCTCCGCCACGACAAACGCATGGGAGCCTGGCGGCACATGGGACGCGCAGGCCGCCGTGCTGCGCTCGCTGACGGACGCGCGCTCCGACGTCACCTCCGCGCGCAAAACAGCCTTCGCGTCTCTCACACAGCCCGCGCGCTTCGGGCGGGTCAAGACCGGCACGGACAGCCTTAATGCGCGGATCGAGACCGTCCAGCGCGCCACGGCCCGGCCGCAACTCTGCCATTTTGTCATTAAAAAGAATTGAAAAACTTGGCGGGCAGCGCCTGCGCCTTGGATTATGGCGTCTTGACGGCCGGCGCGGCAGCCTCGCCTGGGTCATTTGTTATAACTGTTCCGGGTTCGCGATAGCCTGTGAAATCTTAACCCTTGCGGGCCCTCAATTTCATGATCATGATGCGCGTCATGTCTGATCGTCAAACCACTCCGACAACAGGACGGCTTGCGTCTCTTGACGTGTTCCGCGGGATCACGATCGCCGGGATGCTGCTGGTCAATAATCCGGGCGACTGGGGGCATGTGTTCGCTCCTCTCAGGCACGCCAAATGGGATGGATGCACGGCCACGGATTTTGTGTTTCCGTTTTTCCTCTTCATCATGGGCGTCGCCATGCCTTTCAGTTTCTCAAAACATTTCGAGCGCGGCGCAACCCCCGGTGGCATGATCGCGTCCATCCTGCGCCGCACAGTCGTGCTTTTCGCGCTCGGTCTGTTCCTTAATTCTCTGGGATTCATGGCCTTCAGCGAATACTTCCGGCCAATGGGCGTCCTCCAGCGCATCGCGCTGTGCTATCTTGCGGCGGGGCTTATCATCATGTGGACAGGCCCGCGCGGGCAAGCCATCTGGTGCGTTGTTATGCTGGCCGGCTACTGGGCGCTCATGACATTTGTGCATCCGCCCATTATTGGAGAATCAACAGCTCATCCGGAATGGAATAATCTCGCAAGCTGGCTCGACACGCGCCTGCTTGGCCCTCACAATTATCAATTCGATAAAAATCTCGGGGTTGGGCACGACCCTGAAGGTCTCCTCAGCACACTGCCCGCGGTCGTGACCGCTCTGTCGGGTTGCCTTGCGGGAGCATGGCTGCGCTCGCGCGGACGCGGCGATTACGAAAAAGCCGCGGGTCTCTTCGTCCCGGGATATTTTCTCGTGGTCGCCGCATTGTGGTGGGATTACTCATGCCCGATGAACAAGAATCTGTGGACATCATCCTATGTCCTTTTCACGAGCGGTTGGGCGCTGTTGTCGCTTGGGGTGTGTTACTGGGTCATCGACATCAAACGGGTGACCGCGTGGGCTGCCCCGTTTACCGTCTTCGGAACCAACGCCATCGCGGCCTATGTCTGCGCGTCGGCGGCGGCTTATGCCACTGTCATCATCAAGTTCACGGGGCCCGAAGGCAAACCGGTCGCGCTGAAAACATGGCTCTACACCACGCTGTTCAAATCATGGCTCGCGCCTTTGTGCGGCGATTATGTCAGCTCCGCCGCTTATGGCCTGTCATATGTGGCCGTCTGGTGCGCCATCATGTGGTTGCTCCACAGGAAGCGGATATTCATCAAAGTGTAGCCGCATGCGAATACATGATCAAATGATACTTCGTCCGTGGTTGTCCGTGGTTGTCCGCCTGATGGCGTACTCGCTGACCGGTTTCCGCATGGCGGGGTGGCTACGGCTCGATGTTGTAGCCGATGAGGCTGAACGGCTCACGATCGAGCGCCACGGTCCATTTCAAACGGGCGCGCGGCGGGGATTCCCTGCCGGCGGTTTTCGTGTTCTTGCTGTTGCTGGCGGAGTCTTCCTTGGGCAGCCGGTTTTCAGCGATGATTTCGAATGAGCTTGAGCTGACGGTGACCTGATTCAGCAGTTTTTCGATGACCTTCATCTGCTTTTCATCGGGATTGGGAAAGAACTTGGTGAAGAATTCGCTGATATTGCGGAACGGCGGCCGTCCAGAGGCCAGCTTTGCAAGGCGGTAGGCTTCGAATTTGTCGATGAAATCCTGCGTGAGCGCCAGGTTGGCGTCACCCGTGTCGAGGCTGAGCAACGCGAATTTGGGACAGGTGTTGAGATTGAGCCTGCCATAGGCATAAAGCACGCCGCTTGAGGTTGCCTGATCTTTGGATTGCGTGGTGTCTGTCTTGGTGTCCATCGTTCGCCGCTGGGAGGCGCGTTGAGCCGATGCCGGCAGGGTTGTTTCCCGCGCATCGGAGCGCGAGATGGCCGTGAACGCGTCGAGGATTCTCGCGTCGAGGTTGGTTGTTTTGTTCTCCGGCGTTGTCGCGTATTCGGGCGCCTGCCACGGGTGAGTGTCGTAGACGGTCGCGCCGTCGGATTGGCGCAGACCGGCGTATGCGGTTGACACTTTGAACAGATCAGCGGGGCTGGCCAGGGGCGCATTGCCATTCTTCCATGCTTGCCGGACGGCGTTTTCCATCAGCGGCGGCGCGGTGCAGATGCCTTTTGGCGGCTTTTCGAAGGGCGTTGCCTGTGCCACACTGAACGATCGGACGCGGGGATCGTCGCGCTGGTAGCTGATCTTTGAATTGGGTGCGGCGGCCGACATGTAACTGAAAACGTCGATCAGATGTCCTTCCGCGTCGAGCAATGCCACGAAAGAGTTTTTGTCCGGGAGATTGAGGGCGGCCGTTTCGATCAGCTTGCGTTTGCCGTCATCCTTGCGCGCGCCGAAAATGGAAAGAAAGCATCCGGAATCGGCGGAGTCGTCGGTTTGCGGGTGGTCGTAATTGTCGGTCAGGATGATATATCCGTCCGGGGGAATTTCGGTGTTGATGACCACGCTGCCGATGCCCGGTGATCCATAAATGCCGCCTGCGATGGCGAGCCGCCAGTTGCGCAGGACCATGACTTTGTCCCATGGATTGTAAATCTCCACATATTGGCCGTCGTCGCGCCCATCTTTATATGTGACAGAGTCGGGATAGACTTCGGAAATGAGCGGCGTCCGCTCACATCCGATGATGACATTCCATGGTTCAGGATGTTGCGGATCGGTCATGACGGCTGGCACATCGTCGGGATCGGCATAATCCGCGGCATTGACGGCAAATTGCATCAGCAGACGCGGATCCTTCTCCGGAAACGCGCGCTTGAGAACGTCAAGGAGCCGGTTCACTTCCATTTCCGCGACCGGATGCTTTGGCACGGCATATTCATCGCTTATGTTGAACATTTCCGGCGATTGCGAGAACACGGTGATATAGTTGTTTAGCGCCTTGATTTCATCTTCCGATCCGAAGAGTTTGACTCCTCCCATGATGTGCGACAGTTCACCCAGACTGTAAAAATAACGAGTTCCGCCCGGCGGGAGTTTGCGCAGATCGGCTTCAGGGGTTGTCGTTGTGAGCACGGCGGCCGCGGCGCGGGAATCGGCAATGCGGTATGCAATCATGGCCTGAGCGCGCAACTTTGACACCGAGGCGATGGTGTTGGGATTCCCGCTGGCATAAAGCGCGCTCAGAAATCGCTCGAACGCCTGCGGGTTTGACACGGTGTTGATGTTCACGCGGGCGCACAGGTCGCTGATCTGAACGGCGGAGGGTTGAGGCTGGCCGCCATCCTGAGTGTTGGAGGTTTGTCCCGTGGAGGTGTTTGTGAACGCGGGGTAGGCGCGGCCGGAGGATGCCGTTTTCTTTGTTGAGTCGGCGGCAAGATTCTGATCGAGCGCGGCCTGGCGCCATGGCTGAAGTGTTGTTGTGAGATTGAAGGCGGGGCGCGCGAGCGCGAGCGCCTGGGGCAGACCGGTCGCGGCGGCTATGCGCGCCTGCGTGGCGCGCGCGAAATTGCCGCTTGTGATCTTCTCAAGCCGCGATGTGTAAGCCAGCGCCGCCGCCAGAAAGATCAGTATTGACAGCAACGCCAGCACCATGATGAGCGTTGACCCGCGCTGATCTTGCCTGAGTTTCATCAACCTCGCCTGATATGTGCTTCGTGGCGCAAAACCACACACCACCTTTTTTCGGTCATCATCTTTGCGGATGTTGCCCGAATCATGAGATAATAGTGATAATATTGTATGACGCAACAAAGATAACGTAAACTAAAGTCGGCAACGCGGACAAACAATGATAAAATTGGTGGCATAAAGCCGATAATTCAAGCCTTATGAAAACGCGATGAATGTAGAAGAATACCATAGAATGCGCGCCCATGAGGAGACTTACTGGTGGTTTCAGGGCCGCCGCCGCATATTGTTGAACACATTGCGGGACAATATCAGTATCTCTCGCGATGACAAGCCTTCAAGCCAGCCGCGGTTGCTTGATGTGGGGTGCGGCACGGGTATGTTGCTTGAGGGTTTGAAGTCCGCGGGCTGGACAGTCGGCCTTGATATGTCGCCGGTGGCGCTCGCATACTGCCGCGGAAGGAAATTGCAGAACACCATGCAGGGGAACGCCATTTATCTGCCCCTGCGCGGGAATTCAATTGATATTATTACCGCTATTGATGTTATCGAACACGCGGATGATGATAAAGCGGTTGTGAATGAACTGTATCGGACTCTGAAACCCGGCGGTCTTGTCATCATGACTGTTCCGGCGCACAAAGGTTTGTGGAGTCCCCATGACGTGGCGCTTCATCACAAACGGCGCTATGAAAAAGAAGAGTTTCTGCGGATGGTGAAGACCGCGGGATTCCAGCCGGTCAAATATACTCACATCTTTTCGGCGGTTTATGTGCCGGTGATGATTTACCGGTGTGCGCGCCGATGGCTTGCCCGTCCGGGCGCTCCGTCGCGCACGGATGAATTCCCGTTGCCGCGGTTTGTCAACGCGTGTCTCCGGAACATTGTTTATGCTGAAGCGAGCTGGTTGTCGCGGCACGACCTTCCATTCGGCACATCCCTGCTCTGTGTTGCCCGCAAGCCCTGAGGATCATCATGAAGCGCGAAGACATCATGGATCAGATCAGCCCGATTGCGCTTGTCCGCCATATCTATCATTTACATGAAGCTGATTCGACATCGGACTGGTTAAAGCGTCTTGTCAAGCGGACTCAAGGCAGCGCTGATGTCGACGGTACGCTTATGATAGCCGATCACCAGACAGCAGGCCGGGGACGGTTTCAGCGCGCATGGCACGCGCCGGCGGGCAAGGCGCTCTTATTCTCGCTCATTTTAATGAACACGCCCGAGCGTGATGGCGCTGTCGCGCTGGCGGCGCCCGTATCCGTGTGTCTCGCCATCGCGAGCGTCGCGGGTCTTCAGGCGCGCATCAAATATCCCAATGATATCCTCGTGAACGGTAAAAAGGCGGCGGGAATTCTTATCGAGCGATGCGTCGCCTCACAACGCGAGTTTCTTGTGACAGGGATTGGGATCAATGTCAATCAGTCGCATGTGGAGCTGCCCCGCAATGCCAGAATTGCTCCCGGCTCGCTCGCAGTGGAGGCGGGACGCGAAATACCGCTGCTGGCGCTGCTGTCGCATGTCTTAAGGCAGTTGGAGAATATGTTGAATCCTGTCAATGGGACGACTCTGATCTGGCACATGAACGCTTTGTGCGACACGCTGGGGCGTCATGTGGAGGTTGAAACGGCATCGGGCCCCATTGCCGGCACGGCGATATCCGTCACACCTGAAGGCGCGCTTGTCATTCAGACTGAGAGCGGGTTGCCGCGCATTGTTCATAGCGGGGATGTGCGGATGCTCAGATCCGGGAGCGCATCGGAACCATGACAACCGGGAAACTGCTGGTCATCGATATTGGCAACTCATCCGTCAAAATGGGAGTGTATGAAGGGGACGTCCTGTCACAGGCGGTTGTTCATCCGCATGAATTTGACCACGGCGGCGGCATGACCGCCAAGCAGTTCGCGCGCATGGCATGTGAGGTTGCGGGGGATGGGGCAAAGGATTGGAAGACTTTCAAAGGGGCGGCATTCTGTTCCGTGGCGCCCGCCATTATCGAGGCCGCCATGCAGACGCTGCAAAGGATGTTTGGCGGGCAAACGCTTCATGTCAAGTCGGACACGCACATGCCCGTGAAGAACGGTTATCTGGCGCCGAAAAAGGTTGGTGTCGATCGTCTGGTGGGCGCCGTGGGCGGAGCCTCCGCGTATGGCGCACCGCTGATCGTTGTTGATGCCGGCACGGCGATCACGGTTGATGTCATCTCGCGGAACAGGGAATTTCTTGGGGGCGCCATTTTGACCGGCATCAAACTCTCCGCCACGGCGCTGGCCGATGGCACGGCCGCCCTGCCGTTGATCAAATTCAAGCAGCCTTCGAAAGCCATTGGTCGCACAACCATAGAGAGCATCCGCTCGGGCCTTTATATCGGAACAGCCGGAGCTGTCGACCGTATCATCGAACGAGCGTGGGAGGAACTGGGCTATGAAACTCCTGTCGTAGCGACCGGCGGGGGATCAAAGGACATCCTGAGTTTTGCCCTGCACATCACGCGCCATGACAGTGATTTGACACTCCTGGGCCTGAAGCAGATATGGGAAATGAACCGCGAAGGGATGAAGCGCATCTTGACGGCGGGAAATAAGCCGGCAGGGATTTGTGGAAAGTACTGATCAGCGTGTCATCGCATCAGGCTATTTTGCGATGACTTCGAGGATTTCTTTGTTGTATTCGCCCTGGGGTTTCTGGCCGTTGGGATACTTGCCCGTGAAGCAGGCCATGCAGTAGCTCAGTGTTTTCGGCATTGCCCGCAGGAGCCCCTCGATGCTGATGAAACCGAGCGAATCGGCGCCGATGAACTTGCGCATGTCCTCGACGCCGCCAAGCTTTGCCGCGAGCAGTTTGCCGCGCTCGGGCGTGTCGACGCCGAAGTAGCACGGGTTGCGCCACGGCGGCGCGCTGACGCGGAAATGCACCTCGCGCGCGCCGGCGCCGCGCAGGAGGTTCACGATTTTTCTGCTGGTCGTTCCCCGCACGATGGAATCGTCGACGACAACCACGCGACGCCCTTCGAGCACGCTGCGGACGGGATTGTATTTGATGCGCGCTCCGAAGTCGCGGATGGATTGATCGGGTTCGATGAAGGTCCGCCCGACGTAGTGCGAGCGGATCAGACCGATGTCATAGGTGATTCCGCTTCGCTGTGCGTAGCCGACCGTCGCCGAGGTTGAGCTGTCGGGCACGGCGATGACAACGTCGGCGCCGGCGGGATGCTCTTCGGCAAGTTGTTCGCCAAGTCGATGGCGCAGTTCCGAGATCGAGCGGCTGTGAGCCATCGAATCGGGGCGGGAGAAATAGATGTATTCGAAAATGCAGAATGCCTGCTCGGCGGGCGGAAACGGTTTGTATGCCTTCACGGCGCCGTCGGCGAAAGAGAGAATTTCGCCGGGCGCCAGTTCGCGCAGGTACTGGGCGTTCATGATGTCAAACGCGCACGATTCGCTGGCGACCACATAGCCCTCGTCGAGTTTGCCGAAGCACAGCGGCCGGAATCCGCGCGGATCTTTAAGCGCGATGATGCGGTTGGGGCGGGCAACCAGAAGCGAGTAGGCGCCGCGCATGCGCATGAGCGACATGAAGAGCGCCTCATCGAAATCCTGCGGTCCGGCCTGCGCGATAAGGTGGACGAGTATCTCGGTGTCGGTCGTCGTCTGGAAAATCGCTCCGCGGTCCTGCAACTCCGCCCGCAGGTCGTCGGCGTTTGTGATGTTGCCGTTGTGGGCGATTGCCAGCGCCCCGCCCTTGTAGATGGCCGAGATGGGCTGGGCGTTTGCCGCGACGCTCGAGCCGGTTGTCGAGTATCGCACGTGGCCGATGGCGCTGTTGCCGGGCAGGGCGCGCAAAGCCTCCTGCGTGAAAATATCCGCGACAAGGCCGCGGCCTTTGTGGCTGTGGAGACATTCGCCGTCGCTGGACACGATGCCTGCGCTTTCCTGCCCGCGATGCTGCAGGGCATAGAGTCCGAGATAAGTCAGTTTGGCGGCTTCAGAGTGGTTGTATACAGCCACGATGCCGCACTCCTCATGCGGCATTTCGGGCGTCATCTCATCGCTCAACACATTATAACTCCGTTCGGTGTGACTCGCGGCGTCATGAATCGTTTACATTGCTGCGGCGCAATATTTCGCGGCGATGAAATATTGCCGTGAACGGCATGACGCATTGAACAAACACCACGAACAAAACAAGAATTTTTCCGGCGCGCGATGCCTATAAATTATCAAATGCAGCCACCTGCGATTTTTGGAAGCAAAGGTTGTGATTATGTGCCAAAATTGCCGTGAAGACCTCATGGCGTTGCTGGACGGTGAGCTGTGCGGCCAAGACCGCCAAAAAGTCCAGCAACACGTTGAAGCCTGCGCCGAATGCCAGTCGGAAATCCGCCGCTTTGAAAAACTTTCCTCCCTGGCTCATCAGATCAAGTTTCGCGAACCCCATGAACTTGCCACCCGCAAGTACTGGTGCGGTGTATGCCGCAAGATCAACGGTCATTCCCGTCTACCCTATATTGTTTTCGGCGCGCTTGGTCTCATGCTTATTGGCAACCTGATGCTGTTCCAGTTCCATGGCAGCATGCTTGCGGCAGGTGTCGCCGGAACTTCGCTTCTGGCCGGTCTGGGACTGCTTTGCATGAGCTATTTCTGCCACTGCCGGCACTGAATTGATCCACGACAACCTTCGCAGCTTCATTGCCGCACTGGATTCGGCCGGGGAACTCAGGCGGATCTCCATTGAATCTGATCCCATCCTCGAAATCACCGAAATCACCGATCGTGTGATGAAGTCGCCGGGCGGCGGACCGGCGCTGCTCTTTGAGCGCGTGCGCGGCTCCGCGATGCCGTTGATCATCAACATGTTCGGTTCCCGAAAGCGCATGCGGATGGTGTGCGGCGCCGACAAGCTTAGTGACATCACGGAGAATTTTCTGGCGCTGCTCGAGTCTCGCGGCCCGCTGAGCTTCATCGAAAAACTCAAGATGCTGCCGAAACTCAAGCAGTTGAACGACATCTTCCCCGTCGAGGTGAAACATGGCGCGCCCTGTATGGAGATTCTCGTGGAGAATCCGAGCTTTGATCTCATGCCCGTCTGCCAGTGCTGGCCGCAGGATGGCGGACGTTTCCTGACGCTGCCGATGGTTTTTTCGAGGGATCCGCGCACCGGCGCCGTGAATTGCGGCATGTACCGCCTTCAGGTTTATGATGCCCAGACATGCGGCATGCACTGGCATCTGCACAAAGGCGGCGCCGAGCATCTGCGCCGCATGGCCGAACGCGGAGAGAAGCTTCCCGTGACGATCGCGGTGGGCGGCGGCCCTGCGGAAATATTCAGCGCCGCCGTGCCCCTGCCGCCCGACATCAACGAAATGATGTTCGCGGGTCTGCTGCGCGGCTCGCCCGCGCGCGTCGTCAAAAGCCGCACTAACGACCTGCTTATCCCCGCCGAGGCCGACATCGTGCTCGAAGGCTATGTTGACCCTGCCGAACTGCGGCTTGAAGGCCCCTTCGGCGACCACACGGGTTACTACTCGCTTCCGGATATGTATCCCGTGTTCCATCTCACGGCGATGAGCATGCGGCGCGATCCCGTTTACCCGCATACGATCGTCGGCGCGCCGCCCATGGAGGATGCCTATATCGGCGAGGCCATCGAGTCGCTGTTCATCCCCATCGTACGGCGTCAGTTTCCTGAAATAGTGGACATGCACATGCCCGTGCACGGCTGTTTCCACAACCTGATGATCGTGTCGCTGAAGAAGAGTTACCCGGGCCACGCACGCAAGATCATGCACGGCGTCTGGGGGCTGGGTCAGGCGATGTTCACCAAGCTCATCCTCGTCGTGGATCACGATGTGAATATCCGCGATTATGGCGAGGTGTTGTGGCGCGCGGGCAACTGCGTGGATTACGCGCGCGATGTTGAGATCGTGCGCGGCCCCGTTGACGACCTTGATCATGCAAGCCAGCTTCCGCGTTATGGCGGCAAGATGGGCATCGACGCGACGACAAAAGGCCCCGCCGAGGGGCACACCCGGCCCTGGCCTGACATCATCCGCATGAGCAACGACGTCAAACGCCGCGTGGATGAAATGTGGAATACGCTGGGGATAGAATAACAAGCAACAGCATTCATTTGGACTGCGGCAGCTTACTGCGGCTTTGTTTGCTCCAAGAGTCAGTGTGATGAAAGTGTCTGGGCGCCATTGCGGATTTTACGCTCCACGTCAGAGTTTCCGCGATCTCTCATGCTCGATCATCTGCGAAAAGCGCATGCCCGTGTCGAAAGCGCACTGGAGGAAAGCTGTTTCGTCTGAGATGGCCGCGTTGTCCATGGAGACTTCCATGCTGGCGCACTTGTGATAAGATGATCGGGCGATGATCGCCGCGAGCCGCGCCCAGTCCACCGTGCCCGAAAACAACAGGTTGTGCTGATCCGCGCCGCTGTCGTTGTCGTGGAGATGAATTGATATCAGGCGGTCTTTCAGGCGCTCCAGCTCATCCAGCCCGTCTCCGGCGATATTGCCGTGGCCGGCATCATAGCACAGTCCCAGAAAGTCCGGCGCCCACCGCGAAAATACATGGCGGATGTCATTGAATTTGCCGTTCTCTATGGCAATGCGCACATTTCGTTTTTTGGCAAACGGCTCAAGCTCGGACAGAGATTTCATAACTGGTTCGCAGCATGGCCATTCATGGATGTGCATGATTGTGACTTCGCCACCGAGCCGCGCCGTCATTTCAATGCGGTTCTTCACGAGTTCAACCCCGGCGAGCCTTTCATAGTCCCGCAGCGACGTCCAGTCTTTCTCCGGCCCGACAGATCCATGGAGATCGAGCAATCGCAAGCCGTATTCGGAAAGCCACCGCCTTATCTGAGAGATTTCCCACCGGGAATAGATGAAATCCGTTTTCCAGTGGTGGCACCAGTGGATGTGCGTGAATCCAGCATCGGCGATATGCCTCAGGCTGGGAGAAGGGTCGCCATGATCGGTCAAGTAATCAGTGGTGATGCAAAGACCGTTTCCCATTATTGATGAATGTTTATCACCGCAAAGTCTGATGGGGATCGGCGCCGGACATCATATCAGATCATCTCGACAGCCTGGATTTCGGGGATGGCCTCGCGCACGCGCGCCTCGATGCCTGATTTGAGCGTCGCGAGCGCGCTTGGGCAACCGTGGCAGGCGCCCGTAAGCTGAACGTAGGCGATGCTGTCCTCAACCTTGATGAGCACGCAATCGCCCCCGTCGGATTGAAGGAACGGACGCAACTGCTGGATGATCGCGTCGACCTTGGTGAAATGCCCGGCAGCCGGGGCGTTTGTTTCGCCGGATGTGTCTGTGCTCATGGTATCGGATTCCTTCTTTTTATCGCCAGTGTAAAAGTCAAAAATGGGCATTCAATGTCTCCAATATTGCTTTAGGTAAAGGCGGGACATTGGCGGTATTCACAACTTGAGGTCACAAGGATTGTTGCGTGACTTCGGCGCTGAACCGCTTGCCGAACAGCCGCTTTGACAGATCGCTCTGCAGGATGTTTTCCGGATCGCACTCGTGTTTGAGCGCGAGGAATGCCTCGATGTTGGCCGGCGGGAGGAATTTGTCAATTGACCAAAGCTGGAGTGTGGCATCCTTGGCGAAATAAAATCTGCCGCCGTTGTCGAGCACGATCTGATCAAGTTCGCCGGCCAGGCTCCACAGACGCTGGCGGTTTGAGGCTGTCACGCGGAAATCCATGGCAAGGGAGTAGCCATCAAGCGCATGGGTGAGCAGAAACGGATCGGGCCGGTGTTTTTTGAAGACGCCAAGATATGGCGGCAGACCAGCCGAGTGAGCCGCCCTCAAAATGGCTTCGAATGCAGCCACGGCGCGCCCGCGCGGCAGGAAACTCTGATACTGAATCAAGCCTCCCGCCCCATAAGCGAGTTTCCAGTTGGGCACATAATCGAGAAGAAACGCAAAAGCCCCATGCGATTGGCAATAGCATGCCCCCCGCAGAGCGATCCGGCTGCTCCAGTATTTGCTGGCATTGATCAGGCGCACGCCAGGATTGTTGATGAACGGCCGCATCAGCAGATATATGAGCGATTTTGGCATGATGCCGAATAAGTGCGCCGGAAGCTCCTGAGCGCTGATTGTCAGTGAATCCGCGGGGCGCGGGTCCTCCCCTTCGCGCAGGTAATTGGCTTGGTGCACAATGCCCCGGCCAAGCCCGCTGCCGCCCGCGACCGTGTCAATCCAGCCGACAAGGTAGTCGGCATCCGCGACCCGGTCCTCAAACTCATCGACCATCTCCTGAAGGTTGCGGGTGTGAAAAGCCTCGATGCGCAACAGCCCCGAACAGACCTTTTTCATTTTCATCTTCAGGCGTATGAAGCATCCGAGCATCCCGAAGCCGCTGACGGCCGCGTGAAAGAGTCGCGCGTTGCCGGCGCGGTCGCATGTGCGGATTTCACCTGAAGGCAGAAGCAGGTCGAATTCGATGATGTGATCGCCAAACGGGCCAACTTTGAAGTTGTTTTTGCCGTGCACATTCATCGCGGCGCATCCGCCCATGGTGGTGTGCATCGTCCCGGAAACGACCGGCGGCCAGTATCCGTCGGCGATGATGGTCTGCCATAGCTTCTGGATTGTCACGCCAGGTTCCAGTTCGATGATGCCGGTGTCCGGTTCCCATGAGATGACGCGGTCCATTCCGCACAGATCGAGCACGATGCCTTCGTTGTTGATGGCGGCATCTCCGTAACTTCGTCCCGCGCCGCGCAGCACGATTGTTTTGCCGGCGCCGCGCGCGAGATCATAAACGTTCCTGATTTCATCGGCTGTGCGGGGATGGAAAAGGTATCCAAAGGAGCGCACGGCCATGCCCCAGCCGTCCACGCGCGCCCAGTGGCGGGGGCCCAGAGCCTGATCGGGATTGACAGGCGGCTCAGTCATGATCAGGCATCCAATCGCCGGAAAATGAACGATGGGATATGAACGAGCAGCCATGCGACGATGCGCCAGCGCGCGGGGACATATACTGTCGCGCGCGCGGTTTCAGCGGCGTTGGCGACCAGGCGCCCCGCCTCCTCCGCCGAGATCATCCAGAGAAGATTGCCCATGCCGCGCGTCATGAGCGTGTCAATGTAGCCAGGTTTGATTGTCACGACGCGCACGTTGTGCTTCGCAAGGCGGTTTCGCAGCGTCTCGAGATAGATCGCCTGCGCGCCCTTGCTTGTGTTGTAGACTGGCTGGCCTTTGCGTCCGCGGTCGCCGGCGATCGAGCCGATGCCCACAATTGTTCCGGCCTGCAGACGCGTGAACAATTGGGCCGCCTCGTTGAGCCATACAATCATTCCGAGCAGGTTGACTTCGACCATCTTCAGGTCCTTGGAGAAATCATATTCCTCCGGTTCCACCCGCGGCATGACCCCCGCGGCATAGACCACGAGGGTCAGGCCGCCCAGCGATTGCGCGATTCTGTCGAACAGCTCGGGAACTTCGTTAAAATGGGTCACATCATGGGCAAAGACAAGCGCGCGCTCCTCTCCCGCCGGGGAGCGGCTGTTGATCCTCTCGGCGATCTTTCGCAATTCATGTTCACGGCGCGCCACGAGCGCGACCCGGTAGCCGCGCCGCGCGAGCTGAACCGCCGCCGCTTCACCGATGCCCGACGATGCGCCGACCACAATCGCACATTTATCTCTGATCATTTGCCGGATGCCGCCATATTTGATATGATAGCCAATATACGAGCCGTTGTTGAATAGTCTTTAGAAAATATGAGAAATTTCAAGGTTTAACTTGGGAAAAACAGCGTCAATGAGCCTGACACATAACGTTCGAGCTCCGTTGCCCTTGTTGTCATGCGGATTTGTGGTTTCGTGTATTGTTCTTGCGACTCTGATCAGCGGTTGTTCAAGCATGGGCATGCATGGGGGCCGCTGGGGCGCTCAACAGCAGTCTGCTATGCCCGCCGCGGGCGAATTCGCGTGGTCGCGCCAAGTTGTTGAGGCTGCCGGAACGGCCCATCTGCCCATGAATCTTGCGGGCTCTCAACGCGAGCTCTACGCCAGACAGAGCGCCAAGACGACGGCCATTGCCAATCTGAAAAGCGGGATCGCAAAGCTGGTCGTCTATGAAAATGTCACGGTTGATGCCGTCATGCGGCAGAATCTCGCGGTCAGGCGCTCGATCGAAGGTTATCTCCAGCATGCCGAGGTTGTCAGCATGGGCGAAATCCGGCCGGGCGATTACGAGGTGCGGGTTCGGGCGCGGTTGCAACCTGTTGCCGACATTCTCGGGCAGAACCAGTATGCGCCCGATTATCTGCCGCCCGCGCCTCCCCCTCTGGAAACGGATGTGCCTCCGGTTTCATAGGGGGCGTGCGATGACCTCACCAGTGTTAACCGGCGATGATGTCCTCCGTGCGGGTTCTTCGTCAGGCTTGTACCTGCGGGGATTAAGTATGACGACACCCGGTTGTTGCGCCAATTCGTCCTCATCATAGAAGACCTTGCGTGTGCGCGCGAACTCGTTGAATGCCTTCGTGATCTGCTTGACCTGTCCCGCGGAAACGGGGGCGTTGGCGCCGGGTTTGGCGGCGGCTGCGGGTGGGCGCCGTTGCGCCGTTGTTGATGATGTTCTGCCGGTCGAGGATTTCGTTTGTGGTGTTTTCGCCCCTGGTTTTGCCCCAGCCGCTCCCTTGGTCTGTTTGTTGTCAGCCGGCTTGTTTTCTCCAGGTTTGCTGGCGGTGGGTGTCGGTGTGGTTTTTTTCTGCCGTCTTGGTATGGCAAAACCCTTGTCAATGTTATTCATGGGATCGGTTGAGTAAGTCTGCGCATCAGCCAGGGAGGTCAATGCGATGATCGCAACAGTCAGCAAAACTCGGTTCACTGTGAATATCCTTTCGAATAGACGGCAAAAATTGTGTGCGGTTTCAAATCATTCACGCGATGCTTGTATTTGATTTACAATCATATCCGGAAAATCTGCTTTTCATCTTTTCCAAAACGCGAGGTTCATAGTCGTGCAACACAATCCTGATGCGAGTAATGAGCTGTTTGGCGATTTATCGCATATCCTTTTCACGCGCGAGCAGATCGCTGACCGGGTGGCCCGGCTTGGCCGCCAGATCAGCGAGGACTACGCGGGCCAACAGCTTGTCCTGATCAACATTCTCAAGGGGGGCATTGTTTTCCTTGCCGATCTCATGCGCTCGATCACCATTCCGCACAGCTTCGATGTCATCGGCGCGTCAAGTTACCGCGGCGGCACGAGCACGACAGGAAAAGTCATCATCACCAAGGATGTCGAGCTCGATCTGCGCGGCAGAAACATCCTGCTCGTCGAGGACATTCTCGACACCGGGCACACGCTCAGCGTGGTCTGCGAACTGCTGAAAATCCAGGAGCCGGCCAGTTTTGAAATCTGCTGCCTTTTAAATAAGAAACGCCCGCGCAACTTTAAGACTCCGATCAAGTATGTCGGATTTGATATCCCGGATGAGTTTGTCGTCGGTTACGGCCTGGATTACAGGGAGCGTTACCGCAATATTGGATGCGTGGGCGTCCTTAAGCCCGAGGTCTACCAATGAATCTCTTGTGTTGATATTCAGTTCGGGGATTTCACCCCCCGGCTATTAATGCGGCTTCCCTTCGGGGGGGGCGTAATACATAAAGGCAACAAACAACCCATCGGAGGCCAGGAGTTCTGCAGATGCCATTGAATGCCCGTTTCATTCACGTCCTGATTGTTCTTTGCATGTCGGTATGCATGATGTCGTGCCGTCAGGCGCGTCTTGGGCGGCTGAACACGAGCGCGCCGGCGTTTGAGTCGCCTTTGCCGGCCCTTCAGGAGGGCAACTTGTCGGCGGCGCAGATTCGCGAGCGCATCGGGGCGCGGCAGCCTTCGGCGCGCTCGCTGCGGGCCAATATCGGGGTTATCGCGGGCATCAAGGGCGCGGGGCGCCAGCAGTTACAGTTGCTTCTATACGCCAGGCTGCCCGATCAGATTCGCGCGCGCGGATCGCAGGATGTGGGCACGATATTCGATGTCATGTTGCGCGGCAACGACGCGCGTATTGTCATCTTCCCGGAACGCCGGTATTATACAGGCGGCGCCGATGCGCTGCGCAACAATCCCAATCTGCTCGCGGGGATGAATCCGCTGGATTTCCTGGTCGACCTCGTTGTCGATCAGAGTCTGTCTGGGCGCCTGTCGGAGAATCCGGCGCCCATGATGACGTCAAACCGCGAACAGTATGTGATCAGGTTTGATTTTGTTGATGGGTCTTCCGAGATTTATTCTGTGCGCAAGCGCGATCTTCTTGTGAGCGCGCGCGAGCGCAGGGTCGGGCGTCGCGTCATCTCGCGCACCGATTACTGGGGCTACCAGTTGCTCGATGGCGGGCGGGTGGCGCCAAGCCGGTTCTTGACCACGCTCGGTATGACGGGCGGGCAGGCCATTTTTCAAGTGAACGAGTTGCGGCTCAACGAGGCGCCGCCCGCGCGCATCTTCGAGCTTCAACCGCCGCCTGGCTTTGAACCGATTGCGCTCGGCGGATGAGCGCAAGGCGCATGGCCATGTTTGTCGATTACACAAAAATACATGTGAGGGCGGGCGACGGCGGCGACGGTTGCATCAGTTTCCTGCGCGAGAAATACGTTGCTCATGGCGGACCCAACGGAGGCGACGGCGGGCGGGGCGGCCATATTTATCTTGCCGCCGACGCGCAGATGACCACGCTGCTCGACTTGAAGATGCGTCCCCATTTCACCACGCGCCGCGGCCAGCATGGGGGCGGAAGCAATTGTTCGGGGCGCGACGCCGAGGATCTCATCATCAAGGCGCCGCTGGGCACGACCGTTTCGGATGAAAACGGCGAATTGCTGGCTGACATGACCGTGACGGGGCAGATTTTTCTCGCGGCGCGCGGCGGACGCGGCGGACGCGGCAATCAGCATTTCGCGTCGGCGCGCAACAAGGCGCCGCGCAAATTTGAATACGGCGAAGACGGCGAACAGCGAGCCTTGATCCTTGAGCTCAAGATCATCGCGGATGTGGGACTGATCGGCCTGCCAAACGCGGGAAAATCCACGCTCCTTTCGAAGCTCACGGCCGCCACACCCAAAATCGCGGCGTATCCCTTCACAACCATCCATCCCAACCTCGGCGTGATGGAACTTGATGACGGCCGCCGCTGCACGATAGCTGATATTCCCGGTCTTATCGAAGGCGCGCACAAGGGCGCCGGACTGGGCGACCGTTTCCTGCGGCACATCGAGCGCACGAGAATTCTCGTCCATCTTGTGGCGCCGCCCGACGCAGAGCCTCAAGCCGATCCCGAGTATTTTCTCGACTCCTATGAACTTGTGAACAGTGAGTTGCACGCTTATGGAACGGAACTGCCCCGCAAACCGCAGATTGTCTGCATGACCAAAACCGATCTGCTGACAGGGCAACAGATCCTGCGCGTCGTCAGGGCGTTCCAGGAGCGCGGCCTCAAGCTTATAACAATCTCAGCACATGCCGGCGAAGGGCTGGAAAAGTTGAAAAATTCGATTCAGGCGCTGCTGCTGGAAACCATTCCGGCCGATGATCGCTGGGAATAGGTCATGTGGGCGCCATGAGTCCCATGGGACATATATGAAATTCGTCAAAGGCGGGGAGAAGTTGTCACGCGCTGTCTTCAAAAATATGCGCATCGATAAGATGGCTGACCCGCGCAACGAGGGTGTCCAACCTCTTTTTGACCTGCCCGGTCAGCCGTTCGCCGATTTCCATCGATTCTGCGGCGATTGATGCGATCCAAGCCGCAGGCGCGCGCCCGTAGAGCAGGCGGGCGAGTTCGAGCACTCCCGCCGGGCTGACGTGATGCGTAAAGGGATTGTCTGATGACGGTTCGGCTGGCTCGACGCGCTTTATCTTGATCGTGCCGGGCGCGCCTGCGCATGAGGCGTCGATGAAAATGAGAAGGCTGGCGCGGCTCGCGAGCTCGGCGATTTCGGGCGTGAGTTGCTGGCAGGTGATGAATTCCGGAGCGTCGGGCGTGCAACCCGTATAGAGCACGCGAAGGCGTCGTATGGCCTCCCATCCGGCGCCGTCGTCACCGCGCAAAGGATTGCCGTAACCGATGACCAGTATGGCAGTCATCAGCCGCGTTTGATTTCGTCGAGAATCCCGCCGTCCGCACTGACAAGCTGAACGTGGAGGGGCATTTTCCCGATGGCATGCGTGGAGCAGCTCAGGCATGGGTCATAACAGCGGATGACGGCTTCCACGCGGTTGAGCATGGGTTCCTCGATCTTGTTGCCCTTCACGAAATGCTTGGCGGCCTGCAGGACGCCGCGGTTCATCGCAAGATTGTTGTGTCCGGTGGCGATGATAAGGTTGGCCCATGTCACCAGCCCCTGCTCGTCAATCTTGTAATGATGCAGGAGCATGCCGCGGGGGGCTTCGCTCATTCCGACGCCCTCGAAGCTGTTGGGTTCGGCATAGGCGCGGACATGTTTGTTGAGGATGTCGGGTCTCGAAAGCCGCGTGCGCAGGCGTTCGATGCAGAAGAGGATTTCGATAAGGCGCGCGTAATGGTAATAGAAGGAGCTCTGGACGGCGCGGCGGCCCAGTTCACGGAAGGCGGACCATTCTTCGTAAGCCTTGGGCTCGTTGAGACGGTCGGCCACATTCAGGCGCGCCAGCGGGCCCACGCGGTAAATGCCTTCGGGATATCCCAGCGGGATGTAGAAGGGCGACTTGAGGAATGAATGGGGCTCGACGTATTCGCCGATGTAATCGTGATACTCGGCGGCTTCGATGCCGTCGTTGATCACATTGCCCGCCGAGTCAACGACGCGCAGCCTGCCGTCATAGTAATCCGGCTCGCCGTCCTCGTTGACCAGTCCCATGTAGAGCGTTGGGAAATTGGCGAATGTGGCGATTTCTTCCTGGAAGATGCCCATCGCGGTTCTGAACCAGTCGAGTGTGCGCACGATGATTTCCAGCGCTTCGGGGATAGTGGCGAGTATCTGATTGCGGCGCTGCTCGGTGAGCGGTTCGTTCACTCCGCCGGGCACGACCCATGAGGGGTGGATGCGCTTGCCGCCGAGCCATTCGATGATTTGCTGGCCGAACCGCCGCAGCCGGATGCCGTCTCGCGCCAGGTCGGGGTATCTCTGCAGGACGCCGAAAATGTTGCGCTGGACCGGATCGAAGTCCATGCCCAGCAGCAGGTCGGGCGATGACAGATGGAAGAAGCTCAGGGCGTGTGACTGCACGATCTGCGCCATGTTTATGATTCGGCGCAGTTGGATGGCCGTTGGGGGGATGCGCACGGCGAGCAGGGCATCGCATGCTTTGGCGGCCGCGATGAGATGGCTGACCGGGCAGATGCCGCATATGCGCGCCATCAGCGAGGGCATTTCTTCGAAAGGGCGTCCCTCGCAGAATTTCTCGAAACCGCGCAACTGCGTCACATGAAAGTGCGCATCCTGCACGACTCCATCATCACCGAGCTGGATGGTGATGCGTCCGTGTCCCTCGATTCGCGTTACCGGATCAATGACGATTTGTTTTGGCATGACTTTCATGTTTCTCCTGTTTTACGGCAACCGCCGCATTGCGCCGCGGCAGGGCGGGCTGGACCGGGCATGGGCCCCGCCGGAAATCATATGCCGAACCGTGTGCGGCCGGTCATGTCGGGTTTTCTGCCCGCGAGAAGCTCCGTGAGCACATAGTTGATCGTGTCGGCGTGCGGGGGGCATCCCGGAACGAAGATATCGACATTGACGATCTCATGCACCGGCCGCGCGTGTTTGAGCAGGGTGGGCACTTGTCCAGATGGCATTGTGCCGGCGTTGAGATCGGCATTTTCCTCGTAGGCGCGTTTCAGGATGTCGGCCACCTTGAAGGAATTGCGCATGGACGGCACGTTGGCCGTCACGGCGCAGTCGCCGAGCGAGACGAGAATTTTTGTGCGGGCGCGGATTTTCCTGATCTTGTGAAGGTCTTCGTCGCTGCTCACGGCGCCTTCGACGAGCGTCACGTCGACCATCTCGGGGAATTCCTTGTTGTCCACAAGGGGACTGTAGACAAGCTCGATCAGCGGCGCGAGATCAATCAGGCGCTCATCCTGATCAAGAAATGACATGTGGCAGCCCGAACAGCCATCGAGCCAGACAGTTGCTATGGTGACTTTGCTCATTTACCAGCTCTCTCTCATCGTGGTCAGGTATGGCAGGAATTGGCGACGTTTGACCATCTCCGCCACGGATTTGCCTTTTTCAAACAGCGCGCCGGTTGGGCAGACATGCACGCACTTGCCGCAGCTTGTGCAGGACTCGCTTTCGCCCCATGGCTGGTTCAAGTCGGTTATCACGCGCGAATCTCGGCCGCGGGCCATGATATCCCATGTGTGCGCGCCCTCGATTTCGTCGCACACCCTGACGCAGCGCGTGCAGAGGATGCATCTGTTATGGTCGGCCATAAAGCGCACATGGGTGGCGTCGACGTTGAGCCTCGGGTACTGGTAAGGCACGCCGACATGGTCTATGTCCAGCGCCTTGGCCATGTTTTGCAGGTCGCAGCGCCCGTTGCTGACGCACACGGCGCAGATGTGGTTGCGCTCGGCGAAGAGCAGTTCGACGACCATCTTGCGGTACTTGTCGATGCGCTCGGAGCGGGTGACCACCTCCATGCCCTCCTTTATGCGCGTGACGCAGGCGGGCTGAAGCTTGGGAATGCCCTTGACCTCGATCATGCACAGGCGGCATGCGCCCACAGGGTGCAGTCCCTCAAGGTAGCACAGCGACGGGATGAAGATGTTATGCTCGCGCGCGACTTGAAGAACAGTCTGGTCTTCGCGGGCGCTGACATCGCGTCCGTCGATGACGAGTGTTTTGACGCGAATTGACGTTTGTGTTGTCATTCAGTAAGCCTCCGTTCGTCTGCTATTCGTCTCACTTTGCGGCCGCCTTGGCCGATGCGTCAGTGAGTTTCATGGTGTATTCTTCGCGGAAATAGCGCAGGGTGCTCAGCACCGGATTGGGTGCTGTCTGGCCCAAGCCGCAGAGGCTGGTGTTTCGCACCATGTCGCAAAGCTCCTCCAGCAGGGCCAGGTCGCGCGTCTCGGCCTGTCCCGAGCAAATGCGGTCGAGCAGGCCGTGCATCTGGGCTGTTCCCGCCCGGCAGGGCGTGCACTTGCCGCACGACTCTGACATGCAGAATTCCATGAAGTATTTCGCCACATCGACCATGTCGGAGGTTTCGTCCATGACGATCATTCCGCCGGAGCCCATGATCGATCCGACTGTGGCCAGCGATTCGTAGTCCGTGGAAATATCGAGATGCTGTTCGGGGATGCAGCCGCCTGACGGTCCTCCCGTCTGCACGGCCTTGAATTTGCGTCCCTCGGGAACGCCGCCGCCAATTTCGAAGATGATCTGGCGCAACGGTATGCCCATGGGCACCTCAATCAGGCCGGTGTTTTTGACCTGGCCGGCGAGCGCGAAGACCTTTGTGCCCTTGCTCTTCTCGGTGCCGATCGCGGCAAGCCAGTCGCCGCCGTTGCGGAGAATCGGGGGAATATTGGCGAATGTTTCGACATTGTTGATGAGCGTTGGGTAGCCCCACAAACCCGACTGGGCGGGGAAGGGGGGCCGCGGCCGCGGCGCGCCACGCTTGCCTTCAATCGAGGCCAGCAGAGCGGTTTCCTCGCCGCAGACGAACGCCCCGGCGCCGAGTCGTATTTCGATGTTGAAGTTGAAGGTTGTGTTGCAGATGTTGTGGCCGAGGAGTCCCTGGCGTTCGGCCTGCTTGATGGCGTTCTTCAGGCGTTTGATGGCCAGTGGATATTCGGCGCGCACATAGATGTAACCCTGATCGGCGCCCGTGGCGTATGCCGCTATGGCCATGCCTTCGATCACCCGGTGGGGATCGCTTTCGAGCACGCTTCGGTCCATGAACGCGCCAGGATCGCCCTCGTCCGCGTTGCACACGACATACTTGCGCGTGCTGTCGGCCTTTGCCACGGTGCTCCACTTGAGACCCGTGGGGTAGCCGGCCCCGCCGCGCCCGCGCAGACCGCTTTTGAGAACCTCGTTGATCACTTCGGGCGGGTCCATTTCGGTCAGCGCTTGGAAGAGCGCCTGGTAGCCGCCCACGGCTATGTAATCGGCAATGGTTTCAGGATCGATCTTCCCGAAATTTTCGAGGACAATCTTTTTCTGCTTTGAAAAGAAAGGAATGTCGGTGGGGCAGATGAGACGCTGAACCGGTTCTCCATCGAGGCTGCTGATGATGTCCTTTGCGTCCTCGGGTTTGACTTCCTGATAAAGGATGTTGCCGGTTTCGACGGAAACCAGCGGGCCTGCCGAGCACAGGCCCATGCAACCGACGCCTTTGACCAGGCAGCATTTCTCTTTGCCCTGCGCCTTGACTTCGGCGCTGAGGGCGTCCTTGACCTTGTCGGCGTCGGATGACTGGCATCCGGCCGCGACGCAGACATGGATGCGGTGCGTATATTTTTTAAGAGTCTCCTGTTGCGCGGAGGCAATTTTGCTGAGTTCTTCCGGTGTCATGCGCTGATCCTCCTGTCGAGGCGGTCCATAATATCGCTGGGTGTCAGCTTGCCGGCGGTTTCACGGTCAATGACAGCGGCAGGCGCCAAGCCGCAGCATCCGAAACACCGCGCGGTCAGCACGCTCAATTTCATGTCGGCCGTTGTTTCACCGGGATTGATTCCAAAACGCCCCTCGATGGACGACAACAACGCGGCCGCGCCCTTGATGTAACATGCCGTTCCCGTGCATACGATGCAGGTGTGCTCGCCTTGCGGCTTGAGCGTGAAATAATTGTAGAAAGTGGCGACCCCATAAACCATGCTGACTGGGATGCGCAGAGATTGAGCCACAAAGCGCAATCCTTGCTCCTCCAGAAAACCAAAAGTTTCCTGCAATGTGTGCAGGGTTTCAATCAGGGCGCTTTGCCTGTAACCGTTGCGCCGCATGGTGGCATCCACGATGCGCCAGCGCTTGTCGTCGGACGGCATCGTGGGCTTGCCCAACAAAGCAGGCATTTATATATCTCCTTGGTTATGAATGATCAGTGGTGTTTTGTTTCTTGGGCGGGCGTGCTGAAACCGCGCAAAAATCAACATTTATATCCAAAGACAACCGCAATACGGGAAAACGATTTCCCGCCAGATTGAGCCTCGTCAATCATAAAAAAATTGTCACGACCCGTTGATGATAATTTATTGACAACTATTTTTGGGGCTGGTTTATTATGACGTGCGATGACATATACTTTATGTCAGAGTGGTTCTGTGGTAAGGGAACCTTAGTTCCAACATCACATTAGCAAGGAGATACGGACTATGAGTCGAACCCTGATTCCTCCAAGTGTAAAACAAATCCTCGCTCTTTCATTGAGCGTTCTCTGTGTGTCTTATTCATCGGGTCAGCCGGGACAGATCGGCGTGACCAGTGAATGGGAATCCACTGGCTTCAACAATGGCCGCCGCATCGCGCGCGATTCCAACGGTTATTTCCATGCCGTTTGGCACAGCAAACCAAGTCTGCCTGCCGGGCCCAGCGCCAGCGGTTGTGAGATCTATTATGCTTTCACCAATGCGCCGGCCATTGAGCCGCCATCGATGGCTGTTGCGGGTGCGTGGTCGCCACCTATTCTGATGAGCTCGCCCCTGCAAAACTACGATAACCGCTACCCGTCCATGGCCATCGAGTATGAAATCGTCGATGGCGCATGGAAGCAGACGAACAACCTCGATATCGTCTGGCAGGCGATTTCCGAGGGCGGGATGCGTTACGAGGTGCTTTTCGCCAAAATACTCGTGAGCAGCCCGCCGTCCATTCCCCCCCCTTGGGCCATGGCCATCAACCTTTCGATGACACCCCAGACAGATTCTCTTGTGCCGTCGATATGCATCAACGCGCATGATCCGGGCAATCCAGCCAAGCAACACATCCATGTGATGTGGCAGGAAGAGGACATCAATCCCGGCCAGTATGGCACGTCGCCCCCTGAGGATCTGTGGTACAGCGACATCGCCTATATCCGCAGCGTCGACAGCGGCATTACATGGGCGGGTCCGGCTGGCGGATGGGCGGGGCATCCTTGGGACAACATCACCCAGACGCCGATGAATTCGCAAATGCCCTCGGTGAGCTGCATTCTTGACCAGTTCACCACTTCGCCCGCCGTCACGGGACGCAGCGACTTGGGCTACAACTTTCAAAGCGTCCATGTGGCATTCAATGAGGACCTCCCAGGCGTTGTCGCTCCGGGCATCAATGTGTATTACATGCGGAGCTTTGACGACGGGTTGACGTGGCAGCCGCGGATCAATGTGACGATCGCCACGCGAGGCGAGCAGCCCAATCTCGACGCTTATCCCAATGTTGCGGTGGATATGCTCGACAGGCCGCACATAGTCTTCATGCGCGGCGGCCTGATTCCGCGCGAGCCCATGCGCAATACCCAGCAGGGTCCTCCTTTCTACCAGCCCGGAATCAATCCCGTGTTGTGGCAAGCTTTCCCCGGTCCGGAAGCCGGGATGTACGGCGCCATGTTGAACAACGTTGTCTATGCTTATCTTGATCCCCAGCAGCAGTGGTATTTCATCGACTGGGGCAGCGGCATGGACAACGAATTTCCGACGACCGCGCTCGACCGTTATCAGCATGTCAATGTCAACTGGCAGATGTATTTGACCGGCATCAAAGATTATGAAGTCGTGCGTGACACGCGGCTGAACATGCTCCCGCCGTTGTTCCCGCTTGTGCCCCAGTTGTATGGTCTGTGGGGCGGAGTGGTGTACGACAGCCACGATCCGGTCAACGATGATCTGTTCCCGAACCTCGCCCACAAGAAGGTCGCCATGTACTTCTCTCCCGTTGAACCGCTCATAGCGGGTTATGACGAGGTGTGGACGAAGATACAGGGCCATGGCCCCGAACAGGCTGTCAATCCTGCCGTGTTCCGGCAGGTCTGGCAGGATGGCAACATGAAGTATGATGTCAACATCGCGCCGTCGAGAGTGGCGGATTATCAGTTGTACTGATCTTTGCCTGACGCCAGACCTGACGGCAGGCCGGCGATAACAGGCGCGCAGATGGCGGCGACCCGCGCAACGGAGCGCCGCCATCTTTTTTTATGAGCAGCGTATGGTTTGTCAGCAACCGATTATGACATGTCGAGATAGGGCATCGGATCGGGAAAGCACTCGCGCAGTTGTCTTGATTCGTCCGGATGGCCATAACCGTCAAGCTCGGTGAATCGCTCGACGAGGATTTGCTTGAAATAATAATCCCTGACGGCCTGGACGTGCAGATGCGGGTGCCAGTTGCCATTGTGCGGCGGGCCGCCAACTTCGGCGAACACGGCGCCGCGCGACAGTGCGTCACCGGCTTCGGCGAGCACATTCCGCAGGTGGGCATAAATGAGCACGACGTTCCACAAAAGGCTGTGATCAGGCATCAGAAAAACGCGCATGCCCCAGCCGCCATCGGTATCGTTGTCGTTATCGACGAGCATGACTCTGCACGGAAATCCCGCGGCAATTTCCGTGGCTTGCGCAACATTGAAGTCCACTCCAAGATGGAGATAGTTGCCAGCGCGGTCGAGATAACTGCCGCGCCATACGCGGCGGCGGTCCTCCATGTATCCGCCATACGACCAGTCCGCGCCGTTGCGCTGATGGAAATCGTCGAGCATGGCTTGGCAAACCGTGGGATCCAGCAATGGATTGCGTTCTGTGTTTTCAAGCTCGCGGCTGTTGCCGCGCAACCATTCCGCCGCCTCAGCGTCGAGATTGATGGGACAGCATCGGGTGTCTTTCAACGATGGAAAAAGCAGGCCGGAGATCATGACAATCCGCAGAGTTGATATGGTCTTGCCGCCGGCATAACAAAGGGTCAGATGGAAGCATTGGGGTCGTGGTCATGAATGTAAACAAGCATCTCCTTGGCCATGCCGGAATAGGCGGTCACCTTGGTGTAATCCATGTCCACATTGTTGAGATATTGCAGCATGAAGGTGTCGCCTGTTCGCGCGCATGGGAGGATGCCGGCGAAAAAGAAACCGAGTTCCTCGAACTCCCGCGTCAGCGCATGGATAGCCGGATCCCCCATGTTGAGAAACAGGTTAATGGAGGCATATTGTTGGAGGCAGTAATCGCGCAGCAATTTCCTGATCTCGCGCGCCGCATTCGAACCGCATCTCCTGACGAAAATCTCGGCGCAGCCCTCGTTTTTGTTGACCGATGTTTCGATTTCCGACTGTTCCTGTGCTGGGTCAAGACCGCCGGATTGCGGCGCCACAAGATCATGTTCCGCCCCGATGTTTCGATAGAGTTTGGCGATCATCTCCTTGTGGTGTTCCGGCGGATAGAGAACAAGGCGCTTGGGCGTTTCAAGGTATTTGAAGCTCAGCACAACGCTGATCCTTTGGGAGGGGTCGCCGGCAATGCCCTTGAATTTCCAGCTGGCGGGACTCGTGGCCAGCAGGATGCCGCAATCGTTGATGCTATACCGCGCGGTTGCTTTCTGTGTGAAGATGTGGTTGGCAACGGCATAGGCGTAAATGCCTGCCATCTCGCGGGGCTTTGGGACGCTGAAGAGAAACTCGATGAGTCTGTTGAAAGCGCCCTGGCCCCGGTATTCGACATTCACGAAAACGAATGTCAGCTCGGCGATCTTGTCTTCGGGACTCTGATAGAGCAGGGCGGCGTGACCCATGAATTTTCCTTCGCGCGTCACGGCCACCGCCGAGATCATCTCCCCCGTTTTGTTCAATTCGACAAGCCGTTCGGGGTAGTAAATGTGGTCGTCGAAGAAACTGTATCCGTGCGATTTGTAAGCGCAACGCGACACCTCGATCGCCTCATGCTCGTCCATCAGGCGGATGTCGAAATCGAGCTTTTCCTTGATGACTTCCGGTTCGCTGGTCTCCGCGGATGCGCGCGAATGGCGGACGGGCGGGGCTTGCCCGGGTTTGTCCTTAAGGTATTTGATGAGACGCGTTTCCTTTCCTTCAGTCCCAAGGTTATGGAAACTGCATTCATCCAGCACGGCTTTCATCAGGTAAACGCCGATGCCGGATGTCGAAATGTCATCCAGGGTATCGGCGGGTTTGTAGGATGGGATGTTCTCCGGATCGAATGGTATTCCCTTCTCTTTGAGCACGATTTTGATGCCTGCAGGAATCTGCTCGCAGATGATGTCGAAGGTGCTGTTTTCTTCGGCGTCGTAGGCGTGCTTCATGACATTTGTCACGGCTTCCTCGACACCGACTTCGATCTGGTTCAGCTCGCTGCCATCGAAACCGATCATTTTAGCGACTTCGCGCACAAACGATCTGGCGATCGGATAATAGGCCAGGTCATTGGGCACTGTGAGTTTCAGTTGGTCTCTGTCGTGCATGAAATCCTCCTTTTATTTATGAAAAAAAATGGCGCCATAATTAAATCTTGATATCAAGAGGAGATTGGCGCGATTTAGCGAATTATAGAAATTTGCGTGGAGCATAAAACCTTTATGAAACTGATTTTCATTCGGCATGCCGAGGCGGAAGATGCGGGACATGGAGCTGCGGGAGCTGACGAGCGCCGCCGGCTGACAAAGAAGGGTGAGCGCCAGTCGCGCCGGATGGGCGACACCCTCGAATCGCTGGGCGTGCGGCCGTCGCTGATCCTTGCGAGCCCGCTGACGCGCACCGTCGAGACAGCGAACATCATCGCGTCGCGCATCAAAAAGTCGCCCGCGCCCGTCAAGACCGACACATTGCAGCCATCGGCAACATGGGATCATCTGAAACGTTCCATTTTGACGCGCGCGCGCCCTCCCGTCGCGGATGCAAAGAAGAAACCGCCCGCCGGGCAGGATCGCGGGGAAGCGGTGATCTTTGCGGTCGGTCACCAGCCCAATCTGGGCGAGATGGCCGCGGCCGCGCTTGCCGCGGATTCCGCGCGGGGCATCGAGATGCAAAAAGGCGCCTGCATTGGTCTTGCATGGAAGGGTGACAAGATGGAGGGCACGCCGGAAATATGCCTTGCGCTCACGCCCGAGGCGGCGAAGCGAATCCGCAAACTGGGAAGATAAGCGGAGCGCGGAAAAAAAACGGCGCCGCTGGACATGGACAAGAGACTATGGCATGGCTAATAAGGGGGAGCTTGATTCGTTGCGTTGATTGCTTGAGTGTGGCGGTGGGCAGGTTGCCCTCCGCGCCTGAAAAACAGGCTCTCAGATGGGAAACGAGGCGGCAGGCATCAGGATTGTTTTGGTGTGTCGAGTTCCTTGAGCATCCGGTTGATTTTGTCGGCGTACGCGAACGATGTGTCGAGTTTGAACGCGAGTTCGGGGATGTTTTTCAGGACCACCCGCTGGCCAAGGGCATGTTTGATGAACTTGCTTGAATGATTGAGTCCTTCGATGGCGGTCTGTTGTTCGGCTTCGCTGCCGAAAATGCTCACCCATACTTGGGCGAAATGCAGGTCCTTGGACACGGCGACATTGCTTACGGTGACCATGCCGTGCGCCAGCCGCGGGTCTTTGACCTCGCGCATGATGATGTCCGCCAGCGCGTCGCGGACTTCTTCATTGATTCTTTTGATTCGTGAATGAAGCGTCATTGCATTGATTCTTGCCCCCGTGATTAAATGGTTTGGGAGAAATAACACAGATATCAGGGTTTCGCGTCTTCGCGAAACCCCGGGCCATGTTTACCGGCAATGATGGGCTGGCTTAAAGGGTCAGCTTGGGATCGCCGCCCCTGTCGAAGTAGGGCAGTTGCTCGCCCCAGACGCCGGGCAACGGCAGGGCGGGTTGCATCAAAGGCTCGTAGTTGGGGGGCACCGGCACCGGAAAGGTCACCGTTTCAAATGCTCCCACGGCAACGCGTGTGGCAGCCCAGCCAATGCCCTTGACTCCGCCGACAATGACGCCCGTCACGGGATCGGATTTCCGCCATTCGTTGGAGATGTTCTTGGGAATCTCTATTGCGCCGGTGATCACATTTGCCAGCCCGCGGCCAAGCTTGTTCTGCATGCGTCCGAATGTGCTTGTTTCGCGGTACTCATCGCCATAGCGCTGTGCCGCGGCCGTGGCGCAATAGAATGCCAACAGGGCCGCCATTGCGGCGGCGATGCTCATACGCCGAATCATCATGTTTCATGCCTCCTCTGGTGACGCAAATTCATTTTGTTGTTAGTGATCAAGTCTTGAAACGCGCTCGTCGCGGTAATAGGCCTCCGCGCCCCAATCATATCCGTCCTCCGTGACGGTTTCGGGATAAATGATGGGCTGGTAGCGCGAAGGCATATCAATGGGGAATGTGACCATCTCGTAAAGGCCGGCTCCAAGGCGCTGAGCGCCCTTGAAAAGCCCTCTTCCCGTGCCTGTGAAAACGCCTGTCATGGGGTCCACATTGCGCCAGTCGCGGTTGATTTCCTTGGGAACTTCCGCCCAGCAGAAAAAGGTGTTCACGAATCCGCGGGTGAATTTCCGGCTTGAGCGCGCGGGAATTGATTCATTATAGAACGGCCCGCGGGCCAGCGCAGGACTGATCACGACAAGCAACAGCAATACTGTTAACAGTTGAATGCGGGTTCTCATATTATGATTATTCCTTTGTATTGCTTTGTTACTTTGAAATTCCTATCTCTTCCGGAAAACCCTTCGCAACAAAAAACATACGAGGAATATGCGCATTTCGAAAAAAGGGTGTTCCGGGCGGATTTGCCGCACTTGAATGGCGGATTGAACGCGGCAGTCATTGTAAAGGAGCATGAATATGGCTGGATATGAAGGCGCGGGCTTTCGGGCGGCAGTTGCGGTCATCGCAATCATGGCGCTCGGCTGCGGGGCGACGCATGCGGGCGATGAACAAGCCCCGGATCGGAAAATCCGGGTGGCCGCCACGATATTCCCGCTTCAATGCTGGGTTAAGAAAATCGGTGGCGGGTATGTGGAGGCTGTGACCTTGCTGCCGGCGGGAGTTGACCCTCACACGTTCGATCCGGCGCCTTCGGATATGCGTAAAACCGCTGGCGCGCGGCTTTTCCTGAAG
The DNA here is from genome assembly GCA_026398535.1 of Candidatus Sumerlaeota bacterium. GTDB lineage: Bacteria > Sumerlaeota > Sumerlaeia > Sumerlaeales > Sumerlaeaceae > JAPLSQ01. The sequence goes on along the minus strand of JAPLSQ010000081.1, from coordinate 43,044 downwards.
ATCGGGCTTGGGCTCGATGACTGGGCCGACAGGCTTGCCGCTGCGGGCGGGGGTAAAATGATTGTGCTGGCGCTCGGCAATGAGCTCAAATCGCGGGGCCAATTGCCTGATCTCGGCAAGGCGCGGCCGCCTGCCATCGGCGCGACGGCATCCGGGGAGAAAGACGGCCATGGCCACAACGGGATTGATCCGCACTTCTGGCTTGATCCGCTGCTGGCTGCCATCGCGGCGGACGACATCGCGAATGCGCTGACGCAGGCAGACCCTGCTCACGCGGACGAATACGCCGCAAATGCCAAGGCATGGAAGTGCGAACTGCAGGCGCTTACCGCGCAGATCAAGTCGCAGCTTGATGATTGCACATCACGATCATTCGTCACTTTCCACAATGCGTTTGCCTATTTTGCCGCGAGGTTTGATCTGACGGTCGCGGGCGTCATTGTGGAATCACCGGGCAAGACCCCGTCTGACCGTTATCTCAAGGATCTGGTCAGGCTGTTGCGCGAGCAACATATTGGGGTTGTTTTCGCGGAACCGCAATTTGACCGGCGCGCGGCCGCGATCCTTGCGGCCGAGACGGGCGGGCGGGTGGACACGCTCGACGATCTTGGCGCGGCAGGCGCGCCCGGACGCGGCAACTACACGGAGCTCCTAATGTTCAATGCCGCGAAACTGCGCGAAGCGCTGGGATGCAAATAGAGACGGATTTGCCGGCGCGCGCGGATTTTTTTGTGGGGCAGGGATGCCCCGCCTCTGGAGTTGTGGGGCGGTCGGTTCTTTGTACAGCTTGACAATGATGCGGTGCGTGCGTCTGCATCGACGGGTCATGACACAGGACCGTGGCGGATTGCCGCCGTTTTTATGCAGATGAATTTCCCTGACGAACGACCTGACCATGCTGAGGGCTGGCCAGCCGCGGCATCGTTTCCGCGCCGGATCGGTTTGATTGCCGGCGGCGGGGACTTTCCGTTGCTGCTGGCGCGTTCCGCACGCGCCAACGGCGTCGAAATCATCGTCTTTGCGCTCAAAGGTTTTGCCTCAAGAGAGATGGAAATGGCTGCCGACAAGGTGGAATGGCTTGAATTGGGGCAGGCGGAGAAAGCCATCCAGTTGATGCACGCGCACGGCATCACTGAGGTTGCTATGGCAGGCCGCGTGCCGCACAACTCCATTTTTCAATACAGGCATTTCGACTGGCGGGCATTGAAGGCGCTGGCGCGGGCAGTGAACAAAAAAGCCGACTCGCTGCTTGGGATTGTGACCAGTGAGCTTGAGCGCGCGGGCATTCGTGTGATTGATTCCACGATGTTTCTCAAATCGCTCATGCCCGGGGCGGAATTGCTGACGCCGGCGCGCCCCCCGACCAAGCGTGAAAGGCATGACATTGACTTCGGCTATCCGATCGCCAAGGTCGTGGCCGGGCAGGACATAGGCCAGACCATTGTTGTAAAGGATGGCGTCGTGGCGGCCGTGGAGGGGATTGAGGGCACCGATGAATGCATTCTGCGCGCGGGCAGGCTTGCGGGCGGGGGGTGTGTGGTCATCAAGGTCAGCAAGCCGCGGCAGGATAACCGGTTTGATGTTCCGGTCATCGGCCGCCAGACGCTGCTGTCGATGCGCGAGTCCCATTGTGCAGCGCTGGCTTTCAGCGCGTGGCAATGCCTGCTATTCGACCGCGAGGAGGTTCTGCGCATTGCCTCCGAAGCCGACATTGCGATTATTACGGTGGAAGGGTGATTTTGGGGATAGGACGAATAGGACGGATAAGACAGGGTGGACGGAATGTGCAGTGGTTTTTCAGGGGTGATTCATGAACCGGGATTTTACATAATTCTTTTGCGCATCTTGGCGTTGAGGATGCGCATTTGCTCGCGGTATTTTGTCACGGTGCGGCGCGCGATGGCGATGCCGTTGTGGTGGATCATGCGCGTGAGTTGCTCGTCGTTGAGGGGTTTTTCGGGGTTTTCCTCGGCGATGATCTGTGAGACCATCTCCTTAATGGCGCGGCTGCTGGCGTCGTCGCCGGTGTACGTGCCGACGGTGGAGCTGAAGAAGTATTTCAGCTCGTAGATTCCGCGCGGCGTTTCCACGTATTTTCCGTTGGTGACGCGCCCGACAGTGGATTCGTGCATGCCGATAATTTCGGCGATCTGCCTGAGTTTGAGAGGGTGGAGGAAGCGCGGCCCCTTTTCGAGGAAGTCGCGCTGGAACGTCATGATGGCCTCGGTGACCTTGAGGATGGTGGCTTTGCGTTTTTCGATGTTTTTGATCAGCCATACGGCCGATCGGAACTTTTCCTTCGCGAATTCGATGTCATGTCCGTCGAAGAGTCTGCCGTCCTGGAACAGGCGCCGGTAGTAGTTGTTGATCCTTAATCCGCCGGTATTGCCCTCGTTGAGGTAGACCATGTAGTCATTGTCGACTTTCTTCACGACGACATCGGGGGTGATGTATCGCGCGCGTTCGCCGGTGTGTGAGCGGCCGGGGCGGGGTTCAAGGTGGGCCAGCATGTCAAACACATGGATGACCTTGGCCGTGTCAATGTTCATCCGAGCGGCTATCTCGGCGATCTGTTTCTTCTGGAGCTGAAGGAGGTGGTGTTCGAGTATTTCATAGACGACGGGATCACTGACGCCGTTGGCGCGCAGTTGGATGTTGAGACATTCGGCGAGATTGCGGGCCGCCACGCCCGTGGGATCGAATGTCTGGATGATTTTCAGCACACGCTCGACATCGTCCGCGCTCACCTTCAGGTCGGCGGCGATTTCGTCCAAGGGAATGCGCAAATAGCCGTCGTCATCGAGGCTGCCGATGATGTGCTCGCCGATTGTCATGCTGGTCTTGTCCAGCGAATCGACATGAAGCTGCCACATAAGGTGGTCGTAGAGCGAGTCGGGCGTTTCCACCCTTTGGATGGGGTCATCCCGTTCGGCATCGGCCTCCTGAGCATCGCGGCGCGCGTACGCGGAATCATCATAATATTCGTCCCAGTTCATGTCGACCTCGTCGAAGCGCGCCACGTCATCGGGAGTGTCCGCCTCGTTTGTCGACTGCTCGTCGAATCCTTTGCCCTCGTAATCGCTTTCGGGGATGGGGGGTGCTTCCGGAGCGGCCTCCTCCTCCTGCTCTTCGTCGGTGTCGTCGGCCATCTCCAGGAAGGGATTCTCGGTTATTTCCTGGAGGGCGAGTTGCTCAAGTTCCAAGGAGGTCATCTGCAGGAGCTTGACGGCCTGTTGCATCTGCAACGTGGGAACCATCCGTTGCACCTGCTTTAGTTTTTGGACCTGCTGGAGCGAAAGTGCCATGAGAGCGAAAAACAATTGATTAATGGCTCTGTTTAACAGAGTCAGTAGTATATAAATTTGAAAACGATGAGTGTTCAAGCCAAAATTGTGCCGAACCAATCGGCTGCCCCTCAGATTTCCAAATCTGGCTCACGCCATTGGGTTTGGATTGGAATTATTACCGTCATTGCGCTGGTGGCTGCCCAGATTCTCATCTTCCGCGCTTTCCGTCAGTACCAGGCTGAGGTGGATGTTTACCGAAGCGACGAATTGCGGGCAAAGCAGCAGCACGCTCAGGCCCGGCAACTTGCGTGGGAGGCTTCGCGAAACGACCCCTACAATGGCTACGCCTATTATTTTTCCGGCACAAGCGAGTTCTACCTCGATCAATATCAGCAGGCGATCCAGACTTTCCGCGAAGCGGAGAAATACATGCCGCATCTGCCCAATGTGTTGCGGCAGGTGGGTCAGTGCCATTATTTCATGAATGAGTTCGAGGCGGCCTCATCGGTTCTGGAGCGTTACTTCCTGATGGATCCCGTGCCGCAGGTTGGCCCGGATGTCATGTTCCGCTACCGCGCCCAAGCGCTGTATTTCGCGCTCAAGTTCGGAGAGGCGGCCGTTGCCTTGGCGCGGGCTGATGATTACGATAATTTCCGCATGGAGATATTACAATCACGGCTCGCAAACACGCTCATGCTGAACCAGATCACGATGGCCGATTACCTGCGCCGAAGGTTCCGGTTCTGCTTCCAAGGACGCCCCGAGCACATTGACGCGCCCATGCTGCTGGCGGCGGCGATGGCCGGGGGCAAACTGCAGATTCTGTTGCGATTCCTCGAAGTGTCGTGGATGAGGGGCGATGCGGATTCGGGCACCCTCAAGGCTTTGGGGCTGGGCTATGTCAGGTCGAACCGCACGGATGAGGCGATTGCCGTCTTTCAGCAGGCATACAGGCTGGACGCGAACGATACCGAAGTGCCGCTTTTCCTTGGCGACGTCTACATGAAACGGGGCGATGCCAAGACGGCTGAGGATTGGTACCGGCGCCATCTGAGGCTCAGCCCGGAATCGCCCTATCGCGATGACATCGGCAAGAAGCTGGGCAAGGAGTTCTGATTCCAACCGACATGCAGAGAGACGCACTGCGTGATGCGCGCGCGTATCTGCGCTGGCTCGGGCGGATGGGAATGGTCATTCCACGCGCGGAGGTGCAGGCCAAGCTTGATGAAATGCAGGAGAACACGGACAACCACGGACAACCACGGACGAAGGAGGCGGGACGGCAATTGTCCCGGCTGGCGCAGGTTGTGGCGGCTTGCCGCAAGTGCGAGATCGGACACACCCGCAAGAATTCAGTTTTTGGTGTCGGCAATCCAGCCGCCGCGCTTGTTTTCGTTGGCGAGGCTCCGGGCGCCAGGGAAGATGAAACAGGGAAACCGTTTGTCGGACCCGCCGGCAATCTGCTGACCCAGGAGCTCGCGCGCCACGGCGTCACGCGCGATGAAGTGTTCATCTGCAACGTTCTGAAATGCCATCCCCCGAACGATCGCGATCCTGTTGCCGATGAAATCATCGCCTGCGAGTCCTACCTTCTGCAACAACTCGACATCATCCAGCCGAAAATGCTTTGCGCCCTGGGCAGATTCGCCGCCGCGACGCTCCTGAAATGCCCCATATTTATCATGAAGCTGCGCGGATCGTGGCAGAGTTATGGCGGCCGGCCGCTGTTCATGTGTCTCCACCCGGCGGCCGTGCTTCATTCGCCAGCCAACAGGAGCCTGTTTAGTTCGGACATCGAGGCGCTTGCCCGGGCATATCATGCGGCCAAAGGCGGGCCAGGCGCCCCCGATATCCGCACAAACCGGTGATGGAATGGCGTTTTTCGATCCGCAAACTTGATCATCCGGGCGCCGTAGTGAGTATGTTTAATTTGTTCTTTGTATCGGAACGTGTATTATTTCACGCGAACACAGATGCCATAAAGGATGACGCCATTTCATGCCAATCAGCGTCTTGGAATTTGAAAAACCGATCATCGAGTTGGAACAGAAGTTGCATGAATGCGAGACCGCGGAGCCGCGCGACGAGACGGCGGTGGCGCGTCTGCGCGAGGAGCTGGCCCGGCGCCAGCAGCAGATTTATTCGCGCCTGACACCCTGGCAGCGCGTGCTGGTGGCGCGGCATCCCGAACGTCCCCACTCCACGGACTATGTCCATGCCATGATGGATGATTTTGTTGAGCTTCACGGCGACCGTTATTATTCGGACGACAAGGCCATGATCTGCGGGATGGCTAAATTCGCGGGGCATCCCGTGGCTGTGATCGCGCAACAGAAGGGGCGCGACACGAAGGAAAATCTTCAGCGCAACTGGGGGATGAGCCATCCGGAGGGTTACCGCAAGGCGCATCGGGTCATGAACCTGGCCAACAGATTTGGCATGCCGATCATCGTCTTTATTGACACTCCCGGCGCTTTTCCCGGGATCGGGGCGGAGGAGCGCGGGCAGGCCGAGGCCATCGCACACAATATCCGCGACATGTTCACGCTTGAAATTCCCATCATCTGCATTGTGGTGGGGGAGGGGGCCAGCGGCGGAGCGCTCGGTGTGGGCGTGGGCGACAGCATCCTCATGCTGGAGAATTCTTGGTATTGTGTCATTTCGCCTGAAGGATGCGCCGCGATCCTGTGGAAGGACCGCGCGATGGCCGAGCGCGCGGCTGAGCAACTCAAGCTGACGGCTTCTGATCTCATCGCACTCGGCGTGGTGGACGAAGTCATCCCGGAGCCGCTGGGAGGCGCCCACCGCAATCCGAAAGAAACTTACGACAATGTCAGGCATGCGCTCGAAATCAGGCTTGCCGCGCTCCTTGAAATATCGAGCGAAGAGCGGATTGAGCGCCGTTACCAAAAATTCCGCGCGATGGGTGCGTTTCATGCAGGAGAACACGGACAACCACGAACAACCACGACGGAGCCTGAGTGACGGGGATTCGAACAGTGAAATCTCTATACTATTTGATTATCGGCATGCGTCCGAAGCAGTGGACGAAGAATTTCCTGCTTTTCGCGGGCGTGGTCTTCACCCACAATTTGTCGCAAATTGGCCGCCTGACCGACGCCGTGTCGGCGTTCATCATTTTCTGCGGGCTTTCGGGTGTGATTTACCTCTTCAACGACCTGCGCGATGGGGAAAGCGACCGCCAGCATCCGCTGAAATGCCAGCGTCCGATCGCCTCCGGTCAGCTTTCCGAGCCGCTCGCATGGTCGGCGGCGCTGATTATCAGTGTGTTGTGCATCGTCTGGGCGTTTTTCTTGAATCCCAAGTTTGGCGGGTACGCCGTGGTTTATTTCATCATCATGGTGCTTTATTCGGCGGTGCTCAAGCATGTGGTCATTCTTGACTTGCTCATCGTGGCGATAGGATTTGTCATCCGCGCCATGGCGGGCGTGAGGGCCATCGAGCTGCCGGGAGAAGATCTTCCCATCACGCCGTGGTTTATCACCTGCATCCTTTTTCTCGCGCTTTTCATAGTCATCTGCAAGCGGCGGCATGAGCTCATCCTGCTGGCGGATTCGGCTTCGAGCCATCGTCCGGTGCTTGAGCATTATTCCCCCGCGTTTCTCGATCAGATGGTCAGCGTGGCCACGACGGCGTCGGTTCTGTCCTACGCTCTTTATGTTGTGCTGGGCGCGCCGCCAACCCCCAAGCGCAATCTGATGATCATGACCCTGCCGTTTGTGCTTTATGGCATCTTCCGCTATCTCTACCTTGTCTATAAGCGCGAGGAAGGGGGAAGTCCCGAGAATATGCTGTTGCGGGACATACCGATGCTGGTGAACATCGGGTTGTGGGCGGTCGTGATCGTGCTGATCTTCTACTGGCCGTTTGGATAAGACCGGGCAACGCGCGCGTGAAATGCGCTGGGGAGGGTCTCAGGCGGGTCGTGGCATCATGATCCGCGCTGGCCGCTCGGACCGAAGCGGGTGATGTCGCCCCAGCTCACCGTGCCGTTCGTGGGATCATAGATCGCCGGATAACCCGGTTCCTGGTCCGGTCCGAGGGAGGTGGCCATCCATGCGGTTTCGGCATCATACCAAGGAACCTGGCCGGCGGTCGACCACGGCGGCTTGTTGACATTGATCATTTTCCCATAGCGGCCCAGCCAGTTGTAGTACCAGTAAAAATCCGTCGACCATGCCCAATCGGACTTGTTCCTGGATTTGAACGTGTCCTTGGGAATGCTGGACATATAAGCGATGGGGGTGGTCAGGTGGGAAAATGATTTGGGGTAGCAGATCGAGGCGCTGTATTTGTCATGATATTCGGGCGGATACTTCATCGTATTGTCAGAGGCATACGATTCCATCGCCGTGGCAATGACGCGCATGTCATTCTTCGTGCGCGACACTTTCGCGCGTGTCTGCGCTTCCATGAAGTTTGGCACGGCAATTGCGGCGAGTATGGCGATGATCGCGACAACAATGAGAAGCTCGATCAAGGTGAATGCGCGGCGAATTACTGATTCAGTATTATTAAAGGCCGATTTCATGACAACATGCCTGCTTATAAGAAAAAACGATGATGGTGGGTCATTGATTTATCGTGTCGAATTGAATTTTCACTTGATTTGATTTTCAAATGCAAGCGAATTGTTTTGTCATTAAAGTAAAAATAAAACAAAGGCGATGACCCTGCCACAATGCCAGAACCAAGAAAGATACGGGACGATGAGCGTGAGCTCGTCGCGGAGTTGTACAACAACGCTTATCGCGTCGGCGCGGCAACGGGACGCGCATGGATAGAAAATGCCGACCTTGATGAGACCATCGCTTTTGTGGAGGAAGGCCGTGTGGCCAGCATCGTGCGCATGCTCCCTTACACGATCTGGATTGGCGGACACGAGGTTGCCATGGGCGGCATCAGCGGCGTGGCCACATGGATGGACTGCCAGGGCAAGGGATACGCGGGCGAGTTGATGCGCCGCAGTGTGGCGCTCATGCGCGAGCGCGGTTTGTGGACAACGGCTCTTTATCCTTTTGCGCACCGCTATTACCGCCGATTCGGCTGGGAGACCGCCGGCGACAGGATGGTCTACAGCGAGATCACTCAATCGGACCTGAACCGTTACGATGAGCGTCATCTTGTGAGGGCGGCTCTGCGCGCGGATGACGTGGAAAAGATTGCCGCTGTTTACAAGCGTTATGCACAGCGCTACAATGGCATGGTCAGCCGGACTGACGCCAACTGGCAGTGGCGACTGAGTAATCTAACCGGCCAGGGCGGGCAGGCTTATCTTATCGAAGAGGCCGGCGAGGCGGCGGGGTATTTCTTTTGCGAAAACCAGCGTTCACCAAGTTGCGTCGAGTCGCGCACGATCGAACTGGCATGCCTGACACCCGCGGCATGGCGGGCCATGATGGGGTTTCTGGCCACTCTGCCGAATGTCGTGACGCGCATCAGCGTGACGGCGCCTGTTTTCCCGCCGCTTTTCGAGCATTTCAGCGAACCAACGTTACACGCGCGGCGCCAGCCATCGTTCATGTTCCGGGTTGTTGATGTGGAGCAGGCAGTCGCACGACGGGGTTACCCCGATCATGCGCATGGCGGGATCACAATCGCCATCCGCGATGAGTGCGGGGCATGGAACGATGGGACATGGGAACTGCAATTCTCGGATGGAAAAGGAATCGCGGTGAAAACGACCGCGCGAAAACCCGACTTGGAGTTGACTATCCAGCGATTTTCGCAATTGTACCTTGGATATATTGATTTGGCAGGCCTTTCGGACCATGGGATGCTGCCACGGAGTGACATGGACAAATTGCGTCTGTTGCGCAACGCGTTTCATGACAGGCCGCCCTATCTCATGGATGCTTTTTAATGCGAATGCGCGTGCCGCCGCCAATTCATGCTGTATTTTTCTGGCGGATAACGGATCATTTTGAGCGGAGTCTTGCAGTATTATGACACCGAAACACCCTGTTGCCACGAAGCGCGGTTTGTTGCTGACCCGATCGCCGGTGACACCCGCGGAGCGGAGCGCCGAGAAACGCCGCATCCGCAAACATCAAGTGCTTGACTGCATCCGCAAGGAGGGCCCCATCGCGCGCTCAGCCGTCGCGCGCAATCTGGGTTTCAACCTTCCGACCGTCTCGCGGCTTGTGGATGAGCTTGTTGATGAGGGACTGGCCATCGAAGCGCAGGCGCAGAAAACACCGCTGGGGCGGCGGCCCATACCTGTTTCACTGAAAACCAACGCCGCATGCGTCATGGGAATCGACCTGGGAAAAATCACCACGATAGGCCTCATGATGGATTTGAAGGGCGGCGTCATCGCGCGGCATGAAAACAACACGCCGCCCATGGATTCACCGCAACGCCTTGCGGATTGGGTTGCGCAGGTTGCGTCGGAGCTGCTGGCGCTGGCGGGCGGCTCGATTCCGCCGCTGGCGGGCGCGGGCGTGGCGCTGCCCGGACTGATTCACCGTCCCGACAGGCTTGCCCAAACACTGGCGCCCGATGCGCAGGCGGTCAATGACCGTTTGTCCTCTTTTCTTGACGTGCCGGTGCTTGTGGACAACGACACGCGGATGATGGCGCATGGCATTCTGTGGTTTGGCCCGCCGCGCAACCTCGAGACATTTGCCGTGGTGAATATCGGCCATGGTCTTGGCATGGCGCTTGTCATCGGCCGCAAGGTTTACCCGGGTTTTCACGGCCATGCGGGCGAAATCGGCCATATTCCGCTCGGTGAGCAGGGCATCAGGTGCTACTGTGGAAGCAGCGGCTGCCTGGAAAACATCGCGTCAGGTTCGGGACTGGAGCGCATGGCCATGCAGGCGGGTCTGACGAAAAACGGCGGCAAAGCCGCTTGGCAGGATCTGGCGGAGATGGCGCGGGCTGGCAGCGCCGATGCGCTCGCGATCTTTGAGCGTTTCGGCCACACGCTCGGTCGCGGGCTTGGCGCCGTGTCGAACCTCTTCAACCCGCAGGCCATCATTCTTGCGGGCCGGGTCGTGCGGGCTTCGGACCTGTTCATCAAACCCATGTTCGACGAAATCAACACGGTCGTCCTGCCTGCCATCGTGCAGGAAGTGAAGATTGATGTCAGCGAGCTTTATGAGGATGCGGGCCCGCTGGGGACGTGCGCCTGCGTCCTTCAGCACATTTTCTCGGCGGCGCATATCTCGGTGGAAAGCGTGGTCTGACATTTCGATGGCGCCCGCAAATCCGCCGGCACACGCACTTTATCCCGGATCATTTGACGTGGTGACGCTCGGTCACCTTGATGTCATCCGACGGGCGGCGCGCATATTCGCCCGCGTGACTGTGGCCGTGGCGCATAATCCCGCTAAAATATACGCGCTTTTCACGGTGGAGGAGCGGCTGGCGATGTTGCGCGTGTCGGTGAAAAAGTGGCGCAATGTTGACGTCGCGAGTTTTTCGGGTCTGACGGTCAATGTTGCCAGCCAAGTCGGCGCCACGGTCATTCTGCGCGGTTTGCGGGCAGTCAGTGATTTCGAGTATGAGCTTCAGATGGCGATGATGAACGACAATCTCGCTCCCGATGTCACGACTGTTTTCATGGCTCCATCGCCGCAGTATTCATTTCTGAGCTCGTCGAGTGTCAAGGAAATCGCCCGGCTCGGCGGCGATATATCAGACTTCGTCACGCCCGCGGTCGCGCGGGAACTCATCGCCAGAATCCGCGCGGAGTCTGTCAATGAATCTTGTTGAACGATGGACCGAGCGGGCGCGCGCGCTGGGGAAAACCATCCTTTTGCCCGAAGCCGAAGACCCGCGCATGCTCCATGCCGCAGTGAGGTCCACGGCGCTCGGAGTGGCCACTGTCGGGCTTCTTGGCGATCCCGAGAAGATAACCGCCATTGCGCGCGAAGAAGGACTGGATATCCTGGGGTTCGAAATTCATCAGCCTGAAAAGCATGAAAGGTTCGCGGAATTCCGCGAGCATTACGCGGACCTTCGCGCGGGCGGGGGCGGTGAAAAGGCGCCCAATCCCAAAATGGCGGCGCGCATGCTGTCCAACCCGCTGTTTTTCGCGGCGATGATGGCGCGCATGGGTTTGGCTGACGGCGTGGTGGCCGGCGCGATTAACACCACGGCCAATGTGGTGCGCGCGGCAAGATTCATGATCGGGATGACGGCGGGCGTGGCCGATGTTTCATCGGCGTTCGTGATGATCTGCCCCGACGAATCATTCGGCGCAAACGGCGCGCTCATCTTTGCCGACGCGGGCGTCATCCCCGATCCGACGGCCAGTCAGCTTGCTGACATCGCTCTTGCGAGCGCCGCCACCGCGAGGTCGCTCATCGGGTGCGAGCCGCGCGTGGCGATGCTCAGTTTTTCAACCCGTGGCAGCGCCTCACATCCCCGCGCGGAAAAGATGCGCGAAGCGGTGCGCCTGGCGCGCGAGAAGGCCCCGGGACTGCTCATCGACGGCGAATTGCAGGCAGATGCCGCGATTGTGCCGGCTATTGCCGAGCGCAAAGCGCCTGGAAACTTGCTCGGTGGACACGCCAACGTGCTCATCTTTCCTGATTTGAACGCGGGAAACATCGCCTACAAACTCGTCGAACGTCTCGCCAAGGCGGGCGCTTATGGGCCTTTCCTGCAGGGATTGCGCAAGCCCATGAACGATCTGTCGCGCGGATGCAGCGTGGAAGACATTGTGCGGGTGATCACCGTGACCTGTCTGCAGGCCGAAACCACGGACAACCACGGACAACCACAGACAACCACGGACGAACATTACCCGGCCATCGCGTTCAACATGCCGCGGTAGGCCGCGATTGTTCCTTCGACCATGCGGTCGGCGGTGAATTCGCGCATCACGCGCGCGCGGCCTTCGGCGGCCAGCGCGCTTCGCCGCGCGGGGTCGAGCAGGAGCGATTCCATGGCGCTGGCCATCGCTTGCGGGTCGCGCGGAGGAACCAGAACTCCTGTGCGTCCGTCCTCCACGATTTCCGGCACCCCACCCACGGAAGCCGCCACGACAGGCAGCCCGGCCAGCATGGCATCTAAGATGGATGTGCAAAGTCCCTCATGGTGCGATGATAGGACGAACATGTCGGCCGCGCCATACAACGACGCAAGATCGGCAAGCTGTCCCGCGAACGTGACATGTGATTCGAGCGACAAATCAACGGACAATTTTTTCAGCGCGCCCTCCAACTCGCCGCTGCCCGCGATCACGAGGCGGAATCCCGGCAGGCGCCCGCGCAACGCCGACGCAGCGCGCAACAGTGTGGCCTGATCCTTGTGGTCCGTGAGCGCCGCCACGTTGACGATGAGATATTCCGAGGGTTGAACCCCGAATCGCGCCGCGGCCTTTTCGTCGCGGACCGCACCCCGCGCGCTGAACCGCCCGGGATCAACGCCGCTGTGAACGATCCGTATGCGCCCGGGCGATATGCCGCCCGCCACAAGCGACTCTTTCACGCCCTGAGAGATCGCGATGAAATGGATGCCATCGGCTTCGTACTTGCGCCGTGAAAAACTGTTGCCGCCGACGGGAAAATCCACGCGGCGCGAAACAGCGACGGGCAACCCTGTGCCGCGCGCCGCCAACCACGCCAGCGTGTGCGCGTGCGATGTGTGCGCGTGAAGGATGCCGGCGCCGGCCTGCCGGGCCAGACGGGCCAGGCGCCGCGCCGCAAACAGATCAAATTCGCCCCACGAGCGCAGCGGCGCGGCAATTGTCCCGGCTGGCGCCTGCGCGCGGTCGAGCCACAGAGGCGAACCCGGCGGACAGGCCACAAGGCAGCGATGGCCGCGCCGCGCCAGTCCGTCCGTGAGGAGTTTCACCTGGCGCTCACCGCCGCGAAAATCCTTCCCGGTTGAGATGTGAATGATCGTCAGCCCGGATTCATGCGTGTGTTGGACTGGATGCGGCATCATTGGCGCGCCAGCCTGACCGCCGCATTAGTCACGGCCTCGACGGTGACCGCAGTCATGCAACGATGGTCGATTGGGCACTCGCGCAACAGGCATGGCGCGCAATCGGGCGGCGCGGCGCGCACCACGACGGCTTTCGCGTTCCACGGATAAGTCACATTCCAGTCCGTCGGCCCGTAAACGCCCACGATGGGTGCTCCGCGCGCGGCGGCCATGTGCATCGCGCCGGAATCGTTGGTGATGAAGACGGCAAGACGTCCGAACAGCGCGATGGTTCCGTGCAGATCGAGCGCCTCGCCGAGGCGGTGAAGCGGATGGCTCATGCGTTTTTCCACCATATCCGCCAGCGCGGACTCTGATCGTATGGAAGTGCAAACGATCTCGGCGCCGAGACGTTCGGCCAGCGCGTCGGCAGCGGCCGCCAGACGGTCGGCGGGCCAGCGCTTTGCGCCGCCGGCTGCCGCGCCGGGATTGATGCCCACGAGCATCCGCCCAGTCAGACCGCGCCCGGCCAGCAGCGCGTCAACGCGCGCTTCGGCCTCGCGTCTTGTTGGCAGTTCAAGCTGAACGTCATCATCACAGACCTCGCCGGGTTCCTGTCCCAGCGCGCGCGCGGTGTGCTCGGCGATGCGCATATAATAAAAAACCATGTGCCTGGGCGTGTTCACGGGAGATGATCTTACCGGGACGCTCTTGCGGCTGAGCGGTTTGGGCGCGGGTGTGCGCCATTCGCAGGGATCGTAGGGAATGCGGTCGGTGAGCATCATCCGCCGCCCCGCCCGCGCGTATCCCACGCGGCGCGGGATGCCAAGGCGCAAGGCCGACCACGCCGAATTGAGCGAGTTGGGCATGATGGCCGCGGCATCATAACGGCGCGATTTGATCTCATGCCGCATCCCGCGGTCCATGCGGCGCTCATCGCATCTGAGAAGGCTGTTCAGGTGCGGATTCGTGGCGTAAACTTCCGCCACGGAAGGGCGGGCGAGCACGTCGATAACGGCCTGCGGGAAAACACGACGCAACAGCGCGATCGCCGGCGTGGCCATCACGCAATCGCCCAGCCAGTTCGGAGCCTTGATCAGGATTTTCGTCATCAGCGGTCAATACCGGATCATGAATTGGGTCAAGGGCGTTGCTCCCGCGAATCCCTGTTTTGTTGCCGCTCCCACAGCTTGGCATATTTCATGAACACGCTGTACGCCGCCAGTGAACAGATGACCAGCCCGGCGCGCCCGTCAAGAAAACCGCCGCGCAGAACATATTGCCTGAAAAAACGCCATGCGGGCCGGAGTGAGAGTTGCGTAAAACCGACACGGCTCGCCGCGCGCGCGCGGTCGCCTGCCGCCCATGTGGTGTAGCGGTCGAACTTGCGCATGTACTGCTCAAAATTGTCGAAGGTGTAGTGGAGGAGCTTGTTTTTCAGGATGCGCACGGGGCCATCGACGATGACATCGGCATGGACTTCGCGGTCGGGATAGCGCCCGCGATGGCGGGGAAACACTCTGAGCACGCTGTCATCCTGCCAGCCGCAGTAACGCACGCGCTGTCCCATGAAATAGTTCTCGCGGAAGATGCGGAGTCCCGCCGTGGCGCCCGGATTTTCGAGGAATTCCTGAATTTCGGAGCGCAGGGCGTTGGTGATCCGCTCGTCGGCGTCGAGCACCATGACCCACTCGCATGAAGCCTGCGGGATTGCCCAATTTTTCTGAGCCGCGGAATTCACATACTCGTGCTGGAGAACGCGCGCGCCCATCCCGGCGGCGATGCGCGGCGTGGCATCCGTGCTGAATGAGTCAACGACCAGCGTTTCGTCCGCCCACTGCGCGCAAGCCATCACCTCGCGTATGTTGCGCTCCTCGTTGAAGGCGGGGATGAGTATCGTCAGCCGCTGTCTCATGCAGTGTTACACAATGGAAATCATACATCCCATGGTCAAATGCCATCATAAAAGCGGCGCGGTATCTCACGATCGCTGCCCGCGTCCGGCAGCGTAAGCCGGACGATGAGCCGGGATGACGCGCATCCCGGTTCACATGAAGCGGCGCCAGCAATTGTACGATTTGGGAAAAAGATGCATCCGCGCGTGTACGAAAATGTCACCATTGTGCCACGACTGATGGTGAATTTCCTCACAGGGGAAGCCGATATGGTGATGTAAATCCATTCAATATCAATGTTTTGAAAAAACGCAATTGTATGGACTTATCACGGGCCATGACATATAAATATCTGGCATATTAAAAGCTGTGTCTGAAATATGCGGTATGTGTTTGGATATTATAATGTATGCAATAAAGGAGAATGACATGATGAAGTTAGCGAGGTTTTTATGTGTCGCAGCCATATTATGCGCGTGGTCGGGTTATGTGATGGCGGGCGATTTGCAACGTCCCCGCCCCGGCCCTGGCGATAAACCAACAACATTCGTGGTTGGCCGTGTTGTCTGCAAGGACCCCCGGATTCTCGACATGTCGGGGGGGTACAAGTTCGATGCCACCACGTTTTCGCTTTCGCTTGTCATTGTTCCGGATATGCGCGGCCAGCTTATTACTTCAGCCACGCTGACGCTTGCTGATGGCCGCACAACCGGTCCGTTCCCGATGTTTGGTTCGCTCATGGCGCGTCCGAAAGGGTTGTTGCGCTTCATGATTGCGGGCGGCGACAAACCCACGTCGTGTTCGGATCATCAACAAGCCGGCATCGATCCGGGGCCTCCGGATTCATGTTGCACGACACCAACTCTGATTGTGCGCGTCGCGGGAATTCAGAAAGATGAGAATTTCCATGTTTCGGTCGCCTTCAACTGGGAAGGCACGCTCGGTTATCTTGCCACGGAAATGATCCCCGTCAACGAACTCCGGGGTTTTATCGTTGAGGATGCCATTTCGAAACCGGCAGGACAGTACAAGTGGACCAGCCAGCGCAAAGTCACGCTGCCATGGGGCGAATTCACGCTGCCAGCCGTGCAGAAAAATGAGCGGAGTTATGTGAACTTTACGGTTGGCTCCGGCGATTACGGTCCGCACTCCCCGATGCCCAGGCTCACATTTGGGCTTACGCTCAGGGGCAAAGCCATTGGCAACAGTCTTGGCGAATTGCGCACATCGACGAAAGTTGGTTATGGCGTGCTCAATGTCGATCCGGACGACATTTTCGCCGCACCTGCAAGCAAGTAACCGGCATAACCGCCGCCATGCGCGGAACGTGCTGACGCTATAGTGAAAAAAAGGGCGGAAAAGTCTTCGCGGCTTTTCCGCCTTATTTCGTCAGCGCGGCAGCAGAGGAAGGTTTTTTATGGAGAATTGCATGGAATATGGTGATAACTGGTATAAAATTACTTTGTTGCCTGATCACTGCGATGTCATGCCGCGAAAACACTGATGACACAATGCGCGGGACTATGCGCCGCAGGGCAGGCTTCGAAGCTCTGAACCGGGCTTTAAGCGTGCGAACAAGGCACAAAAACAGCATGAGTGTGCTGGCAGAAAGTTGTAATGATGCGTATTAAAATCGTAATAGCTCTGATCGTGGCGGTTGTGGCGGTCGCGATGTTCGGATTATTGCAATATCGCAGCAGGCAGTCCACCGCGCTGATTTCTGAAAAGGCGCGCATCCGGCAATCCGGGGACACTGGACGCTCCAAGGACCGCGCGGGTCTCAGTGACGCCGACGCCCGTTCGTCCATGCGCGACCGGCGTGGCGCGACCGGACCGGGAATGGACACGACCGCCCCCGATGGCAAGACCAGCGACGGCCCGAAAAACGTCGTGGATCTGGCGAGTCTGTTCCTTAACGAAAAGGACCCGGTGATTCGCGGCGAGTTGGCCATGAAAATCGCCGACACGGGCGATGCCCAGGCGATCGACAAACTGCTCGAACTGCTCAAGGCGGAACAGGATCCGGATGTGAGGCTTGAGATTCTCCGGGCGCTGAGCTGGGCGGATGCGCGGGGCGACAAGATCGAGCTGATTCTTGCCGAACTCGGCCCCCTGTACAAGACAACCGACAACACCCCCGAGCGCGTCGCGATACAGAATGTTTTTGGTGAGACGGAATCGCTGAAATCTGTTGATTTTTTGAAGACAGCTTATGGCGACAAAAAGGCGGATCCCGAGGAGCGGCTGAACGCGGCGGAAAATATGTTGAAAATCCGCATTACCAATAATTCGATTGTCTCCAGCAAAGACGCCAAGGAGCTTGTGGATAAAATCAAGACGGATGCGATGGCTTTTGAGGATCCGCGCCTGCGGGCTCAAGCTTACATGGCCATCAGTCTCAGCGGCCCTGAAAGCCGCGAAATCCTGCAACAGTTGCGCGCCAATGAAAAAGACGAGGGCAACATAAAATTGCTTGATAATCTGATCAAGATGGGCGCAAGCATGAAATTGTCCGCTGGCAGTGGAAGCGGATCATAAAGAAATATTGGGCTTGCTGTCGCATAAAAGTGAAGCCCATGCATTTTTTTCTTGACGAGAAAGGAGGCTTGTGAGGTAAGGTGTCGGAAGACTCGCTGAAGAAGCATTAAAAATTAATTCCTTGAGGAGGAAAAGATGATGAGTTTTCGGAAACTGTGCGTAGTCGCTGCGTCGCTTTGCGCGATTACGGTGTCGGGCTGGTCCCTGTCTCCTTTTATAGGGGACGTTGTATTTACAGACAACCGCATGTGCAACATTACTGATGAATACATCAGTGCGGGCGGCTATCTGTTTGTCGTTGATGTGCTTGTGAACCAGGATCTTCGCGGCAATCTGGCAGGTATGGCGATGGTTGGCGACATCGGTTCGGGCGCCATCTCGACGATGTTCAATATCCGTGGCCGTGTGGTTGCCAACGGCGCGTCGCCGGTTGCCATTCAGATCAGGGGCGGTATTGCCTCAGCGGGCGAGCCGGTTCTCTCGATCTTGGGCAGCTATGATGGCAATCCTGGCAACGTCATGAACTGGTCCATCAAGGTCATTTGGGGCGGCATTGAGACGTGGAATGAGGCTATGGTCATTGACAACCTTTGCGGAGCAATCATTGCCGATGGTATCGCCACGGCTGAGAGAGGCATGAGGCGCCGTTCAGTGCGCGCGGTCCTCGTTCCGCCCTTCACGATCTCTGGCGTTGTTGCTGACTGCAGCGTGTATGGCAATGCGGCCAGCCTTCAATGGAACGGCCTGAATTTCGCAGGCGGTTTCGGCACCACGTGGGATCCCACATACTTCTTCTTTAACACAGTGGCCCGTTGCCGCGTAAAACTCGGTTACGGCACACTCGCTGTCTATGGCGGAGATGTGTACGCCTACCCGACCGCTTTCTAATAAGCGACGCACATAAAGAATTCCCCCTGCGGGCCTCTTGAGAGGCCCGCTTTTTTTATTTGTCCGAATCTGCTGGCAATTCATATTTCCGCATCGTTGTAATCAGATTCGTGAAGTTCATGATGAGAAACGTGAAGGAGGCGCGCGCCATGAAGCGCATGCTGATGATGACCATGATCGCCTTGGGATCGCTGATGCTGACAGAAACGAAAGCCGTATCGGCGCCCCATGCGGGGGAGGTGCTCATCGCTGATGAGCGCCTGCTGAACCTGACCAACCTGGATTACACCCTTACCGCAACGGTTCTGGGCGTCCACATGAGGCTTGTGCAATATGTCGATGGCGATATCGTCGGGTATGCCCAGGTGTCCAACGGCACGATTTATTCCGGCGTGATCACCCTTCGAGGGCGCATGTATGTCAGCGACTTGGACCCTGTTCACATTCAGATTTGGGGCGGGCATCCGCGTCAAGGTGAGCCCCGATTCACCCTTGACGGCATTTACGACGGCAACACGACCCCCACCTTTACGCCAACAATCACCATCACATGGCGCGGCACGACCGATGTCATGTCCAACTCCTTTCCCATCGCCTATGGCACAACCGTCTATGTTTACGATTCCCCCCCGTCATCCACGGAGGATCATCGCCACAACAGTTTCCGCACCGTCGAATTCCCCGCCGGTCACATCACCACTTACTGCTGGCTCAAGAGCATCGTGTATGGCGATTTCATGCATGTTGTCATCAAGGGCGATGCGCTCAGGGCGAAAATGGACGCCATTTACGATTATTCAACCATGACCTACGATCCCATCGGGGGGATCGTGCGTGCGGGTTATGGACTGATCACAATCCCCGCTGAACGTCTTTTCATCAGCCCGACGGCGTTCTGACATCAGGCAATAAAAAACCACAGGCTGATCCCGCAACGCGCGCGCCGGTCTGTTTCATTTATGGGGGGTCAAACATGCTGTGCGCCGGCGGACAGACGCTCCATCCACATCATTCCCTGGCGTCGGGCGCCCTTGCCGTTGTCAGGCGTGGCTGATGCGGATGTTTGCGAGCCATAAAGCGCCCGTGGTGCCGGGATTGTCGCGGATGGCCAGTGTGTCCACGTAAGCGAGATTCACCGGCAATTTCACATCGCGGGCGACCTCGCGGCCGTCCACGAATGCCGACAACATGCCCGTGGGCAGGTTGAGCACATATTTGATGTGTCTCCATGTTCCCAGCTCATAGGGGACTGACTCGCCCTGTATGTGGAGCGCGGCGGGAGAATCGGGTCCGATTTGATGGAACAGCACATGCGCGGACGTCTTGGCATCGGCGTCCCGTTCGATGTAAAAGCCCAGCAGCTTATCGTTTTTCCGGTCGCAGCGGATGTCAAATTCCATGGTGATTTTTCCGGATGTCTTCGGGAATTTGTAAACATAGCTGGCGTTTCCGGCGGCGGCGGTCTTGTCGTATTTGAGGCACGTTGACGCGCCGCTGCTGGTCTGTGTTTCAGCGGCCTGCAGGATCGCGTATGGGAATGAGCCTTGCCAGCCGGTGGGTTGAGTTCCTTGAGGCGTGTCATCGAATGTCAGCTCGCAGATCACGTCGCCGGAAGACAGTGTGGGTGGTTCGGAAATGTCGAAAATATCGAGCGCGGGCATTGTGTCGTGATCGGGCAGCGAGTCGATGGGCGGGAGGCCGACGATGGAGAAATCGCCTGCGGGCATCTGGGGCAGGTCGCTGTCATATCTGGGGTCCGTGGGCGTCATAAGGGAGGAAATATCGAGCTGGGGCATGGGCTCGGGGGCGGGCTCCTGAAATTTTGTTTCAGCCGGTTCGGAAGCGGGCGCCGATTTGTTTGCAGCGGGTTCGCTCATTGCGGACAAATCGATTTTGGATATGCCGCCCTCCGCGGCGGGTTGCGCGGATTGGGAGACCGCGGGTTGAGGCGTTGGAGCGGATTCGGCGGACGTCAGGGGCAGGCTGATCGAGGGCGCTGAACTCTCGTGCGGCTTTGGGGATGGCGCATCCTTGGCGGTCTTCGGCGCGGGGGCGATTGCCGAGATGTTAATAAGGCTGATGCCCTTGGGCGACTCCTTCGCGGGCGGTGATTGTGGTGTTGCGAGGGATTGTTTTTCAGCGGATTCGGACTTGTCCGCTGTTGGCGCGGCGCCCGCCGCAAGAACCAAGACGCTGATGACCGGCGAATCATCTTTCCTTGGCTTGGGCGTCTCTGAGGCGGATGACGGGATTGTTCCGGTCTCCTTGTCCGACTGTTTTTCGCCGCTGAAAAGCGCCGCGCCGGGCATCATCAATCCGCCGGAAAAAAGTTTTGAGGACGCGGCAAGTCCCGATGGGGCGGGTTCGCGCGGCGGGATGACCTCATGCGCTTCTTCTTTCTCCCGCCCTGTTGTGTCTGGCTTGGCTGATACAGCGGCTGGAGCAGTGTCCGCGGGCGCGGTCGCGCCGCCCTCGCGGGTTTCCTCCACATATTCTTCATCCGCGCCATAATCGGACCAGTCATATATCACATCTTCCTCTGATTCATCGGCTTCGGATGGTGTTGTTTCCGCGTCCGCCTGGCGTCGCGGGCGGGTCACCATCCTGAAAATGATGATCAGCGCGCTGATGACGATGATGGCTATGCCGATGCCTATGGAAAGCCATAATTTTTCCTGCTGGCTGAGACCCATGGAATCGGTGGACACGGCCGGCTGCTGGCCGATGAGCGCGGTCAGGCCGCTCATAAGCGAGCGGGCTTCCGGATTGGAGGCGTCGCGGTTGAGGACGCGCTGGACGATGCCTTTTGCCTCGACATATTTGCCTTGGCGCTGGAGTTCGCGCGACTCGCGCAGGTCCGACTTGACCTCCAGAGCGAATGTGTTCACCGGCGCGGATTCGGTCTGCGCGCATGATATGCGCGCCAGCACAACCAGTAGACAGAAAATCAAACGTTTCATGGCATTCAGGTTCCTTATGGAAACAAGATGACGCGTTCATGCGTCATTTCGTCCATGATATTGCGCCTGCCGGATGAAGCTTGTCAAGAACGGTCAAAAGAAAGGTGAGACAAAAGGTTTTTATCATGAGCGGCACAGGTTGTGAAAATACGCCGCTGCGGATTCTTCTTTCATCATCCGGCCATTATGTGTTTTACAGAGGTTCCATATTTGAACGGAACAAGTATGAAAGGGAATTGTGATGAAAGCAGCGGTGTGGACGGCGCCGAACCGGCTTGATGTCAGGGAGATGCCCATTCCCAAGCCGAAGGCGGGTGAAGTTCGAATCAAGGTTCTCGGTTGCGGCGTCTGCGGAACGGATGTTCACATCTTCAAGGGCGAGGTGCCGCTGGCAATGCCGCCGCAGGTGCTCGGTCATGAAATTTATGGCGAGGTTGTGGAGATGGGCAGGGGAGTGAAGTCAGTCCGGGCTGGCGACAACATCAGCATCGATCCTGTCGTTGGCTGCGGCGTGTGCGTTTTCTGCAAAGAACGCCGGACAAATCTCTGCCACAATCCCACGATTATTGGTTATGCCCGGTGCGGCGGATTCGCGCAGTACACAATCGCGCCCGAATCGCATTGCCACAAGGCTTCCGGCAAGATTGGCAGGAAAGGCGGTATCATCGCGGAAACTCTTGCGTGTGTGTTGAACGGTTACGACCGGCTCAACTTCAAAGCCTGTCGCAGTGTGATGATTCTTGGCGCGGGTTCCGTGGGATTATTGTGGACGGATCTTATCAAGCACAGCGTCGCGACGAAACTCATCCAGACCGAGATCATCCCGATGCGTGGGCGGCTTGCGAAGAAACTTGGAGCGGATCATGTGATCGACGCGGAGAAGGCGGGCTGGCAGAAGGCGGTCATGGAAATCGAGCCGCTGGGCGTGGATTACGTCATTGATGCCACGGGAACGGCCAAAGCCATCCAGGAGAGTCTGCCCCTGCTCAAGCGCGGCGGAACGCTCATGATTTTTGGCGTTTGCCCTGAAGAGGAGCAAATCAGCGTGACGCCTTATGACATGTTCGCGCGGGAATTGAGCATCATCGCAGCTAAAATGCCGCCGTGCACGCTTGAGCGCGCTGTGCGGATCATCGAGGCGGGCAAGATTGATTGTGAGCGCATCGTCAGCAGCGTCATGCCGCTTGACAGGCTCGAGGAAGCGATCGATTGTCACCAACACGCAAAACACAAGCATGTCAAAATCATGATCGACCCGTGGGCGTGACCACGGGCGGGCGCGGGAGTGTGTGCTCTGTGAAATCGGCCGCAAGCCGCGGCAGCCCATATTGATGTTGTGGCGGGGACTATCCGCCTTGATGCCCGATATCAATCACTCGCGGCACAGATCAATGATTGTCTCCACGTCCTTGCGCCAGATGTCCTGGTGTTCGCCGAGTGGCAGGCCGTGTTTCTCGCATTGTTGCGCGATTGCGCCAAGGCCGTTTTTGACGTCGTAGTCTTTCAGGCGCGTTGCCACACCGAGCGACTGGAAGAATTTTTCTGTCTTTTCAATCGCGGCGTTGATGCGGGCGTCTTCATCTCCGTCGCGGATGCCCCATACGCGCGCGGCGTACTGAAGCAGTTTGGCGGCCTTGTGTTGGCGTTTGTGGCGCCACACGGCGGGCAGAACGATGGCGAGTGTGACGGCATGATCGAGACCGTAAAGCGCGGTGATTTCATGCCCGATCATGTGTGTTGTCCAGTCATGCGGCACGCCGCAACCGATCAATCCGTTGAGCGCCTGTGTGGCGGCCCACATCAGGCTGGCGCGCGTGTCGTAGTCATTCGGATGCTCCAGCGCTTTCGGTCCAGCCTCGATAAGTGTGAGCAGCACGGCCTCGGCTTGGCGGTCCTGCAACGGGGCGCCGGCCGGACAGGTCATGTACTGCTCCATGACATGCACAAAAGCGTCGATAGCTCCGTTTGCCGTCTGGCGCGGCGGCAGGGTGTAAGTGGTTTCAGGATCGAGAATGGAAAAATGCGGCATGACATGGGGACTGCCGAAAAAGAGTTTTTCCCGTGTTGATTCGCGCGTCACGACAGAATTGGGATTCATCTCCGATCCTGTGGCAGGCAGGGTGAGCACGACGCCAAGTGGCAGGGCAGCGCGCACCGCCTGGCCGTGATCGGGCATGAAGTCCCATGGATCGGCGCCCTGCCATAACGCCGCCGCTGCGATGAATTTCACACCGTCGATCACCGACCCGCCGCCGACAGCCAATAGAAAATTGATCTTTTCGCGTTTCACAACCTCGACCGCGCGCATCAGTGTTTCATAACGCGGGTTTGGCTCGATGCCGGAGAATTCGATCAGGCGGCGGCCCGGGGCGGCCTTGATCACCTGGTCGTATACGCCATTGCGCTTGATTGATCCGCCTCCATAAACGAGCATAATATTGCCGTCTTTTGGCAGCAGCTCAGCGAGCTGGCAGATCGTTCCTTTGCCGAAGATGATGTTTACGGGATTGTGATATGAAAAATTAAACATGGCGCGCCTCGCGGGATTTGATTTCGTTGCGGAGATATCGGCCGCGCCCGCGGATTAGTCAACATTCTACTGCCGCTCTGGAGATTCAGCGCCACTCTCAGTTCCGATTTGGCGCGCGCATGTTACTTAAAGTAGCGGTTGTCCTTCTCGTTGTCCTTGTAGGGTACGAGTTTGGGCGCGATTTCGACGCCGCTGCCGCCGGCTCCGCCCTCGATGGCGAAGGGGAATATGCGCCGGCGCATCGCCTGTCCGCCCTCGGTTTGAAATCCGGTCAGGCCGCTCAATTCATTGGCGCGGGCGAGGGCGGCGCCGCGGGTTGCGGGCGGCACTTTCCGCTTCTCGAAATCATCTTTTCCCGCAAGTTTGTATGACAGTTCTGATCCGTCGCCTCGTATGGCAACGCCTTCATTGGTGATCTCGCCGTTGGCCTTGGAACCGTCGATGAGTTCAGGCGGCATGCCCAGCAGTTGCGCCAGCGTCTGGTCGCGCGCGAGAACCTTCTTGGCAAGCACGATCGAGTTTTCACCGATTGTCGGCGGCATTTTGTCGAGTTCCTTGCGCGCCGTCCGCGCGATTTTGGTGTCGTTGAAGTTGCTGGTGACGTGGGTGAGAAACGTTTTTTTGTCTGCCGGATCGGCGGCGCTCATCGCGTTGTCGAAGTATTTTCTGGCTTCATTCTCGCGCAATTTGGCCTGTTGTTCAGGTGTGGCGTTCCCGGCGGCTTCCAGGTAATCGGCTGAGCGCTGTTCGTGTCCGGATTTGGCCGAGAGGCTCGCCACTTCAGCGGCGACCTCTCTGGCGCGCAGCGTTGCGGGGTAACGCCGGATGTAGCGCGCCCCGGCGTTGATGACCGCGTCTGTTTCGATCTGTGTTTTGAACTGTTCCGTGACGCCGCGCACCAGGATGTCGGTCAGGAACAGGGCGGGGATGCCCGACACTGACTGTCCGGCGCTTTGCAGCGCCGCGCTGCCCATCATGTAACCCGTTTCGTCGGTTTGGCGGTTGCCGGTCAGGATGTATTTCTGGCGCAGCTTCAGCATTTCGGCTGCCGCGTCGTCGTATTGTTTACCGAGATTGTAGCTGAGATTCTGCCAGAGCGCCGCGGCGGCGCGTCCGCCGGGCGTGTCGGGATAATCCCTTGCGGTGGCGGTCAGTTGTGCAAGCGCGTCGTCGTGTCTGCCCGCCCGCTCCAGCCACGCCGCCGCGGCGTACATGGCGGAGTCGCTTACGGCTGGCGATGACGCGCCGGCCTCCTCCAGTTTTTCCGGTTTTCCGGCCATTAGCGCGCGGGCGCATTTTGCAAGCGCCGTGGTTTCGGCGGCCGAAAATCTGGTTTCGGCTTGTGAAACCGCCATGGAGGCTTCGCCGGCCTCCTCAGCTTCTGTGCGGCCGGTGCGCGCCTGTTGAAGCAATGTTGCGATCGCGGCATCCTGCGGGCTGATCAATGCGGCGTTTTCGAGATGGAATTCCGCGGGCACGAACTGTCCGCGATGCAGATAGATGATTCCTGCGGTTTTCTCGCGTTGCGCGCGGTCGCCGGTCAGTTTTTCTTCGAGCTGGCTCTGCAATTGCACGACCTCGGCCGCTTCAGGGGCTTCCGGATATTTTTCCAGAAACTCGCGGGCCAGGAAAATCATACGGCGCTCGCGGTCTGTCGAGGCGCGCGCCTTGCGGAAACTATAGACACCATCGAGCAGAAGCTGGGCCGCGTCCTGCGGTTGCAGCAGCGCCAGCCGGCTGAGGCTTGATGAGGCGCGGTTGAATATGCGCGTGAATTTGTTGAACCGGTTTTCGCCCTTGAGCTGGTTGATTTCATAATACTCGTCATTGAGGATCGCCAGGGTGATGCGCGTGCGCAGTTCGCCGCTGCTTGTGTTCTTTGCGGCGGCTTCCATGGCGCGCAGATAGGACTCGCGGTCGCGCAGCATGCTGTTATTGTAGAGATAGAGAATGGAATCGCTCTGGCGCAGGCCCTTGTTGACGCCCGCGGCTTGCTCTTGGGTGCGCGCCTGTTCATATAAGCCCGCCAGCCGCGCAGCGTCGCCCGCGCACATCGCGGTGAGCGCATCGCGCGTCAAGCTTTCGGGAGCGCCGGGTTTCTCGCTCGCCATGCGCTCCTGCGCCGCACGCAATTGCTCGGCGTATTCATCGCGCGCGGCCAGGGCGGCGTCCGCGCCGCAGACGACGCGCAAACATTGCATGGCGCAAAGCAATCCGGCAATCAGAGACTTGTAATTGTCTGCCACAATGGATTATTAACACGAACCGGGAATTCTGAATTCAGAATTCCGCTGGCAAATCGCTGCTATGACAGTCAGGAATTCGTGAAAGGCGATTATGACCGGCTGAAGTCCACCAGCAAACGGGCGTGCCCCGCCTGAAAATTAGGGGATCCGGCCGCCATGGGCGTGAACCAAGACATGCCACGCTTGATACTCTATCAGGATTGTGTGCAGAGCTTTGTGAGGGCGTAGGCGTAGATTTTGACGTTGCGCAGGTGATGATCGATGGTGACGTGTTCGTTTGCCATGTGGGCGAGTTCCGGCGCTTCTTCAGGATCGAGCGGGCCAAAGTTGACGGCATCCGGGAACGCCTTGGCGTAGGTTGTGCTGCCGATGGCCGCAAGAGCCGCCTCCCTGCCGGTGAACGCGCTCCATGCTTCTTTCAGCGCATCAATGAATTCGGTATGTTCCTGGGGATCAGTGTAAATGGCGTTGTACATTTTTGACTCGGATCGCGCTGTCATGTCGAAACCGGTTTCGTCGCTGAATTCCTCGACGGCATCGTTGATGTGCCGCAACGCGTCGTCATATGCGAGTCCCATGGTGTTGCGGATGTTGAAGATGACGTCGGCTTGTTCGCCGGCGCGCCATTTAAGAATGCCAAGATTGACCGTGGTGGGGCCGATAAACGGGTGAGTTGAGGCGATTCCAAGGCGGTCGCCGGAAAAATCATTGCCGCAATCGTAGAGGAATTGCGCCACATCAGCCTCATCGTCCGAGACAAAACCGCTCTGCGTCATGAATAAGAGCAGGTCGAGCGCCGCGTTGTGGCCGGCTTCCGGCATGCTTCCGTGCGCGTTTTTGCCGGCGAACGTAATGATGACTTCGCCATTATCGGGATTGCGTGAGAATAAGGCGCTGGCGCCGGCATTTCGGTCGAGGAAGCGCTTGAGTTCGTTTTCGAGCGGCGCCGGATCGAGCGATGGCGCGCCGGCAAAACACAGTTGCGCGTTGCAGGGCACAATGTTCGCCCTCTCGCCCGCGGACGCCCGCGCGAACCTGTATTCGCCGGCGAATCCGCCTGTGTCGCCGGGCAGCTCAGCCACCACCCGCACGTTCATGACGCCTTTTTCGCCGACGATGATCGGGAAAAGCGCATCGGGGACGATTGACATTTCCGGCTGGGGTTCGGCATTATGATAGAGATCGAGGTCGCTCCAGTCGCCGGTTTCCTCGGATGTTCCCGCGATGATGCGGGCGCCCCTGACAAGCGGCTTGTTGATCGCCTTGAGTGTGGCCAGCGCCCACAGCATCTGGATGACGGCGCACTTGTTGTCCTGGCTGCCCCGTCCCCATATGGCTCCGTTTTCAACAACGCCGCCAAACGGATCATGTGTCCATCCATCCCCGGGCGGGACGACGTCGATATGGACGGGCAGGCCGACGAATGGCATATCGTCGGGGCCGAACTGAATGACGGCGACGCGGTTGGCGTGGTTGCGCCATGACAACCCCATCTTTTCCGCCTCTTCGTGCAGGAAATTCATGCAATTCTCGACAGCGCGGGCATAATTGTCTGTCTCGCCTGCGTCGGCGGATGTTGCGCCTCCGCTGATTGTCGGAAATTTAAGAATGGAACTCAGTCCGCCGGTGATGGATTCGCTGTGCTGCGCCACGAAAGCTTCTATTTGGTTTTTTAAATCATTTTTTATCATTTAATCCGCCGTGCAAGCTATCACTTGCCTGTTGAATTTGGTTTATTATTGGATTCGTTGAAGCAGATGATGGAGATTGAACGCGAGTTGGGTTGTAAGTGAAGTCTTTTTTTCCCGCAGGTTAATCGTTGCAATTTACATTCGCGACAGCGTCATCTATCAGGACTTGGATTGATATCAGGCAGAAAAGAGCATGATCAGCAGGAAAGACAATGACAAAGCCGCTCATTCGGCTCCGAAATGTGTAGGGTGCATGGTTGTGCTTGCCGAGTTACAAGCCAGTCTGCTGGCGGCGGAGCCCGAAGACAATTTTTATGACACCGCGGCTGGCATTCTTGGGCGGTCGCTTGGCGCAAGCCGCTTGTGGATTTGCGAGGCGAACCAGACGAAAAAAGATGATCTGGCCACCACTCTGTGCGCGGAATGGAGCGCCGATGGCGTCGCGGCGCCCGATGGCGCCGGTGAGATGCGCCATTTCAGCTTGCGTGATCATGCTCCGCGCTGGGCGGTGATATTGCAGAGTTGTGGTTCCATCCATGACCTGACCGATAACCTGCCCGATGACGAACGGCGTTTTTTCAGTCAGCGCGGCGTCAAATCCGTCATGGTTGAGCCTCTTGTGGCGGGGGAAGGTTTTTTCGGTTTGATCGGCGGTGAGAACTGCAAGAGCGCGGCAATGTGGGAACAGCAGCAGGTCGAACTGCTCCGGCGCGCCGCCTCCGCCCTCAGCCTTGCCTGCGAGCGCAGACAGTCGCACAGGATCATGCGCGGGATTATTTCGTCCGCGCCCGTGGCCATGGCCATTTTTGACCGGGAAATGCGTTACCTGGCTTTCAGCCAGAAGTGGATCGCCGATTACGGTCTCAGCGGGCAAAAGCTCATCGGACGATCACACTATGAAGTATTCCCCGACACGCCCGACCGCTGGCGGGATTTGCACAAGCGCGCGCTGGACGGCGAACTGATCACCATGCCCGAAGACACCTTTGTTCGCGCTGACGGCTTGAAGATATGCCTGCGGTGGGCTCTTGAGCCGTGGCCGGATTTGCGCGGCGGCACGGGCGGCATCGTGATGGTCACGGAGCCCATCACCGATCTCGTCGATGCGCGCAATACGGCTATCGCGGCCAGCCGCGCCAAGTCGGCTTTTCTTGCTGTGATGAGCCATGCCATCCGGACCCCGATGACCGGCGTCATCGGCATGGCCGAACTGATGATCGAAACCCCGCTCAACGTCGAACAACGCGAGTATGCCGAGGCAATTCACAGTTCAGGCGAAAGCCTGCTGAAGATCATCAACGACATCAGCGACTTTTCCAAAATTGAGGTGGGGCGGATCGACCTCGAGGTTGTTGATTTCGATGTTCGAATGGTGCTTGAGGATGTCGCTGATCTTGTCTCGGCCGACGCGGATGAGAAAAATCTGGAGATGGCGACGCTTGCTCCCACCGACATGCCAACGCGGGTCAAGGGCGATGCGATGCGCATCCGGCAGATACTGTC
Organism: Candidatus Sumerlaeota bacterium; assembly: GCA_026398535.1. Taxonomy (GTDB): domain Bacteria; phylum Sumerlaeota; class Sumerlaeia; order Sumerlaeales; family Sumerlaeaceae; genus JAPLSQ01. The sequence goes on along the minus strand of JAPLSQ010000081.1, from coordinate 13,606 downwards.
CAATTTTGCCGACAATGCCGTCAAATTCACGAGCAGCGGCTCGGTGACATTGAGTGTCTCCTGCAAGGAGCAAAACACAACCCACGCCACCTGCCGGTTCGAAGTGCGCGACACCGGCGTCGGCATACCCCGCGCGCAACTCAAGCGGTTGTTCGATCCTTTCAGTTTGCCGGACGCGATACGCCCCCGCAGTTTTGGCGGCGCCGGACTCGGCCTGGCGATCAGCAAGCAGCTTGCCGAACTGATGGGCGGCTCGGTTGGCGTGGAAAGCCGCGAAGGCAAGGGGAGCTTCTTCTGGTTCACGGTCAAACTCGAAAAACAGGCACAGGCTCTGCCGCCAACCTCACCGCTGATTTATCTGCTCAATAATCTGCGCGTCCTGATAGTGTCGCATTATCCGGCCAGCGCCGACAGCGTGAGCCGGCAATTGCGGAGCTGGGGCATGCGATGCGAGCTTGTCGAAAGGGGAATCGATGCCTTGTCGAAACTCGAGGAAGCCTTCGTGCGCGGAGAGCCATTTGACATCTCGATCATCAACATGGAGCTTCCCGATGGCAATGCCCACACCCTTGCGCACACGATCAAAATGGATCCGAAAATTGCCAGCACTTACCTCATGCTGATGATCGCCAACGGCCGCAGGACTGACAGTTCCAGCATGCGCCAGATGGGCTTTGTCGGCCAGGTGTTGAAACCCGTCAAACAGGCGCAACTGATGGAATGCCTGCTCAACGTTATCATGCCTTCCACGGAAATAAGGGGCGACCTGCGCTTCGCCGCCGGGGCCAAGAGCGCTGAAAGACATTACAACCTTCATGTGCTGATTGCCGAGGACAATCCCATCAACCAGAAAGTGGCGCTGAAGATGATGGAAAAACTCGGCTGCTCATGTGATCTTGTTTCCAACGGGCGTGACGCTGTGTCCGCGGTGGCGCAGAAAGCCTTCGATTTGATCATCATGGACTGCCAGATGCCCGAGATGGACGGTTATGACGCCACGCGGAACATCCGCATGCAGGAGGGTGATAAAAAACACACGCTGATTGTCGCCATGACCGCGAACGCGATGAAGGGCGACCGCGAAAAGTGTCTGCTGGCGGGGATGGATGATTACATCAGCAAACCCGTCAGCATCGAAGACATGGTGAAGACCCTTGACCGTCACATGGAACGCATCAGGCGTGTGAGCGCTGCGCCCGCAAGCGGCAGCGAGCGCGCGCAATGAAGATTCTGGTCGTTGATGATGACGCGACCTCACGCCTGATGCTGGAGGTGTCCATCCGCAAAATCGGCCACGAGGTTGTGAGCGCGGTGGACGGTCAGGAGGCATGGGAGAAATACCAGGCTGAACAATTTCCGATCGTCGTCAGCGACTGGATGATGCCGCGCGTGGACGGGCTTGAATTCTGCCGGCGCGTGCGCGCCCATCCGTGCGACCACTACACATTTTTCATCCTTCTCACGGGGCGCAACGACAAGGAGAGCGTTGTGGAAGGATTTGCCGCGGGCGCCGATGATTTTGTGGGCAAGCCTTTTTATCCCGGGGAGCTGGCCGCGCGCATTCATTCCGGTGAGCGCATCATCCAGCTCGAGACCCAGCTTTCCGCCCGCGTCAAAGAACTCGGGCACGTCAACGAGAAAATGAGGCGCGACCTGGCCGCCGCCGCCCGGATCCAAGTTTCCATGCTGCCCGCCGCGCCTCCTCCCGTTGACGCCTTTACCGTGGCATGGAAACTCAAATCATGCGAGGACCTTGCCGGCGACATGCTCAATGTGTTTGCGCTGGGACCCCGCCACGTTGGTTTATATGTGCTTGATGTCAGCGGTCATGGCGTCTCTTCATCGCTGCTTGCCGTCACACTCAGCCGGATTCTCTCACCCGTTCCCAGCCAGTCCGTGCTGTTTCGCCGGAGCCCTGACGGGAAGAATCAATATGAACTGGTTCCGCCCGCCAAGGTGCTGAAACGGCTCAACGAGCAATTCCCCATCAGCGAAACCACAGGCGGACAATACTTTACCATCCTCTATGGCATTTATGACCTCGATACGGCCAGCTTTTGCTACGCCTCCGCGGGGCATCCGCAACTTATCATCCAACCGGCCGGCGCGGAACCATTTGTGACCGAGACCGAAAGCATGCCCATAGGTTTCATGCAGGACGAAACCTATGATGAACACACGGTGAATCTGCACAAGGGCGACCGGTTGATCCTCTACTCGGATGGACTGAAGGAAGCCGCCGATCCGGACGGCAAAGAATTCGGCTTTGAGCGTATCTTGGATTGCCTGCAACAATACAAAACCATGCCTTTGCAAAACTGCATCGACGGACTGGTTGATTGCGTGCTTGCGTGGGGAGCCAAATCGGCGCCGGAGGATGACATTTCCGTCCTGGCATTAGAGCAGTATTAAATCAAATATAGTGAGAAGGGTGAAGGACAAATGTCGCCAACAACAACTCTGCACTTCACACTTTTCACACCTTTCACATTCTTCGCAACCTCAGTTGACGACAATGAATTTTTGCCTGCCCCGCGCGTAAGCCGTACTCCGAACCCATTTCTCGGCGTTTCGCTGGCACCCGGCGGATGCTGGGATGCGGGCGATTACAGATATGAAGGGTGAAACACGATGAGCATTACCGCCGCGAAGAAAAAGGAAGTCATCGAGGCGAACAAGACGCACGACAAGGACACCGGCTCGCCGGAGGTTCAAGTCGCCATCCTCACCGAGCGCATCAAGACGCTCACAGAACACTTCAAGCTTCATCCCAAAGACCATCATTCGCGCCGCGGCCTGCTCATGCTTGTTGGCCAGCGAAAGCGGCTGCTCAACTATCTGCGCGAATCGGATATCGGGCGTTACCGCAAGCTTATCGACAAGCTCGGTCTCAGAAAGTAGCGGACGCGCGCGGATTGACTGGCGCGTTCTGCGCCCCGCCGCAGAGCGCCGCGCGAAAATCGCAAGTTTCGTGAATATCCGATCCTGTCACCGCCGCGGCGGCATGGTCAGCGTGGCGGGCATTATCAGACAATCGCTCACGACAATTCGGCGCGTTTTACGATCACATACATGGTTTTGCCTTCCAGGCGGAAAGGGATTGTGAGCATGGATGTGCTGGTTGATATTCCCGCGATAGGACCCGTCTCGTGCGAGTCGGGCTTCATCGCGCTTGAGCGTTGCGGCGACGGCGTGTTTGCCGCGGGCAGGGACGGTGTGGTGTCGGTGACGGCCACGGGCGACCGCAAGGTCGAGTTCATCGCTTTCGCGGATCACACGCTTGCCTATGTCAAATCCTCCATGGGTTATCCCGCCTATTACCCGGTTCATCCCGTGCGGATGCGCAAACCCGTCAAAGCGGTGCTGATGGATCTCGACGGCACGAGCGTGCGCAGCGAAGAGTTCTGGATTTGGATCATCCAGATGACCACGGCCAGCCTGCTTGGGAATCTGAAGTTCGAGCTGGAGGAAGCCGACCTGCCCTATGTCTCGGGACACAGTGTCTCGGAGCATCTCCAATACTGCATCCGCAAGTACGCGCCGTCGAAAACTGTCGAGGAAGCCCGCGGTTTCTATTTTGAGCACACGCACCGCGAGCTTCAGGCCATCATGAACGGCGGCGGGCGCGAGGGCGCGTTCCGCCCCTCTCCCGGCATCAAAGAGTTCCTTTTTGAATTGAAGGCGATGGGTGTCAAGATCGGCCTTGTGACATCGGGTCTTTATGAAAAGGCATGGCCGGAAATTCTCTCCGCCTTCCGCGCGCTCAACATGGGCGATCCGAAGCTGTTCTACGACGCGATCATCTCGGCTGGCTTTCCGCTGCGCAAGGGCGAAGCGGGCACGCTCGGCGAACTTTCGCCCAAACCCCATCCGTGGCTTTATGCCGAGACGTGCCGCGTGGGGCTGGGCATCGAACCATCCGACCGGGATTTCGTTGTGGGCATCGAAGACAGCGGCGCGGGCGTGTGTTCAATCCGTCTGGCGGGCTATTCCGTCATTGGATTTGGCGGGGGCAACATCATTCAAAGCGGCACGCGCGAATTGTGCGATTATTACTGCGAAACGTTTGATGAAATCCTGCAGTTGATCAAGGGCTGATCATGTCAGGGCGGCGATGTCAGTGACACAATCCCGGCCGGGCATCGGCAGGACTGCCTGCGCCGGGCTGTTCCTTGTGGCGCTGGCCATTATTGCCTTCGAGATTCTGCTCACGCGCATTTTCAGTGTTTCCATGTGGTATCACTTCGCCTTCATGGCGGTCAGTGTCGCCATGTTTGGCATGACGGTGGGGGCGCTGGCCGTCTATCTCTGGCCGGCATATTTTTCCGGGGAGGCATCGCCGCGCCGTCTTGCGGAGTCGTCTCTTGGTCTGGCGCTTTCGATGGGCGTCTGTTTCATAGCCCATCTTTTTGTTCCGCTGGGCATTGGGGGCCCAGCGCGCGTTTTTGTCTCGCTGGCGCTCACGTATGTCGTCATCTCGGTTCCGTTTGTCTTCGGCGGCATTGCCGTATCGGTTGCGCTGACCAAGTTTCCCGGCCATGTGGGGCGTCTCTATGCGGCCGATCTGACGGGCGCGGCGCTGGGCTGCATCGTGTTTGTGTTGCTGACGCAGATAATGGACGCTCCTTCGGCGGTGTTTGTAATAGCGGCAGTCGCGGCGGCCGGTGCGGCGTTTTTCTCGCGATCGGCCGGATCCGGGCGGTTATTCGGCTTGTCCTTGATATGCGCCGCCGGATTGCTGCTTGTTGCGTTGTCGAACGCTCTTCTGGCGGTCGAGATGCGCCCCTTCATACGTCTGCTTTATGCCAAAGGTCGGCGCGAGGGCGTTCCGCTTTATGAGAAGTGGAATTCCTTTTCGCGCATCCGCGTTGACGGCGACACGCGGGCGTATCATGCGCCCGAAGCATGGGGGCTGAGCTCAACATATCCCGTGAACGAGCGCCCCATACGCCAGCTCTACCTGCGGATTGACGCCACGGCGCTCACCATGATCAACGGATACGACGGCAAGGCAAGCGAAACCGAGCATTTGAAATACGACCTGACCAGCATCGCGCATTACCTTCGCCCGGATGCAAGTGTTTTCGTTGTGGGCAGCGGCGGAGGCCGCGATGTGCTGACCGCGCTGGCTTTCGGTCAGCGCGCCGTGACAGGCGTCGAGATCAATGGAGCCATCCTGCGCGCCGCCAACACGCTTTATGGGGATTTTTCGGGGCATCTTGACCGCCGACCGGGCGTGAAATTTGTCAATGATGAAGCGCGCAGTTGCCTTGCCCGCACGAGCGACCGTTATGACATTCTTCAGATTTCCCTGATCGACACGATGGCCGCCACGGCGGCGGGCGCCTTCGTGCTCACCGAAAATTCCCTTTATACGATCGAGGCATGGAACCTGTTTCTGTCGCGGCTCACCCCCCGCGGTGTGCTCACGGTGTCGAGGTGGTATTTCAGCGACCGTCCCGCTGAAATTTACAGGCTGACGGCGCTGGCCACGGCCGCCCTTGCGGAAAGCGGCGCCGGCAATCCGCGCAACCACATTCTGCTTGCGCGCAACATCCACCGTTTCCAGTTCGGCGACACAGTCGAGGGCATCGGGACGATCCTTGTCAGCCGGGAGCCTTTCAGCGACGCGGACATCGACATATTCGAGAAGTTGTGCCGGGACTTTAAATTTGATCTCATCCTGACGCCGCGCTTCGCCGCGGATCCGAACCTTGCAACGCTGACTTCTGCTGGCGAATTCCGGCAATTCGCGGCCCGCTATCCGCTTAACATCACCCCGCCCACGGACGACAGCCCTTTCTTCTTCCAGATGTTGCGGGTTCGTGACCTTTTGGGGCCGCGGCTCGCGGCTCATGGCCAGATGGTGAACTTCAACCTGCGCGCCGTGTATGTGCTCGGCTCGTTGCTTGTCATTGTCACGCTGCTCACGCTCGCGTGCGTTCTTTTCCCGCTGATGTCGCGCGCGCGCTGGCCGCAGATGCGCGGCTCGGCGCCGTTCCTGCTGTTCTTCTGCGCGATTGGGGCGGGTTACATGCTTATTGAAATTTCGCAGATGCAGCGCCTGACCATCTTTCTCGGTCATCCGGTTTACGCCGTCACTGTCGCCTTGTTTTCGCTTCTGCTTGGCAGCGGGCTCGGAAGCCGGTTCAGCGAGCGCGTCAGCAACGCGCATGGCCGGCGCGCGCAGGGCGCCTGTTTTGCGGGTCTCATCGTCATGCTGCTCCTGCTCGGCGCCGTCACGCCCCCGATGGTGCGTCATTTTGAGGGGCTTGCGACATCGGCCCGCATCGCGCTGGCCGTGGGGGTCATGCTGCCCATCGGTTTTTTCATGGGAATGCCCTTTCCCCTTGGCATGACGCTGGCGGCAAGGCGTTTTCCATCCCTTGCGCCGTGGTTCTGGGGCGCCAATGGCGCGATGTCAGTCATGGCCTCGGTGTGTTCGGTTGCCATCGCGCTCAGCAGCGGCATATCGGCGGCGTATTGGACGGGTGTGGCGGGTTATATCATAGCCGCCCTTTCTTTGATGAGCGTAAAAAAATCATTCAACGGGGGTTGATTGTTATTGAAATGCGGGGTGCGAGGCCCATAGAGTCCTCAACTATAGCTGTTGTTAAAACCTATAGGAGGTTATGTATTATGAAGAAGTTGATGGCACTGGCATTTGCCATTGCACTGGTATCCGCCCCGCTGGAGGCGAAGACATACAAGAAGGCGTGCCCGCCACCGTGCCCGCCCAAACCCTGCACCACCTATTGTGAGCAGACCTGCGGCCCGATCGCGCTGGTTGGCAATGTTGTCGGCGCGGCCGGCAATATTGTCGTTGGTGTTGGCAATGTCATCGGCGGTCTTTTCGCCTGTCCGGCTCCTTGCCCGCCCCCGCCTTGCCGTTAAGCAAAGCCAAGCTGGCATAAGACAGAAGGCTCTCAGCCGGATCAGTCCGGTTGGGAGCTTTTTTTATCTATACTGTGTTGCCATCAGACGCCGTCCGCCGAAAGCACGGCCTGATCACAGCGCACCGTGTTGTTTCCTTCAGCCCGCGCGAACAAATGGATCATACTCGCAATTGGGGGTTTGCAATCGGGGAATCGCCATGGTTTCTCTGATCATCTTAAAACAATAAATCCATCAGATAAAATTTTACAGGGGATTTTCGCATCATGGCAAAGATCGTTTTAATTGGCGCTGGGAGCACTGTGTTTGCCCGCGCGCTCATCACCGACATTCTTTCGTTTCCGGAGCTTGCCGACAGCGAGCTGGCGCTGTTTGACATCGATCCCGAACGGTTGAGCACGTCAGAAGTTGTGTCGAACCGCGTGGCGGGCGCGCTGGGCGCACCCGCGAAGATCACGGCGACGAACAACATTCGCTACGCGCTTGATGGCGCTGACTATGCGATCAACATGATCCAAGTCGGCGGCTACAAACCGTGCACGGTGACCGATTTCGAGATACCGAAAAAATTCGGTCTGCGCCAGACGATCGCCGACACACTCGGCATGGGCGGCATCATGCGCTCGTTGCGCACGATTCCCGTGATACTCGACTATTGCCGGCAGATGGAGGAATTGTGCCCTGACGTTCTTTTCCTCAACTATGTCAATCCCATGGCCATGAACACGCTTGCTGTTCTGCGCGCCACGAAGATCAGGACTGTGGGGCTTTGCCACAGCGTGCAAGGCACGGCCATGGAGCTGGCCCGCGACATTGGCGTTCCGTTCGATGAAGTCAATTATGTCTGCGCGGGCATCAACCACATGGCGTTTTACCTGCGCTTCGAGCGCCGCGGCGAGGACCTGTATCCGCTGATCCGCCGCATTGTGGCCGAGGGACGCGTGCCTGATTATAACCGGGTGCGTTATGATATGCTCATGCGGCTTGGTTACTTTGTCACCGAGTCAAGCGAGCACTTTTCCGAGTATGTGCCCTATTTTATCCGGCGCGACCGCCCCGACCTGATCACGCGCTTTAATGTGCCGCTCGATGAGTACATCACGCGATGTGAGAATCAGATCGCGGGCTGGCAGAAAATGCGGGCGGAACTTGAGGATCCCAATGCCAAGGTGACACCCAGCCGAAGCGCCGAATACGGCTCGCTCATCATTCACAGCCGCGAAACGAACATCCCGAGGGTGATTTACGGGAATGTGATCAACAAAGGTTTGATCACGAACCTGCCCGAGGACTGCTGCGTGGAAGTGCCATGCCTTGTGGACGCCAATGGCGTCCAGCCGGCGCGCATCGGCGACATTCCATTGCAGCTTGCGGCGCTCATCCGCACAAATGTCAGCGTGCAGGAACTCACTGTTGAAGCGGCGCTTACGGGCAACCGCGAACACATTTACCATGCGGCCATGCTTGATCCGCACACGGCGGCGGAACTCCCGCTCGACGAAATCTGGCAGCTTGTCGATGAAATGCTTTATGCCCACCGCGACTGGATCAAAATTTTCCCGCAATGACCGTTGCGGAATTGGGATGACGAAACACATTGAGGGGCCGGACGGTCCATGCATCTGATTATTTCAGATTGAACTTGGCGGGCATGTTTTTCAGGTGTGAATGAATGCAAAATGGTTTTCGATCCTCCGGTTCAGCTTCATCGCGGCCGCTCCCGGCGCAGGCTCTGAGGATTCGCGTTTGTTTGTTTGGCATTCTTTTCCTCTGCTGCGCCGGTTGTTTGTGTCTTCTGTTCAGCCAGGCCGGGCAGTATGCGCGGTTTCCGCTCGACGCCTATTATTACTTGGAGATGGCGCGCAATCTGGCGCGGGGCGCGGGGCCGGTCGTGCGGTTCGAGCAGGGAGTTCCGAACAAGTTTTTTCCGGGGTACCCGCTTCTTCTTGGGTGCGGGGCTGTTGCCGCGCCTGTTGATGTGGCGTGGATCTGGCTGCACGCGGCGCTGATACCCATGTGCGGATGCCTGATGACGGCTGTTCTGTGGCGCGGCGGGGCCGGGCGCATCGTGGCGCTTGCGGCGGCGGCCCTGATGGTCTCAAATTATGATTTTGTCAAGTGGGCGACCATCCCTTATTCGGAGCTTGCGGCGCTGTTCTGGGGGCTTGCGGCTTGTCTTCTCTATTTGAGGGCAGGGCGCTCGAACAGTGTCGAACAAGAACAGTCATGCCCGCGATCCGGATACGCGCGATGGGTTTTGCCTGGTTTGGCGGCGGGGATGGCCGTGCTGTCGCGTCCAACGGCGGCGATTCTTGTTGTTCTGTTGCCGGTTTTTGATGTCCTTGCCGCGCCCGCCGTAAGCCGGCGCCGGATGCGCGCGCCCGCCATGATCGTTTTTGTTGCCGCTGCCTGCGTTCTGCCTGCTGTCTATCTTGTTTATCAGAGGATGATATCCGGTCAGGCCGTGCCTTATCTTGCGGTGTTTTCGGCGTCCCCCGATTCGATGAAACCGCCCGAAATCTTCATAGACAACATCTCCAAGCTGTTGCGGCAGTATAATGTCAACCCGCCGTCCGCGCTGAATATACTAATTATCCTGAGCCTGATGTTGTTTTATGGCGTTGCCATTCCATCGCTGCGGGGTTATGCGGGGCGGGGCGCATTCCTGGGGGCATGGGCTCTGGTCGTCTATCTGGCGGCTCACAGCCTGTGGTATTATTCCTCCGAGCGCTACAATGTGCTTGTGGAACCGGTTGTGGCTTATCTGCTGGCGCGCGGTGTCGAATGGCTTTACAGCCGCAACCATCGCGCCGACCAGTTCGGGCGATGGAAGGCGGGCTTCTATGCGCTGACCATCGCGACGATCTGCCTGGTTCAGCTTCTTCAAGGCTATTATGTCATCAAGGACCACCAGAAAGCTCTTGCGCGCGGTGCGGGCCGCCCGCGCGAGCTTGCGCAACTGGCCAATGCCCGCCCCGGAACCGTATGGAGTGAAATGGGGCCGGAGTTTGCCTATTATCACGCAGGGACGACGTATTTTGACCTTGATGAGCCGTTTTTTTACAGGCGAACGGCGTCGTGCGCGCGTGATTATTTTGCGCGGCAGGATGTGCGCTGGGTTGTGACGCGGCAAACGCCGGAAAAATGGTTTGCGGCGCACCCGGATATTTCAAGCGGCGCCCTCTCCCTGCGACGGTATGCCAGCGATGGGATTTTCACTCTTTATGAAGTAACAGGGGGAAAAGCTTTCGATTGATCAATATGTCTGATTTTGTCCCGCCTTGCGCCTGTTGGATGGATATTATCCTTGATCTGCGGCGCGGATCATCCAAGCTGTGCGCATTATTATGATGCAAACAGAGAATAATATGACCGGCTCATGGCGCGGTGGCGCATTGTGTGCGTTGTGCGTTGTGTTGCTTCTTGCCGCGCCGGCAGCCTTTGGCCAGAAAGCCGCGCCCGCACCTGCGCCCGCACCCGCTTCCACGCCCGCGAAAACCGGGGAAAAGGAGCTGGCGGACAAGTCCGCTTCACCGCGCATGAAAAATGATCCGCAGGCCGTCGAATTGCTTCAGCGCATCGAACAGAAATATGGCGCGATCAAGACTTTTTCCGGCGCTTTCCGGCAGGTGCGCAAAGACCCCGCATTCGACGAGAAAATCGAATCGCAAGGGCGCTTCCACATCATGAAACCCAGCAATTTCCGCGCGGAGTATTACTCCCCGAACGAATCGGTGAATCTCATCAGCGGGCAATATTCGTACCGCTACGTGAAGCAGCTCAAACAGGTGGAGCGTTACAAGTTCAAAGGCGAAGACAATGTGCGCGACTTGAACTACATGCTACTCGGCTTCGGTGTAAAAACCGACGATCTGTTGCGTGTATATTATGCGCAATGGCTTGGCGAAAGCATGGGCAAGGGATACCAGGCCGTAAAGCTTGTGCCGCGCGACCGCCAGGACGCCAATTTCAAGCACCTTTCGATTGTGATCACGGCGGACGACCAGCTTTTGCCGGCACAGTTTTCGCTCGAGCAGCTTGACGGTGCGCTCGTCACCGCAAATCTTGACTTGAAGAGTCTTGAGATCGGTGGTTCGATTGATGAGAAATTGTTCCGACCGGATTTTCCAAGAGATGCCCAAGTTGTTGATATCGAATGAAAGATGAAAAGACGATGAAAGCAGACAGGCAGGAGGGCGCGTTCCCGCTGGCGCGCGTCATTGGGTGCGTGAAGCACCGGAATCAAGTCTGGATGGCGGCTTTGTTGGGGCTGTCGCTGTGTGTGGCGCTCACGGCGCTGAGCGCGTGCGCGCGCGTTGTTCCGCCATCGCGCGTGCTGCCCTCGCATATCAAGCGCATTTATGTGCGGGAGTTTAAAAACAACTCGCGGATTTATGGCGCGTCGGCCGATCTCACGCTCTATGTCAACGATGAGTTCATCTCCGATGGGCGGCTTGATGTGGTGCAGAGCGCGCGCTCGGACGCGCGTCTCGAGGGCGTCATCACCCAATACAATGAGCAGACGGCCGCCATATCCGATGACCGCATCCCCGTGGTGATGCTGCTTCAGATGACCTGCATGATTGAGCTGTGGGATCCTTATGATGCGGACAGGATTGTCCCGATGGCGCGTTACACGGTGCCCGCTGCTGTTCAATATGTGTCCGACCCCCGCCGCTCCTATGCCGAGATGGACACGGAAGTGCGCAAACGGCTGCTGCAGCAGATGGCCGTGAATATCGTCCAGACGGTAATCACAGGCCAGCCCGAGGCGCCCCGGCCCATAGAACAGAAAGCCATCCAGAAGTATCAGCAGCGGCGGAGCCCCAACCAGTTTGAGCCTGTTCTAACACAACCGCGCTTTCCCAAGCCCACCCCCGCGCCTTAAGAGGGAGTGATGTACTGCGATCTTCATTTGCACAGCACACACTCCGACGGCGCATTGTCCCCTCGTGAGCTTGTGCGGATGGCCTGCGGTTTGGGTCTCGACGCGATTGCGCTGACCGATCACGACACGATCAGCGGAGTTGCCGAAGCGCAGTCCGCGGGCGCCGAGATGGGGGTCAGGGTGCTTCCGGGTGTGGAAATCAGTGTCGAGTACGGCTCCAAGACCGTTCACATGCTCGGCTACCGCATCAGTTCGGGCGCGGCGAAACTAAGCAAGGGTCTTGCGGATATTCAGCGGGGCCGCATGGAACGCAACCACAAGATGATCGCGCGGCTGAACGAACTGGGCGTCCCGATCACTTACGATGACGTTGAGCGGGAAGCCGGCGGCGATGTCATCGGACGTCCGCATTTCGCCAAGGCTCTCGTCCGGCTTGGCGCGGTGGCGGAATTCGAGGCGTTCGACAAATACCTTGCGCGCGGCGCGCCGGCGTATGTTGACCGCTTGAAATTTTCTCCGGAGGATTCCATCGCGATGATCCGTGAGGCAGGCGGAGTGGCGGTGCTGGCGCATCCCAAATACATTATCTTTCCGCCGGATGAAACCCTGGAGATGCTTGTTCTGCGGCTCAAGGATTGCGGCATGCAGGGCATCGAATGCCACTACAGCGATCATACGCCGGAAGAAACGGAAGAATATCTGGCTTTGTCGCGCCGTCACGGCCTCATCGTGACGGGCGGATCGGATTTCCACGATTCGGTGAAACCTGACATTTTCATGGGCACGGGGCGCGGCAATCTTCGTATCCCCACAAGTTGCGCCGACGCGGTTGAGCGCGGCGCCAGCCGGGCCGGCTAAGGCGGGCAGAGAGATGGCAAAACCCAAGCTGTCCCCGTCACGCGAGCGCATCCGCGGACGGCTCAGGCCCTGGATCAATTATTTTCATCACAACAGCTATCTTTTTTTTCTGCCGATCCTCATCCTGATGATTGGGACATTGGGGTACCGCTTCATCGAAAACGTTAACTTTCTTGATGCGTTCTACATGACGGCCATCACTATATCGACGGTCGGGTTTCGGGAAATCGTTGACCTTACCACAGGCGGCAAGCTTTTTACTGTATTGCTGATATTTTCGGGTCTCACCACGGTTGCAATTGTCGCGGCGCGATTGGGTGAAGACATCATCAGTGCGGCCGCAGTAAACAAGATACAACGTATGGAGAAACGTATCGCAAAGATGAAGGATCACTACATATTGTGCGGTTATGGCGGCATCGGCCGCGTCATCCTGCGCCATTTCAGCCGGTCCGGCGCGCCGTGTGTTGTGATCGACAATTCACCTTCTGTATGCGCGATGTTGCGCGATCAGGGGCATAGCGTGACGGAAGGCGATGCCACGACGGATGAAACGCTTGAGCGCGCGGCGATAAAGCAAGCGCGGGGGCTGGTGACGGTTTTGTCCAGCGATGCCGACAATGTCTTTGTTGTGCTTTCGGCGCGGCAGCTCAATCCGGGCATGGTCATTCTTGCGCGGGCATTCGCGGAAGAAAGCATCCCAAAGCTTTATCACGCGGGCGCGTCCAAGGTGTTCAACCCATACGAGAACGCGGGGGGAAGGATCGCCCACGCCATGTTGCGGCCTGTGGCGGAGGAATTTGTGGAAACATTCGCGACGGAGCGCGGCATTCAGATTTCCATCGAGGAAATCGTGGTGCGGACAGGCTCCCCCATCGCCGGCAAGACGCTTCGCGAAACGCAGATACGAAGCCGGGCCAACGCGATTGTCGTGGCCATAAAGAAAGCGGCAACAGGCGAAATGCG
>JAPLSQ010000038.1 GCA_026398535.1 Candidatus Sumerlaeota bacterium | reverse complement strand
TAGGAGGCGCCGCGGTCGGTGCCCATCACGCCCGCGTAGTTGCGCGGCACGATCTCGAGCACCTCGTCGCTACGGTGGCGGCGGCGGATGCGAAACACCGTCGAGCTCCGCGTGACGAAGACCATCAACCAACCCTGCTCGCCACCGATGCGCCAACCCGTGTCGTCGGTGTTGACCACCGGGGCGTGCCGCACGGCGGCCGCCAAACACTCGGCCACCTCGCCCGCCTTGCCCTCGGCCGCCCCTTCGGCCCACTGTGTCAGCGCGCCCTGAGTGACCCTGAGCCCCGTCATCGACTCGATCACGGCAGGAACCTTGCGCTGGGGAATGCCGAAATCGTGGTGCAGCGCCAGCGCCGCGGCCTTGACGAGCGGCCCCAGCCGGTGTGCCGTCGCCCCCTTCTGGCCCTCGGCGACCGCCAGGTGGCGCCCCCGAACCTTGCGCCCGCACGTCTCGCACCGGCAGATCCATACCCGAACACGCCGAACCTCGGGGGGCGGCGCGGAAGCGGGAAGATCGGTCGTCGTCACCAACTCCGACCCAACCCTCTCCAACGCTCCGTCGCAACTAAGGCAAACCGCCGAGTCCACAGGCGCATCCTCCACTGGACCGCTGCCACCCGGGGCTTGGCGACGCGAAAAAGAACCCTCACCCGCCTTACGGCCGGGGCGCTTGGGAGACGACTTCCGCCGGTTGCTCGAGTACGGCGACGCGCCACTGCCCAAAGCGCGCTTCAACCCCTTGATCTCCCCACGCAACAACGCATTCTCGAGGCGCAAAGATTCATTCTCCGCACCCAGCGCCCGGTTCTCGGCCACCAGCGCCAAGACCAGTTTCACCAACGCCGACGGGCTCAAAAACCCGATGTCTGAAGGAACATCCACGAGAAACCTGCTCGAACCAGGAATCGATGCGTCAAAATGTTGGACACCACCCGACCGTCCATGGTTCCCACAAAAATGCTGGGCCGCTAATCAATTACAACTTTTACACGGACAACCTTCGCTCAAGATCGCGGATCAGAGCATCGGACACGTTCTAAACGCCAGCGCCCGCGACAGCACCCCGGCACTTTACTTCGTGGGCCTTTACTTCTGGCGCAGACTGGCGCCCGATACCGATGCCGCGGTCCGCATGTGCTCGACGCTGTGGAGCTTGGCGGGACTGCTGGCGATGTGCGCGTTGGCGCGCGCGGTCGCTGGATGCCCATCTGGGTGTTACAAGCGCGTGCATACGGCGATGTGCGCGTTGGGCAGCTTGCCGCCCACGGGTTTCGTGCCATAGGGCGTGTTGTTCCCACAGTACCACGCATAATCGCCCAAGTTGCAGGCATCGCACGAGTCCGCCACGCAATCGGAATTGCCAAAGGAGAACCGCGTCTGGCTGCCCGCGCGGCAGGCGTATTCCCACTCCGACTCACCCGGCAAACGAAACGAGGCCGGGCCTTGGCCCGTTGCCGTGATATGCTGGTTCAACTTGTCGAGAAAACCGTTCGTGTTGCGTATGTCGTTCCACGAGACATAGTAAACTGGATAGTTGTCGCCTACGCCGTAGCCGCTTGCCGGATTGCTCCCCATGAGCGCGACCCACTGCCGCTGCGTCACTTCGAACTTGCCCAACTGGAAGCCGTAACCGATGGTCACCATGTGGGCGGGGAACTCGTCCCAATTACTCCAACCGATGTCGTTGTCATTCGCGCCCATCTGGAAGCTGCCCGGCGGGACAGCGACCATCTCCAGCGGCACGCCGCCGGGGAGAAGAACGAACTCGCTGCTGTCCAGCGCGATGACCTTTGCGCGCGCCTGCTCATAGCGGACACCGGGAAGGTCTTCTCCCGCATCCCACACAATCTGTTTGTTCAGCCCGCCCGCTGTCACCGGACCGGCGTCGCCCGACAGCCATTGCGTTTTCGGGATGATCGTGTAATCGACTCCGCCGTTGGACGAGAAGACCACCGCCACTCGCGTCATGTTCGTCGCCCCCGACAAATCATAAAACACATCCACCTTTCCCGATCCATCCGGGCGTTGCATGGCGCGCCCGTTCGACACGACTGGCCCGGCGGGGGAAATGGCCACGGCGCCGGGACCACCAAGACAAATCACCGCCGCGCCGGTAACTACCGCAAGCCGTGTAAACGATGTCATAATACACACTCCTTTTCTAAAAGGATAATTCTTTAATGCATTTTCCTCACGGATAGAAGCACAGTCAAAGGAAAATGTGTGTTTTTTGATTGCGTGTTTTGTTTATGTTTTATCCGCGTTCATCAGCGGTTCCATGATAGAGTTTCTTGTTTTCTTGATTCACGTCCATTCGTTGTCGATTCTCCTCCCATTATTCATTCTCGGGGGCTGTTCCTGGCTTAAAATGCTGGCTCTTTTGCTTGACAATAAGACCACCACAATCACTGTGGAATTAAGTGTGTATATCACGTACATATATGACATACATACCTGTCAGCCAAACCCTCGAAAAGTGATCAAATGCCACGGCGCGTGCCGAGATCCATAAGGTATCCTCCCAAGTTACGCGAAAACACACCCAACACACCCCCCAAAATACCCCCCTGACTTGCCTTCAAAAACGATCCAGGACCGCCGGTGATGCGCGGCATCCTGGCCCTGCGGCGTCCATGCGTCTGGACTGACCCCGATCCCGTCAGCGACAGGATCGGCGTTGCATCAGTAAAGGCCCCACGTGTCGACATCCGAGCTGACCAGGCTCGAGACATTCTGTCCCGTGTTGGGCGCGCCTGGCGTGAGGATGTTGACCGACCCCGATGAGTCGCCAGTGAAACCCGACGGGGCATCAACCACCCAACCGCCGGGACCCCCGATTGCGTCATTGTTGTTTGGATCGCTGCCGTTGTCGTTATTGAAGCCGCCAAGCGCATCGTTGGTGAAGAACGCCCCATCATCATTCCCGATGCCGGAGAACGGCGTCGGGAAAAGAACCGCTGTGGCTGTGGCGCCAAAAAAAGACAAGGGCGTCACCGCCGAACCTTCTGCGATGAAGTCCACGCCGACATCGTCCACAAACGAGACCGACGGTCCGGGCGCCAGCAATGTGACCGCCGCATTGCCTGTCCCGATGCTGAAACCCGGATCGGTGGTTGCATCCAGGTTGCCGTTGCCTCGGTAAAAGACCAGTCGGCGGTCGGAAGGGTCAAGATCGTCGGCAGGAAAACTGGCCGTGTTGGTGGCATGGATGACCGGTATGATCAGCACGACCGTTCCCGCGGGCACACTGGCAAGACCCGGCACTCCCGGCAGGATCAGCGAACCGTCGCCGTCGTCCACCGTTCCCTGCGCGCCCAGGGTCGGGTTGTTCGTTATACGCCAGCCGCGCAGATCAACATCGCGACGCACCACCAGCAGTTCAACCCAACTGCCCTGGATCCCGCCGGGCACTCCAGGGTAAATCGTACCGTTATCGTTAACCCAGTACTCGTTGATGATCACATCGTTGGGCGCATAGCTCGCCACCGCGGGACCGAAGCTCAGTGTGATGGTCGTGGCGGCGCCCGTGGCAACCGAATAATCCAATGAGACCGGCGATGTCGTGATGGCGCCGCTCCAGCCGGTAAACTGGGAACCGGTAGCGGCAAGGCCGGAAAGATGAAGCACCGACGAATCGAAGAAGGTTCCTGTCCACGGAAGATCGGCATCACGGTCATAGATCCGGAGTTTGCCGCTCCCGCTTCCTGCTTTTTCAAATGCGATGGTGCGCGTTCCCGCAATGGAAAACTTCGAGTTCATGAGTGTACGGACTTGGGCAGGGCGATTGGTCAGGAAGTCCCGCATGTTCTGCGCCGCGGCCGGCCACGCCGTGTTGAATGCGGAGGCAGTGATGATCATGTTCGCCGCCCACCGTGCCGATTCTCGCGGGACCTCTGTCCGGATCAGGGCCTCGTAACTGTTCAACTTCGGAATGGAAACAAGAGGAGAAAACTCGAAGTTGAGTATCTCCTCCATGGCGCTGATGAAGTCCTTGCGGCCTTGCGCGTTGTCGAGGATTCCGTTGATGGTCGTTGTGTGGTTCGGGTCAAAGTCATTGCCGTTGAAGAGTTTCGACAGCGGCGCAATCTTGTGGTTGTGGCTCGGGCTGATCATGAAATTGTTGCCCTGGGCCCATGTCAGGGTGTCACTCGCCCAGCCTTGGGGTCTCAGGCCAAGCGCCCACTCCGCGTCGTTCTCGTGAAATACCCATTTCGCCGTCGGATCGCCGCGCCGGCGCGTCGCGATCCAGTTGTTCTGCGGCCAATCCTCGTTCTGACCGGCAATGTTCAGCGAGAAGTACTTCAGAAAACCATTGTAGTCGATCCTCTGCTGGAGCGCGGCCAAACCGGTGCTCACCGACAGGTCGCTCGCATCGAGCCACGCCAGGAAGTTGTTCCATTCAACAAGATCGCCATCGAGCACCTCGGTGTTGTATTTCAGCGTCGAGTCCCAGGTTCCCTTGACGACATCCCAGTCCGCCCCGCCCGCTTTCGACTCCATATAGTTGTCGGTCACCCGCTCACACGGATTGTACAGGCCCCAATACTGCCCGTTCAGGTACAGCGCGCAGAAAAAACCGTCTATGCCCAGGGCGCCCGTGTCTCCGTGCCAGTGGCGCATCATCTGGTCGCGGAAGAAGGTGACCTGGTGGATCTGTGCGGTCGACGAGTTCAGGATGCCGTCGTTGTTGTTGCCGCGCAACACGAGGTTGTTGAAAGACGGCGCAGTGGTGCGCGTCAGCCATGGCAATGTCCACGAACTCTGGCCGTAACTGGCCCTCAGGTAGAGGCGGAACGACTTCTTGGCCAATCCGCGCGAGGACCCGCCGTTGATCCGCACCCCTACCCCGCTCTCGCGCATCACCGAGCCGTCAGGGTTCACTAACACCGCGTGCCCCGGGCGCTCCCAGTCGTCACCCCGTGCGTTGTAATTCGTGTAAATGCCCGTCGCCGGGTCAAACAGGTCCTTGGGATCCATGATGAGATTCAGAGACGGGATCGTGCGGTTTCCCGCGGTATCATACAGGTACGATGCCGAGGAGATCAGGCTGGGGTTGAGCGGCGCCGCATAGTAAGCCCGGGCGCGCAGTACGGTCGTTGCACTGACCGCCAGCGCTACCGTGTACTGCGTCGAGGTTTTCGTCGGATCCGCACCGCCGATCGTGTAACGGATCTCCGTGGCGTCGGGGGCCGAAATCGACACCGGCATCGGAGAGGAATACAACCCCGAGACCGCCGAGAACACCGGAGCGTCGCCCCTTTGCCCGATTTGGTTTGCGGCGTTCGGCGTCGTGATGATGGTCTTCACAAAAACCCCCGAACCATCCGGGAAACGAGCGTAGGCTTCGTCAGCGCCAAGAGCAGGAAAGACGATCTGGTCCACGACCGTGGCGCTGCGCGTATCGTACAGAACAACCGTTTCTCCACCGGCGCTGAGCGCGAAATTCGTGTGAAAGGCATTGTCGACGATGCTCTGGTTGTCACACCAGACAAGCAGATAACTGTCAGCCGGAACACTGCTCCCCGCAGGAAAGAGCCATTTCGTCGGATTGCCGGCGGAGTCCGAGAGGGTGAGACTGGTTAGGTCGGCTGCATCGGGACCGGTGTTATAAAGTTCCACCCAGTCGCCCGTGTCGCCGAAATCGGGATCGAACGCAGATCCCGTGTTCGACGCGACGATCTCATTGATCCGCAATTGGGTCAACGTGGCGGCGCCAATGACAACCCGAACTGCGGGGCCGGTGGTCGGCGCACCGTTGTTGTCCATCGCCACAAAGCGCAATGTCACCGTCTCACTCGTCGCAAAACCCGGCAGCGCGGCGCCATACAAACTGTCGCCCGCCGCACCGTCCATGTGCAATCCGTCGTCGAACGCCATGGCCGAACCGGCCGTCGCAGACGGTGACGCGCTCCAGTCAACCCTCACCGACTGGACTTCCACATTGTCGGTCACCGTGCCCATCGCCCAAAAGCCTTCGCCACCTTGCGGATACAGGGGCGTCACGCGTGAACCGGTGATGACTGGCGGCGGATTGGGACGGAAACGAACGGTGTCTGCAATGTAGTTCCCTGTCCCGCCATTATTGCGCAACACGACATTGCCGGAAGTCCCTGACAGGAACCGGTGCGTGCCAATGTTCACCATGCCAAGGGCGCCTGAGAACGATCCCGTCTGGTCCACCGATGCCGTGCTGGCACCGTCGGCATGGTTTATCGTGTACGGGGCATTGCTCGTGCGATCAGCCCCGCATCGGAAGATCACCGAAACCTCGTAGTAGCCCGTGACCGGGATGCTTGGCCGCCATGTGGCAGTGGAAGCCGGGGAAGTGAAACTCGTGTGCCGGTAGCTGCCACCGTTATATCCGGCGCCGATGTTGGAAGTTGTTGTCCAAGTGCCGGTTTCAGCATAGCCCGGCGCGCCTGCATCGTTGTCCACAAACAAATCTTGGGCGGCGCCAAAGCGAACCCAAATGACGGCTGCCATGAGCAGAAAAACGCGATTTGTTGTCATGATTGCAAGTGGGACAATCAACCAAACTAAAGTCCAGCATAATATGCTTGTTCAACCGCGTAATAATGGATTCTTTGCAATTGACGCCGGCCGCCCGAAAACCGCCATCGCGCACCTTGAAAACCGGTAACTTGATTCGGCCAGGACGCATGCTCATCGCCCGCGGCTTCGTGCCGTTGCGGTGACCCCGACGATCTGGCGTCCGCTCGTAGCGAGCCGCCGACAGACGCCGCGTCAACTCACCCTCCAATACCAAATCAACGATCATCTGAACAGCATTGCGCAACGACTCTTTGTCCATAAACAACCCTTTGAGTGAAATCCGTCGCGTTCTGTAATTGTCTGACAGCTATGGGTGTTACTCCTTTTTCTTTAATTTTCGAAAAAACAAAAAATGAGCGAGCCGATGGCTTTTTCTAATTTACAG
>JAPLSQ010000112.1 GCA_026398535.1 Candidatus Sumerlaeota bacterium | reverse complement strand
TGGTTTCATGCCCTTCTATCCCGGTCCCGGCCTGGGCGGACATTGCATTCCCATCGATCCCCATTATCTCGCCTGGAAACTGCGATCGCTCAATTACACGGCCCGCTTCATCGAACTGGCAAGTGAAGTCAACGGCTCCATGCCCCAGTTTGTTGTCGACAGAATAGCCAAGTCGCTCAATGACGACAGGAAACCGGTTAACGGTCGCCGCATTTTGGTTATTGGTGTGGCATATAAACCCAACGTCAACGATGTCCGCGAGAGTCCGGCGGTCGACATTATAAGCCTGCTGCACGAGCTTGGGGCTGACGCCAGTTATCATGATCCTTTTATTCCCGAATTGAGGGAGGGGAGCCATGAACTTAAGTCCATCCCATTGGATAAGGACATGCTGAAGAAGACGGATTGCGTGGTGATCGTCACAAATCATGCCAATATCGACTACGACTTGATCCTCGAGCATGCGAAACTTGTTATCGACACGCGCAACGCACTTGGTAACAAGACAGGAAATGCGCGGATCGTGAAGCTCTGAGGATAATCTGCCACGCTTCATGTTCAATGGATGCGAATCTTTCTTGAATTTTCCACTCAGGCGCCGAACATAATAATATCGAAGTGATAAAGTTTGCGAAATATGCCCGGTTCATTGCGGTTGCGTCATTATTGTGCGCGGCGGCAGCGCCTGTGCCTGCAGATGATTCAGTCGCGTTGAATTCGCATTGGTCTCAATTTATCGTCAGCGAGAACTCGATCGACAATCAGCATCCCCAAGTTGCCGCATCGCCGGATGGACGGCGTGTTATTGTTGTCTGGGATGGCTGGGATGAAGCTGGAAGTAGAATATTCCTGCGGGAAAATATTGATGGAGATTGGTTGCCGGAGATCATCGTGGACACGGAGCCCGCCGTGAAAAACAACTCGCCTGTGGCCGCCATTGACGCGACCGGCAATTGTCATGTTGCGTGGCTTGGTAATGTGGGCGGGAGAACCCGTGTGTTTTATGCGGTAAGGATTGCGGGGGAGTGGGCAAACTGGGGAACCATCAATGCGAATGAGCAGGCAAATCGTTCGTGCGAATCGCTTGCCCTGCGTCTCGATGACCAGAACAAACCATGGCTGGCATGGCAATCCGGGCGGGCAAATCTCTACGCCATCCGCGTTGCACACCTTGGTGACTCAACGGGGGCATTTGATATTGATGAACTTACACCAGATTGTATAAATTATAACTTGTATCCGGAAATCTTTTTTACTCCCGATCCATCCGTTGCATGGTATACGGCAAACGACTCCAATTTCTCCTTGTCGGCGATGAAATATGACAGAATCGCCAGACAGTGGATGAAAGTTGACATCAAGGATTTCGCAAAATTACCGGCAAACCGGTTTCCCTATCTGATACAACTCGGCACAGGCACGTTCGCGGCATTGTGGTTCGATACAGTAAGTTATGCAGATCGTGTTTTTCTGGGATTTCAGGATCCGCGTACCCAAGGGGAAGGAACCGTGATCGATCACCAGCCTGACGCTATTAACCATCTGATCACAGGCGCGTCCGATGGTGAGCGGATCGCGGCAGTATGGTGCATTGAAACCGCGACAAGCAACTCCCAGATTTACCTCTCGCATTCAGAGTCGCTTGAATTCCCCCAGGAAATCCTCATCAGCGACAGCCAAAAGAATTATTACACACATCCACGACTCTCCCCGTTTGCCGGGGGAGTGGCGGTTGTCTGGCACTCCAGCGCCAGCGATGGGGGAAACGGGCTGGTGTACTACCGGCGCGTTTCTT
This sequence comes from Candidatus Sumerlaeota bacterium, assembly GCA_026398535.1. Classification (GTDB taxonomy): domain Bacteria; phylum Sumerlaeota; class Sumerlaeia; order Sumerlaeales; family Sumerlaeaceae; genus JAPLSQ01. The sequence goes on along the minus strand of JAPLSQ010000112.1, from coordinate 15,143 downwards.
TCGACAAATAAGGCAAACGCCCCGCCGTGTAGCGCGTGCCCGCCATTTCTTCGTAAGGACTTGATTTAAGGAAATTGGCGTCCATAAATGATGTAAAATCACAACAACAAGCTTGATTCGCCCAAACTTCCTTAAATTGACATTTAAGGAAGCACAGTAAAAGCCCTTTTGGGCTGTTGGTTTGATAAGAGTATTGGTTGTGCAGGCTTTGTGAGTGTTTATTGGGCTAAATTCGGGGCGCCGTTGGACTGTTTTCGCCCTATTGCCACAATCAGCGGTCCAAGACGAAAGAGTTGTTCAATCGGATAAAGCACCGATTTCGCAATACGTCCAAATGGGATGGCGCTCGCGAAATCCTTGTTTCTGCGGGGGGTGCTGAGATGAATCATATGAAACCCAGCCTGTCGGAGCATTCTTCTCAGTGTTTGTGGAAGGAAAAAGAAGATGTGTGGAGCTGGCACAAGATAGGCGGGACGCGGGCATCTTAAGGTTATCGTGGCAATTGTGGAGAAAAGATCGCGTATTTCTGAGGGAACCTCGATGAAAACCACTCCCCCAGGCTTGAGAATGCTGAAGATAAGCCTCAACGTTTCAAGTGGATTCAACAAATGTTCGAGCACATGGCTCATATGAACCGCATCAAATGACTCAGCGGGGAATTGAGCGGACTCAAGATCACATTGCAACAGATCAATTCCATGAATCGACTTCGCTGCTTGCACGGCTTCACTCCCCAGTTCAATCCCGGAAATGCACCAGCCATTCGACCTGGCTGCAGATAAAAAGGCGCCCCTTGCGGCTCCCATGTCGAGGATACTCCCCTTCCTCCCGTCCAACGCCAATTCAATTTGTTGAATACGATCAAATACATAGGATTCAGGCGCATCATTGCCGATCACATATTGTTGGGCGCATTTCTCATAGGACTTTATAAATTCGTCACTTACATAAAACTCATAAAGTTCTTTCTGTGAAGGCATTGGATGAAGAAATTCAAGTGAACATCCTTTGCAACGAACGATCTTGCGCGTGGGCCATGGCTGAACAATTCTTGTCAGCTCTCCATCGATACATCTGTCGTATGAGCCACACAGAATGCATGAGGACTGATCCTTAAAACTGGTTTCTATCATGGTTGAATCCGATTAAAGATGATTAAAAATATGCCCGGCGCACACGCACCAGCCACAACGTGCTGAGGGCGTAACTGCACATCAGGGCGATGACGGTTCCGTGGACGTGAAAATAAGGGATTAGCAACCAACTCAACAACAAATTCAGACAGCCCAGAGTCAGAGATATTTGCAGTCCAAGGCGCGCCCCCCGCACTCCCTCTGCCCCGATAATCTGACCCAGGCTGCTTTGAATCATGATGATCCATGATGTAAGTGAGAACAGGATAATAAGTGAAGCGTCGAGCGGATATTGATTTTTTCCGCTGAGCACTATGACAAGAATTTGAAACAGGCTGACGATGATAAGGGATGGAATCAGAAGCCATATCCAGCTTCGAACTGTGAGAATCCACAAACCTTCTCTGTTTGAGCTTGCCGCGACTTTTGGAAAAAAGACCGTGGCAAGCATCGATCCCGCATATGTGGCAAAATTGACACTGGCGGTGCTATACAGGCTGTATCTCCCAACGTCTGCACTTGATAACATGTGATTTAGCAGTAGTCGTTGAATGCTGAACGTTAAAAAGAATCCAATGCCACACACCGCGTTGTAAGAAGCATAATGCAACATCATCCTAAGGGTTTTCGCATCAAATAAGGACGGGCGCAGATGCCTGGCGATCGGAATTACTCCAAGAACCAGCGCAAGGATATAAGCTCCGGTGTAGCTGATGGATGCCGATTGAAATGAAATCCCTAAGAAGCGAAAAGACAGCATGACCAGAAGTAAAAAGAGCACGGAGAAACTGATTTCACTCAGTCCACGCAACACGAACTTTGAAAGTGTTTGAAGGGCCGAACCCAGAATAACAAATAATGAAAAGGCTGCACCGCAAACCAAACCAAACATGTAAACCTGCGATGAAACGGAAAGAGCCTTTTCGAGGACGCTCGCGCCTATAAAGCCCACCACGGTTGTGATGACAGAGGCCGCTACCACAAACCAGAATGCTGATGCAATGACAGGACCCGGATTGGATTCCTTGGCTCCATAACGAATCATGGTGGTATTCATGCCCATGATCGCCGGAATGGCAAAAAACTGAGCAACAGTGATGACAAGCTGGGAATCACCAAATTGAGCTGGTCCAAGAAGGCGCGCGGCCATGATGCTCGCGATGGCGGATATTACACGCGCCAAGGCAAAGCTGATCGTGATGATTCCAAGGTGCTTAAAGAACTGCTTTACGCCCGAGGTTGGAACAAGACCAAATAGAGTCGTATATGCAGACTCGGAAAGAGCTTTCAGGCGTGTATAGTAAAAATTTGACAGCAAGAGCCTATCTCAGAGAATCCCGATCATTTATTTATCCGTATTATCATGGCGTAGCCAAGCGGCATTCGATAAAAATAATCGCGATACGAGCGCATAATCCTCGGTCCGATGGCATCACTCAGCGCATCAATACACAGCCCGATGAGATTCGTGACGATGTAAAAGAGATGTGTCAAGCCGATAAAAAGCCTGAAGGGACCGCTCTCAATTGCCAAATTCATGGAGGTCACGCCTGTGGCAAGAGATGAGTTTGATTCCGTCAGGCAAATGATCGAATCATGGGCGAAGGCGTTCAAGTAAAAGAATCGTGTCAGGCGCTGAAAATCGTACGGCGCTCCATGAACCGGAAAAAAGAACGGGGATGAGAGGAAAACAAGCCCCCCAGGTTTGACAACGCGCCGGATTTCGTTCACCACTTGATCAGGATTTCTAGTGTGCTCAAGAACCTCCGAACAAATGACCGCATCGAAAACGCTGGCCCGGGCGGGAATATGCAACGCTGAGCCAAGGCATTCGGGTGAAGCATTTTCCACATTATAATCAATTCCTGTATAGCGGCATGAAGGCGGCATCAGCTCACGCCATGGCTCAAACCCGCATCCGATATCAAGTACCCGCACATCATTTTTCTCCCCCGCCACTGTGTTGACCATCCGGGCAAAATTGCCAAAAACGATGAGATTCTTGCGCAATAAGAGATAGGAAAAATCATACATCCTCGGTTGAAGCCGCTGGCGGTTGATTTTGCGGGCAAATGCCGCTCTCTCCCCTCCTGGTTTCATCGTTTGCTCAATTCCTGAAATAGTGTCATGTACTGCATGGCTATGCTTTTTACATCATAATGTTGCATGGCATGAGAACGGGCGAGTTCCGAGCTTTTCTGCCACAGGCTGTCGTTACGGAACAATTCATCAATCTGTTCAGCCATGGCGTCAGGATTGCCCCTCGCGCACCAGCCGATCGCGGGTTGCATATCAGGGCACGGTTCTTCATCATTGCGGGCGACGTCATCCTTTTCCTTAAGCGGCTGGAATATCGAGTCCGGATTCAAACAGTATGATACCACGGGTGTGGCGTGTTTCATGGCTTCTATGACGGCATTTGAAAATCCTTCAGCGCCTGAGGTGAGGACGAAAATCCGCTCCTTTTGATAATAATCAACCGTTTCGTCGGGGCTGAGGCCGGGTACGAATGTGAGATTGGGAAGCAGCGCCGCCTGTGACCGGATTGATGAATGGTAATCTTCATAACCGGGGACAACAGACATGATCATCACAAACTGGCGTTCAGGCAGCCGGCGCGCCAGATCAAGGTACACCTCCGCCTGTTTCATGGGATGGCCTCGGCCCACCCATAGAACATGATGGCGTTCGCAAACGCTCGGTGGTTTCCCGGAAGGCATTTCATGGGCATTATGGATGAGTGTGGCTGTCAGGCCATATTTTTCCTGAAGCTGTTGAGCCTGCAGCTTCGTCTGGCAGATTATCCAGTCCATGCGTTTCAGGCAGAAAAAGAAGATGCCGGCCAGAAGGGCATTGCCCATAAAAAGATTTTGAGCAGCTTCATTCCGGCTGGTTTCCCAATCATGCTCAATGCGGAATATTACGGGCAATCGCCGCATCGTTGCGGCAAACCATAACAGGCAGGCTTCAACCGACGCGAGTTTGACAAAAAAAAGGTCCGCCGGCGTGGTAAGAAACGCCCACAGTAGACGGATATAATAAGTCATCATGCCCAAACGCTGCCAGAGCATGGATGAGTCAGGCTTCGCCATGCTGGGACGCACAGGTTTCAGGATGATGCCCTGTATCTGCATAGGGCTGGTAATTTCATCGGTTCTTGTGATGATTTCGACGTGTATTAAGGGAGTGCGCGCCAATTCCTTGACCAGTGTATAAAGGTCCCGTTCCGCGCCTCCGATGTTCATGTTGCGTCCAGACATCACAGGATAAATGAACGCCGAGAAACAGCAGAGACGCAGAGGGCGCGTCTGCCGGTCTGTTGTTGGGCAATCCATCACATCAACCATGTGGCTCATGCTTATCGTCGATCAAATGCATGAAGATGGATTTATACTCACGGATTGTGGTGTCCACGCTGTAATTTTCCTCGGCAAAACCGCGGGCAAGGCGCGAGCATTCACGCCAGTGTTCTTCATTATCGAACAGGCGCTCAATCTCGCCGAGCATCGCCTCGATGCCTCCATTGGCGGCATATCCAATGGCATCAGCAACAGGGGGGCTCCTTTCAATGTCATCCCCGGCGGGCAAAGGCCTGAGGATGTTGTCGGGATTGAGCAAATAACAGATGACTGGCGCCCCATATTTGAATGATTCGATGACGACGTTGGGAAATCCCTCGGCCTCCGAGGTCAGCACGGAGACCCTTGCTTTCAGGTAAAATGAGGGCACTTCGTCGTGTCCAACGCCCGGAATAAACGCGACGTTTGGCAGCCGATCGGCCGCTTGCTTGATTTGCGTGAAACAATCCTCATGCCCGAAGGTAGGAGGAGCCACCATCACAAAATTGCGATGGGGCATGCGGCGGGCGAGTTCAAGAAAAACTTCAGGCAGTTTCATCGGATGTGCGCGACCGACCCACAGGATGTCTGTGCGTTTGTTGGCATCATTCGCCTCAGGCGGCAAATTCGGCATCCGGTGGGAATTCCTTACCGGGAACGCGGTCACGGCGAAATTTCGGGACAATGTTTCCCGCTGCTGACGTGTCTGGCAGATGACGAATGTCATGCGCTTAAGGCAATAAGTAAAAAGCTTGGCGCGCCAAGTGATGCCAGAGAAGATGATGTTCTTCAGCGATTCGGGATTAATTTCCCACTCGCTTGATGTGCGGAACACGACCGGTTTGCGCCGAAGCGTCGCCACCAGCCATGTCAGGCATGATTCGAGCGATGCGATCTTGACGTAGTAGATGTCCGCGCGCGATTTCATCAGGCGACTTGTGGTGCGCGGATAAAAGAGCACGATCTCACGAAGACGGCGCAGTCTTGAGACGGAGACATTGATGGGCATGCGGGGCTGGACGGGTGATACTGTGAGAGCGCCGTATCTCGTGGGGCGGCTGATTTCATTGGACTGGGTTACGATCTCAACATTGAAATCGGCGTCGCAGGCCAGCGCGGAAGCGACGTTATACAGATCCAGTTCCGCTCCCCCGAAACCCTTGTCATGACCGGCGATCAACGGGAAAACATGGCTTGAGTAAAAACATATCCTGACCGGGATATGCGAGCGCCCGGCAACAACACGCAGGAATATTAGTTTGTAAGCCTCAGCATTCTTCTCAACGGCAAAATGATCCTGCGCGTAACGACGTGCGATTCGCGAGCATTCGAGCCAGTAGTCATCATCCTTGAAAAGCTCTTCGATCCATTCTGTAATGGCCTCAAGATGCCCATCGGCGGAATAACCAAACGATGCTTCTGTTTTGCGCCTTATGCCTTGGTCCCCATCCGACCCGCTCATTGGCGACAGAATGCCATCAGGATTAATCAGATAGGAGGCCACCGGCGCGCCATATTTCAGCGACTCGATGAGCACATTGGGAAAACCTTCCGCCTCGCTTGTAATCACCAGTGCGCGCGCCTTTTGATAGTATCCGCGCATTTCGTCGTGACCGACGCCTGGAATAAATGTGATATTTGGCAACAATTCCGCTGAGTTTTTGATTTCGCTGAAGAATTTTGATTGTCCGGCAGTTGGTGGACATATCATGACGAAGTGCCTGTGCGGGAGCCGGCGTGCCAGATCAAGAAAAACCTCAGGCAGTTTCATCGGATGCGCCCTGCCAACCCATAGTATGTCGGTGCGGTTGTCCACGGTGATTTGTTCGCTCAGCGATGGGGGAATCAGGTGCGAGTTCAGGACAATCTGTGACTCAACCGCAAAATTGCTCTCCAAGGCGTCGCGCTGATTTTGAGTCTGACATACCACGGCCGACATGCGTTTCAGGCAATGAATGAACATGTCCGCGCGCCATTTTTCCCCGGAGAATATGTTTTCCTTCAAATCACGGGGATTAATCTCCCAGTCATGGGACATGCGGAACACGACCGGTTTGCGCCGAAGCGCCGCCACCAGCCAGGTCAGGCATGACTCGATGGAGGCGATCTTGACAAAATACACATCGGCCTTCGACTGATACAGCCCAACAGCCATGCGCGGGTAAAACAGGATGATCTCACGCAAACGCTTCAGCGGGGAAATTGACGGATCAATCACCGCGCGCGGACGAATGGGCCGGACTGTAAGCGCGCCATAGCGGGTTGGCCGCTCAATCTCATCAGATTGTGTGACAACCTCGACATAGAAACGGGGATCGACGGCAAGCGCGGACGCCACATTGTACAGGTCCAGTTCAGCCCCGCCAAATCCCTTGTTGTGCCCGGCTATAAGCGGGTAAACATGGCTTGAGTAAAAACACACCCTGATGGGTTTGCAATCGTCCGTCAATGCTGAGCGTTCCGCGTCATCAGTATCGCTGAAAGTATGGAATAGTACCGCGGCCGCAAGCGATCAATCATTTTCAGGGTTTAAACAAAATCCGCGCCGGATGGCAATTCGAGCTTTACTTGCCGCGGATGATTGTGCTCACACTCAATTGCGACAATTAATAAAGCTCATGTGATTAATACTGTTGCTCGGAAACTGCTGATGCCGCCATTGATGTCCATAGTGATGCATGACTTCGACCGATATCTCAAGGTCGAGCGCAACCTCTCCCCTGCCACACGCGCCGCATATCAATACGATCTGCAGAAGTTCAAGGAATACCTGATCCGTGTCATGGGCGCGGAACCCACCGTCGGTCGTGTCGAAACGCCACACATTAAGGATTTTCTTGGGTATTTGCAGGGTGACCGCGGCTATAAAAGCAGCACTCTCTCGCGCACAATCGCGTCAATACGCGTTTTTTTCGAGTTTTGTGTTCAAGAGGCACATATTGAGGCAAGCCCAGCCACGCACATCCACAATCCCAAGATGCCCCGGAAGTTGCCCATCTATCTTGTTGAAAGCGAGTTAAAAAAGCTTCTTGCCGCGCCCCAACACTCTGATGTGTGGGGATGCCGCGACTTCGCGATTCTCGTGACGCTTGGCTTCACCGGCATGCGCCGTCAGGAGCTTGTGGGGCTGAACCTTGACTCCATCGATTTCGAGCGCCGCACCGTCCGTGTTTTCGGGAAAGGCTCCAAAGAACGTCTGATCCCAATGAATCCCCTTGTCATGAGCGCGCTGACCGCCAGCCTCGATGTGCGTCCGGCAACAGGCGATCCGAAAGCTGTGTTCCTGAACCGCAGCGGGCGCCGTCTTACTGGACGATCAATTCATGGCATCGTGAAGAAATATGTCCGGAAAGCAGGCATCACAAAACTGAAAATCAGCCCACATAAACTTCGCCACACATTTGCCACGCTCCTTCATATTAACGAGGTGGACATCATCGAGATACAGAAACTTCTCGGTCACGCATCTGTCACCTCCACACAGATCTACACCCATACCAACACCAGCAAACTCCGCACCGCCGTCGAGCGCTTGAACGGCGTCACTGGCGAGATAACACCGGCATAATGCATGTTGAAAGCGGCGGACGGCAATAGTCATGACGGCAGCCGATGACACGATCGCCATAAGATTGCTCGTAACCGGGGCATCGGGTTTTCTTGGTTGGCGCCTAACACGCCAACTCGAACGTCGTTTCATGGTCACGGGTGCCTGCCGTTCGACACCTGTGCAATTCGCCAAGGCAGACACAGTTCAGTTCGATCTTCGCAACAGAAGTTCATGTCGTGATATCATCCGGCGCGTTTCACCCACCCATGTGATTCATGCAGGGGCGATGACCCTGACGGGCGAATGCGAAAGACACCCGGAACTTGCCCGCGAAGTCAATGTGGACGGCGCCCGGCATCTTCTAAACGCATGTGAATGTCTGCCCACTCCCCCATTTTTCCTCTATGTTTCGACGGATCTTGTTTTTAACGGTCTGAAGGGAAATTACTCAGAAGAGGATCCCCCTGACCCCGTCATGACGTATGGAAAAACAAAACTCGCCGCTGAAAATCTCGTCAGGCACTATCATGGCGAATGGGCCATCGTTCGCAGCGCGCTTATTTATGGGCCGCCGGGCGCTCCTCATCCCTGCTTTCTTGACTGGATGCTCGAAGGGATTCGGAAAAATGAGGGGGCTTTGTTTACGGATGAATTTCGGACGCCGGTGTTCGTCGACGACCTTTGCACCCTCTTGGAAACAATCTGGATAAGACGCACTACGGGACTCTACCATGCGGGCGGGATTCAGCGCATGTCGCGCTACGAATTCGGATTGCTCGCAGCCGATGTATTTGGCCTTTCTGACGCGAATGTGCGCGGTTGCCAATCAGGTTGCGCCGCGCTTTCCTCCCCCCGGCCGCCGGACGTCTCCCTCAACATTGCCAAAGCGCGGCGCGAACTCGGCTACTCCCCCCGCTCATGCCGCGCAGGATTGATAGCCATTTTCAGACAGTGTCATTAACGGGATGTTTGATTTCTTTTTTTGCCTCCAGCCCGTCAGTGGGGATCCACTTTGCCTTTCCGGCCAGATGCAACGAAATGTCAAAAGTTAAAAAGTCGATGCGTAACAGGTAATTAATCACATCAAGGTGGACGCTGCTCGTTTCGATTGTTTCGCGCAATCCTTCGCGCATGCGCTGCAAATGGCGCAGGTGCAAATGTTTCCCCTCGTCCTGCAACGGGCCAAAGCCGGTAATGATGGGCTCGGCCAGTTGCGGTTCTGCGGTTGAAAGCGCAATCACCATGAGTGATAATCGTTCGGATACCTGCTGATGAAGCTTGATAAGGTCTTCCTTCCCCTCCTCAGAAAAATTGTGCTCGTTATCGATCATCTTGCGCGCGAGGGGCACGAGATTTTTGTCAATGATGTCTCCGACCGATTCCAGATCGCTCACGATATACAGTAATTCGAGCGCCGCTTCCATGTCAGTTTTATCTTCGATGCGGTTGGTCAGATCGGTGAGAAATCGCATGATTTCCGTGTTCAGGTAATCCACCTTGTTGTCTCGCTGCCTGGTGAAATCCAACGCCTCCCGATCCTTTTGCATGAGTCCCGTTATGATGTGTTTCATCATTTCCTCAACGAAACGGCCCATGCGTGATATCTCACGGCGCGCTGAGCCCAGCGCCACGGGAGGATTGTCGAGTATCTTGGGATCGAGATATTTCGTGCGCAATTCGCCATTTGTTTTTTCGGGGACGTCCGGAATCAGCATGATGGTAAGGCGCTCAAGCGCGGATAAAAAAGGCAGTGCGGCGAATGCCGTGATGGTGATGAACAGCGTGTAGGTGTTCGCAATCGCTCTTACCGCAAAATCATCCTGTGGATTGCCAAAGAAATGCATCAGGAACTGTGTGACCGCTGTGCCCAGGCTGGCAAGAGGGCCGATAAGCGGCAGAAACACGGCAACCCCGCATATCTTGTAAATCAGATGAGCCCAAGCGATGCGTTTTGCTTCGACGGGAGCGCCCCAGCTTGCTGTAAACGCGGTGAAACATATGCCAATGCTGGCGCCAAAGAAGATCGGGATTGCGGCATGAAGCGTGATCAAATCCTGGCGTGCAAGGGATAGAGCAACTCCCAGAACCGCCCCGCTGCTCTGAGCCGCGGCGGTAATCACAGCGCCAAAAATCACCGACCAGACAGGATAATCATCCAGCGCGTTAATGGCATCCTGAAAGAAGGGGAAGGCTTTCAATGGCGCCATAAGATCGGTCATAATCTTCATCCCGTAAAAGGCCATCCCGAAACCGAGGAGCGCCAAGCCGGCGGATTGCACTCTTGCCGGCTTGGCCAGAAAGTATACGAGAAATCCCAACGCTACCGCTGGCAAAGCATACATGAACAAATCGAATGAGATCAGTTGGACAGTGATTGTGCCGCCGATGGCTGCTCCGAGTATGATGCCGACGGAATTGCGAAATGTCAGCAGATGAGCCCGGACAAAAGACATGAGTAAAGCCGTTGTGGCTCCGCTGCTTTGAGTGAAAAATGTGACGATAGTTCCGGCAACCATCCCCAGCATGGGGTGTTTAGCCAAATCCGTCATTGCCGCCCGGACATGCCTGCCGGCAAGCCCCTGCAATCCATCGGAGACAATTTTCAGACCGTAGAGGAAAATGCCCAAACCGCCCACAAGACTCAACAACAGCAATGTCGGCCAATTGGCATCCTGCACGACGAACACAAAGCGCGTGAACGACAATTCATCTCCGCCCGCCGTATGTTGAAGCAAGATGGCCTCATATCGTCCCGGCTTGTTGCCGGGAACAACATCAAACACAATCTCGCCGGCCGGATTCGTGTTTTTCTGCTGAGGCAATATTTTCATGTGCTGCGTGACGCCATCCGGTTCGAAGGTGACCAGAGGCAGAACAGTCAGACCGGCAAGCGGACGCCCTTCATTATCCGTGACGCGCAGTCTGAGCGTAGTTGTCGTCCCCACCGTGCCGAATTGTATCCTGCCATTGTCTTCGGCATTGCGCCCTGCCGCATAAATTGAAGATTTAAGGGAAGAGGATGTGCCGAAATTTTTAGCGAAAGAAGAGGCATTGGAATCCGCCATAAGGGGGGAAATTATCAGAAGACACCCCACAATGAGCGCCAAATTCCGACAAGACGCGCTTTCTGGAGAGCGGCGATTTGATGAGCCGGATGGATGATATTTAACGTCGTTAATCATGTAAAACATTAAATACTGTTGACTGGTATCAGTGTTGTCAACCAATTAAACTCAATCATATCCGGTGTGGTAAAACTGCAGGTGCGATGAATGATACTCGTTCTTATGCCGATCAGCTTCTTGGCTCAATGTCTCTTGAGCAAAAAGTATATCCGCATCTACCGCGACGCACTGACGTGTGCCCGGGAAAATGCGGTTCTTCAGAAAGAATCTGTCATCCCGCTGACACTGTCCGCTGATTAAGAGCGCGACATAGGCTCGACTGTTCAAAATCACCATGGAATAGAAGCGCGCCATTATGGCCAATGAAGATATCGAGATCCGCATTACCAAAACCGGTGAGATTATTGTTAAAATTGAAGAAGCAACCGGGCACCGTCTGCGCGATTATCATGCATTCCTGGAGGAAACCATTGGCCCTGTCACCAGCATGACTCCCGTCAACCGCCCTGACTGGGAAAAACCGGCGGAATTAGCCGAACACGAGGAAGAAAAACAGGAGCACCAGCAGCAAATTGGAAGCTGACCCGAACCGGGGAGAAATACTTGAGGACAACATTCTTGAAAAATGTCGCAGATCACCTGCCAGTTGAGAAAATAATCGTTTGGTTTATGAGTAGCAGGACACGAGGTTATCATTCATCGTGTGAGGCGACGTAGCCAAGTGGTAAGGCGGAGGTCTGCAAAACCTCTATTCAGCGGTTCAAATCCGCTCGTCGCCTCCATTTCTCATCTTGACCCCCGCAAATTTCCATTCCTTTTGTTGAGCATATAACAGGCTGGATGAGTTGATCGTGCCTTCATCACACAATCGTTCAAAGATCATGCATGTTCATGAGTCCGCGAGAATATCGCAATTGTTTGAAATTTATGGAGCGTTGCTGACACCCAGGCAATTGTTGCTTGGCCGCGCCCACATTATTGATGGAAAGACCTTTGCCGCTGTGGCCAAAGAGCAAGGTGTGAGCCGTCAGGCGGTCCATGATGCTGTGCGGCACGTCGTTTGCCTCATGGAAGAATACGAAGCAAAACTGAACATACTGGCTTTGCGGGGCGTGCAGACTCACAATCCCGTTTCCTGCTCAAATCATGCGGGGGCCAAAATCGAGGCGTTGAAAAAGAGGATTGCTCAACAAGGCATCATCTATTCAACGGATTGGATTATTCGCGGCCTGAATGAGATCATTAATGTGCTTGCGTCAGAACACGAGAAGATTCCATCTGTAAAGGATGACTGATAGCAATGAATCGGCTTCGGATCATAATCATCAGTGTAACGGCCGTCATAATTATGGTGGGTCTTATGGGATTGCGGCGCCAGTTGAATCATTCCGCTACGGATCCGGACGCTTCCATCGAAGAAGTCGACGATTCAGATATCAACGGGCAGACATCCCGCAACAGGAGTTCTCGCGTAGCGGCGCTTGACGAAGAACCTGATCCCACTCCCCCGCCGCGCAAACCCCGACCCCGTGTCCCCTCCGGTTACAAGGAAGATTATGAAATGGCCAAGTTGCGGGCTTTTGGGGACGCATGGATAACTGGCAGCGTGACGGATGAGGACGAGAAGGCACTACCCGGCGTTCGCGTGGAATTGTTTGAGGACGATCCCATGACCACCAATCCTCCCTTGCGCACAGCCATGACAGACAACGATGGCTCTTTCACTTTGGAGGATCTGAATGACGGCATGGTGCGTTTTATACTTGTTGCCCGCATGGCGGGATACGCGCCGCATATCCGTGATGTTGCGCTGGATCTTGGGCCGCGGGATATTGACATTATGCTTGAACGCGGCGTTGCGCTTTCTGGTTTTGTTCGCGACGTGAAAACATCCGCCACGGTTCCGGGGGCAACCATTTATCACCCGGTCAGAGGCAGACGGGTATATGGTCTTCTTGGCAGTATCAAATCGGGGCCAGCCGGACAATTCTCCTTTTCTGATGTCAGTCCCGGCGAGGTTTCAACACTTGCTGAATGTCAGGGTTATGCCAGGGCAAACCGCCGTCTGCGGGCGCCCAAAAGCGATGCCGAGATATTGCTGAACCCGGGTGGCAGCATCATCCGCGGTGTGACTGTCGCATGGAACAATCAGAAACCCATCGGGGGCGCGCAGGTGCGCGCTTTCACTTTAGGATTTGAGCAGAGCGTCATGTCGAAGGACGATGGCGCCTTTGAAATCAAAGATGTGCCAGCCGGCAACCTCATGCTCATGGGAAGACGCGGAATCATGATTCCTGCCCCGCCCATGCGGGTGAGCGTGCCTGAAAATGGCACGCTCGATGATGTCCAGGTCGTTGTGCCTTCCGACCTTTTTATCAGTGGACGTGTGGTGCATGCCAGCGAAGGTCATCCCCTGCCGGGAATCACCATCTATTACCGGGGCACTCTCGGCATCGCATCAACGTTGAGCGATGAGCAGGGCCGATTCGCTTTCGAGACTCTAACACGCGGCAACTATGAAATGATGATCCGCCAGAAGGGTTTTCTGCCAGTCCATACGCCGGAAACCACAGGAACCGGAGAACAAATCATCTGTAAAACTCCTTTTGGCGCCAATTCTGATTCGGTTGAAATCAGATTGCGCCCCGTGGCGTCAATTCAAGGCCAGGCAAAAGGATACAGCAAAGGCAAGGAGGCAGGCCCCGTCTGGGGAGCCAGCGTCCAAGTGATGTATAAACAGCAGAATAACGAAGCAAAGACAGCCCGCACAGTCACGGACGCCGCCGGGTATTTTTTCGTGAATCTTCCAGACAATCAGCGCGGTTTTTCCAGAATCCGCGTGTCGAATAATAGCGCCCAAGCCGCCGCAAGCGCACGAATACCCACCCGCAAAACCGCACAACTTACCATGAAGCCGTTGACACTCAAGGGCACGCTCTACCTGAGTGACAAATCGCCTCTTTCGGGTGTCGGAATCGCGTCCGCTTGCATTTTCCCGACGATCGCCAGTTTCAGTGAACTTGACCGCATGTCGATTGGAGGAGCTTTTACAAATTACTCAGGGCGTTTCCAGCAACGGTTGCCGGAAAACCAAACCATTGAGCTCGAATTCAGACTACCCGACGGGCAGAATATCAGCAAGCTGTTTAAGTCGGAAGATCTCACGAAAGAGTCGCGTGTTTTTGTCTATGATCCGGTCACCCGTGACATCCTCACAGAAGTAAAATCCACAAATTCCCCCAAGCCCGCCCAAACACGCCAAGGCGGAGGACGCCAAGGACGGGGAGGGGGTACTGGCGGTGGAGGAGGCCGTGGCGGCGGCGGCGGATTTACTGGTGGCGGCGGCGGCGGATTTGGTGGTGGTGGCGGTGGTGGTGGATTTGGTGGTGGTGGCGGCGGCGGCGGATTCCCTCGACCTCCGGGTGGCGGCAATCAGTAAACACTTCTCCCATCGTTTTGGATATTCCGCCTGTCAGACCAAAACAGATTAATATTTCCACACTCCTCTGTATTTCTTTGTGATGACGCCGCATTTGATTGATATTGCCACTCTCGGCGCCCTGCCCCCGGCGCCCGGTGTTTATCTTATGAAGGATGCCAGCGGCGATGTGATCTATGTCGGCAAAGCAGCCAACATAAGAAACCGGGTTCGCAGTTATTTCACGCAGTCCGGCGACAACCGTTTTTCGGTGCAGTTTCTGCGCCGTCAGATCTCGAACATCGAATGTGTCGTAACCGCCAATCAGAAAGAGGCTTTCCTCCTCGAAAATACGCTGGTAAAGGAACACCACCCCCGTTTCAATGTGCGCCTGCGCGACGACAAGACATATGTGTCGCTTCGTTTCCGCAGGAGCCATGATTTCCCCCGTCTCGAAACCGCGCGCATCCGTCATAACACGCGGTCGCGCCGCGACCCGCATGACCTTTATTTTGGACCCTACCTCTCCTCCTATGCGGTGCGCCAGACCTTGCGTTTCCTCCTCAGAGTGTTCCCGGT
>JAPLSQ010000005.1 GCA_026398535.1 Candidatus Sumerlaeota bacterium | reverse complement strand
CTTTATTCTGTGTCTTCATCCGGCTCCTCATCGAGCGATTCAAGGCTGGTGTGGCGCGCGATTTCCTGCAACACGCTTTCTTCGACGAAGATCGGCGATCGGCGTTTCATGGCGAGAACGATGGCATCGCTGGGGCGCGCGTCAATCCGCACCGTGGAACCGGATTCATTGCGCAACTCAAGGGCGCCATAAAATGTGTCATTCTCAAGCTTGACCACAAGACAGCGCTCAAGCGCGGCGCCCAGACCGTCAATCACATTGCAGATAAGATCGTGTGTGAGCGGACGCGGCGCCGTCTGTCCGCGCGCGGCCATGTCCATGGCAACAGCCTCGTTCAGGCCGATAAAGATGGGAAAAGACCTTTCACCGTATTTCTCACCGAGCACGATGATCTGCATATGGGCAAGGTCCTCCATGATCTGAATTTCGCGGAGTTCCATTTCTACAAATTTCTCGTTCATGGTTTGTCAGATCATCATCTGCATGTGGCGTTTGAGTTCGTCAACCTTTCGCGCATATGCGAATGCAGTGTCACGAGAAATGCGCTCCCGTTTGAGCAATTCGGCAATGGCTCGGGCCATCGTGTTCATCCCGGCTGAGCCGCCAGCCTCGAGATGTGTGCATATCTGGTGGGTTTTGCCTTCGCGGATGAGTGTGCGGACGGCGTCGGTGGCCACGAGGGATTCCATTGCAAGTTCGCGGCCATGTCCCGAAGCGCTGGGCATCAGTGTCTGACTGAACACACCCTCAAGCACGCTGGCAAGCTGAACGCGAATCTGTCCCTGCTGGTGGGGGGGGAACACATCGACGATTCGGTCAACGGTCTGGACGGTGTCCGCCGTGTGGAGTGTTGAAAGCACAAGATGGCCGGTCTCGGCGGCGGTCAGAGCGGTGCTGATTGTCTCGTGATCGCGCATTTCACCTATCATGATGACATCCGGATCCTGACGAAGGATGTGTTTCAGCGCATTATGAAATGAGGCCGTATCTTGGTGCACCTCGCGCTGCTCGACGAGAGCCTGCTTGTGGGCGTGCACATACTCAATGGGGTCTTCAATGGTGATGATGTGGCATGCCCGTTCGGAATTGATCAGGTCAATCATGGCCGCAAGGGTTGTGGATTTGCCTGAACCGGTGGGGCCTGTGACAAGAACAAGACCCGCGGGACGGCGCGCCAGCCACTCGCAAACGCGAATGGGCAGTCCGAGCTGCTTGAAATCGCGGATCAGCGCGGGGATGACGCGCAACGATGCGGCGATGCCCCCTTTCTGGAAATGTATGTTTACGCGAAAACGGTCCATGCCGGGGATGCTGAGGGCAAAGTCAAGCTCGCGTGTCTGCTCAAGTTTGTGTATCCGGTCCTTGGTGAGCACAGCATGGAGCATGCGCTCGATCTCAGCGCTGGTCAGCGGCTCTCCTTCCATGTTCACAAGCAGTCCGTCCACGCGCGCCACGGCGGGGCGGCCGGCGGCCAGATGCAGATCCGACGCTCCGCGCGCGGCGGCGATTTTCAGGATGTCAATGAGTTCCATGCTGGCAGCTTTTAATGGTTATCTTTGGGAATGATGAAAGATTGCGCAATCTGTCGCAGCGCTCCCCAATTTCGCGCGATTTAAGGCTTGCCAGCCGCTTCAGCGAGAATTCCTCGACGGTAAAACTGGCCATGGCCGTGCCTGCGATGACCGCCTTTCGGAAAGTCATTTCATTGAGCGAGCGGGCGCTTGCGAGATAACCTATGAATCCGCCCGCGAATGTGTCGCCCGCGCCGGTGGGATCCTTGATCATTTCAAGAGGGAACGCCGGCGCCGCGAAATATGTGTCGCCGCTGAACATAAGGCATCCGTGCTCACCCTTTTTGATGATGACTCGCTTGAGTCCCAGCTTGAGCAGGCGCTGAGCCGCGACCTGCAGGTTGACCGTGTCGCACAGTTGGCGGGCTTCGGCTTCATTGAGCAGCACAATGTGGCTCTTGCGTAAAACACGAAGCAGTTGTTCGCGCTTGCCGGATATCCAGAAATTCATGGTGTCGATGAGCACAAGGCGCGGGTTGCGCACCTGTTCCAATACCTCAAGCTGAAGATCAGGATCAATGTTGCCCAGAAGCACAAACTCGCTTTCGCGCAGTTTTTCGGGAATGGCGGGACGGAACTCGGCAAAAACATTGAGCGCCGTGTTGAGTGTGTGCGCCTGGTTCATGTCGTGCTCGTAATAACCGGACCAGTGAAATGTCCTTCCGCCTTTTATCCGCTGCAGCCCGCTCAAGTCTATGTCATGACGCCGGAACAGATCAAGGCGTCTGCGCGGGAAATCATCGCCGATAACACCGACAATGGCCACGTCCGAGAAATGCGATGCCGAGATGGACGCATAGGAGCAACTTCCACCAAGCGCGTCCTTCACCTCGCCGAATGGCGTGCGAACATCGTCGAGAGCCACGCTGCCAACCATTAGAATACTCATTCAGAAAGCCTCACATTATTGTTTATCGGCAATTCCCAATCATGGTCATAAACCAACTTGTGACGTTTGTGTATTTGCGCGCCGGGGATCGGCAAGCATTTTCAGTTTTTGCGGCGCCGCAACACATGACATACATGCCGAGAACAGGGAAGAGTTTCATCGACATGAGCGGCACGGCCCAGCCAGCCTGAAACAGAGGTGAATCAAAATGCCAGGGCGCGGAGGCGGCTCCGTATAAAACACACACTACAGCCAGAAGCATCCATCGGCGGCGCAAACCGTAATAACATGCCAGCCAAGATGCCGGCAGTACGAGGAGAAGCAGGTAATGATCCCACATGAGCGAAGGCAACAGAAGAGCCAGAGCGATTGCGCCCATGTAACCAGCTTCGTCAGCAACCGTCATTTCATCGCCCGCAACACCCGTGCGTTTCTGCGATTTGACACACCAGATGAACAAGGCACAGAGAAGGGCGGACACAATGATTGTAAGCCTATTGGCTGTCTGTTGGGACATCGCAAGCCATGGAGAGGCCACCTTGTTGCCAGATACCATGATGTGAGTCATAAAGGAATTGACGCTTTGATTCCATGGATCTTTCCAGAAGGTCGCATTGTGCTCTTCCCAGACGGAATGGCCATAACCCATCTGCGGCAGAATGGTCAGAAACCTTGCGTGAATTTCCCGGCCAGTAAAAGCCAAAGAGATTCCAAGCAGAATGACGCATGCGGCGGCCATTGATGCGAGTGCGTGCCAGCGGCGGCGCAGCAGAAAGTAGAACAGGAACAATCCCGGCGTCAACTTGAACAGCGCCGCAAAACCCAGAATTCCGCCCGCCAAGGCGTTGCGACGCGAGCGCAGCGCTGCAAAGGCCGCCGACTGGCACAACAACAACACGCAAGTGAGTTGCCCCGCCGTAAGCGTGCGGATATATGGGTGGTTCAGCCCAATGGCCAGCATGACAAGCCCAAAGAGGACCCCAATACCGCATCGCCTTGGTTCATCCTTCATTCCCGCGCACAAGCTCCAGGCGATAAGCCAGATGGATACCGTCGTAAACACAAGATTCAGCAGGAACCACACGTGCGCCGCCGCCTCAAACTGCAGGGGAGCGAGAAACGTCAGACTGAGACCCGTGAATGGCGGATAAACGTAGGGGTTCAGATCCGCGTTTTGAAGACCATGTCTGCGGGCTTGAACAACAAGGCTGGCAGGCGAATAGGGTTCGTCGCCCGATGCGAGCGCTTGCATGCCCAGATAGATGTGCTTGAAATCGTTGCAATGCAACGTGCGATAAGCCGTTGCCGACGAGAATAGAAATGCCGTCAGCCCGCACGCCATAATAAGTCCCGATATCCAGCGATGGCTCATGCCTGGCATATTGCACACAATTAACCCGCATTTACCCGCCCGGATGCGTGAAATGCAAATAACCCATTGCTTGCGTGTGATATTTCACAAAAAAAGAGGCGCCATGTTTCAATTTCTCAAACAGACTTTCCGCGATTTTCATTATACGGGCGCGGTCGCGCCCAGCTCGCACTGGCTGGCTCGGGCGCTCACGGAGCCGCTGGCTGAACGCGGCGATGAGCCGATCGAAATACTTGAGGCCGGGCCGGGAACCGGCGCGCTCACGGAGGCCATCGTGAGACAACTTCGCCATGGGGACCGCCTGACTCTTTGCGAAATTAACAACCAGTTTGTCGAGCACCTTGAGCGGCGCTTTCGCGATGATCCGCGACTGAGCCCGTGGCGAGGTCAGACCACGATACATCATGGGGCGGTGGAGGAACTGGGGATGCAACCGCGTTTCACGCACATTGTCTGCGGACTGCCATTCAACAATTTTGAGCAACCGATAGTCGCTATCATATTTGACACACTCGAGGCTGTGCTTCTGCCCGGAGGAACGGTCAGTTTTTTTGAATACGCCGGCATCCGCCGTCTGAAATCGCCATTCGTCGGGCAAGCGGAGCGTATGCGTCTGCGCGGGGTTGCCGCAGAGTTGGAGTCCAGAATCCGCGTCCATCAAACAGCATGCCGGCTGGTTGCGCTTAATGCGCCGCCGGCATGGGCGCGATGCTTGAAGTATTAAGGCAAATATGCCTCAGCGGGCGTGCAGAATGCCCTGCTGTACGAGATAATCGAGAATTGCCGAAACACATTCCGGCACCGAGATCTGGCCGGTCAGCAGGTGAATCTCTGGATTGAGGGGGGGCTCATAGGGAGCGTCAGGGGAGACGCCCGTGAAGCTTTTGACCTCGCCGCGCATGGCTTTTTCATAAAGACCCTTGGGATCGCGGCTTGCGCAGACATTGATGGGAGCGTCGGCAAAGACCTCGATAAAATCATCGGGTGCGATGAGAGCCCGGGCCTTTTGCCTGTCTTCGCGGTATGGGCTGATGAACGCGGTGATGACGATGAGCCCGGCGTCGCAAAAAAGCCGCGCGACCTCGCCAATCCGTCTTATATTTTCCGCGCGGTCATCAGGCGAAAAGCCGAGATTTTTGTTCAATCCATGCCTGACATTGTCGCCATCAAGCACATAGGCCGCGTGTCCGCGCTGGATGAGCACTTGTTCGAGAGCCATCGCAATCGTGCTTTTGCCTGAAGCGGAGAGGCCGGTGAGCCAGATGCAGCATGGATTTTGACGCATCAGAAGCGCGCGCTCCTCGCGTGTCACATGGCCCAGATGCCATGCAATGTTCGTAGCCTTTTGTTCTGTCATTCAGTTTGTTCCAATTTCTTGTCCAAGTCAGATCGCATAGGGCGCTCGGAAATGCATGATGTCAAACCGATGTTCAGGAGTAAGCGGAAAACGCTGTGGATTCAATGAGGCTGGCTGACGCCCAGCGATCCCAGGCATTCGTTGCCTTATTGTGAAATGTCAGTTTGACGTAAAAACAGGTTTACATCAAGCATAATATATATAACCATTTATTAAAATCATAAAGGAGCGTGTTATGTTCAAACGTCGATGTGCATTGGTTTTCATTTTGATGATCATTTCTTTGTGTGGCATGGCTGACACAACGATCACGAAGACTTTTAACACACCGGATATGTCTGGCTGGAGTGATCCGGTCAATGCCGCGGTGACAACGATGACGGCTGGCAGCGTGATACCGTCCGACATACCAGCGCTTGCAATTCCGCCAGACACGGCGCCCGGATTTAACGGCACGCCATTCCTGTGTTTGGGGAGACCGGATGGCGACAATTATGGCGTCGGGCTGGCGGTCTACGATGCTGTCGCTCAGGGCGACATAGCGACAACGCCTACCGACTGCGTGGTCGAAGCTGATGTGTTTATCATCATCGTGCCAACATTGCGCCACCAGGAAGGCGTTGGCGGCAGATGGACCGCGGCAAACGGCAACTTACCGTTTGAATTGTTTTATTCCGAAAACACGCCAGGCCAGCCGAACGGTTACGGCACACGCGGCGGCGGCAGCACGACGGCTTACGGGCGTTTCGGCGGTGTGACGGAGTCATCGAGCAGATGGGTGCACATGAAGATCGTGCTGAACGGCGCAATGGCTGATATTTACGTGGACCGCAATATGGACGGCATTTATGAGTTGAGTGAAACGGGCATTGCTCTCACAGCCACCGAAGGCATGCCAGTCCTGTTTTCAGTGATCAACGATCCGAGCAACGGCAATGTGGGCGTGCCAACCCAGTATTCCTATTTCGACAATCTGATCCTGTATGTGCCCTCCCCGCTGGGCATCAGCGACTGGATGCTGCACAGCTGACGGCGCCGTCAAGTTCGCTGGCAAGTTCCCGCTGGCATGGCGATGCGGTTGCAAACACATCGCGCCAGATCTCGGGCGTTTCCATACGCAGATAGAGACGCACAGTATGGTTGCGGGCGCGGATGGCGCCGGCGATCATGCGGTACATTTCAACGCGCAAAGGACGGAAACAGCGCATTTTGCCGTCCTCGTCCCGGACAAATTCGTCATAAATGAAACGCGAGTTTGGAAACCGCGGCCCAATGATCTGTTTCAGCGGCGGCGGAAAATGGAGGGCGCCCATGCTGATCCATACGATGGATGATTCCGGCACCGTGTCGAAGATCGTATTGATGGTTTCCGCGTAATGCCGCGCCATGTCTTCGTGGCGGATGATCGGATCGAAGTGGAAGCCGACGCGGTAGCCAACGCGAACGCACCGGCAGGCAGCGGCAAGACGCTCATCAAATGATGCCGCTTTGTGTTCAACAGACCGGATCAGCGGATGCGAGTTCACGGACCATGAGACCACCGGCACGCCGCGCAGGGAGTTCAGGATGGTTTTCGTGTGGGCGCAATTCTCAGTGCTTCGATCAATCAAGACCTTTTCGGGCCGGTACAGATTCATGCTTATCCCGCGGGTTTGCCCGGTTATTCGGAGTTTTCTTTCGGTGTTTCCGGCGCAGGCATGGAAGCTTCGAGATCCTGACGCATGAGCAACAATTCGGCGCGCATGTCCTCGATTTCCGTTTTCATTGTCGCGAAGGCCGACACGATTTCGTAGTTGAAATGACCCTGTCGCAGAAAGAGGCCGTCGGTGTAGCGGCGTATCCAGAAGCGGGCAAATTTTTTG
>JAPLSQ010000099.1 GCA_026398535.1 Candidatus Sumerlaeota bacterium | reverse complement strand
AATGTCCAAACTCCAAGGCCGGCTTTCCAGTCCAACTCTTACTGCCACAAAACTCGATGCCGGGGGTTGTGTCGAAACACAACCCCCGGCATACGAACCGACATAATCAGCGGTTTATCCGCGCATTTCGCGAAGGCATCATTGTGATGTCAGTTTGTCCTCTGCCTTGACCTGTTTGGCTTCTGCCTTGACCTGTTTGGCTTCCGCGGACATTTCGCGGCCAGCTTCGACACATTTCTTGATCAGTTCAAGCGGGATATGCAGGCTTATCATGTGCTTGCCGTCTTTTTCAAAACCCGCGGCTGTGATCGGTTGCGCGTTTGCCGCGGCCGCCGACATTTTCTTCAGCATTTTGACCGCTTCCGCAGGCATGTTGGCTGACTGAAAATCCACGACAGCCGCAAGAACCATGCCAATATTGTAATCCAAATACATGAACGCGCCCGGCCCGAAGACTTTCTCAGCCGCGAGCGGGTTGGCGTCTGCGGCGCCCTTCGCTTTCACGCTCTTGATAAGATCGGCAATCGGCTGGCCGTTGATCGCATAGACAAGGAAATTGTCCACGATGGCGAGTTTATACTGGATCACGCCGCCAATGGATTTGAGCGCTTCGGTAATTTGAGGCATCGTGCGAGAGAGGTCAAGCTCGACCTTGAGCTCATGAACATCCACGCCCTCCACAGTTTCCACATTCTTCTTGAACGACAGCTTCATGGGCATGCCAAGAGCCTCATAAAGCTTAAGGAATCCAATGGTTTTCAACCTCTCCGGCGATTCTTCAAGCATTGAAAGCACAGCTTTGGGATCAGTGACCGGAATGATGCATGCTCCCGAAGGGAACGGCTTCTCCGGCAGGATCATGTTGAGCGCCATGCCCCCGCCCGTCACCGCCGCCCATTCATCCATCCATGCGGCAACCTGTTTGCCATCAAAGTCTGTCAGGTTCATTTCCTCCAGCGCATCACCCATGACAGTCTTGATGAATTCCATAAGAGCCTTGGCATCGAACACGGCCGCCATGCGAACCGCGCCGTTGGATGGCAGCATCTTCACCAATTTGAGCGGATCGAGAGTCGTTGCCGGTTTTTCCGCTGGAGCCGCCGCGGCGGCTGGCGTGATCTCACAGTCGATGCGCAACCCGTCAGGAGGGCAGTTGACACTCAAATCAAGCGCGCCAATGCGTTTGGCGGCGCCATAAATGGCCAGCATTTCCGCTTGAAGCAGTCGGATGGTGGCCGTGGTCAGCATGGATTGCCTGCCCTGCTTGGCGCACGATGCATCTTCACTGCGCTTAATCATCTCCGGCATGCTCTTCATGATGCAGCGGAGCGTGGTGTCATTGTCATTGATCAGCCGCCCGACAGGCGCCTTGACATGAAGCGCGGAGGTCTGCTTGCCCGTAAAAACCTTGCTGTTCACATCCCGCGCCAGCGCCACACCCGCCGAAGTGTTGCCCTCTTTGTCGCTCGCGACAATCAAGCCATCCGCCTTGACCGCCTTCATGTTTTGACTCTCGAGCACCTTCATGATACTGTCGACTGATGCGGCTGGCGCCTTGAAGAACGCGACGCTTCGGCCCATGGGACTCTTATCATCCGGAAGAATGACAACGGCCACACCCATGCCGGAAGGTATATCCTTTAGCTCCGGAATTCCCGCGCTTTTCACTAACTTCTCGCGCAAATCCGCCGGCGTCGTTCCGGGCATAAAGTTAGATGCAAAGGCGCAACTCCGGTCGACAAATTCTTTGACGTCACCGGTGCTGACAATGACTGTGACCTCATCAAGTGTTTGCGCGGCTGGCGCGGCTGGCGCGGATCGCGGCACAAGCGCGAACACGAGCGCAAACATTATCAAAGGGGCTGTGGTGCATTTGACAATCCGATGCATGTTCATCTTGGTATTCCTTTCTCATCTTTTCTTTAAAACGATTATGTTTCAATGATCAAACAACGCTCTAATAGCAGAGAGCAAGCAATACTTGCATCCGGGCCATGCGGTTGCCGGTTAGACCGGAATGCATTAAATTCAGGCTCTCCATGCAGTTTCCGTTTGCCTGCGCCCGTGTAAAAGCGCATGAATCCGCTGGTAACATGATATGGACACGCCGCGAGAGGAAAAGACGTGAGATATATACAGATGATGCAGCAAAGTAAAAAGCGGATGTTGCGGTTGCTTCCGGCGCTGGGCGCAATGTTGTTGATCATGGCGGGATGCCAGTCGGCAAACCGGCACAATATTGGCGCGGGACCATCATGCCCGCCGGACCATTACATGGTCACGGCCTCGGGCTGTTACACACCGGTCGGGATTCCCGGCACACAACGGCGCGCCGCCCAGGCGCGGGCGGAGGAAAATGCCCGGCAGAAAATCATGGAATACGTGGGATCGATGCCCGCCGGAGCCGGCCGCACCGTGAATGACATCATCGCCCGCGACACACAGAAACGCGTCAAGGTGCAGTCCATCGTGCGCTCGGCTGATATCGTCGACTGGAAGGTTGAACCGGCGCGTGGCATCGTTCATGTGTGGATGATGATCGACCTCAACGATATCCGTGCAGCGCTCGCGGGCTATTGAAAACCAGAACCATCATTCATTGCTCCGACCTGCATTTTGGCCGGGGATGCCGCAAGGAATGCGTCAAGGGGCTCCTGCGCAAGATCGAGTCTGTTCAACCCGACGCTGTCATTGTTTCAGGAGACCTGACGATGCGGGCGCGCAACGGGCAGTTCAAGGCTGCCCGGCATTTCCTTGAATCCATCAGCGCTCCCCGCCTCATCATCCCAGGCAATCATGATGTGCCGCTTTTTTCCCTGTTCATGCGCCTGCTCCGCCCTTTTGGAAATTACAACAAATGGATTGAAGGACTGGGCGCAAGGGAGATCATCTTCGATGAAGCCGCCATCTTCTGCCTGAATACCATCAACTATCTAAGGCATCAGCAGGGCAATGTTTCGCGGGAGGATTTGCGCAAAACCGCCGAGTGGCTCGACGCCATGGCGGGCGTGCCATGGCGGATTGTGGTGATGCACCAGCACCTGGCCAATGTGCCCTGGCGGCGCAGACCCGGCATAATCCGCGATGCCGCAATGATTGTCAACGCATTGGCCGAGCATAAGGCGCACGCGATCCTATGCGGCCATGTGCATTACCACAATGTCAGCCCCGCATCAGACTTCTTCCCCGGAGTGAAACGTCCCATCCTGCTTATCACATCGGGAACCGCAACGCATAAACGTGTGCGCGGACGCGAGGGGGAAACCAACAGTTTTAACATGCTCACATTCACAGCAGACCAATTTTCGATCACGCCGTGCTATTGGATCGATGAGAAACAGGACTACATTCCCGGCGAAACAAAATCATTCACCCGCGAATACTTCAAATGATTGCCTGCGCGCGCAAAGGCATGAAGTTGTCGCATGGCCGTCCCGGTCATGAATCATGGATTGTTGTTGTAGTCGGATTCGCCAATCCCGACAATCCCTGACAGTTATGGCAATCCTTACATATCATCATATTGGGGAATGCCCCGACGGGCAGGAGGCAAGCCGCTCGCTATGGGTGGGCCGCGAACTCTTCCGGGCACACCTTCAATGGCTCTCAAATTACGGATGGAAAGGCGTCACGCTGGACAACATTTTTGACGGCATCACCGGGCAGCGCCCTTTGCCCCGCCGCTGGGTGGCAATCACATTCGATGACGGCTTCCGCGACAACTATCTTTACGCCATGCCCGTGCTCCGCGATTGCGGTTTTCCCGCCACTGTGTTCATGATAACCGGCAAACTGCAAAATGGCGATCCCGGTGGAAACTGGGACGACTATGTCTCGGCAGATGAAGTCCTCGAAATGCGCTCATCCGGCATCGAAATCGGAAGCCATACACGCACACATCCCAGGCTGACCAGCATGGATAACAACGGCGTGCGGGCGGAACTTGTGTCCTCCCGCGATAATCTGCTGGCCATCACGGGCGAGGTTCCCCGCTGGCTGTCTTATCCCTATGGCAATTTCTCACCGCGCATCGCGGAGATTGCGCGCCAAGTCGGATACTCAGGCGCTGTCAGCACAATCCGCGGCAACCGTGTCACACTTCCCCAGCTTTTCTGGATGCCGAGGGTCATGATCATGGGCGACACCAAGCCGCGGCAGTTGGATTATAAATTATCCTGGCTCTACCATGTCACTCATGCCCTGAAAAACCGCCAACGCTGGGTGTCGCTCAGAAAGGCATGATGCGCCCGGCAAAACCTGCGCCAGAAAACCAATGAGGCTATTGTTCACAAACTTCCTGCAAGGCTGGGGCGGGCAGTCGGCCCGCATCCTGACCGAATGCCTGCTCATGCGGGAACACGGTCATGAGGTGATGATATCGGCGCCGCCCGGAAGCCAACTCGTGGCGCGCGCGCGGGCCTGCGGCCTAATAGCGACAGAGGAAGTGGCTTATGCGGGGGGATTGCGATGGCGCACGGTGAGGGACGCGATCTCCATGAGGCGCCTGATCAAACGTTTTCAACCCGACATCATCCATGTCAATGGCGGACGTGATTCATGGCTTGTGGCAACGGTTCTGTGCTGGCGCCGCGGACGGCCGCGCATCGCGCGAAGCAAACACAACATGTATCCCATCAAACCGCATTTTTTCAACTGGTGGCTCTATGGGAGATTCTTCGACCGCATCGTCTGCGTTTCCAGCTCCGTGCGGCAACTTTGCGAGTCAACCGGTTTCATCCCGACTCAAAGGTTGTGCACGATCTTCGGCGCGGCGGACTGCACGCCATTCGATCAGGCGCAAGGATTACGCAACGATATGCGCCGCGAGTTCGGTTACGACGATTCGCACATTGTCATCGCGATGACCGGGCGATTCCGCCCCGAAAAGGGACACGGGGTCCTGCTGGACGCCGCCCCTATGATCTTCAAAGCCATACCGGCCGCGCGCATCCTTATCATAGGTTCCGGATCGCTGCTTGGACAAATCAAAACACGCATCAGGAGTGAGGGACTGCATGATCACATCAAGCTGGCGGGCTTCAGGACAGACATTGCCGCGTGCCTCAGCGCGGCGGATATCTTCGTCCAGCCATCGATCATGGAGGGACTTAGCGTTTCCCTGCTCGAAGCCTGCGCCGCGCGGCTGCCCATAACCGC
This sequence comes from Candidatus Sumerlaeota bacterium, assembly GCA_026398535.1. Taxonomy (GTDB): domain Bacteria; phylum Sumerlaeota; class Sumerlaeia; order Sumerlaeales; family Sumerlaeaceae; genus JAPLSQ01. Next base: position 18,445 of record JAPLSQ010000099.1, on the reverse strand, counting down.
AAGCCGCACCGGAGGAATGCCGGATGTTATCAATGACGGAGCCAACGGCATCCTCACCGAACCCGGCTCAGCGAAGGAGCTTGCGACGACAGCCATCAAGCTTGCCAACGATCCCGCCCTGCGGAACCGCCTTGGCTCAGCGGCGCGCCAAACCGTTGAGGAGCGCTTCAGCATGACCGCAATGGCACACAAGTTGGATGCCATGTATCAATCCATGGTGAGATGATTGCCCGGGGAAACAAAAACCAAACTTGCGGATGGCAATGCGAGTCTGATAATATGGTATGTTCCTATATTGCGCCAATGGATTCAATGAATGCGTTTCGCAGACGTTGACGAACAACTGCTTTTGTTGTGCCGACAGGACGACGAGGAAGCCTTCGAGCGTCTGTGCGGGCACATACAGCGCGATCTTTACGGTTTCCTCTATTCCATACTGCACGACCACGATGAGGCAGACGAGGCGCTCCAGGAATGCCTTGTGCGTGTCTACAAACACCTTCCACAACTCAAAGACCTCAACAAGTTTCCCGGATGGCTGTTGCGCATGGCCGTGAATCAGTGCAACACACAACTTGGACGATCCAACGCCCGCAAATTATATCCGCTGGATGAATCCATCGAGACGCCCAACGAGCGCGTTTTGGCCAATCCCGCGAATGCCGCCTCGCCGCGCGACATCCTTGAGCGCCGCCAGATGATGAGCGAGCTCGGGGCCGCCATATCCGCCCTTCCGCCCCGCCAGCGCGCGGCAATCGTCATGTTCGAAGTCGCCGGGCAATCCATCAGGGAAATCGCCGCCGCCCTCGATTGCTCCGAAGGCGCCGTGAAATTCAATATCCATGCGGCACGCCAGAAACTCAAACAATCACTGGCCCAATATCTGCCCGGGCGAAACGCAAAAGGAGCCACGGCATGAAGCGCAACGATGCCATGTCATGCTCCGAGGTCAGGGCGCTCATCGACCAATACCGGCGGGGCGAGTTGCCCATCGGGGAGGCTCAGGCGCTTGAGCAACATATTGATGCGTGCCAAGCATGCGCCGACATGGAATATGACGCTGACAGAATCGGCGGACTGATGCGTCAACTCACGGCGGAATCCCTGCCAGATGATTCCTATTTCCGCGAAACCACGGCAAAAGTTCTCTCAAAGATTTATGCGCCGGCTGTTGAACCTGAAGCGGTGACCGCCGCGGCCGCAGCGGTGATTCCCGTGCCCGCGTCCAAGGATGCGCTAAGCCGCCATTACTTCCGCAAACGCTGGTGGTTTGAAATGGCCGCGGCCGTCGCCCTCGGCATCGCCATATCCATGCTGGCATACGAATTCCTGCTGCCGCCGCGCGCCGCCAAAAATATTGCCATGTCCGCAAGCGCCACGCCACCCCCAACACACGTGTCCCATGAAGAATCAGTCATGCGGAAAGCATCCGTGGCTTCGGCCGCGTCTGCGCTGCGACATGCTCCACAGGACGCTGAGTTAAAACTTGCATTGGCGCCGCCCGCCGCGGCATCTGCAATGCCGGAAGCAAGCAACCAGGATGCGGATGCGCTGCGGGTTTATCCTGCCCAGCCCATGTCGTCCCCGAATTCCAGTATTGATAACGATAACAACAAGCAGACAGCCGGTTACGGTGTGGCAAAACGCCGGCTCGCGCCTTCCCCCGCATCCCAATATTATCTCTTCGATTCGTCGTCCGCTTCAAGCGGTGTCGTTTTCGCGGGCAGGCCCTCGATGCCGCTGGCGCCGTCAACCGACGCTCTCCGCTGTTACCTGGCCGGAGAGGATGCCGCATTCCGCGGTCAATATGAGGGAGCGATTGCCCTGTTTGAACGGGCCGCGCGGTTGGAACCCGCGGCGCCGCTCGCGGCGCGCGCCAAGTTGAGAATCGGTGAGATATCACTGCGGCACGTTCATGATCCCGTGCGCGCGCGCGCCGCTTTCCAGTCATGCCTTGAGGAGCCGGCGCGAAGCCAGCTCGACGAGAACACGCTCCGCGCCGTCCAAGCCGGGATCGCGGAAACAAGCGCGTCTATTTCCGCGCCATAATTCTTTATATGAAAAAATCCGCATTGTTTTAACCCATCGACATTCATATGTTTTCCGTTATTGACACGCCATGCCCCTTAACGAAATTTCATTTCATCAGTCATTATAAAAGGTTTGGCGGTAAACATGGCCGACATTCTTCCATTCATAGGCACGCGTTACAACTCCCAGCTCATCGGCAACCTGAACAAGGTGCTTGCTCCGCCCTACGATGTCATCTCGCCCGACATGCAGGACGAACTCCACGCGCGCCACGCTAACAACGTCGTGCGCCTGATCCTCGGCAAGGACGAGCAGGGCGACGACACGTTCACCAACAAATACACGCGTGCCGCAAACACGCTGCGCACATGGCGAAGCGACGGGATGCTTATCGAAGACAACAAACCCTCGATCTATCTGTATGAGCAGGAATTCAAGCTTCCCACGGGTGAGATTAAGCGGCGCGCGGGATTTTTCGCCCTGGTGAAACTCGAGGACTACTCATCGGGCGGAATCAAGGCGCATGAGCACACATTCGAAGGCCCCAAAGCCGACCGGCTCAAGCTCATGCACTCGACCAATTCAAACCTGAGCCCTATCTTAGTCATTTATCACGACAAAGAGCAAATGCTGCAACGGCAACTCGACGAGAATATGCGGGAAAAACCGTGGGAGGAATTCAAGGATGACGACGGTGTCATCCACAAACTCTGGGTGAGCCAGAAAAAAGAATTCATCATGAGCCTGCGCGACTGGATGAAATCGCAGAAACTGTTCATCGCAGACGGTCACCACCGTTATGAAAGCGCATTGAATTACCGCAACGAACGGCGGGAGGAAACCGGCAAATGCGACCGCAAACAGCCATTTGACTACATGATGATGTTCTGCACGTCAGCCGAACAGGACGGACTTGTCATCATGCCCACCCACCGCGTGCTCACCCGCCAGTTCATGACACAAGTCTCCTTGGCCGAGGCAGTCGGGGAACTGAAAGAATCCTTCGATTTTTCGGAGGGCAAAATCAACATTTCGCGCGCAGGAGAAAAGGAGGGACGGGCAATTCAGGAAAAAGTGGAGAAAATGGGAAGAAAAAGACCGTCATTCGCCATGCTGCTGGGCAGCGGCAACATCATGTGCATGAGCCTGAAAAAGGGCGTGAATCCGGCGGAGTTGATCGATGACGATGAACTGGCGTCGCAAACCAAGCAGCTCGATGTCTCCATTCTCCACCATTATATCATCAATCAGGTATTCGTCGGAAATCCTGAGTTTGAGCTCGATGATGACGAGTGTTATTACGTGCGCGACATAAAACGCATTTTCGACCTGTTGCGCGGGAAAAAAGCCAGTCTTGCGTTCATCATGAACGCGACTCCGATGGAGCAGGTGCTCAAGGTTGTTTCCGCCGGCATAAAGATGCCCCACAAATCCACCTGCTTTTATCCCAAGCTCATCAGCGGATTGGTGATAAGGATCATCGATCTGGACACTGACAAGCCAAAGGCGCTGAAGCACTGATCAGGGCTTGCTCATCCGAACATCACGCCATGATCTAAATAACGTTCAATGCCCGCGGCAGTCACGGGATGTTGAGCGCCGCTTCCGCCTTTATCTGAATGACACATGACAGAATGGAATCCGATGCGTGACCATGAATATTCGCGAAACACTTAGCCGCATTATTGCGCGCGCCGCCGCTGAAGTTGCCGGCGGGGCCTGCATCCCGGATGTCATGATTGACACGCCGCGTGTCAAGGCATACGGCGACTATGCCAGCAATATCGCGCTGTCGCTGGCCAAAACACTCCGCCGACCGCCGATGGAAATCGCAAATGACATCGTGTCGGCCATCGGATCACAGCCCGTCATCACCAAAATCGAGGTGAAACCGCCGGGGTTTATCAACATTTTCGTGCGGGACGCTTCAGCGGCAGCGGGGCTGGCGGCAATTTTAAAACAGGGCGCGCTCTTCGGCCGATCCGGCAAACTCACCGGAAAACGGGCGATCGTTGAATTCGTGAGCGCGAACCCCACAGGCCCCCTGCACATCGGCCATGCGCGCAACGCCGCCGTGGGCGATTGCATCGCCCGCGCGCTCGAACGCGCCGGATGCTCCGTGTGGCGCGAATATTACTACAATGACGGCGGCGTTCAGATGACGCGGCTCGGCGAATCGCTGAAGGCGCGTTATCTCCTGATTTTCCTAAAGGACATCGAATTCCCCGAAGACGGATACCACGGGGACTACATCGGCGAGATTGCCGCGCAACTTCACGCCGAAGTCAAAGATTCGTGGAAAGACAAATCCATCACGGAATTCTCGGATTATGCCAAGGACTGGATCGTCAAGCTCATCGATGCCGACATGATAGCGATGGGAATTAACTTTGACGCGAAATTCAACGAGGGGGACCTTTACACAGACGGGCGCGTGGACGCGGTGATCAGCGAGCTTCGCGGGCGCGGAAAGGTTTATGACAGCGAGGGCGCGCTGTGGCTGCGCACAACCTCCGATGGCGACGAGAAGGATCGGGTGCTCATCAAATCCGACGCCACAAAGACCTATCTGGCGCCCGACATCGCCTACCATGCCGACAAATACAGCCGGGGTTACGACCTCGTGATCAATCTGCTCGGCGCCGATCACCACAACTATGTCATCCGCCTGCGCGCAGCCATGCGCGCCCTCGATTTCGATCCCGAAAAACTCAACTGCATCATCTACCAGCTCGTCACGGTCAAACGCGGCGGGGAGGTCGTGAAATTCGGCAAGCGCGCCGGCGATTACATCACCCTGCATGAAATGATCAGCGAATTGGGACAAGATGCCGTCCGCTTTTTCTTCAACATGCGCCGGAGCGACTCGCACATGGTGTTCGACTGGGATCTTGCCAAGGAGCATTCCGTAAAAAATCCCGTCTACTCCATCCAATACGCCCACGCGCGCTGCTGCTCAATCGAACGCAAGGCGGCCGAACTGGGAATCATGTTCGCGGGCGCCGGCGCATGCGACTATTCGCTGCTCACGGCACACGAGGAGCAGGAACTCATCCGGTCGCTTGCTGAATTCCCGCGCATCGTTGAACTCGCCGGCACAACCTTTGAACCACACCACTACACCACATACCTGAGAACAATCGCTGAACAGTTTAACGCGTATTTCACCGCGGGCAACGTCACCGAGGAAATGCGCGTGATTCTCCCCGGCAATCCCGCCCTCTCACAGGCGCGCCTGGCCCTCATCCTTGCCACACGGGTCGTGCTGCGAAACGCGCTCGATGCCCTCGGCATATCCGCGCCGGAAAAGATGTGAGCTCCCAGCGTGAAGCATTTAAAGCATCCATTGCCGGAATCCCCCGCCAGTGCCACGCCGCCAGCGCGCCTCGGTTACCGCATGCCGGCAGAGTGGGAACCGCATGAAGCCACATGGGTCACATGGCCGCACAACACCACGGACTGGCCTGGAAAATTTGCCCCGATCCCATGGGTGTATGCTGATATCATCAGGCGCCTGTCCCGCTCAGAAAACGTGCGAATTCTCAACAGAAACGCGGATGAACAGGAACGCGCTATTCGAATGCTTAACAAAGCGGGCGCCAATACCGCCATGGTGGAATTCCACCGCGCGGGAACCAACCGCTCATGGACACGCGATTATGCCCCCGTATTCCTCGTCCGCGGAAACCGGGAATGCCAGTCGTCCGATGGGCAATCGCAATTGGCGCTCACAAAATGGAAATTCAACGGCTGGGCAAAATATGCCGACCACATTCTTGACAACAAAGCGGGAGAGGTCATCGCGCGCTTTGCCGCCTGTCCTGTATGGAAACCCGCCGGCGGCGCGCCAATCAAGCGCGCCGTCTTGGAAGCAGGAAGCTTCGATGTCAACGGACAGGGATTGCTGATAACCACCGAGGAATGCCTGCTGTCGAAAGTCCAGCAGCGCAATCCCGGATTCAGCCGGCATGATATTGAAGGCTTATTCGCCGGCCACCTCGGAATTAAAAAGGTCATTTGGCTTCGCCAAGGCATCGCCGGTGATGACACCCACGACCATGTCGACGATCTGGCGCGGTTCACCGACGCATCAACAATCGTCCTCGCCTTGGAGGATGATCCTTCCGAAATCAACTACGAGCCCCTGCGCGAGAATCTCGCCCTGCTGAAACAGGCGCGCGACCTGCAGGGCCAACCCCTGCGCATCGTGACGCTTCCCATGCCCCAGCCGGTTGTTTTTGAAGGCCAACGTCTGCCCGCAAGTTACGCGAATTTCTATATCGCAAATGGAATGGTGCTCGTTCCCACATTCAACGACCCCAACGACCGAATAGCGCTTCAGATTCTCTCTGAATTGTTCCCGAACCGCAAGGTGACCGGGATTCATTGCCTTGATCTCGTGCTTGGACTCGGCACGCTGCATTGCATGACCATGCAACAGCCCGCCATCACCATTGCCAAAAGCAATACCGGCAATTTGAATAGAAACCGGCATCGTTGATGTGATTGTATGAACATCGACTCTTTGATGGAGTGTGTCATGATAGCGATACCCTTACGATTTCGCGTCCCAATCTCGGCCGCGTTGTTGTTGTGTTTGATGTCAGGCGCATGCAATCGCCGTGCGCCTTCCCCCAACGCAATTGACCCGAATGCTGATCGGATCGTGACGAGGATGACCACATTCCTGAAGGAACTGAAAAGTGTTCAGGTCAAAGTTGTCATCAAGTACATGGTCAATCCCGGCAACCGCAAAACAGAGACCCTCTACCGGTATGTCGTGTCATGCCAGCGTCCCAACAAACTGGCCATTGTTTTCGAGGAGGGGCCTCAAGGGAAAACCCTCGTCTCTGACGGAACAAGTATGACGATCTATCAGAGCCAGACCAATTCATACACGGTGACATCTGCCCCAAAGACACTCGACAATGTCATCATGGAAGAATCCGGACCGCTCGTTAAACTCGGCGCAAGAGGACCCGCAATATTTGACCTTCTCGTTGGCAACCTTGACCGCAATGGGCTGCTCGATGAAACCACAAGCGGTGTTCTATCTGGTGAGGAATCTATCGGCAACAAGCCATGCTGGCATTTGAAATTCGAAAAGCCGCGTCTGCCATGGGATTTATGGGTCGCGAAAACAGACGATCCGCTTCCTGTTCAGATCGTCCCAGATCTCACAATCATCTGCCGCGAACGATCTCTCGTGAGTTCCAGATCACAACCGGTGACGATGAATTGGTCGTTATCCTTTTCAGACTGGAAATTGAACCCGCAATTGCCGGAGAGCGTCTTCCAATTCACCCCGCCGCCGGATGCTCAATCAGCTTCTGATACTGATGAATCATCCGGTCCATTAACCAAATAGACGAACAATGACCAGAGTATTAAGTTCACAACCATCGAGCGGATGGAGAGCGATGCGCACCAGTCGACGACAAGGCCTGCATGTATGTCTGCTGATCCCGGTTTTCATGGGATTGATGACGGGAATTTCGTTGTGCAAAGAAGACCCATTCCGTCCTCTTGGCCCAATCACCAGCGAAACAAAGGAACTGATCTGCCCGGGTGTCACACACGTCATCAGAAAGACCAGCGATCCGGTCACCATCCACGTGTTTATTGTTTCCCTGAGAGAACCATCCATATCTGTCCGGCCATGTATGGCGCACAACACCGCCGCGGGACTGGAAACTATTTTTTCCATGATCAAGCGCACACGCGCCATGGGGGGGGTCGGCGCCGATTATTGGGGCGCCGACGGCATCCCTATGGGATTGACCGTCATCGAGGGGGACATTATCATCGCTCCAAAATACCGGACGGCGTTCGCCGTCGGCAAAGATGGCGTGCCGCAGATCGGAAAATGGACCGATGGTTGGACATGGCAGGCCAGCGTGACCGCCCCCGACGGCACATCATTCCCCATCACGATGATGAATTCAGAATGCAGGGATAACCGGCTTTGCTTGTACACGGACAAATACGGCCTGCCCACAAAAGGCAACCTTAACATGCCTGCTTCCCGGCTCAGCCAGTTGCGCCGGCCGGTTATGCGGTCTGACGATTCCTATCATCCATACTCCGAGTCGCCCCTCACCGAATTATTTCTTGATAGAACATTAAAGGCATCGCAGATAAACACGGACCTGCAGGGTCAAAGCATTCCGCGCGGCGGAACTGTTCTTGCCGGGCGGGGTGAAGCAAGCAATTGGTTGCGTGACAAATTCCGTTCTGGCGGACGAGCCAGAATTGACCTGAACACAAAACCGCCGTGGCAAAATCTCGCGTTTGCCGTCGGGGGCGGCCCCCAGATACTCAAGGACGGAATGAATTATCAGGATCCGCTCGAACCATTTCCGCTCGGTGAGGATTTCCCCGTCGATTGGAAACGCTTAAACTACCTGAACCGCAAAGCGCGTACCGCCATTGGCGTCAACATGAACAAATCGACACTCATCCTTGTCATCGCAGAGCTGAATCCACCCGACAGCATCGGTGTCTATCCACGGCAAATGGCCAATGTCCTGGCCGATTTTGGCGCATGGGATGGCATGGAATTCAACAGCGGCCCAGGCGCCACGCTGGTGATTGATAGAAATGTCATCAACCCCGTTCCATCAAATATCCCCAATGACAATACACCGCTTGTGTCGAACGCCCTGCTTATCTACAAAAGGCAATGATGTGATGGCGGCCGAGGGTCAATCAAAGTCCGGCTGCTGAAAGAGCAGGGGTATGGATTGATCAAACGGCGGACGGGCAATTCCCTTCTCTGTGATAAATCCAGTGACATAATCGCACGGTGTGACATCGAAAGCCGGATTGAACACGTCAATCCCGTCAGGCGCGATTTGAATGCCCCTGATCCGGGTCACCTCGTCAGGATCACGCTCTTCAATGGGAATGGCAGCGCCATCTGCCGCTGTAAGGTCAATTGAGGACAAGGGCGCGGCCGCATAGAACGGAATGTTGTGGGCATGCGCCAGCACCGCCACGCCATAAGTGCCAATCTTGTTCGCGAAATCGCCGTTGCGCGCCACACGGTCCGTCCCCACAATGACAATATCAATCAGTCCCCTGCGCATGACGCTCGCCGCCATGTTGTCGCAAATCAAAGTCACCGGGATGCCAGCCTGCTTCAACTCCCACGCTGTCAGCCGCGCGCCCTGCAGGAGGGGGCGCGTCTCATCGGCATAAACATGGACTTTCCGGCCCTCCTTTTCCATGGCATAATAGACGGGCGCCAGCGCCGTGCCATACCGTGCCGTGGCAAGCCCGCCCGCGTTGCAATGGGTGAGCACTCTGCATCCGTCATGCACAAGCCCGGCCCCATGACGTCCGATCGACAGGCATACGGCGTTGTCTTCTTCGATCATCGATTGAGCTTCGCGTAAAACAAGCTCTTTGATTTCCTCCGGGACACATCCCGCATGACCGTGGACGAGATTGCGAATGCGTTCGACCGCCCAGAACAGATTGACTGCTGTCGGCCGGGCTGTGGCCATGTAATCACAACATTGGTCAATTTGTTCAATCAGGCCGCCTGACAACACACAATCGCTCGAACGAATGCCCAGCCAAATCCCGAAAGCCGCCGCGATGCCTATAGCCGGCGCGCCCCTTACACGCAGCGCGCGGATGGCCTCCCACATCTCCCCGCAAGTCCTGATTTCAACCCTCTTGCACTCAAGCGGCAACAGCGTCTGGTCGATGATGAACACATGGTCACGCTCGCACCAAATGGTTGATTCATGCATTGACTGCCATCCCCAGCCGCAACTGTTGATCTGCTAATTCAAGCACAATGATTATTCCTTTCGCAAACTGCGGCCGCCGCTGAATGTTGGCAATCGCGGCCTGTAAAATGACGCGGATAAATTTGCGGCCCACGTAGCTCAGTTGGTAGAGCACGTCCTTGGTAAGGACGAGGTCACCAGTTCAATCCTGGTCGTGGGCTCCATTTTAGCATGCAAACCAAGGAAAACTCGATGAACGCCAATGACATACGCCGTGGAAACATCATCCTCTACAACGGCGAACCACATATCGTCATGGAGTTTCAGCATCGCACACCGGGCAATCTCCGCGCATTCGTGCAGGCCCGCCTGCGCAACCTGAAAAACGGAAACTCCTATGAAGCGCGTTTCAGTTCCACCGAAAATGTCGAGCGCGCCACCCTCGAACATCACGATATGGAATTCCTTTATCAGGACGACACGCTGTATCATTTCATGAACTCCGAAAACTATGAGCAGGTTGCTCTGAACGCTGAATCACTCGGTAACACGGCCAAGTATATGACGCCGGGGTTGCGCGTACAGATCAGCTTTTACGACACCCAGCCCATAGGCGTGGAACTCCCCCCAACCATAGAGCTTGAGGTCATTGAAACCGAACCTGAACTGCGCGGCGCCACCGCCAGCAATTCACCCAAGCCGGCCAAACTCGAAAACGGTGTTGTTGTCACTGTGCCCCCTTTCATCAAACAAGGCGACCGCATACGCATCAATCCAAATGAGGACAAATACCTCGAACGGGTGAAGTAACCGCCCCACGCGCCAACAGCCTCAAGGGCGCACTGGCATGCCGACTGAAATCTCCGCCATGCCTTCGGCGCCGCTCATATTGACTGAAACGCGCCCATTCATCCACCGCATTTCAACACCGATTCCCAGATGCATCGGCCGTCAACGGAACCAAGCGCCTCATCAATTGCGCGCTCGGGGTGCGGCATCATCCCCAGCACATTCCCAGCCTCGTTGCAGATGCCCGCAATGGAACCTGCCGATCCGTTGGGATTGTGAGCATCGCCAACATCGCCCGACTGCGAGCAATAACGGAAGATAACCTGCCCGCGCGCTTCGAGCTGTTTCAGCCCATCACCGTCAATGAAATAGTTCCCCATGGCGTGGGCGATGGGAATTCGCAGGATGCGCGGATTGAAATTGGTGAACGGCGTCCCCGGGCGTTCAATCCGCAGATTGATCCACCGGCAGATGAAATGCAGGTTGCGGTTGCGGATCATTGCCCCGGGCAACAGCCGCGCCTCGAGCAATATCTGGAAACCATTGCAGATGCCCAGCACAAGACCGCCCGCCTTGGCGAGTTCTATGACACTTTTCATAACGGGTGAGAATTGCGCGATGGCGCCGGCGCGCAGGTAATCGCCATACGAAAAACCGCCAGGCAGCACAGCCAGACGCGTGCCGGAGGGAAGACGATCCTTGTGCCACACAAGCGTCGCGGGCCGCCCCGACACAGCCTCCACGGCGCGCAGTGTGTCCTTCTCGCAGTTTGATCCCGGAAAAACAACAACCGCGGTGCTCATGCCTTCTGTGCCGGATCAATGCGGATTTCATAATTTTCAATGACGGTGTTGGCCAGCAGTTCCTCGCACATGCGCGTGAGTTCAACACGCGCCTGTTCAGGATCATCTCCCTCAAGCGCGATGTCGAAATAACGGCCGACTCGAACCCGCTTCACTGTTTTGTGCCCGAGACTCAACAGCGCTTCACCGAGCGCTTTGCCCTGCGGATCCATCACATCAGGCTTCAAAAACACATTCACATGGGCGCGGATCATATGGCGTTTCCAATCATCTCATCGAGTGTTCGGCCCGTGATGCGCTCGAAGATGTCCGTATAACGATGCGTTGTATTCGCGATGACCTCATCGGGCAGGCGCGGGGCGGGCGGTTTCTTGCTCCATGCAAGGCTTTCCACATAATCACGGATGTATTGTTTATCAAGGCTGCGCGCCGATCCGAAGCCCGTGTAACCATCCGCCTCCCAGAAACGGCTTGAATCCGGCGTCAGCGCCTCGTCGATCAGAAGCAGTTCCCCGTCCAGTTCGCCAAATTCAAACTTGGTGTCGCTGATGATAATCCCCTTCGGCAAAAGCATGTCGTGAGCGAAGGAATAAAGCTCAATGCTCTTCTGGCGGGCAAACTCCGCGTATTCAACGCCGATTTCCCTGGCCACATCCTCAAATGTGACAGGCTCGTCGTGACCGGAAGCCGCCTTGGTCGTGGGCGTGAAAATCGGGAATGGCATGCGCGCGCGGCGGGGAAGACCAGCGGGAAGACGAATGCCGCACACCGACTGCGACTCGCGATAACTCGTCCATGCGCTGCCCTCAAGGTAACCGCGCACAACACACTCGACGGTCAAGGGACGGGCGCACCGGCACAATGCCGCGCGGCCGCGCATGTCCGGGCAGGCATCAAGCACAACACGCGGGGCGAGGCTTATGATATGATTTTTTATAATATGTTGTGTTCGCTCGAACCAGAAACCGCTGAGTTGCGTGAGAACCTCGCCTTTGCGCGGAATCGGATCGGGGAAAACCACATCAAACGCGCTGAGCCGGTCGGTCGCCACCAGCAACAGACCTTCGGGAAGATCATAGATGTCGCGAACCTTGCCGCGCGAAATCAGCGGAAAGGGCAGATTCGTTTCATATACGGTCATCGGATTTCTCAATCTGAAATTCCTGCAACACGCATCGTTGCGTGCCGCTTGGTGATTTCCTTACAAGGCTGGATGATTGCAAGACCAAAATCAGCGGGCGCGGTCGCCGATCCGCTCAACAAACGCCTCAAGCGCCGCGATCTTGGCCCGTCCCTCCAGCTTCTCCGGAAATCCGTCAGCCTGTTCGACGATGTGGTACTGGGCGCGCGCTGAGTTGGCAAAACCGTCGAAAGCCTTTCTTTGGAAATTCATTCCTTCAGGATCATTAAGAATGGCGTATTCGCGGGCCAGCTCAAATTGCAGGTCGCCAAGCAAAAGATGATGCAAGTACAGGTTCTTGCTGTTGCTGTTCTGGTCGATGTTGCGCTTGATCTGGGCGATGGCATCATTCGTGTTGAATGGCTGCATGAACCGGAACATGAGATAGAATTTCGCCAGGGTTGTCTGGGCGCGTTCACGCTCAAGAAGCGCCAATGCCCGGTGCGGCGTGCCCTTGTATTCATTGGCAAGCTGATCAATGTCGCCAATTTTCTGCTTCATGTCGCGTTCGTAAGTGCGCGGCACGGCCATGTCGACTGGCTGATTGACGACACGGTCAAATTTTCTGGCGCGCTCCAGACCCTCCCCCGCGATCTTCCGGATGGCCTCATCCGGCGATTTCCGGGCCAGATCATAGTTGCGCGCCGCTTCATTGTAACCGCTCAGTTTCTCGAAAGCCTGCGCCTTTGCGAGCGCGACAATGTCGGAAAGCCGGCCGGGATAGAGTGTTTCGTAATTCGCAAGCCTGACAAGCGCGGCACGGAAAACATTCTTTCCCGTGACATCAACCGCATAGGGAAATCTGTAAATGTCATCGTCGAGATGGCGCTGGATGTCCGCCACGATGATCAGCAGATTTTCCGCGGGTTGCGTGTATGATGGCGCCTGGTCGCGCCCTTTTCCAAGCGACTGCCCCGGGCAGCGCGCGGATGCCAGCGCAATTGCCAGAATCATGACCGTTGAAAGTTGTTTTGTTGATATCATGCCATGCGTGTCAACGTGGTGTTAATATCAGGCAGGCCGCGAAATATGCAACAACGCAGGCGAAGGACATCCCTTTGAATCCAGTCATCGTCGCTGGCGCCGGCGCCGCCGGCTTAATGGCCGCTGGACAGGCGCGCGAGCGGGGCCGCAAAGTCATCCTTTTGGAAAAAAATCCCCGCCCAGGATGCAAAATCCTCGCCAGCGGCGGCGGGCGATGCAATCTGACAAACACATGCGACAGACTGGAGTTCATATCCGCCTTCGGGCGCAATGGGCGATTCCTCCATCCGGCCTTTGCCCGATTCTTCAGCGGCGATCTCCGCGAACTGCTCCAGCGCCTTGATGTGCCAACACAAGCCGATGACGAGGGAAGGGTATTTCCCTCGTCAGGCAAAGCAGCCGATGTTGTCGCGGCGCTGGAAAAATGGATTGAACGGCTGGGCGTTGAAATACGCGCTGGCGCCGCCCTGCTTGATGTTCTCGTCGGTAGCGCGCAATCATCACAGGGAAAGATGAGCCGCTGGATCACAACAGCACGAACACAATCAGGCGATATCCCGGCTGCCGCCATTGTTGTTTGCACCGGCGGCATCACCTATCCGCAACTCGGCGCCACGGGCGATGCCCATGCAATCGCCTGCCGGCTCGGTCACACGATCATCCCATGCCACCCATGCCTTGCGGGCCTTCACTCGCCAGATCCCGTATGCATCAATATGCAGGGAGTCTCGCTGGCCGCCCGGGTTGAAGCGCATGATGTCATGAGCCATCCGCCGCGGCGGATGGCGCGCCGCCAGGGCGGCATCATTTTCACCCATTTCGGTGTCAGCGGGCCGGCCATACTTGACATAAGCCGCGACATCGCGCCCGCGCCTTATGACGGCAGACGCGTTGAGATTGTCATCGATCTTCTGCCCGGCGAGAGCGGCATGCCAACCCGCCTTCTTAATGATTGCCAGTCCGCTCCGCGAAAATTGATCATCAACCATATCCGTGAGCTCCTGCCCGACAAAATGGCCGCCCCGCTGCTCGAACGTTGCGCCATCAGGCCAGACAAACCGCTCGGTCAGATCACACGCCGAGAGCGCAACCTTGTTGCAACAACACTGAAAGCATTGCGCCTGACAATCACGGGCAGTGAGGGCGCGGAACGGGCAATGATCACCAAGGGCGGCGTCAGTCTGCGCGAAATCGATCCGGGCACAATGCAATCGCGCCTTGTGCGCGGCCTCTTCTTTGCGGGCGAAGCGCTGGATATCGACGGCCCCACTGGCGGTTACAATCTTCAGGCCGCTTTCTCCACCGGATGGCTTGCCGGCAATAACGTTTGAATCAAATCATGCGGCCCGGCTTATTCCGCCGGAATTTCCCAGAACCCCATGATCAATTCGCGCGCCTCAAGGGGATCAGACGCCACAGCCACCACCACTTCCCCAACGCGAAATGTCGCGTGATTTTCCATATAATCCGCCCTGGCCTTTTGCCGCCCGCGCAAAAGGATGTCCTCCGCGATGGCCATCGCGCCTTGGAACCTGGATCCCCAGCCATCCGCGTATGGCATGGGCATCCCTGCCCATGATTCATGAACTCGATAGACATGCCTTAGCAAATAATCATAAGGGCGCTGGAACCACTCGCCGCTCAGATGCACGAAGTTGCCAGCCTTAACGCCCGAATCCGCCACGCCCTTCGCAAGCTGCTGTTGCGGTTTGAGCGGTATGTAATACGGACCATGAACATATCCCGATGACGCGACAGCCGCAAAGCACGCGAGCAGAAACCAGACATACGCCAACACACACAACCAAATGACAGTCATCGACACGATGTTCATGACATGCGTTAAACGCAATCCCGCCGCCAGCCCCATGCGACTGAGCGGGCAAGCGCACAGCAGAAGCATCGCGGGCAAAGCCATGCTGTAATAGGATCCGTAAGGACGGCTTAACACAACGGCGGCAACAAGCGGGGGCAGGAAGCACCATGCCAGCAGCAACCAATCCTTGCGCTTTCGCGTCAGAAGCGCCCTCACCGTGCCCGCAAGAAACAAAACAAGCAGGGCAACATCAGCCAGCCGGCCGGCGATGGCGGCTGCGGCGCCAATCTGCTGATCGATGCCGCCCGTGGCCCCCCAGCTTGAGAAAATCTCGAACAAGCCGCCGAACGCATCGGGAAGACGCCCAGCCATATTCTTCGGCGGGGGAAGTTTGGATTCATATTGGGCGGCATATTCCGGTTTTTTTGGAGGAGCCCTCATCACACGGAAACCATCCAAAAGACTCGGAAGGATAAACAACATGGCAACGAACAGGATAAGCAAACCGCCGGCAACCGCGGATCCCGGCCAGCGCGACCTCAGCGCAACTGGCGTCATATACAATGATGCCACGATGATCCAAGCCGCGCCAGAGGGATGGATCAGGACGCCGAGACAAAGCGCCGCCAATCCCGCAAGCAGAAAACCAAGTTTGCGTGAATTCCCGATCCGCGCGCATGATGTCATCAGGACAGCCCACAAGGCCCATGCGCCCACAACCGGCATGAGATTCAGCGACCAGATTGACCGCCCCCAGAAAACATGCGCCGGCATGACAACATAAACAACACAAGGGAGCCACATGACCACGCCGCGTAACAGAAAACGGCTCATGCGGTACATCGGCCAAAGCCCTGTCATACTGATAAGGCCAATCCATGCCGCGGCATGCCTGGGATCAGGTGTCAATGCCACAATCGGCGCAAGAATCCAGGTGAACGCGGCCGGATTGCGAAATCCCATGGAGTTGATGATTCCTGTAAACGGCGGGAAACCCGATTGCAGCGTCTCGCGGGCGCGGAAAAGCTCCTCCGCGGAATCAAACCGGAAACTCATCAGATCAAGCCGCATCCACCTCAGCGCCAGACCCAGGCATGCCAAAAGCGTCAGGATGAAGTATTCCCTTTTGCGCCGGCGCGTCATGAGCATCAGTCCAAAATCATTTCCCATGAGGGCAAATCCGCCATAGCGGATTTTGGTTTTGCGCGCACCGCAAGCCGATCCGAAGAAAGCGGAAGCAACCTTCCCCAGTTCCTATCAGCCGCGGCCCGCGCCTGCAACGGAAGCGGGATGCGCGTGTAAGCCCGCTTCCAGTTGACGATGACAGCGGGTGAAAATCCGAATCCAACCAGATGGTCAATGTCCATGCGGCTATGAAATATCAAGCTTGCCTATGTTCGTCTTCACATCGTCGGCGCTTTTGCGCAAGGCCGCGAGCTCTTCGGGCAACAGGGGAACCTCGATGATCTTCCCGATGCCGCCCGCCCCCAGGATCACCGGCACGCCGCAGAAAACGCCGCTGATGCCATACTCGCCATCGAGCAGCGCCGAGCATGGCAGCACGCGGCGCTTGTTTTTGAGAATCGACTCGGCCATCTGCACCGCGGCCGCGCTGGGCGCATAATAGGCGCTGCCCGTCTTGAGCAGATTGACAATTTCGATGCCCCCGTCGCGTGTCCGCTGCACGATCTGCTCGAGCTTTTCCCGCCCGATGAACTCCGTCACGGGAATCCCGGAAATCGTCGTGCAACTGATGAGCGGCACCATGGAATCGCCATGACCGCCAAGCACAAGCGCTTGGATGTCCTCGACCGAAACCTTTGCCTCCTCGGCGATGAAGGCGCGAAAACGCGCCGTGTCAAGAATGCCGGCCATGCCCACAACACGGTTGCGCGGAAACTTGCTCGTCACGCTCGCGACGTATGCCATCACATCAAGCGGGTTGGAAACCACAATGAGCACGGCGTCAGGGGAATAACGCACAATCTGTTCGGTGACAGGCTTCACGATGCCCGCATTGGTTTTCATCAGATCGTCGCGCGACATCCCAGGCTTGCGGGCAAGACCCGCCGTAATGATCACCACATCGCTGCCCGCCGTCGCCGCGTAATCATTTGTCCCCTCGATGCGCGCGTCGAACAGACCGATCGGCCCCGCCTCCAGCAAATCCAGACCTTTGCCCTGCGGCATTCCCTCAACAACATCCACAAGCACAATGTCGCCCAACTCCATCGATGCCGCCCAATGCGCGGCTGTCGCTCCAACGTTGCCCGCCCCCACAATCGTAATCTTATGCCTTTCCGCCATGATCCACATCCTCCATCCATAAAGATATCATGCTGAACATTCATTCACACCACACAAAGCAAACACCGCCACACTGATCACCCTGACTTTAAGGATGCAAATAAACTCGTGGCTAATCTGTTGCCGCGCCTGAATAGTTCCAACCATCACTCGTAAATCACAACGGTTTAGCGCCTCAATGGATGGAGAGGTGGCCGAGCGGCTGAAGGCAACGGTTTGCTAAACTCGTAAATCACAACGGTTTAGCGCCTCAATGGATGGAGAGGTGGCCGAGCGGCTGAAGGCAACGGTTTGCTAAACCGTCCATGGGTGTAAAGCTTATGCGGGAGTTCGAATCTCCCCCTCTCCGCCATAACCCTTTCATTGTCGTAACTGCCCAGGCAGGCATCACCCACTGCCACCTGCGTGACGTATAGTTTGTCCCTCCACGAACGCCACAGAAAAGAAGTTCATTTTTTGCCGGACTCGTTTCAGGCCGCTTCCCGTACGTTACACACCATGGAAAGCGTCATGGTCATGCAAGGGCGACAGTTGAGCGGCGCGGATATCGCTCTGATCCGTGGATTGCTGGAGGAACATCCCGAGTGGTGTTGCTCGCGACTTAGCGAAGAGCTTTGCCGCCGATGGGAGTGGCGCAATGCGCAGGGTCGGCTCAAGGATATGGCGGCGCGCACGCTGCTGCTGAAGCTGGAACGTGGGGGCCACATCCGACTGCCGAAGCGTCGTGCCCCCTCCTCTTTACCATGAAACTCTTCATCGAAGGACTGGCCAGCGGCGCCGTGAAAATGTGAAATTG
>JAPLSQ010000132.1 GCA_026398535.1 Candidatus Sumerlaeota bacterium | reverse complement strand
TCGACGCGGCGCTCGAAGCATACGAGGCCGATTTGGCGATCATCCGTCGACTGTGCGAGTCCGACCCGGCCAACGCCGACTGGCAGTGCAACCTGTCGGTGTCGTGGTCTTGCATTGGCGGCATCCGCGAGGCACAGGGCAAGCTCGACGCGGCGCTCGAGGCGTACGAGGCCAATTTGGCTATCGCGCGTCGGCTGTGCGAGTCCGACCCGGCCAACGCCGACTGGACCAATGACCTTGCGTGGTCGTGCCACCGGACAGCTTCCGTATTGGCAAAGCTGGGGCGGGAGGATGAGGCCCGGCATATGCGGACCCAGGCACTCGGGCTTCTGCGCGGGATGCGCGACGCGGGCCAGCACCTCGACGAAGACAACCTTTCGCTGTTGAAAAAACTGGGGGAGCAGGAGGAGGAACCGGGCGGGCAGACGGAGGAATGAAAGGTCCATCCAGCGGGGAAATCCCCCCGCGCGAACACAAACCGCCAAATAACGCTGGACAACACGGCCAACCCTATGCGTAGTCTCGCATAGCGATCCAATGTTCTTTTTCAGAATTGTCTTACACTTGTCATAAGGGGCGCGGAAAGGAGAAGCGCGATGGGCGAATCGAAGAAGCGGGTTTTTATCAGTTACGGCCGGGCCGGCGCATCCGACATGACGTAGCGGCTCAAGGCGGACCTCGAGGCCACAGAGCGCTTCACCTGCTGGCTCTACGAGATTGAGATGCGCGGTGAGAACCGCAGACAAGTTGCGGCGTTGGCCGTTCCGGCGCTCGCTGGCGCGGGAACAGTCAGCGCGGTGAAAACGACAGGGAGGTTGCAGGAATGAGCGCAATGCGTGAACAGCGATTGGGCGGCGGCGGGATTTCGACATGGCTGGCGATGACGGTGTTGCTGGCCTGTTTGGGCGGGTGCGGGCGCGGCCCCGCGGATTTCGGGGTGAAGTTCAAGGACGCGGCGGGTCTGGCCGCCGACGGCGACGTGGTGAGCCGCGGCGTGAAGATCGGCCAGGTGCGCAAGATTGACATCGAGCCGGACGGCGTGGTCGCGCGTGTGCGCATCGAGGCCAAACACGCCGATCTTGTCTTCCGCGAGTCGCTGTTCACAATCGATAAGGCGGGCGGACTCCTCGACACCAGCGGCCGCCGTGTGCTGACCATGGCCGATCCCAAAGGACCCGCGCGCACACCCGTCAAGCGCGGCGATGTGTTGACGGGCCACAACAGTTTCTCAGCCGACCCGTGGGCAGGCTCCGTGGATATCGCCGGCAAAGCTTTTAGCAAGTTGGCGGAAATGACCCTCAAGGCCAAACAGCGCTGGGACGCCTACGCCGCGACACCCGAGGGAAAAGAATTTATCGACTCGATGAAACTCACTGTCGACGACCTGGCGGCGCAAGGCAAGGAAGCATGGCAATCGTTCCGCAAGGAGAATCTGCCTGTCATCAAGGCCAAAGCCGCCCGCTTGCGCGACCGCCTTGTGGAATTGGGCAAGACCGACGAGGCGAGCAAGTTCTGGAAGGAGTTCACCGACTGGTCGGACAATATGGAAAAAGCTGAGAAGCCATGACACAGCTTGCGGGAATACATCGAGCCTTGCGCCAAAAGCGCGGCGCGGTTCGCCCTCCGGCGCGGCGGCGGAGGTTGGGCGCGCCCGGCCCGGGTATCAGCGCAAGATGGGTTGCGCGGGAGGTTTGACTCAATCCACTCTTCAGCGGATACTGTACGAATTCGTTACTTTGCGCGCGCCGCAACGGCGAATTTCAATCTGATTCTCGGATGAATGACAACAACTTATTTTTTAGAATCACCGTGTAAAAACACCACAAAAACGACCGCTCCCGAAGGCATCGCCGTTGACTACGGCCCGGCGGCGTGGACAAACCGCATTTGCGACCTCTCACCCGGCGCAGCCAAATCGCTCGGCCTCGTCACCGACGACCACTGCGTTGTCCTCATCTGGGCCGACTCAGAGGACGACACCAACCAGCCCAGCGCCTTCCTCGACGACGTTTAATACAAAAGCTCGCCGCACAAGCACGGCTCGCACGTCGCTTCGCTCCGCGGCTGGCAATTGCGCCCGCCAGACGCTGCCAGCCTTATACGCTGGTGCGGTGGCAGCTTGCCGGCCCGCCCATTCCAGTTACAGTGCCGTGGCGGCAAATCCTTTGTCAAAAGAACCAATGCGAAGGACAAACTTGCGGCGCTCCCCATGGCTCTCGAAAACATCACAGGCAACTCGAACGGACGCCTCTGGGCAGGTTCAACCGGCAGCCACTTTTCCCTGTTGAGTTTGATGAATGCATCAGGTTGATTCTGTATCCATCAAATGGGAGGTTCCCATGGCATTTTTCCAGACAGTGATGGACTCTTGGCGGATGCGCGGTTTGAGCGGCGAGGAGAGGGACGCACTGGCGAGCCTGCTCCGTGGGTTGATGGTGGCGGATGGCGACTTCGCCGACTCGGAGTTGCGCGAATTGGGCCGGCTGGGGGGTAAAGCCGGCGAGGCCGGCGACGCGGAAATCCGGAAGACCACCGCCGCGCTGATGGCAGATCCGGAGAAATCCCCCATCGTGTACGACCTCCTCGCCGACACGGTGGTGGCCGACGAACTGTTCACGCGCGACGAGAGGGATTACCTCGATTCGCTGAAGGATCTCGGGTTCGACCCGATACGCTTCGAGGCCGCCCTCGGGGCCAGGGCCAGGGCCAGGGCACACCCGGACCTTCGCGAAATCGGGACCACGCGCCTGCCGAACCTGGCCGCGGCCCATGCGGAGATTCTGCGCCGGTTCAGCGGCGCGCTTGATACCTGGAGGCGCGCCGCCGGAGCCGTTGGCGCATGGTTTGGCAGATCGCCCAGCAAGGAGGCCGCCGTCGCGCTGTGCGGCAACCCGGCCGCCGACACCGCCGCCTTGAACAGATTGTTTGCTCATGTGGGGGCGGAATTCGTCTGGCACGGCCAGATTGTCGGCCATCTGGTCTTCGAAATCCGAATCACCGATCCCGCGGTTCTCGACGACGCTCTGCGCCGCGCGCCAGAACCCAGCCCGCGCCGCGAGGATCTTGTCATCGAGCCTTTCTTCACTCAGGAGGATCGTCAGCGATTGCAACGCGCCGCCGCCGAATACGGCCTCGAATGGGTCGAGTACCCGATGCTGTCCTCCGACCTTTCATCACTCGTTGCCGAGGCCGATTTCCGCTTCTTCGGCGGGCAACTTGGCCGATGTTTCAAGGTGGACATCCGCCGTGTGATCGACCAAATCATCGCGCAACGCAACTGCGCCCGCGTCGTTGACGCCCTCCGGCGCATGGCCATCGAGTTCGGCAAGGATTTGCACAATAATCTCGACAACTTAATCGCAACAGTCAGCGCCGGCGAGTCAAAGCGCTTCTACATCGCGCACGACCTCTTTTGGGCCCACCTCAACACGCTCATCCGCCGCCTTGTGGG
>JAPLSQ010000121.1 GCA_026398535.1 Candidatus Sumerlaeota bacterium | reverse complement strand
CAGCAGGGTTCGCCTTCGACCTCCACTGAGCCTCGCAATTTGAGTGTGTCTTTATCAAGCGAAAGGAGAATGTTCAGCGCCATCGCCTCCTTGACGAAAAAACCGATGATGGGCATGATGGTCGGAATATACTGGGCTTTCTTGTCTTTTAGATCGTAGTCCCAGATCATGACGGCGTTGACAATATACTCACTGGTTTCGTCCTTGCGGGTCAGCCGCACATAAGCGCCCTTTTCGCGTTCGAGTTCGAGCGGGCCTGTGGACACCCTGCGCGGCTTGCGTTCCCTCCATTTGGACAGCTCGACCTCACATTTCATGGTCTGCACTTGGTCAATCTTGCGTTTGATGAAATCGCACACACCCTCGATTGTTTCACCCTGGGCAGGCGGCGTGATCATACGGGAGGATTCGGCGGCGGCGAATCTCGGGTACTCGCGCTGGTCGGCATATATGCGAGCCGTGCCCATCATCACCCAAAAGATTGCGACTGTCAGGGCTGTCAATGTGAAAGGGCGGACCGATTCCCGCAATGCCGATTTCATATAATGCTCACTTGCCGTAATCTGATATTATTATACATGTCATTCCGTATGACATCGGAATTCGGATGTTGTTTCGCGTTGATGAAAATGAGAACGCCCCGCGCGATGCGGGGCGCGAAATAAACGGATCAGGCGTGATGGAAACGAGCGGGGGATTATTCGCCGTCGTTGCCGATCGCGTTCACGGGGCAACCGTCAATGGTATCCAGGCACAGGTTGCGTTCCTCGTCGCCTTCAGGTTGTTTGGAACAATAAGTGTAACCGCCCTCTTCATTTCGTGTAAAATTGTTTGGGGCGATCTGGCGGCATGCATCGCAATCGATGCATGTGTTGTCGACATAAAACGCTCCCGGAGCATTGTCCGCGTACTTCTGTGTCACATCAGCCATTTTCTTACCTCATTATATTATTGTGCATGCCGGCAATTGGCAGGCGAATAAACTTGTCAGGTTATTTCTCGGATATGCGGCTTGTGGGCAAACCCTTGAGGATATTGATGGAACGTTCGGCATCCGCGGCGTACGAAAGATCGTAGAAGTTGCGGAGCTTGTTGATTTCCCCAATGCTGATTTCATTGCCCTGGATGTCTTTGAAAGGTTTTTCCTTGGGATCAGGAGCGGCCAGCGGCAGCTTGCGTTCGAAAGCGACCGCCTCGTAATTTTTCTGAGCTTCCTCCTGGCGTCCGGTCTGATTTTGAAGCAGTCTGGCCAGTGCCAATTTGGCTTCGGCGGCAATATAAGTGTTGGGCGCCAGTTTGACTGCCTCATTGTAAGCTCTGTCAGCCTCGGCCACGAGCTTTGGATCGCGTGTTTTAAATGATGTGCTTTCCAACGCATAGCCCAGCGCCACCTGTCCGGCGGCTTTTTCGGCGGGGGTGTTGCCTTCGAGGGCGATGTAGCGCTCGTAGGCTTCGCGCGCATTTTTGAATGCGGCCATGGATTCATCCGCGTTGTCGAGTTTCAACATGGCGTTGTAGTAATGCATATTGCCGAGAAGAAGTTGAGCTGCGCGTCCCGTATAGGCGCCTTTGTAATCCCGTGTGATTTTTTCGGTTTCGGTAATGGCCGTCGTCAGCAATTCCTTGCGTTTGGCTTCGTCCGTTTCCATCCATGCTTCGTTGAAATTCTGCAAGGCTGTGCCCAGTTCGGCGCTGATGCGTGCCGCCCTGTTGTTCAGGTAATATCCATACAGGCGCCAGCCGGCGAACGCCACAACGACAACCAACAGGATGGTTGTCAGCAGGTTTGAGTGTTTGTGATACCATACGATAAGTTTCACGCCGAAATCCTGCATCTCGTCGTGTTGCAACTCATGTTTGGTCATTTTAGCCATTGGTTCGTTATCACCCGTTCTTGAAAATTCGTGGTATCATCCAACCACATGGCGGATCTTTTCGAGGATTTATAGTCTGCGGCAAGCAAAATATTGCCCACCGCTTGGCCGAAAAGGCCGGAATTTTCGTGTGCATGGTCTGTGCGATCAGCGCTTCAGTGCCGATTCAATCCTCTCCCGGTTCAAATTCACCACATCGCTTGCGGCGCCGAGCACGGTATGGAAGTCGGTCTCAGAGATGTATGCCATGGTTGACATGTTCGTCAGGTTGTTCGACCTTGGCGAGTCCCCGAACCTTAGATGGATGAATTTGATGGCATCAAGCGAATTATAAACCATTGTCGAGAAGCTCAGGCTGCGTTTTGACAATGATATGAAAGCTTTTTCGGCATATGAAAGCGCGCCCACGTACCCATTCGGATCACCCGTCTTGTTTATTGTCTTTCCGCCCGAGGCATCGATGCTGATGATGACAAGCTGCCGCGGTTTTCCGCTGTTCTGTATCCTGTTGAGATACAATTCTATAATGGAATCGACACCGAGATTGTCATTGATGGCGCCGTCGGCCAGATGGACATAACCGCGGACGGCGTAATTGATCAATGTTGCCGGGCCTGGCAGGATTGGTTGCGCTGATGAGGCAACGATGGCGCTCGCAAGCCGGAAACTGCTGATGTCCGAGTCGATACCGTCGAATCCCAGCGCTTGGAAAGTTGGGATTGCCGAAAGTTTGGCAAGGGTTTCCATGCCGCGGAGGTCGTTTGGCGTCACGATTGCGGGCAGCCGCGGAATGAGTGTCCGCGGGTCCACGCTGAAATGCTCGCGCACGTTGAGGTTGGTAAAAAGGAATTTCATGCCGGTGTCGAGTGAAGCGGCGTTGATGATGATTGCCGGCGATTCGCCGGAGGCTTCGCGCTGGTTGAGTTGGCTGAAAGTCGCTCCTCGAAACAGGTATTGATCGTAAGTGTTGGCCAGACTGTTCGTGAAACGGTAGCGGGTGTAATATTTCATCGCCGCTTCCCACGGGTGGCTGATATAATGCTGGGTGTTGCGCAACAGGAAGTCTGTGCTCATATTGGACTTGAAGCGCTGAAAAAACGCGTCCCGCTCCTGCCGGTTGGACAGGCGGGCTGGTTTATAAAGGCCATAATAAGCGGCGGCAAGACTGCCGCCCGACACGCCGGAGATGGCGTCGCATCGGTCGAGCAACATACGGCTGGGATCATGGGGGTCGGGCATGCATGCAAGCTGTTCGAGCACGCCCGACGCAAACACAGCCGAACGCATTCCGCCGCCGGAAATGGCGACTGCCAGATTGATGTCCTTGTTGAATACCGGGCGTTGTGCGGGCTTTTGGTATCCCGGCGCATTGTCAAAAACGAAATACGGAATCGTCGCGAAATGAATACGCGCCTGATCAAGGCTGTCGCCGATGACGACGCAACCGGCAACCGCCAATGTAATTATCAACCCCGCCAGATATAACAAGCCCCGTTTTCTTATTATATGAAGGTCGAGCATAATGATATTTCTCCATTAATGCGCGAATAATCGTCATCGCGCTTAGATTATGAGGCCATGTTTGCAACAGCCCATCTATACTTGGCAAGTGTTATCGTTGAATTTTATTCACATTTGACACGCGCCGCCGCCGCTTGGTATGTAGTGTTTTTATTGCTGAATCTGGAGAAAAAGAATGGCGGAAAAACAATCAATCAGGCTGCGCAGTTTATTCATCATTACAATGATGTGCGTTTGTTGCGGTTTTGAATGTCCGGCTCAGAAACCCGATGCGGACAAATCCCAACCGCCTGGAGCGCCTTTGTTTCAGGATATCACAAGCGGAAAGCAATCCGCCGTGCCATCCGATCCACAACCCGCCGAGCCCGCGCCCGCCCAGTTGACCACCCCCACCCCGAAACCTTCTCCCACGCCGCTGACCATGTCGCAGCTTGATGCCTTGATCCTGCCGCGCGGCGTGCCTCCAGACAAATCGAAATATCTGGCGCTGATTTACAACGGTTACCGCCGATCAAGCATCGATCCCTGCGGCTGTGTGTCGCATCAACTGGGCGGAATCGACAAAGAAGCGCGCATCAACGCCCGCCTCGAAGAATTCAAGTTCCCCGTGATGAAAGTGGATGCCGGCGGATTCGTGAGAGAGGCGCCCAGCGATGTGGCCATTCTCCGAACCCGCTACCTGATGCAGGCGCTTGGGCGGATGAAATATGATGCCGTCAACGTGGCCTACTCGGACATGGATGCGGGGATAAAGTTTCTCCGTGATGCGGCGGCATCCAACAACCTGACGCTGATATCCGCCAACATCGTGGACGGCACCAGCACACCAATATTCGCCCCGTATCGTGTGGTGGCGGCCAAACTTGGCGACGAAACAGAAGTCAAAGCCGGCATCATCGGCGTGACAAGATCGCGCGCATCCACGATGCTGCCAACCAGTGCGCCAACCAGCGGGGCGTCAGGCGGCGCGCCACCGGAATTCAAACCATCGACGGGAGCATCGCATGACTCTTTTACAATCATTGACGCGGCGGAGGCATTGAAAAAATACCTGCCAGAATTGCGGGAAAAATCGGATTTCATCATTCTGCTTGATTATGAAATGCGCGAAGCGACACGGCGTTTGATTGAGCGATTGGGATCCGATTGCGGCATTAAGTATGCCGTGTCCGGGGAGTGGACCGGAGTGTTTTCGGACGTATTGGCCGCGGGACAAGCGCAGATTGTCTCTGGGGGATATGAGGGGCGCCAAGTGGGCTTTTATTTGATTGAATTCGACGGCAAGAAACCGGTTCGATCGTCCAACCAGTTCATCGAAGTGGTTCAGTCAATCCCACCGGCGCCTGAGATCACCAGTATTCTTGATGATGCCAGGAAGGCTGTTCTCTCGACGCCCTCGCAAGTTCCACCACCGAATATGTGACCGTATATTCCCTGTAGTCAAACCGCACCTTTTGTATAATGATTAATGATGTGAGGATTTGAGTATCATGCCTGAGTTGCGCAAAGATCCGGTGATTGGCCGTTGGGTCATTATTGCCACGGAGCGGGCCAAACGCCCTTCCCAATATCATAAGCAGGTTGAGGAGCGAAAAGGGGGCTTTTGCCCGTTCTGTCCCGGAAATGAGAAGTCAACCCCGCCTGAAGTTCTGAGTTATCGCGCGCCAAATACGTTGAAGGATCAGGAAGGCTGGTGGTTGCGCGTGGTGCCCAACAAATTCCCTGCGTTGCAGATCGAAGGTCCTCTGCGCCGCTCAGGCGAAGGCATGTACGACAGAATGACCGGTTTCGGCGAGCACGAGGTGCTGATCGAGTCGCCAAATCATGATCATAGCTATGCCGACTTGCAGGTTGAGCATATCCAGGAGATCATCTGGGCTTTACGTGACCGTTGCGTTGAGCTCCGCAAGGACTCCCGCATGAAATATATTATGGTTTTCAAGAACTGGGGGCGTGAAGCCGGCGCTTCCCTCGAACATCCTCACACACAGATCATTGCCCTTCCGATTGTGCCCAAACGGGTTCAGGAAGAACTGAGCGGGGCTGGCAAGTATTATGATTACAAGGAACGATGTGTGTTTTGCGACATGATAAGCCAGGAAGTGGCAGACAGCGATCGAATTGTCACCGAAAACGATTCGTTCATCAGTTTCATGCCCTTTGCCAGCCGTTTTCCTTATGAAACTTGGATTGTGCCGAAAGAACACACTTCCTTTTTCAACGACATCCAGAAAAACCAGGTCACCGACCTGTCCTCCATCATGAGAACAATTTTCAGCCTTATCAAAGAAGGTCTGGATGATCCCGCCTATAATTTCATGATCCATAACACGCCGTTTGATGAAACAGGCAACACGCCTTTTTATCACTGGCACATGGAAATCATCCCGAAACTGACCAAGGTTGCCGGCTTTGAATGGGGCACGGGTTTTTATATCAATCCGGCGTCGCCGGAGGAAGCTGTCAAGCACATGCGTGATGTCATGAGGCGCGCGGGTAAAACAGACCGCAGCCAAACCGCCGCCAAACTCGCCATGATTCACTGATGAAGATTCTTGTCACGGGGGCATCGGGCTTCATCGGACGGCGTGTTTGCGCATTGGCCGGGGAGGCTGGCATGGAGGTTGTTGCGCTTATTCGACCTGGGACGCGCAAATCAGGTTTTCCGCATGGAGAAATCGTCCATGGAAGCCTGCCCTTTGATGTTCCCTCAGCGGCTTGGAGGAAGGTGGGCGCGGTGATTCATTGCGCGGCCGCCACGACTGGTCAGGGATCGGCGGAATCCAAAGCCATCAATGTTGAGGGAACGCGCCATCTTGTGGAACAGGCTGTTGCGCGCGGGGGCGTGAGCCGGTTCGTTTTCATTTCCTCACAGTCCGCGCATGAGGGCGCCATATCATCATATGGACGCACCAAGTTCGCGGCCGAAGAAATCGTCAGGCAGAGCGGATTGCCGTATGCCATTCTGCGGCCCGGCCTTGTTTTCGGGTCTGGTCAGCAGGGGCTCTTCCACCGCATGAGAAAATCCGTGCGCAGCCTGCCTGTTCTGCCGCTCATCAACGGGGGCAGGACGCCTGTGCAGCCCATTGACGTGGATGATTTATGCGAGGCGATCATCAAATGCCTTTCCCTGCCGGAAGATGAATCCGTTGAGTTGAACCTTGGCGAGCCGAACGCCATGACTTTGCGCGAATTCATGCAGGCTGTCGCGATGGCTGAGTCAGGGCGGCGCAAACCGTGGATTTCCATCCCGCTGGCGCCCATTAAAGCTGTTGCCGCTGTCGCGGAAAAAATGCGCATGCCTTTGCCGATCAGTTCGGATAATCTGGCGGGGATGGAAGCGGTTTGTGTGATGGACACAGAACCGTCGCTCGTGCGGATTGGTCTGCATCTGAAACCGTTTCGCGAGGCCATGCAAAACGCTGTGCGCGAACCAAAATCCTCGGATGCCTCATCTGTGCTTCGCATTCTGCTGGTTGGCGCCGGCAAGATCGGGATCGTGCATGCGCTCAATCTTATGCATCGTGAAGGTGAAACATTATGCGGCGTGGTCGATAACAATCCAGGCGCTTTCAAACTCTATCAAAGCATGGGATTTGAAACGGCTTATCACACCGATCTTGAATCCGCCATCAGGATGTCCCGTCCCGATGGAGTCATCATTGCCACGCCGGCCTCCACCCATCCGGAGCTCACACGGATTTGCGTTGGCCACGGCTTGCCTGTGCTTGTGGAAAAGCCGGCAGCCGCGGATCGAACTGGATTGAAGAGTTTGATGCAATTGCGGGCGCAACAGCCGGATGCGATTATTCATGCCGGATATATGGCGGCGCAGTATCCGCACCTTGATCAGCTCATGAATCTTATGGCTGCGGGCCGATTCGGCGCGGTGCGGCGTTTTCATGCGTTCTGCCTGCAATCGCATATCATGGCGCCTGTGCCCGTGCGATGGGAAACGATCAAATCGCAGTCCGGCGGGGGAGTGCTGATCAACTTCGCGGGGCATGTCATTGCCATCCTTGGGCGTCTTTTCGGTCGTCCGGATGAATATGGCGCTGCCGCATGGCCGATTCACTCCGCCGAAGTGGAGGACGCGATTGAGGTTCGCCTGCGTTACGGCGCAGTGCAAGGGCGGCTGTTTGCATGCTGGTCCGCGCCCGGTTATGCGCGGCCCATCTACCAGATTGTCATCCAGTTGGATGATGCCGAGCTGGTCATGGAAAATTATTGTCTCTCATTGAGACGCAACGGGCGCACGGAACAGGTATGGACACAGCAGGATTTCGATGCGGGATTCAATGCCGCGCCTGACTACACGGGGGCTGGTTTCTCGCGCGAGCACGCCAATTTTACCGGGGCAATCCGCGCAAAGGGCTCAAGGCTCAGCATGCGCGAGACGGCATATCGCCCCTCCGGGATGGCCGTGACCATTCAGGAAGCCGTGGATGTTGAGACGCTCATTTTCAATCTCTATGACTGCACCGCAAAGCAGGATACTCGTTCGCCGCTATGGGGGTGCGGTTTATCGTCAGATGAAGTGAATGAGCATGACAGGAATATGGACCAACTTATGATGGGATTGCGGCGATGACGCGCTGGATGGATTGTTGCGCCATGGATACGCGCGCATTATTGGATTTTATGGCGCCCCCGCGTTTTGAGCCGGAAAACATCACCGATACGGAAGTGATGACGACAGCTTGGCAGGCGGCGGCGCTGCCGAAGGAAATCAGGGCGAAATTGGGCGACAATACCATCACTGTCATTCCCGATTTTCTGAATTACGCACGAATGATCAACACGGGTCAGGCTGGAGCCATGCTGGGCCTGTCAGGATCGAAGCACGACGGATTCATGTGCGCGCTCAAGGCTTTGCCCTCAGTCCTGGCGCATCCTTTGCGGGCCATGCGCAAGGATTTCTGGCTTGTGGCGGCGGCGCTGCTGCGGTACGATATCGCGTTGCTTCCCGCCGATTATCGCGGTGTTTGGATGCTGCATTCTTACCTTGCTGACTTTTCGTTCTTTTTTGACCGCGGGGATGTGATCAAAGCCCTGTTTGACATTGCGGGGGTGGGTGGCGCCGCCGGAGTTCATACCCAGCATTTGCCCCTTGCAATGACGTGCCTTGCCCGTTGGGGAATCGCACCTAAAACCTGCGCTTTTCTCTATTCGCCATCGGATGTGAATACGCTGGAAGCGCTTCGGTCCGCCCGTCGTGCGCCATGTTTCAAAGAGACACGCTTCATCGCGGACATTTCCAACATGCCCGGTGATTTACAGGCGGCGTCGCAGGATTTGTTGGCCCCCGCTGCAAGTCAAATTGATGGAATCATCGTCTCCGCGTCCGATGAGAGAAAAGACTGACAAAACAGCTGATTTTACAGCAGGCCGCACATGATGGCTCGGACGGCGGGCCGGCGAAGTTTCTTGAGCGCCTTGCGTTCGACACGCCTCACGCCTTCCTGGCTCATCCCCACGACCTTGCTGGCCGTGCGCAGGCTCATGTCCGCTTCGCCGCCGAAACCGTAGCGCAGATGGATGACCTTGCGTTCTTTATCAGTCAAAGTATCCATGGCTTTTTGCACGATCTGCCGGCGCTCGCTTTCGGCATAGTGATCATAAGCCGATGGAGTTGAATCGTCCCTGATTTTATTGAGCAGTTGCGTGCCCTCCTCGTCGGTTTCCATGTCAAGGGACAACACGGAATCTTTCAGGGACATGATCTGCTCGAGTTTGTCCTCATCGATGTCGAGAATCAGTGCGAGTTCGCGGTTTGTGGGCATTCGCCCATGCGTCTGACTGAAATGATTCATAGCCTCGTTCACATGCCCCAGAAAGCGGCTTTTTCTTATTGGAAGACGTATGACATTGCATTGTTTGCGCATTGCCAGTTGAATGGCCTGCCGAATCCAGAATGCGGCATACGTCGAGAAGCGGTAGCCTTTATGATAGTCAAATTTGTCGATGACATCAAGCAGGCCGATGTTGCCCTCCTGGATGAGATCGGAAACAGGCACACCGCGGTTTGCGTAACCAAGCGCAATCTTTATCACGAATCGCAGATTCGCCTCCACGATCTCCTGGCGTGCTGTTTCATCCCCAGTTTCCAGACGCTTGAACAGGGCAATCTCCTCTTCGCGTGTCAGCACCTTATTCTGAGCGACCTCTTTCATATACCACCTGAGATCTTCATTTAGACACACCGTCATCTTAAATCGCCTCCAAGGTTCGCAGATAAATGCAACAACAACCAACCAAGAGAGCAAAGATTATGCGATGCGGATCACGATGATAAAGGAACAATGAACATCATTGTGATTAATAAACTTGCAAATAATCATTTCGAGTTGAACATGACAGCTATCTGCTTGGTTGTGAATGCGCTAATTCTCTCACTGTGAGAAAAACCTCACACCTTTTCAGAATCATTTACGCACTTCATATCGATTGCTTGATTTTCAATCACGGCACATGCTTGATCCCAAAACAGAAGATATGACACCGCTTCGCAAAATCATTCGCATTACTTCCAGTCATACGATGGATTCAATTCATGGTCATGGCGTGGTGAAACAATATTTTGCCGAAGCCATGGCGCAAAACGCGTTGCCGCATGCGCTGCTGATCCACGGGCCGCGCGGAGTGGGCAAGCTGTCGATGTCTTATGCGCTGGCCAAGATGGTTAACACGCCGGCTGGAATGCGGGCGCAGGCCGCGGCGGAGATTGACCGCAAGATATCCGAGGGTGTGTTTGCCGATCTGCTGGTTGTGGAGCCTAAGGGCGTCGCCGGACAGATCACGCTCAGCGGATGGAAACCAGGCCGGGACGATCCGGATTGTCCCCAATATTACCGTTATGTGGATTCGCGCCCGCTTGAGGGAACGCGCAAAATCCTGATTTTCCGTCACGCGGAACGGATGAATCCCGCGCTTGCCAATTATTTGCTGAAACTGATCGAAGAACCGCCATCGTATCTGCTTCTGATCCTTGTCACGGGGCGCTATTCTGAAGTGTTGCCCACGATCCGGTCGCGATGCGCGCCGATCAGGCTGAGTCCTCTTGCCGCAAGCGAAATGGATGATTATGCGGGCAATCTGTCCGCCGCGGCGGAGATACGGCTTGAGAACTGTGATCTGGGCATGCTTGTCCGCATGTCGGAAGGGCGTCCAGGATTACTTCTCGAGCTGGCGCAATCTTCACAGGCATCCGCGGAAGGCGAGATCGCCGGACTGATGCGGCTCTTCCAGCAACATGGTTTCATCGCGCTTTTTCGTTCGGCTTCACGGATGCTTCAGGCGGGCGGCAGCCCGCAATCCGACGCTTCCACGGGGGAAAGATTCGAGGCTGTTATCAACGCCATTGAGGCGTGGCTGCGCGATGTCTTGCTCGTCAAAACGCTTCCATCCGGCGTCGCAGAGCGTCTGCTTGTCTGTGCGCGAAACAAGGATGAGCTTCACGCGTATGCGCGCAACGCGCCGGTTGATGGATTGGCCGCCATGGTTGATCATCTTCGCGAAGCCTATCAGTTTGCTCCCCGCCAGTCAGACAAGAACTACGTTCTCGAATCTTTTCTGCTTAAAACCGGGCGTTCGATGAGCGGCAAGCCGGGTGAGTGAATGCGCCACAGGGATGGGGGCGACGCATCCCGGATGAGCATTCAATAAAAATCTGCGTGACATCGCACACTCACATCCCCATCTTCATCTTATATGTTGGAAAGCAGACACCTTGTTGTGTTGAATGTGAGACGCGATGCCAAGAAGACGCCTGTTGATCGTAGTCGCTGACTCCTTTTCCCCGGATCAGATTACTGCGGTCAGGGAGAGGAAACAGCCGCGCATTGATTTTCTCGAAATCGCGAGAATTTCGGGCGGGGATGTGCTCAGCTATGACAGTTTGCGCGTCCATGAATCGGGTGATGAAGCCGCGCGGCATTATCCTCACATTCGATATCCGCGCCCTATGCTGCCGGCGCAACCTTTCAGGCTGAAACGCTGTCATCGGCTGTTATATCAGCTTGCTCATGCGGCGCATGAGTTGTCCAAGGATTATGATGCGATTCTTCTGACGGGCGAGGATCTTGGAATCCCCCTTGCGGCCAACTGCGCTTGGAGCGGAAAATCAGCAAAAATCATTGCGATCGGCCACTATCTGAATCCCTTGAAAAAAACCGTTTTTTTCAAGTACTCAAGGCTGGGCAAATACATGGACAAGCTCATCACGTACTCACCCGTCCAGCACATGTATTGCGTCGAGCGGCTGGGCTTCCCTGGGCAAAGAGTGGAACTGATTCCGTTCCATGCAGATCAGCATTTTTATTCGCCGGATGAAAGCGTGGAGCGTGATCCCGAGCTGATTGTCGCGGCCGGTCTTGAACACCGCGACTATGCGACACTGTTCAAGGCTGTTGATGGTTTGCGATACCGGATGGAATTGGGGATTGGCAGTCCATGGTCGCGTTTCCACCGGCATTTGCCCCTTCTGCCCAAGCAGACGGCAAACAGGTATCGTTCGCGGCTCGAATTGCGCGATCTTTACAGGAAAGCCGGCGCGGTGATCGTGCCGCTGGTCAACAGCGCGTACCAGGCGGGTGTGAGCGTTTTGCTCGAGTCGATGTCCTGCGGCGCACCCGTTATCGTTGCCCGCACGCTGGGACTGAAGCATCTGTTGCGTGACGAACAGGAAGGATTGTATTATCCCGCGGGCGATGCCGGCGCGCTTCGCCAGGCGATACTGCGCCTGCAATCCGATCCGCAATTCGCGGCCCAAATTGGCCGGGCGGCACGCAAGAAAATCGAAGACATGATGACGACAAATCACTTTGTCACCCGGCTGGATTGCATCTGCACGGCAGCCATGAAAAATTCAGCCAAGCCTGAGTTTTATATAATCCCCAATTTGTACCGCGGCCGCTCAGAGGAATGAGGCTCGTTCTCGAAATACTTTTATTTGTTCCCGCCGTGCCGCTGATGGTTTGGAACGTTTATCTTGCCCTGCTTGGGCTTGCGGCTTCGCTGGGTTATTCCCGCCGTTTCGATGGCATCGACACTGATCCGCCGCATCACGATCCTCTCATGTTTCTCACCGTGATTCCCGCACATAACGAAGAAAACCAGATTGGCAAGGTTGCCGCCAACGTGCTCATGCGTTTGGAAGAAGATGGATTCGCGCAGCGGGTTGTTGTGATTGCCGACAACTGCGCGGACAAAACGGCGGATGCGGCAAGGCAGGCCGGAGCGGAAGTCATCGAACGTGTGAACCCGGAGGAACGCGGCAAGGGCTATGCGTTGCGTTACGCGCAGGATTACCTGATGAAGCGGACGGATTGGAATGTCATGGTTGTTGTTGACGCTGACAGCGAGCTTTCCGCCGGATTTTTCAAGGCATTGCAACAAGCATTCGCGCGCGGGGCGAATGCGGTGCAGGGTTACTATTCGGCGTTGCGTCCGGGACGGCACTGGCGCGCGCGGCTGCTTGAGGTCGCATGGTCGGTATTCAATTATCTGCGTCCGTTCGGGCGCACGTGCATCGGCGCCACATCGGGCTTGTTTGGCAACGGTTTTGCGTTAAGCCGCGCGTCTCTGCAGGAAGTGCCCTTTACCTCCCAATCGATTGCGGAGGATGTGGAACACTGCCTTTATCTGCTGGAAAAAGGCATTTGTGTGCGCTTCGCGCCGGGGGCTGTAGTTCGCGCGCGCGTGGAAGAGCATGAAAGCTCCGCCCGCACCCAGCGGGTGCGATGGGAGAGCGGCCGTTTCACACTGGCGGGCAAATGGATACCGCGACTTCTGAGCCGCCAGGACATCACCATCAGGGCTTATCTGCGCCATTTGGAGGCGGCGCTCGATCTGTCGCTCCCCCCTCTTATTGTCTATGCGGGCATGATCGCGATCATGTTTGTTTTTTCTTTAATTATTGGTTTTTATCTCTTGACAGGCATTTGTCTTTGCATGCTGATTGCTCTCGTATTTATCATTGTGGAAGGTGTACTACTCGCAGGGGTACCCTTGTCACATCTTGCCAGTGTGATTTGGGCTCCATGGTACCTGTTGTGGAAGATCTTGCTCTATCTGAAACCTTCCTTCTGGAAACAAACAACGTGGATCCGCACTGACCGCGATTCACATTAAATTCAGGAGGCTGTAACAGTTTTGAAAAGATTTTCCCAGATACCATCGTTTGCCGTCTTCAGTGTTCTTGCCATTTTCGGGGTCATTCTTATCGGGGGATGCGTAAGAAGCCGTGAGCCGGTCTTGGGGGAACAAGCGCCATTCCCACCCAGTTCGGGCGGAGCGAATCCCTACGCGCGCAATGAGGCCATTTTTCCGACCGTTGCCAGCGAGGCCACACTCAAGATTCGCGAGGGTGATACCGTCCAGGTTAAAATCTGGGGAGAAACAATGCTCAGCAATCTCTACACCGTGGGGCCGGACGGCATGATCACATTGCCGTTGATTGGGGATGTGCTGGCGCGGGGCAAGACACGCGCCGAACTCACCAAGGATCTGATGGAGAAGAGCAAGAAATACTATAAAAGTCCGATTCTTGACGTCTCCACAGCCAAATTCGGGCCCCGGTACACTTATGTGTTCGGAGGCGTGCGGTATCCCGGCGCGATTCCGCTTCTGATCAACGACACCGTTTTGTCCTGCATCACAAAGGCGGGCGGCATCCACGAGCGCGAGGACGGGCGCGGCCACATCGTGTCATCGCCGAACAAGGTCAGAGTCATTCGCAATCGGACGGATGTCGCTCTGCTCGATTTGGCAAAGATGCATGAAGGGCAGGATTTGCGCTCGAACATTGCGATTTATCCGGACGACTTGATTTACGTGGTATCAGGCGGAGCCGGTTCGATCATCGTGCTTGGAGAAGTCAAGGCGCCGAAGGTTGTGGGACTCACACCCGGCATGGATGTGATCAAGGCCATTGGCGAGGCCGAAGGCATTACTGATGACGCGGCCGACACCGATATCCGCGTTGTGCGCAAGTGGTGGACCAAGAGCCCCGAAATCATCTCGGTGAATTTCGTGAAGCTCCGCCGGGGCACTCCCACAGGGGCCGTGCTGCTCGAAGACCAGGACATCATCTATGTGCCCAAGAAAGCCATGGCATGGTATAATTACTACCTGAACCAGATCACCCCCACCATGAGCGCGATCAGCATGGCTGAAGACATCTATATCAAAGGCCGCAATCTGAACAGCTCGGGAGTTTCACAAAATATCGGCGATGTGACGACACCGACACCGGCGCCAACTGTAACACCCGTACCCTAAGCGAAAGATCACGCAACATCTATGAAAGCCTTACTCTTCCTAATGTTTGTAGGCATCCTGACCGGTTGCAAAAGCGTCACCTTGGGTTGGAAACAGATCACAACCATCGTGCTCGTGGTCGGAACCGTTGTCGTATGGGAGACGGCCAATATCCTGTTCCGATACATCGGAGTGGAATGAAAAGAACAGTATGAGCGAGACACTTCAAAAGCCGACACCGCCGCCAGGGCCGCGAATCCAGCCGACAATGATGGACGGATTGACGGTCAAGGACATCGTCAATCAGGTCAAGCGTTTCTTTCGTTTTCTCAAGAAATACTGGCTGTTGCTCATGGTGGGATCGGTTCTTGGCGGAATCGCGGGTGTTCTGACAGTTTTTCTGTTGCCTTCAAAAGCGGCCGCAACTTTCCAGATACGGCTTGTTCCGCGTTTTCTGGAGAATCCGGTCGCGCGCTATGAGCGCCAGAATACGGAATTTTTCAGATCGGCAGAACAAACCTTCAACAGTTCCCCGCTGATCACCCTGACCTTGAAGAGCCTTGGCGAAACCACGCCGACCGAAGCGCAGATTTTCAGCATTGAGAGGAATCTTTCGTTTTATCCCATCGGAGAGCATGTCTATCAGGGACGATTTACCAGCCGCGACGCCAAATCGGCGTTCACCTTTCTGTCATCGCATGTGGCCATGTATCTCGAAACGGAGATATCGAAAACATTGCGCGGCATCCAAGGCGAGGCGGATTTCCTGACGAAGAAGATTAAGGAGACCGACAAGGAGTTGCGTGACAGCGAGGTTGCCCTGCAGGAATTCCGCGAAAAACATGCGGATGGATTGCCTGAACTGGCCCGCGAGCACTACTATTTCCTGCGCCAAGTGCAGCAGGCGAAAATCGAAGTTCAGGCCAAGCTTGACCAGACACGCCTTGAACTCAAACTCAACAAGGAAAAGCTGGCCGGGGAAAAGCTCTTTGTGGAGAGCAAAGTGATTTCCTCCCAGCGCGCCCAACCCTATCAGGACGCGATGGTCCGCGCGCAGAAGGACATGGCCGAGGCGCGCGCCAGCGAGCTTTCCGATGACCACCCCGAAATAAAACGGCTCACGGCGCTCGTGGGATTTCTGAAGGAGCTTAATGAGCAGGCACAAAAAACATCCGACACCGAAATTGAGCGCACACGCAATCCCATTTTCGAGAGCATCCAGGACGCAGTCTATCAATTGGAAGTGCAGGAAGAGGTTGCGCGAACAGAGTATGACCAGATAACGACGAATTTGAAACAGGCTGAATCGATTGTCGCGGCATTGCCGGAGCTTCAGAAGGTGTACGCGGAACTGAACCGCAATTACGGCGTGACTCAGCAATTTCATGCCAAGCTGCTGGAACAGCTCCAGGTGGCACAGACACAGCTTGATCTTGAGCGCGCCTCAGTGGAGGCGCGATACGATATCATCGTCCCCCCTTCAATCGAATACACATCGATCACAAAAAAGCTGATCGCGCGCATGATCCTGCTTGCTCTGGGCGGTTTCCTGGTTGGCATTTCGATAGCCATCGTCGCAGAACTCAAGCCATATGTCATCTGATATCCTGACTTATGTTGCCGTCGGCATTTTTGGAACGCTCATCGCCATTGTTGCCGGTTTGGCCATTGTGTTGCGCCCCCGCGTGGCACTCATGGTGTTGTTCGCGCTGATGCTTCTTTGTGAGCATTACCCCCAGACTGATCCCAACGGCAATCTTGTCGTCACGTTCCTTCCCGCCTTGTATGACAATTTCAACATCACGCTTGGCATTCCCGCGCTGAAGTTCAATCCCATTGAGGTCCTGCTTGTTTTCATTTTCATCGGGCATGTGCTTCAACGCCTGAGCCGGCCGCATGGAGCTTTCAGGCTGGGCGCTGTGACGATTTTCGGCAGCATCTATTTTTTGTGGATGGTGGTGTCGATCGTGTGGGGCGTTGTCAACCAAGGCAACTGGAAGGTTGCGCTTTGGATACTCAGGCCCGTTTTCTATTTTCTGTTGGTATCCTATTTGGCCACGCACCTGTTGCGCCGGCGGCGGGATTGCGCCGTGGCCGTTGGCATCCTCGTTGTCATGTGTCTCGTCAAAGCATTCCAACTCATCTTCCGTCACGGCCTGAGCGGCGCGCCGGCGGGAACCGTCGAGGCGTATGCCGCCCACGAGGAGACGAGCTTCGCGCTTTATGCCGCTTGGTTTACCATTGCCACATTCTTCCTGCGATATCCCCCGCGTTACCGCAATCTTTTATGGGCGGTATTCCCAATTATCTTGCTGGCCATCGCCTGGAACGAGCGACGCGTAAATTACGCCACATTTATGATCGGCATCGGAATCATGTTCCTGTTGACCAGCCCCCAGACGATC
Source organism: Candidatus Sumerlaeota bacterium (assembly GCA_026398535.1). Taxonomy (GTDB): domain Bacteria; phylum Sumerlaeota; class Sumerlaeia; order Sumerlaeales; family Sumerlaeaceae; genus JAPLSQ01. Next base: position 62,078 of record JAPLSQ010000121.1, on the reverse strand, counting down.
CGGCGCCGCCTGCTCATTCTGCAAATTGGCGTGGCGCTGGCCTTCATATATGTCGCATTTGGCTGGTTTGGACCGACAAACGCGTTGACTTCGCCCATAAAGGGTTTGAAACAGGGCGTCCATGCTGAATTGCTCAAGGAGGATACGGACCGCTCAAGTTTCTATAGAAAAGCCGAACGGTATAACCTCAGGCACACGATCCGCGCGAATCCGATCATGGGAACGGGACTGGGAGTCAGGTATTTGCAACTCATCACACTGGACAAGTTGAATTTCGGGTATGCGGTTTATATCACTCACAACCAGGTGTTGCTTGTTCACTCGGCGACGGGCACGATAGGATATTTCATCTTTCTGACATTCTTTGTGTCGCTTGTGGCGCAGTTGACGATATATTGGCGCCTGCTGGAAGTGCCCTGGCAGCGAGCCACGGCTTTATGCGCGGTTTTATCCGTCACGAACTGGCTTGTTGTGGGATATTATGATCTCCAGCTTTTCTTTTTCCGCAACTCGATCGTCATGGGCGTGATCGTTGCCATCCCCACGGCTCTTTACCGGATGAAGTATCTGCCAAGACCGCTCCCGCGCCAAATAAAGAAAAAGCCCTATGCGCCCCCTGCTCTTAATCCTGCATGACCATTTTGAATACCGCGGCGGCGGCGAAACGATGCTCTTGCGTGTCGCCAGGCTTGCCCGTGAGTTTGCCGATCCGCGATTGGGAATCATTTGGGGTCAGGATGCGGGTATCCTTCAGCCGGATGAACTCGGGATGTTTGATGAAACGCGTTTATTCCGTCTGCCCGATGCAGTCACCTTGTCCACGGCTTGTGCGCAATATCGGGGCTTGCGCGAGATGAGCAGATGGATGGAGGAACTGTCGCCAGCGGCTGTTCTTTCGTTTACGGTGCGGTCATCCGTGCGCGCCGCGGGCATTGTAAGGCGGCTGGGTTTGCCATTTGGCTGGATGTGCCAGCAGAGCTTCCCGCTTTTTTTGCCGCCGCGGCAGAGGGTGAAGCAATTTCTGGGCAGTCGCGCGCTGTTGCGCGCGCGAACCCGGATTGTCTGCATATCGAATGAAAGCGTGGCGGCGTTTCGCGGGATGGGTTTTCCGAGTGATCATTTGTGTCTTATCCGCAACGGCATCGATTGCGAACGCGTTGTGCCTGAGAGTGCCAGTCATGATGAAATCATGCTCCGGCGGGCTGAACTGGGGATCGGGGACGCGGAGCTTGCCGGCGTTTGTGTGGCGAGGCTCGATCCGATCAAGAACCATGGGGTGATTCTGCGCGGGCTGAGCGAGTTGAATCAACGGGGACGCCGGGTCGCCATGTTGTTTGTCGGGGGGACGGCTCCTCACGCGCCGGAGTATACGGAAAAATTGCATGCGCAATGCCGGGAACTTGGCCTTGAACGGCAGGTTGTTTTTGCCGGCGATCAAACAGATGTCCATCCATGGCTGGCCATCAGCGATTTCGCGGTTCTTGCGAGCCGCAAGGAAGCCGGCCCGTTGGCGCTGGCCGAGGCCGGAGCGGCAGGTTTGCCTCTTATCGGCAGTCAGGTTGGCGGGATTCCTGATATTGTCGTGCCGGATGTGACAGGATTTCTGTTCCGATCCGATGATGAAAAATCATTTGCCGATGCGCTTTTCCCCCTGCTCAAAGACAGCGTTTTGCGCCGCAGGCTTGGGATGGGCGCGCGGCAATTGGTGTGTGAAGAATTCAATATGGCGCGTCAGACCGAACGCTGGCGCGATTTCCTGCATCATTTGTTGCGGATGCAAGTTCCCGCAAACTGATGCTTTTCAGACATATGTTGATTGTCTGATCCCGTCCACAATCCAACTATGCTTGTGAAAAGAAGATTTGCACTTGCAGTTTTTGAACTTTTATAATAATTAACGTTGAATTTGCAAGAGAGCCATATTTCATATCACTTGTCCACGCTCCAGCGGTGGTATCTTGCGCCAAAGCGTTTATGTGACTATGCGGCCGCCATGATCCTGCGCGTGTCGGCCATGTTTATGAAAATGCTGGGTTGTTCTGGCGCGCGCGCCCGTTTCATACGTTCCGGGCGTTTGCTGATTTCGGGACGGCGCACGCTTGTGGGGCCTTCAACCGCATTTTATTGTCAGCGCGGCGAATGCTTGAAAACGATGCCCCAAGCGATGCGCCGCTCAGCGGATAAACCCGCAGGCTGTATTGCCATACCGAAGGGTTTGATCAGCGAGAAACGCCTGTGCCAGCGCATGAACATGGAGATCAACGATGACGAACTGAACCTGGCATACTTGAAACGCATGGGGCCGTTGAGCGATATGATCCTGCTGTTGCGCTCGCTGTGGATTCGCAGCATCGCGCGCGAGGAGAGGACCGCTCAGGAAAAAGTTTACTTCAACCTGTTCGATGTGATTGTCAACAATGCAGGGGTTTCATCGATCATCACAACCCTTGTGGACACGGTCAAAGCCCATCCGACACAGAAAAACGGACAGAAGAAGCTTGAGGAACTGGCAGCGTCAGACGATCTCTCGTTGCGTCCCGCCCATGCGTGTTTCGTGAACGCGCATAATTTCAACCTGGCAACCGACAATCCGGACTATATGCGTGTTCTAAAACAGGCAGATTTCGTGCTTCCCGACGGGATCGGGGTGAAATTCGCCCTGCGCATGGCCGGAGGGCGCTTGCGCAAGAATTTGAACGGGACAGACCTTTTTCCGTCTTTGATGAGCGCCCTCGGGCAAGAAGGCTGGGCGATTTACCTTCTCGGCGCCGAGCAAACCGTGCTGGATCGCGCCTGTGAGAATATCGCGCGCATGTATCCTGATGTGATTATCGCGGGCAGGCACAACGGGTATTTCAGCTTTGCGGATGAGCCGGCGCTTGCGGATGGCATCAACAGGTCGGGCGCACAGGTGCTTGTGCTGGGCATGGGCACACCGCGGCAGGAGCTGTGGGCGGCCCGCAACCTCAACCGCCTTCACGTTCCGCTGGCGATGTCGATGGGTGGCGTGCTGGATTTTCTCGGCGGCAAGAACAAGCGCGCGCCGCTATGGATGCGGCAATGCGGGCTGGAATGGTTTTTCCGGATGATGCAGGAGCCGCGCCGCCTGTGGCGCCGCTATATTATCGGCAATAACATATTCGTTTTCCGCGCGCTCAAATGGAGACGGTCACAGGAACGCAAAGGAACAAGAATATGACTCGGCGGAGATTTGAATCATGAGCGCTTTATCAACCCAAGCAAGCGGGGGAGCGGGCGGACTTGTCCGCACCGATGGGGAAAACAAGAGTCCGTTCATGGAACTATGTGATCCAGTCACAGGCCAGATTGATAAAAACTGGTATCGTCTGCGTCTTCGTTATCGCCGTCCTTTCATGTTTTTTCTGTCCATGCATTCATCTTTCGGGGCATTCCTGAAACGCCTGATGGATATCGTGGTGTCGTTGCTGGCGCTCATCATCCTCTCGCCGGTTTTTCTGGTGACAGCTATTGCCATAAAGTTGGAGAGCAAAGGTCCTGTGTTTTTCAGGCAGCGAAGGGTTGGCTCCGGCGGACGGGAATTCGATTTTTACAAGTTCCGCTCCATGGTGATTGATGCCGAAAAGCTGAAGGCGGAGTTGCTCAAGCATAATGAAAGCACCGATGGCGTGATTTTCAAAATGAAGAATGATCCGCGCATCACACGTGTCGGACGCTTTATCCGCAAGTTCAGCATCGATGAGATTCCGCAGTTTTATAATGTTCTGCGCGGCGACATGTCGCTTGTGGGGCCGCGCCCGCCGGTTCCCGGCGAGGTGGTGTTTTATGACAGCGACGCCTGGGAACGCCTGAATGTCATCCCCGGCTTGACATGCCTTTGGCAGGTGAGCGGGCGCAGCGCGATAGGTTTCCGCGACCAGGTGCGCCTGGATGTGGGCTATGTCATGCGCCAGGATGTGTTTTATGACATAAGCCTTATCATCAGGACAATTCCAGTGGTGTTGCGCGGATCAGGGGCGTTCTGACGCATGGCCCATCAATTCAGACCACGCCACGCATTTCTCGCATTTGGGCTGACGGCATTATCGCTGTTCGCGCAGTTTCTGGTGCGCATGGTCATGACCTCGACGCTGGGCGCGGGAGCCGCGTATGACGCGTTTCTGCTGGCCATGATGCCCGCGGCGCTGATGGCAACCGTCGGTTTTCAGGCCTCCGAGAGCGGGCGGTATGGCAAAAACCTTCCCCTTATTATGACGGGTGTGATCGGCGGGTGGGGATTAATCATGGGCTGGACGATTCTTCAGGGCCAGCTGCTGATATATTTCGGGCGGTTCGCGGTCTCGTGTCTCGCCAATATGCTGCCCGCGGTCTTTATGTTGGCGCGCGCGATGATCGCACCCGCGCCGCAAGTCATGGATTTTGTCATTTATGGGCTTGCCGGCCAGGCGCTGTCTCTTGCGATCCAGACGTATGCCGCGCGTGTGGGCTGGCGGAAATGGGCTCCTGAAAAAACCGATTACGGCACAATGCAATCCGTGCGCGACGGCTCAACGCCCCTGATTGCCGCTCCCGCCATCGTTCAACTCGCGATAGCCTCTCTGCCCATTTTTCTGGCCAGTTTCAATGCCCAGGCATCCGGATTGATCGATCAGTCATTTGCCGCGTGGTGGAAGGTCGGCGGTCTTGCGATACTTGGCGCGGCGCTTGCCGTGGTTCGTCTGCCGCAGACACTTGCGGACAGCGTGATGATATCAACAAGCTATGGCATGATGACTCACGCCGTCTCGCAGGTTAAACTGTGCAACGATCCGGCGCATCGCGCAAGAATGTCCTTCGTGTTCAGGCATTTGGTAAACCTCCAATGCTTCATTGTGCTTCCCGCCGCCGCGTTTACGCTTGTTTATCACGAATCGATTGCCGAATTTCTTTATATGCGGGGCAAGTTTGGCCCTGATGACGCGCAACGCACGGGAGCAATACTGGCATGGTACTCGTTGTGCGCTCCCGGCCAGCTCATGCAGGGTGTGCAGGTGCCCATCCTTGTGGCGCTCGGGCGCGCATCGGTTGCATTGCGTTATGAAATTCTGCTGACAGTCATGTCTGCGGTGCTGGATTATGCGCTGCTTCCCTTTTTTGATCTCCCCGGCATTGTCATCAGCACGGGCATTTCCGTGTCGGTGGCGGGACTGTTCATTTACCGCGCATTATGCCGGATGAATGTCGGGATTGCCTATGGTGATATCTGGCTGGCTGCCGCCCGGCCATTCGGCGCGTTGCTTGCCACATTGGTGGCGGGACTGGCGGCATTGCTGGTGATGAAATTGTCATCACCAGGAATCGGCGCATTTTGGAAAATGTTCATCGGGGGGGGAGTGATGGCCTGTGTTTTTTATGGCCTGATGTGGTTATATCCGCCGCAGCGGATGGCATCTTCGGGCCATCATGTCACGATGGAGGTTGCTCCGTGAATCCGCTCAAGGTTTTATGGCTGACGCCCTGGGTGCCTGATCCGCCGATTGGGGCGGCAACGCGCGTCTTTCAGCTCATGCAAGGCGTGGCGGCGAAACACGAGATTCACCTTGCCTGCCTGGAGGTTGAATTCACGGGCCACATGCCGAATGTGGGCAAACTGTGCCGTTCGGTGAACGTATTTCCGCGGGATTACTCGCGCCGCAAGGCACAGATCATTTCACTTTTCACGGGCAGGGCTCACATACGCGTCGGCGCCCAGTCGAAGGCTCTGAACCAATGGGCAATGGCGCATGGCGCGGAATTCGATGCCGCCATAAGCGACTATACACACATGGGATGGGTGACTGTCGCCCCGGGACCAAAGCGCATTCTTGACCTTCACAACCTGGAGTACGAGGTGATGATGCGCACGGGGCAGACGGACACACATCCGCTGCGCGGCTGGTATCGGCGGTTAGACGCGCGGCATCTTATGCGCGAGGAAATGGAGCTTTGCCGCAATTTCGACCTCATCGCAACCTGCTCGCAACGCGAGGCGGATATCATCAGCCGATGGGGCATCAAGGGGCGCTGCCTTGCGATCCCCAATGGCGTTGATCCAACCCGTTTCGAGCGGAGTCTCACGCCTGAGGAACAGGCGCTGGTCTATCCTGAAATCGCCATCATTGGGACGATGAATTATTTTCCGAATGAACAGGGGATTTTGTATTTTCACCGTTACATTTGGCCGCTGATACTTGCCCGGCGTCCGCAAACCACTTATGGATCGATCGGCGGAACCCCGCGTACCCCTGTATTGCGGCTGGCGAGTTCCAATATCATGGTGCGTCCGATGGTGCCGGACACGCTGCCCTACTTCAAAAAGTCGCGTTTGCTCGCGGCGTCTTTGCTCAGCGGGGGCGGAACACGTGTGAAGATACTCGAGGCTTTTGCCGCCGGCACACCCGTTGTCACCACGTCGATGGGATGTGAGGGAATCGGGGTGAGGAATGGGGTTCATCTGAGAATAGCTGACGATCCGGAATCTTTTGCGGATGCGTGTCTTGACATATTGGAACATCCGGAAAAGACGACGGCAATGACTCAAGCCGCCCGGGACCTTGTGCTGAATCATTTCGACAGCCGCAAATGGGGCGCGTTATTTTGTGAAGCGCTGGAACAGTTGTGTGTAAATAAAAGGGTCTGACGTGTCCCGCAAACAATCAACGGGTAAATAAAAAGTGTATGAGGCGTGAAACGCATAGATTAAGATTCGGACCCGCTTGAAATCATGGCTCATCCACAGTACGGGCGCACATATGGCGAATTCAGACTTTTTGATCATGCGCTGACCCATTCCAAATTGCTGGCCGGCATCGAGCCCGAAAGCAGGATATGGAAAATCACGGGACGCTGCAAGATCAGCAACCTTGAAAATGCGTGCGATCCGTTTCCAGAAGAGTCGTGTCATGGTTCTGGATTTGACGCCAAATGAGCCAGGATGAGCAGACTCCCGCCGATCCGGATTGCCCGCCCGTCAACAACATCAGTCAAAAAGATCATGGTGAATCCGGGAGTGAGCAGTCCGCTCACCATCGTATCGATGCCGGTCATGCCGTGGCGTTCGGTTTGCGATCCGTGATGGTGTTGATATTGATCACGATCTTTGTGGCCGGTGTGATAGCGATTCTCTACATGGTCAAAAGCTGGGCTGATATTGATCTTCTCCCTGACGAGCATTTGTGGGATTTGCTGAAATAGCGAATCGTCAGCGCCCGATTGGCATGACATGCGGATGCGGTTGATGAAATACCCGCCGCTCAAGCTTTACTGCCCAAGCGAGCGAACCAGTTTGTCTCTGATCAGTTCAAGAATCGGGCCATATGCATCCGTTGAATTTTTGTCCACGGCGGTTTGCATTTGATCGACCGCATCCTTGAATCCGGATAGGATGGGGGCAAAACGCGCGGCCTGCGAATCGCCAAATGAATCCGCGCAGGCTTTGGCATAGGATTCAATCTGCCGGGTTATCATCACCAGCTTTTCCGTGTCGTTGGATTCAACGGCATCCTCAAGTTTGCGCACCTGCTCATTAAGATTAATCCAGAGTTGATCGCGGGATCCTCCCGCAATGGCCGAAGTTGTGGCAAGATCGTCCTCAAGGTTCGTAATTTCAGCGATTGCCGCCTCAAATGTCTTCAAATCACCTACGCCGACATTCATGGATACGGTTGCTGTGGTGGGTGCGCTGATGGCGGAAGGGAATGAGGCAAACACATACTTGTTGTTGGGGCTTCGCTTGAGTGCGACCGGAACGCTTGCCGCGCTGTCGATCATCACGGTTCCCCGCGCGCCAGCCACTGCCTCGCTGTGTATGCCTCCCTGCGGATAGATGCGAATCTGGTTGTTCGGCGCCAGGAGAACAATGAATGGAAAAGTGTCGACCAGAACAGGATTGCCCGACATGATAAGGCTTCCAATGATCTCCGGCTGAGTTGTTGACCGGTCATCCGCCATGGCTGTGTGAGTCTGGCGAACTTGATCCGCCGCCGGCTTCACCGCACGGCGGCACCCGCAGAAAAAAACCGTCAGCAGACAGCAAATGGGCAATAAAAAGGCGAATTTCATGGAGTGAATTATAGCATCTCAGAGCATGAAAATTCCATTGACACATTTGATTTGCGGACGGACAAAAAACGAAATGATGTAAATAATGCTAAAAATTAGAAAATGGAGGAAGCACGATGAAACGGCACATAATGATCACTGCCATGACGTTTCTCTGCGGAACGATATTCGCGCAGACAACCTTGACGCAGGTCTGGCGCATCAACCGGAGCGATGACCGCGATTGGTTCACATCGGCAAGCGACCGCCGGGTGCGAAGCGCAAAGTATAGCGCCGCGACCGATCATGTCACATGCATCTCAAGGACTGAGACAACTGCCACACTTGTTGTCCTCAATGCGTCAAATGGCGCAAATATCTCGAAAAACTATCTCGATCCGGCAATCGTGACGGGAGGAACTTTTCCAGTGAATATGCACGGCGTCGACAGCGCAGGGGTCACCTATTTTTCCAACCTGACAGTCGCTGCCAATACCACATCATTCACAATTTACCGGTTGGCCACTGAGTCGGCAGTTCCGACACTGGCTTTCAAGGACTTCATTCCCGCCTTGGGGGCCGGCCGCATCGGCGACACATTCGATGTTTCCGGAAGCGGAACAAACACAGAAATCTGGTGCGGCACAAACATTGGCGCGGGTCCGCATCTGGTCAAATTTACCACGACTGACGGTTTGACTTTCACCGTGGCCTCCACACTCACCGCCAGCGGCGGAACATGGTCCGTGGCATTGGGCGCGCCGGCAAGACTTGGCATGTCGGTTCTTGGAACCGGCGCAGACGCGGAGGTCTGGGGAGATTCATCGGGAGTGGGACTGATTCCGCGGAAGTTCGACGCCACATCAGGCGCCATATTGGATGAAGTTCCCATAATGCTCAGTTATGATGGCGTGACGAACACAGCTCCGGGACTTTGCCCGGTGGGCATCAATTCCATTCTCGGAAACAAGCTCATCGCGAGCACCCCTGGCAACTTCAACGCCGCAACCGTTCCCGGTTCTGAATGCGGTTACGTGTACAACGTGAATGTTGTCGGAGCCGCGGCAAAGGTTGGCAACACTGTGACGCTTCAGGATGGCACAAGCACCAATTTTGATGGCACCGGAACCGCGTTCTTTGACACGAACCGCAACCGTGTTTTGTTCGACGTGACAAACAACTCGATCAGCTCACATAATATTTTGGGTTCGAATGTTTCGGATTGGAATCTCTTCTGAGATATTTCAATAAAAGCAGTGGTGGCCGGTTGCTTTCCGCAGTCGGCCATATTTTTTTGCCGGCCATCAGATGGAGTTGTTGGCGGCATATTTGATTATCATTATGGGAGGCATCCTGGTATGCGCGCGTTTCACAAATGCTGGTTGTTGCTGATTACTATATTTGTCGCTGGGATTGACGATGTCCGATCTGAAGTTGTCGCCCGATATGATGGCGGCGTGGTGACCGCTGAAGAGGCCGTACTCTATGCTCCCTACACGGGCGTTGCTTTCCACGATCTGTTAAATGCGTTGAAATCCGCCGCCGACCCCAATGAAAGGTCGCTCATCAGTTCCGACCTCAACCTTGTTGTCGAAGAGATCGTGTGGAACCGGCACATGGCGGCCAAGGCGCGCGCAGAGGACATTCAATTATCAGCGCCCCTGCTGTCTGATGTTCAATCCAACATTGATTCATGCGTTCTTGCCAAGTGGCAGAAGGGTGTGGCTGACACTGTGACCACTCTCGCGGGCGCCGAACTGACGGCGGAATTTCACAAGCGTCGTGAAATGTTTGAGCATCCTGAAATGCGGGATGTGTCCTGCGTTTTCATATCGACCACGGCCACCAAAACGGCGCGGGAGCGCGAAGCAATCAAGGCTCAGCTTGAAGACGCGCAGGCGCAAATTGACGCCGGGAAATTGACGTTCGCCGATGCGGCCCGGCGATATTCCGAGGCGCCGAGCGCCGCGGGCGGCGGAACCATAGGGACTGTCAGCCGCGGCGGACAAATGAACAGCCAGTTCGTTGATCTGGTGTTCTCACTTCCGGTCAACACGATGTCGTCTGTGACGCTGCTGCGCAACGGCTATTACATCATCCGGGTGAATTCGGTTGTGCCGGAAAAAATCTTCACTGATGAGCAGGCATCGCGTTCTTCCGAGATCGTGCAGACTCTTCTGGGCATCGCGCGCAAGGAAGCGATCTCAAGTGCAACAAAGGCGGCCATGAGCAAACATCAGGACGCCAGAAACGAAAAAGAGGCCGTCATCCTGTCGCTGCATGATGATAATCTGACTTTTCCCGAATGTGAAATTCTTGGGCAGTTGCTGAAAGACCGTTTGCTGGCGCGCCAATATTTTATCGCTCAGCATGCAAGAGAATGGGAACCCAGCGAGCGTGAGCTGAGGGAATACTATGAGCAGAATGAGTCGCAGATGCTTGAGGACGGCCAGTTCAGGCTGACCCGTTTTCTGATTCCCGTGACAGGCGCGGCCGACGCGGTCGTGCGCTCGCGCGACGGGGCAGAAAAAATAGCCCGGCGGGCGCGCGCGGCATTGGAAAAGGGCGCCACAACGGATGCGCTGCGGGCAGATTTTGCCATGGAAGGATTAACCATACAGCCCATGCGGGAGTGGGTGCGCGGCAGCAATGATGCGCGCGCTGACCAGGAGTTGTTGAAGATGACGCCGTCCGGTCTGACCCCGGTCTTTATCGGGGCGGACGGCGCGCACTTTTTCCGTCTCGACGCGAAACGAAAACCGGCGCGTTTGCCATATGAGGCAAAGATCGCGTATATTACGGGAAATGTGCGGTCGCTGAAAACTCAGAAGGCCTACGACGAGGACCGCAAACAAGCGGCAAATGAACTGAAGCTCACAAGGTTGTGGGATGTGTCTTCAACCGGAAAATCACGCTGAACCATGCGCCCTTGTTGACGCCGTTATCTGAGAATATGGGGCGTAAATGGCTTATTCTTGTCGCCGATGCTGCACTTGGGCGCTTCGCCCACAGGGCCAAGACTGTATTTACCGCCTGATGGACATCCCGGAACGGATTGCAGATAGCCATGAATATCGGCAGCTTTTACGGTTGTGGTCAGATCATTCATGCTGACCGCGGAACCGTCAGTGCGGTTGTTATCGACGGCATACTTCTGGATTGCGGCGCTGATGAGAGCCAGATTTTTCTGGCATTGCAACCCCCGGTCATTTTCACTCCAGCGGCTGTAGGCGTAAACGGATAACGCTCCGAGAATCACAACAATTATGAGGCCGGTTATCAGTTTGATAAATGTTGTGCCGCAGTCTGTTCTGCCAGTCTTCATTGTTCTTTGCCTTTTTAGGCAGGAAACATCCTGCCGCTGATGAATATTGCGTATTTCCAGATCAACATAAATACATTCGAGCAACGATGGACATCAACGATAATAACACAATCGATGGAGCAAGCGGGCGGGGGCGGCGTGTTTTTGAGCAGGAGGCTCAGGCGCTCATCGGGGCGGGGGAGCGTCTTGGTTGCGCCTTTGATGCCGCGGTTTCAGCCATCATGGTCTGCAAAGGCAGGATTGTGGTGACAGGCATGGGCAAGCATGGTCTTATCGGGCGCAAGATAGCCGCCACACTGGCAAGCACCGGCACGCCATCCTTCTTCATGCATCCGGGCGAGGCCGCGCACGGGGATCTGGGCATGATTGATCCCAGCGATCTCGTGCTTGCCTTGAGCAACAGCGGCAACACCGCCGAGGTGATTGGATGCATCCCCTTTTTCAAGCGCAATCACAATTTCCTGATTGCCATCACGGGCAGCCTGAACAGCGAACTTGCGCGCCATGCCGACATTGTGCTGGATGCGAGCGTTGACCGTGAAGCCTGCCCGCTGAATCTCGCGCCCACGACAAGCACAACCGTGGCGCTTGTAATGGGTGATGCGCTGGCGGTCGTCCTGCTGGAGGAGCGGGGATTCAATGTGGACGATTTTGCGATGCGTCATCCCTCCGGCACGCTTGGCAAAAGGCTTCTTCTGCGCGTGAGCGATCTCGTGAAGCCCGGAGTGAATCCCGTGGTCGATGAGCGGGCCGGGTTTGATCTGGCCATCACAGAAATCACACGTTCACAGTTGGGCGCCGTGAGCGTGGTGAATGCTCAGGGCGTTCTGACAGGCATCATCACTGATGGCGATTTGAGACGGATTTTCCAGCGTGAAGCCGCGCGCGGTAATCCGTCTGTGGCGGATTTGCTCGGCCATGTCGTTCGGGGCTTGATGACAGTCAATCCCACCGTGGTTTCGCCTGGCACGCTTGCGGCAAAGGCGTTAAGCATCATGGAAGACGGACCGAGAAGGATTTCAGTGCTTCCAGTGATCAATGAGCAGCGTCATCCAATCGCCATGCTCCACCTGCACGATCTTGTCCGCGCCGGTGTTTGACCGCGCTGAATATAGTGATTTTACAGCATCACCTGCTTGACGCGTTCCGGCAATGTGCGCGTATCACATCCCGCGCGGTCGATGGCATTCATGACACGTTGCGCGATTTTGCCGGGTGAAATCCCGGCCAGATCATGCTGATATTCCTGGCTGCCGTGCTCAATGTTGATGTCGGGGACGCCGATAATTTCGCAGTGCGCGTCGAGTCCCATTTCAACAAGCGCCTCATTCACGGCGCTGCCAAAGCCGCCCGCCGCGGTTCCATCCTCGACTGAGAGCATGACGGGGTATCGCGCCGCAGCCTCCAGCAGCATCTCCCGGTCAAGCGGTTTTGCGAAACGGGCATTGATGATGGCGGGATTAACGCCTTCGGATGCCAGAATATCGGTTGCGGCAACCACATTGGGGTAGATGTGGCCATAACTCAGTATGACGACAGGACCTCCGGTATGGCGGATGACCTCAGCCTTGCCAATGGGAATCATGCGCGGGGGCCGCTGGGGAAGCTGACCTGACAACGCCGCCCGCGGATATCTGAAGGCGATGGGGCCGGCTGTATATTCTTTGGCGGTCAACATCATGTCGCGCAGTTCAATGTCGTCTTTCGGCGCCATGACGACCATGTTTGGTATGATGCGGCAAAAAGCGATGTCAAGCAGGCCATGATGTGTCGGCCCGTCCGAGCCAACAAGTCCGGCGCGGTCCATTGCGAGGATGACTGGCAGCTTTTGCAGTGCCGCGTCATGTGCGATGGAATCAAAAGCGCGCTGCATGAATCCGGAGTAGATTGTCACAAATGGCCGCAAGCCTTCCGCGGCCATCCCAGCTGCCGCTGTGACGGCATGCGCCTCGGCTATCCCTACATCGATGAAGCGGTCGGGGAATGTCCTGGCAAATTTCACGAGCCCCGTCCCCGTGGCCATGGCGGCGGTGATGGCCGCGACCCGGGGGTCTTCCCGCGCAAGCTCCACCAGTGTTTCGCCATAAACCTGTGTGAAGGTCGTGGCGCTCGGTTTTTTGTATTCACCTGTCTCGACTTTGAAAGTCGGCGGGGAATGCCAGAATGTCGCGTCATCCTCGGCGTGATCGTATCCCTTGCCTTTTCGGGTAATGGCATGAAGCAGGATGGGGCCTTTAAGAGAACGAACGCGCTGGAGAGTGGGAATCAGCTCGTCAAGGTTGTGCCCGTCAACAGGGCCAATATAGCGGAACCCAAGGTCCTCGAAAAAAATCGATGGGACAATGAGGCCTTTTGCGCTTTCTTCGATCCTTCGGATAAGGTGAATGATACGGTCGCCCAAGGGGGCGCGTTTGACGAGGTGATGGGCTTCCGCCTTCGTGCGGTTATACAAGCTTGATTGCACGAGCCAGTTGAAATATTTCGACAGCGCGCCGACGTTTTCGCTGATCGACATCTCATTGTCATTCAGGATGACGAGCAGATCAGTCTCCCTGCTGCCGGCGTTATTAAGCCCCTCAAAGGGCAGGCCGCAGCTCATCGAGCCGTCGCCGATGATCGCGACAACCTTGAAACTCCCGCCCTTGATGTCGCGCGCCTGCGCGAGGCCAAGAGCCGCGCTGATGGATGTGCCGGCGTGACCCGCGCCGAAGACATCGTATTCACTTTCGTCGCGGCGCAGAAAACCGCTCAGCCCTTTCTCCTTTCGCAATGAGGCGAAACGCGGATAGCGGCCCGTGAGCAACTTGTGCGGATAAGCCTGGTGGCCGACATCCCAGACAAGTTTGTCGTGCGGAGTGTTGAAAACACGGTGGAGAGCGATGGATAACTCGACCGTGCCGAGCGATGAAGCGAGATGCCCGCCGTTTGTCGCGACCGTGGAGAGGATGACCTGGCGAATCTCCTGAGCCAGCTCTTTCAGCTCAACCATCGTCATCGTCCGCAACGGTTCAGGGGTGTTGATCTTGGGGAGATACTTCATGGCATATTACTTGGAAATCGGGATTAAAACTGCCAACCTTTAATGATATGATCCGATCTTGCGGCTCAAGAATCAGCCTCATTATCCGGTGAAAAATCCTCAAGAGCGGGTTGTCCTTTTGTGGTTTCAACAATGATCTGAATTTTCTTTTCAATGTTGGACAGGACGGACGAGCAACGCTGGCTGAGTTTCATCCCAAGCTCAAAAAGCCGCAACGATTCCTCAAGCGTGGTTGTTTCGTTTTCAAGGTGCGAAACGATATTCTCAAGCTCCTCAAAGCACTTTTCGATGGGCCAGTTCGCCATATCATCCGCGCTGGCAGCTTTTGAATCCGTTTTTGCTTTGCGGTGAGTTGTTTTTCCGGTCATAATCATCTTCAGGCATGATCGAAATACCTCATGCCGGGGAAATAATACCATGCGGCGCGCCGTTTGTTGCTTGAATAGCCCCGAATTTGGGGAAATTTGATGTCTTAGCAGAATCAGCGCGATGTGTGCGGCCATGAGCGCGAAGGAATTTCATTTCCTCAAGTATGTATACCACATCGCGTTTCAACAGTAGCGTTCAGGCTGGCGTAGCTCAGATGGCAGAGCAGCTGATTTGTAATCAGCATGTCGGGAGTTCGATTCTCTCCGCCAGCTCCATTGTTAATTCGGGGGTTGCATGACAATTGGTGTGTGGTGTCATTTCCAAGTTTCACAATAGATTCTTCGTTGTGATACCGTGGTTGCGCGGGGGTGAATTCGCGGCATATTGTGCTTGATTTTGCCGTTCTTTTCCTCAAACTTGACGTTGTTGGATTATCGAACGTGATGTGATCGGAGATATGGTCATGAAAAGCAGTTTGAGGATTTTGTCATACGGGTTGTTGAGCACGAGTCTTGTATGCGGGATGACGGGCAAGGCGGCCAAGGCGGAAGGGCCGGTCGTTTCGGAAATGACTGGCGCGACTTCGACGGAAATTGCGGCAAGGGTCGGGATGATTCGCCCCTCCGGCGTCAATCCGACGGAGTTCAGTAAGCAGGTGGCCAAGATGGCGGGGGAGGGCGCCGTTTCGCTTCCCCCTACGGCGGGCACACAGTCGCCTGCAGCCAATATGCCGCTCACTATGAATTATCGGGCTCCGTTTTCGGCCGGTGTGCTGACCACGATAGGCGGGCAAGGCTCACAGTTTGAGGAGTTGCTGATGCTTGGCGACTGGGACGGGCGCGAGGATCTGACGGCTGACCATGGCGGCAAGGTGGACGATTTTTCGCTGAAGGTTCCGCAACCGGCCATGGGCTGGATGCTCACACGGTGCGCTGTCTCGGAACACACGGTTGCCAATGGTTTCAAGGAGAACATCTTCTACAGCGGCGATTCGTATGGCAATGTCTATGTGTCCACGTCCAGCACGTTGAGCGGCGCCCTGCCGCCGGAGAATGTTTTCGTCATCAATCTTCCGACCGTGCTCAACGCCTTTGGCACGCTGATGAGCGATGACCAGATTGTTGTCACGGGTCTTGCGGTCAATCCGGTTGCCGATTTGACATCCTTCGCGAATGTTAATGGGAGCTACTCGCCTTTCACGAACAAGATCGGGGAGATTCTCTATGTGGCGTTTTGGGACACAGGGGGGGGCTTGAGATTGGCGACGAATGGTGTGCTTGTGCGCAGCGGGATTTTGGCATTCCCTGTCAGCGACGAGGCAAGCCCCGCCCCAATGCCGCCGGGCGTCCTGACCCCGTTGTTGTTTCCTGTTACCGTGGGCGGAGCGTTTGGCGTGGCTTATTCTGTTTATTCCAATCTTGCCGGATGTGCGGTGGATGATGATGGCAGCGTCTATTTTCAGCAGGTTGATCTGATCCAATTCACGGGAGGCAACATCGTCAAAATTGCGTCGACTGACAAACCGGCGCCCTCTGGCTGGCAGGACCGCTCGATGGCCACGAATGGCATCATGACACTCACCACCCTGAATGCAACCGCATATGGCAACACTTCAGGACCGACCAAGCAGGTCAACCGTTTCACGAACTATTCCGGGACATCAAGCGTGTTTGGCAACATCACGGCGCTGGCGGCGGGGCCGAACAATGTTTTATACGCTGCCATGGCGCGTTCTTTTGTGTCCGCGGATGACGCGCGCACTCAGGACACCGAAGGAGTATTCGCGAATCCGGCAGCCCTCGGCCCCACCCCCTCCATGATCATCAGTTTCGCGGATGTGGCGGGCGGATTTGACACCGAAACGATCCCCCCGCCCGCGTTTCTTCCTTGCGTGCCGTATAATGCCGGCATGACTGCGTCGGGGATTGCGAGCGCCGATTTCAATAGCGATCATTATCCCGACCTCGCGGTCACGAGTTACTCGGATAAGACAGTATCGGTCCTGATGAATTTGCGCAACGGGACGTTCGCGCCGCCGGTGACATACGCGGTGGGAAGCGGGCCGCTGAGCATCGTTGCGGCCAATCTCGGCGGGGACAGTTCCGCGGATCTCGCGGTGGCCAACAGCACATCAAACAATGTTTCGATCC
This sequence comes from Candidatus Sumerlaeota bacterium, assembly GCA_026398535.1. GTDB lineage: Bacteria > Sumerlaeota > Sumerlaeia > Sumerlaeales > Sumerlaeaceae > JAPLSQ01. The sequence continues at coordinate 45,157 of JAPLSQ010000121.1, read as the reverse complement.
TGATCAACAACGGAGACGGCACTTTTCAACCGGCCGTGAATTATGGTGTTGGCACAACACCGAAAGACCTCACCATTGGCCATTTCAATGCCGACGATTATTACGACATCGCCACCGCGAATTTCACATCCAACAATGTTTCCATTCTGATCAACGCGGGCAACGGAACGTTCAATCCGGCGGCAAACTACAGTGTAGGGACCAATCCCAACGGCATCACAACCGGTCAGTTCAATTTAGACGGAACCTATGATCTGGCCGTGACCAAAGCCACATTGCCAGCCAAAGTATCCATTCTTCTGGGGAATGGCGATGGTTCGTTTTTACCCCCTGTTTCTTACAATGTGAGTGACGGAGCTCAGGGGGTTGTGTCTGGATACTTCAATGCTGATGGGGCGAAGGATCTTGCGGTTGCTTGCACGGATTCAGGGGTTATAGCCGTTCTGATGGGCAATGGCGACGGCACATTTGTGGCGGCCGTCAATTATGACGCAGGCGCCACCCCCACCCGGATAACCACCGCCGATGTTGATAACACGAATGGGAGCGACCTTGTGTTCTGCAATTCATCAACCAGCAGAATGACCATATTGTTGAATAATGGGAGCGGTGTGTTTTCAGGGGCATATCCATTCCCAACCGACAGCATCCCGGTTGTTCCCGTGGCTGGCGATTTCAACATGGATGGGCGGATCGACATTGCCAACACATCCTATGGCGCCGGCAAGGCGGATGTTTTCATCGCGCGCGGCGGCGTTATCCCTGTACCTGATGGCTATGCGGATGTGCTGAAAGCCGGTCAAACCCTTGTTCCCGGTTTGAACAACTACCGGGCATTTGTGCTTGGCGATGGTCCGGACAGGCGCGACGCCGGTTCGGAGATGTTTGGTTCGACCACTGAGACATTGAAGCTTGAGATGCAGACAGATTACACGGTTTTTTCGGGGCTCACCGCGGATGAGGCGGGGCAGGTCTATGTGATTTCCGGCGGGACACCGGCGGGTGTTGGCTTGGATCCCTCGCCGAGGATTGGAGAGATTCTGACATTTCCAGATTGTTGTCCCGCCAATCGCCGGGCTGATTTTATTGACCTTCGCGGGGACAAGCCCCCGAATCCGCCGCTAAGCGGCGGCAACACGGGTGATGGTGATTCCGACCGCTATGATCATATTTTTTACCAGGCGCCGTTGGACCAGATGTCAGTCACTCCCACAGGATTATCCGGACTTTCGCGCGGGTTCATGATGTATCTCAACCGCGCCCGAAACGATCCGGCCGCGTTCCCAACGCTTCCCAATGGCCGCACGCAAGTAGATGACGAATTCAACGGCCCGGTGCAATTCCACTCGTTTGATGTCACCGAGCAGGTTGCCGGCGGCGACGATAGCGGCTACTATACAAAAGGCGACGACAGCAACACCACCGGCGGTTTCGAGTTTGTGTTCGGGGGGGTCCTGCTTGGCGGATGCAAGAATTTCTGGGACGACTTCTATCTTAATGCCAATGGCAACATCACCTTCAGCGCTGGTTCCGTTGACCATTCACCAACCGAAAGTGAATTCCGCAGCGGTCTGCCCATGATCGCGCCGGCGTGGGCTGATTATTATCCAGGCAGCCGGGTGGTTGAATCCGCCACGTTTCCTGTGCAATCCTTGGGATTTGCGGGGGTAAACGTGTTCAAAGTGCGCTGGATGAATGTGCCAATATACGGCCAACAGACGCTTGGATCGTCCAACAGCTTTTCCGCTTCGCTTTATGACGATGGGGTGATTACAGACGAAAATGCCACATGGCTGCTGGAAGGGCCCACAGACTACCGGTGGAAATATGAGCCGGTCAGCGGATTGATTGTGCCTTATTATGAGCGGCCAAACAACACGGGTTTCATGCGCTTCGATTATGGATACATGTCGGTTGCGGGGTCCTCCAGCCAGCCCGTGCTTGTTGGTTACTCAGTCGGAGGGCAGAGTGGCACTGTTCCGCCGGGTCTTTGCGGCATCAACCTGAGCGAGGCGGCACTGGCGGCAGACAATGATATCTTCCGTCCCTGCCTCATAGGCGAGGGCACTGAGCCCGAGATACACCAGTTCTTTAATCATGGAACGGCAGGTGATTATCAGACATCGGCGGTGTTTGATCTCGATTTGAGATGGGAGGGGAACGATCCGGTGCTTGCCACACCGATCTCAAGGACAGCCGATGCCAATCTGAATCGCGGCAATATTTGCCTTTATGGCGCCGCCTGCACGCAGCCCGAGCCTGCGCTGACATATTCCATCACCACAACACCGCCCGTTGTTGTCGCGCCCGGCCAGCCTCAAGTTCAGACAAGCACCACCCTTTACATGGTGAACTTGTTGCGGACGGCGCAAATAAACAATGTTGGCTCATATTTCTCTCCCAACGAGTCCACGACGATATGCCAGGGCATTGCGGGGGAGCGTCCTGGAAAAACCGTTTCCACTCAGATGGGATTGAGGATTGACGCGAACAATGACGGCATGCCTGACACTGATTTGCTGATGTCATCGGTCACGCCGCAAAGCGGCAATCTTGTCAACGGCATGCTGGCGCCGCTGCCCTCCGCTCCGGGGACTCCTTTTCCACTGACCTGGTTGGGCGGATATTGTGAACTGGTTACGACGACGACCTACAGCAGCGGCAATAATAATATCTTCGGTCCATTTCAGCAGGTCTCAACGGTTCCCGTGGATGTGAAAACACGCGCTCCCGTTGTTCAAGGCTGTTCCCCGGCATCGGGCGACGCGGCCGTCACGCAGACACTAACGCTTTTCGGGCAGTGCATGCAGTTTCCGTCCGGCGCAAGCAATGTTGTGCGGGTATACGCGCAGGAATTGGGCAATCCATACCGGATTGTCATCGCATCTCAGTTCCATGTGTTTAATGCGCAGAGCTTGGAAGCCACCTTTTATTTTGGGCCGGAGAATCGCGGGCGGCGCTTCCTGATTTTCGCGGCGAGTGGCGTCGGCGGTTGCAGCCGCAATCTTGAGTATTTGCCATACGGCACGCCTGCAGGTTGTCCGTTGGGCAACGAGGCCGGGAATCAGATTCTGTTTGCCTGCAATCCGGCGGCAAACTTTGCCGTTGCCCAGGATGATTTTTTCACGACGGGCGATCCTTCGTCCTCAGGGCTGGACGGCTGGCTGTTCACTGCGGGATACGGCGGCATGGGCGGATACATCGCGGCGCCCGGGGCCCTGACGGTGACGATTTCATCTGAGGCGGGCAAATTCCGGGCCGGATCGTGGCAGGCCAATTTCAACGAGTGGTTGCCGTATGCTTTCGTTGGGACAGACAAGGTTGTGCGGGGCAAGTTCTACATGTATGCTTCCGGGCAGACACCGACGGGGCAGAAGAACCTTATCCCGAATATGCGTCTGAGGCTTGGCTGCCGGTTCGCGATCAATGCCATGCTCGAAGTGCTGCACACAAACAACAGCGCCAACCCGCTCGTCGACCAGACGTCGCAGGAATTTGCGCCTTCGCAACTCCCCATGTTGCCGTCGTTGTACCGTGTAGACATGGTTCCGGTTGATGTGCCGATCATGAACAACGGCTATGAAGGGGTCATGAGGTCGTTTGATCTGTATGGCGACAGACCCCAGTTCCAGGGAACAATCGCCATGACCGAAAGCGTCATAGGAACGTATGCCAGGGCGCTCATACCGCTGTCGGTTCCCCCCTCGAAAACATACACACCCGTTGACCTTCTGACCTATTATGCGCCAGACAGCCAGAGGCTTCTGTATATTCCCGGCGTTTCACCTGGCGACTTCCCGACGCTTGACACGACTTCGCCCCCGTCGGATTACCCGACGATTACGGAGGATGGGGGCGCCGGAATCACGCTGGATTGCGCCAGCGTGCCGACGAACCGCATCGGCGCCGCTGTGCGCGATTTCAATCCGCCGCAGGACTATTCGGACATCCCCTCGCTCGTGCGTGTCATTGAAAACAAGCAATATGGCATCAGGTGGCACCTAACGTCGACAAGACAGACGAACGAGCAGTCGCAGATTCGCATGCGCGGGCGTTCCATAGGCTTCAGTTGGTCGCAGAAGCTCGAGATAGGCGGCGCCTGGGCGGCTGGCTCGGCGAGCAATCAGCTTGCTCAACAGCTTCTGCCCGGCATCGGATGCCTGAATCCCGATCAGATCACTCCGGGTGAGAACGGCGGATGGTACACGATGATCATACATACGCCCATGAGCATGGATATCCGTCCGGATGTGCCGGGAACCACGATTGCCGACAAGATGCCGTTGATCAACGCGCTCCCCGGACCAGGCAGCGCTTTATTTGCGGGAGGCCGCGACAGGGCGTTGAGATTCGGCATTGATGTGATCGACACCTTGAGCGGCGGGACATTCAAGGATCTCGAACGCGGGAACGTGCTGATGGATCACCTTGAGTTGAGGGTCTATGAACTGATCGCTGACTGACGGCGAAAGGAATTGAACTATTCGCCGGACACCATACCGAGCACCTGCATGTGGACATTGGCGATGCCGTTGCCTATCATGTCGAGCTGATTTGCCGCGCTTTTTGACAAGTCGATGATCCTATCCCTGAAGTAGGGGCCGCGGTTATTGATGCGCACAACGCACTCGCTGCCGTTGACGAGATTCGTCACTTTTACAAGTGTGTTGAAAGGCAGGGAAGGATGGGCGGCGGTCATGGAATACATGTCATAGCGCTCGCCGCTGGCCGTGGGTCCGCCATGAAAGTCAGATCCATACCATGAAGCCATACCCATCATGGTCAGCCCGGTGTATCGCGTTGTCTTGGACATCATCTGAGTGTCCTGTTGTTCCGTTGCCGATCGATGAAACAGATTGGAGATGCCGGAAAACAGGGATGATCTCCGCTGCTGAGGCTCTTGACCAGTCATTCCGCCATAATTCGCGTCCCATCCCGGCGCGTATTGTTGAGCGGAATGGCCGGTTGAACGCGGTTGATACGCATAGGCCTGATTCTGACTTTGGGGGGAGGAGCGCGCAAACCATCCGGACTGGACGGCTGGCTCCGTGTTGGCTTGATACCCTGATGAGGGATCAAACGGAGCCATGTTATATTGAGCCGTGTAACGTGTCTGCCGGGGAACGGTTACGGAAGGTTGGCGGGTTGCTGATTGTTGGGAATATGCCTGATGCGGGTAAGCGGAGCCGGCAGCGGCACTGCCGCCATTATTGACAGGGGCTTTCCGCGAAGCTGGTTTTGTTGCGATTGCGGTTTGCTGTGGCTTTTTGGGTGTCGCGGCGTCACTGCCATCGGTTGTGTAATAGTTATATCCGGAGGCTTTGGAAGAGTTTTGCTGTTTGTTGCCGCTCTTGCTTGTCGTTGCGGATTGAGCATAAATAGCGGCTGCCCCCGCCGCCATGTAACCGCAAAGGCTGAAGGCGCACACCGTCATCCATGACGCGCGTCCCGCCGTGCGGCTTATCGAAGCTGTTGGGCGTTCGCGTGATGATGGCCTCATCATGTTCAGTGTCTTCTTATGTCCTTTTGGTGGCAAATTTGAATTTCCATCAACATGGACTGCTTCGACTAAAGACTCGCATTGCTACACCAGTTCGAACTCATGATTCAAAAAAAGCTTCATCTTTGTTAGCAACTATAATATAGTGGCGGTGAGCGGTATGTCAGATAAAATCCCACTTGCCCCGCATTTCCCGGTGGATTGAATAGACGAGTGATGACAGAAAACGCCGACCGATATGATCCGCTCCGCGATTCAACAGACAGGTTTGAGCCATTGCCTGATCATATCGACTATTCCATTCCCGGTGATCTGGTCATGATCTATCCGGGGGATACGCGGCCTAAAATTGTTGTGCGGACACGCCGTGAAAAAGCAGACTGGATTCCCGTGCCAGAGCATCCAAGTGAGAACACTGTGGGGCGGATGCCGACGGCAATAGAGTATGGCGGTCATTTTTGGGAGATTATCCGCATTCAGCCCCATGGCAGCTCAATCGAGTATCATTTGGCTCCGTGGCGGGAGGGTGAAATTCATCGCCGCGTGATAAGTTACAGCCGCAAGGCTGAAATGTCGCGCCAGCTCAACCAGGCTGATTATGCCCGGTTTGTTTCGCGCGTGCGGCGTCTGCGGTTGTTATATCCCCTGATAGGCCTTCTTCCGAACGGCGCCCAGGTTGCGCTGGCTGAACGCTGGGGCATCGATCCGGGTGCTGCAACCCTTTGGAGTTGCGCGTTTGAAGCCTTGGTTGCCGTCTATTTCATTTTCTTTGGATTTGTGGTTGCCGCGATAGGGGCATTTGTCACGCCCGACTCTGCCGCGCATTATGTTCCCGAGCGCCTGCTTGGCCTTCCAGGCTCTTTTTGGACAGCAATCGCACCCCTGCTTCTGCTCGAAGCAATTGTCAGATGGCGGTTGCTTGCCACCCGGGGACGTTTCCATGGCAATTGCCTGTTGGAATTCATCTGGAAAATACTGCCGTAAGGTCGTTTATTTTCCATGATATTGTCACACAATGATCATCACCATGAAATGTCGTGTGATGTCAAAGCAGTTCACTGAACAAACCATCCAGAGATATTCAATGGCACGGAATCAGACTGTTCTTGTTGTTGAAGATGAACGGGCAATCGCGGAACTGGTTGCGCTTCATTTGAGAGAACATGGCTATGAGGCCGTTATCACGGGGGAGGGCCTGCCGGTATTTCGACTGGTCGAGCAGCACAAACCATCGCTAATTATCCTTGATATCATGTTGCCGGATCTTGATGGAATTGAAATACTGAAGCGGTTGCGATCCTCCGCCCAAACGCGGAGCCTGCCCGTGATTCTGCTGACGGCGCGCGCCGAAGAGGGCGACCGCATCATGGGATTGGAGAGCGGCGCGGATGATTATGTGACCAAGCCGTTTTCGCCGAGGGAATTGATGTTGCGGGCGGACAAGTTGATCCAGTCGCGCCAGCCGGACCGGGGGATGGGCAGTCCGGTTGTCTTTGGCCAGCTCGAAGTTGACGAAGCCCGGTTCAACGTGACTGTGGCGGGCCGCCCGATTGACATATCCGCCACGGAGATGCGGCTGATGACGGAGTTGATGCGCCTTCGGGGAAGGGTGCTGTCCCGCAGCCAGATACTGGAAAACGCCTGGGGTTACATGCCCAATGTGACTGAAAGGACCATCGACACACATATTAAGCGCCTGCGCCGGAAACTTGGCAAGGCCGCCAGGTATATCGAAACGGTAAGGGGCGTGGGATATCGCTGGCTTGAGGAACCGCCCACCGACACACCCGGCTGTTGAGCCGGGAAGATGTAATATCCCAATGAACCGAACTATACAGACCGTACATGGACTTATCGAGGCCATCCCCCAGCCGGCCTGCCTTTATGATGTCCGCACCAAACGGATGATTCCCAACACTCTGTGGTCGAGCAATTTCGGTGAAACGACATCCCTTGGAGACCTGCAGAGCCTTACAGGCGATGAAGTTCTGCTTGACGATCTGATCAACAGGAGCCTTGAAACCCGAAGCCAGATCACCTGTTCGCTCGACAGCCAGGGGGCGCGATGCATGCTGATTTCGCCCGTGCAGGATCGCGATGACTGGACTCTCTTGTTTCTTCACGATGAAACGGAAGCGCGCCGGGTGGAACAGATGCGAAAGGATTTTATCGCCAACGTATCCCATGAATTGCGCACGCCTCTCACAGCGGTCAAAGGGTATGTCGAGACGCTGCTCGATCCGCGATTTCAGACGATTGAGCGGGTTCAGGAATTTCTGCCCATTATTTTTGAGCATACGGAACGTTTGCACAACCTGATGCTGGATTTGCTGAGCCTGTCGCGTCTTGAGAATCCAAACACCAATATTGAGATCACGCCCATCGTCCTCAGGGACGAGATTGAGGGCGCGATCGATGCCACGGCGCCGCTGGCCCGCCTGAAGAATCTGATCGTGGATATCGATCCTCCGCCAGGGGGATTGCGCGTCCTGGCCAATTCAGAGCATCTAGAACGCGTGCTTGTGAATCTGCTGGACAATGCCATTAAATACAGCTTTTCAGGGGGAAGGGTCAGGCTGTGGCATGAACTGGCGGAAGGAGAAATCCGGATTCATGTGAGCGACGAGGGGCCTGGGATCGAGCCCGAGGAAATGCCCCGCGTGTTTGAGCGATTTTACCGCACAAAAGGCGCCATCACGGGGCGCGTTCGGGGAAGCGGTCTGGGATTGGCCATCGTGAAACATATCGTCCAGATTTTTGGCGGTCAGGTGAACGCGAGCAGTGTCCTTGATAAGGGATCGGATTTTTCGTTTAGTCTGCGGCTTGCGGCGGATTATGCATAGAATCCATGGGCCGGGCTGATTGATCCATCGAAAGCGCTTGTGAATGCGTTGGCCGGGAATATAGTGCTTTCGCATATGAAGAGATGAGCTTTCACAACGCGCCATGAGCCTGCTATTGTTATTCATCGGATTTGCGCTGGCGCTGGCGTGTGCGGCGGGACGTCCAGCCTGTCTTCGGCATGCGCCGTGGGAGCGTGTCTTCTGTGTCGTAATGCTTGCATTCATTGTCGTGCCGGGATGGCGGATGTCTTTTCCCCAGCAGAACGTGGATTATGACACATGGCTTCAACTCGCGCGATTCCGCCATCACCGGATTGATGAGCTTTTCAAACAGCACAGACCCGTCCAGTATTATATTGAATACTGGATTGTGCGCGGCATGTCGGTTGTCGAACCTGATCTGCGCCGGTGCAGCGCCGCGATGGAACTGGGCGCCCTGGCGGCAGCGTTCCTTGTTATGGTCCGCATGCGGCGCAGCTTGTTTGGCAGCCGGTTCATGGCATGGCCCGCGCTTGCGATCATGGGTTACATGATGACAGCGGGCGGGGAATTCATGATTGATTCATGGAATGACCATCTCGCGCTCGAGCCGTTCTACGTTGCCGGTGTGGCATGGCTGATCGGATTCCGCGCCTCGCCGCGCCGTGCCGCATATTGGATAGCGGGCGTATTTTTTGCGGAAAGCCTTCTGCATACGGCGGAACCGTGGTTGTGGTCGATTGGGCTTGCGGCGGCAACATTTAAATCCGGGAAACTCAGCAAAGATCATAAAATGGCAATAGTTGCCCTGTTTATCTTCATGGTATGCACGACTCTCGCGATCATCCGCATTTTCCCGGGCGGGAGCGTGGCGGCGGGCGATTATATTGCCCACTACAGCCAGAAGAATGGTCCGATGGAGGCGTTGCGCGAATATGTCCGCGGATTCGGGCGGGGCGGATTCTTCAAGTTGCCCGGGAGAGTCTTTTTACCATTATGCGCGCTGCTTCTGGCATTTCTCGCATTGCGCGCCTGTTATCTGCGCAAGTTCATTCATTGGTTGTGGCTCATTTTATCATGCGCGGCCTTGGGATTTCCCCTCATCTATGAAACATCGAATCCCGAGCGTTACCATGCGGCCGCGCTGTTGTGGGCGCTGCTTGGCGCCAGATTCGCGCGCGAAGCTCTGGCTCGCGGGCGTCTTGTTTTCAGACGGCGGTCATCAATGGCAGGTCAAGCGCATACTTCTGTGCTATCAACACTGCGGTGTGTATCCGGTCCGGTGGCGGCATATTTTATTGCCGGTTTATTTGTGTTTGGAGTGGCGATTCGCATTCCTGTCGTGTGGAATTCACGTGATGAAGCGCATGTTTACAACCAATTCGGGGAAATGATGGCCGGCATGCTTGATCCGCGCGGGATATTGGCGGTCGCGCCTTCCGGTTCGTTCTTTTTATGGCAGGAGTATCTTTTCCCGGGAAAAGTGATGCCCGTGAAGTCACCCGCTGACGCTGTTGATGCGGCAAGAAAGGCGGCAGCCGGGCAACCGGTTTATTTCAACGCACCGGCAGCGGAAATGCTGACTCGCGCGACGAGCGCGACGCTTATACTTGTTTTTGAACGCCCGGGCGATCCGGCAACCCCAATCTATGAGCTCAAAGGGAGTTTCAAATGATCAGACCATGTTATTTTTACTGCATGTGCGCGGCCCTGTCTTGGCTTCTGACAATGCAAGCGGGAGGAACTGATCCAAAGCGGACCGCGTCCAGCCGTCAGGGTGTCATCAAGCCCGAGTTCTTCGCGCTCAACGGCGTGGGATATTTTCATTATCGTGACAGTCCCGAGGCAAGTCAGACGGCGAAACGCAAGATGGCGCTGATGAAGGGGATTGGCGCGGCCTCCGACCGATGTGATTTCTGGTGGAGCGTGCTTGAACCCAAGCGCGGCACATGGGACTGGCGCAAGGGCGACTGGCTGATGGATTTCTACTCGCGCCAGAAGATGGATGCGCTGCCCATCCTGAGCTATTCGGCCATATGGTCACCCGATCGCTGCCCTGCCACGCCAGACGACATCAGGGATTATGCGAATTATGTCTTTCTGGCTGTGAACCGCTACAAGGACAAGGTGAAATGTTGGGAGGTTTGGAATGAGCCGAACATCCCCACTTTCTGGAAGCCCGAGCCGAATGTGGCCGCTTACAGCCTCATGCTAAAGGCCGCCTATGAAGCCGCGCACAAGGCTGATCCCGGATGCGTCATTGTCGGCGGCGCCACAAGCGAGACGGACATCAACTGGTTTCTCGGCATCGCGGAGCATGGGGCGTTGCATTGCATGGATGTTGCCAGTTTCCATCCCTATTCCATGGCTGATGGTCCCGATGAAATGGACTTGGGCCGGCAGATTGATAATATGCGAACACTTCTTAACCGCAATGGCCTGACAACCATGCCGCTGTGGATTACCGAGATGGGATGGCAGGCTGATCCCGCGAAGCCAAAGGAGGTTGATGCGCAGGCGCGCTATATGGCGCAATCATACGCGATCGCGGCAGCACGGGGCGTGGAGCGTCTTTACTGGTTTAATCTGCAGGATTGGATGGAAGACGGCAAGCTGATGGGTTGGGGACTTGCCAGCAAAGAGCTGCGATTGAAACGCTCCTCGCAGGCTTTCAAGGTCATGCGGTCAAAGCTCGAAGGGAAAAAATTTCGCGGGTATGCGCTGTTTGCGGAGGCAAAGCCCGGAACGGAATCGGCCGGTTATGTGTTCGATGATATGATGATTGCCTGGGCGCCGCGCGGGCGTTCGCTGAGCATAATCTGTAAAGCCAGCGCTGTCACAGACATATATGGCACAAGCATTCCGGTGAAAGACAACAATGTTGTGCTGACCGATTCACCGCTCTATGTTGACTTGGCGGACAAGGGTTTTCTGGTTGTCAGTGATCCGCCGCGCAAGGCGAATCTGCTCGTTAATTCATCCTTCGATATGGACGGCGCCCAACCCTATGCCTGGCATCGGGGCATGTTTTATGGCGGCGATGACAAGGGCGGCTATGGCGTGTCAACCACTTGCACAATTGATGGCGGACGCGCCGCTGTCTTGAGCAAGACAGAAAATGCGTTATGGCAGTCATATCCCGTGCCTGCCATGCCCGGCGAGGAATACACTTTGCGCGCATCCATCAAAGCGGATCATGCCACGGGCGAGAACTGTGTCCAGATTCTTTACCTGTCGGGTCCCGGCTGGGGCTATAAGGGCGGGCCGAAGACAGAATCCATCACCGGTTCAACAGAAGGCTGGAAGCTGGTTGAAGTCAAAGGCACGGTTCCGCACGACGCGGATGTCGTGCGTGTGAATCTTGTGAGTAAAAACAATACAGGAACAGCGTATTTTGACAATCTGACGTTAATGCGGAAGGAATAGAGAATGGAAGTTTCAGCAATCACACGGACTCTCATCGTTTTGTTGATGATGTCATGCGCGAAGACGTTGATCGCGGAAAAGATGACGATGGACAGCGGGTACTGGCCCTCATTCGTCAAGCCTGAAATCATCCACGTCACGCCGGATTGGAATACCTTCCAGTCACTGGCGCCGGGGAAAGATCCGGGCGGCGTGTTTGGATCGCTTCACTTCACGATTGCCTCGGTGGCGGGATTGGCGGCCAAGGCAACCAATGAGGGCAAAATCAGCGAGATGGTCTGGGTGTTGGATAAGGCAAGTCCAAATTATACCGCCTGGCTCGACAGTGTGATAAGACACACCAAGGCCCGGCTGGAGCATACGTCTGACACTCTGGATTTGGTGCGTCATTTTGCGCGCGAGGGTGTGATCAGAGGTTACATCCTTTATCGGGCTGATTCGAGCAAACGCTCCGTTTATGATGCCGCCACGACCAGCTCGGGGCCTTGGGACGAATCGGTGAATGTTGCCACGTCTCTGGCCGGATTGTATGACGCCATCATTGTCGAGGAGGCCGCGGAATCCGTTTTTCGCGGTCTGGGATTGCGGAGGCTGCTCGATGTGCGGGGACGCGATGACGCATGGCTCTTTGAACACTATGGCAGCCGTTTGAGCCGCAGTATGATTCATGTCATCGATCCCAAAGCGCCTCACATGCGCGATCATTGCATCGCCGCAGGCTCGATGATGATTTTTGGAGCGGATGCGGATACGGAACGCGTCTTCCGCTGGCTCGAACCAAACTCGCCGGTCTATGGCTGGAATGCCGGCGGGGAGGATACGATGACAAACCAGATCACTGACAACGCGATGTTTCATACCGCGAGCAACTGGATCGTAAATTTGCCGGTCATGGCCACGGTGCGGGCGGGAGCTGACGCGCCATGGGAACAACTCCTGCCAAATCGCGGTTCATCTTTTGATCCGATCCGCATGCAATGGCAGGAAGACAGGCATTTTACATCGTTTATCACGACAGATGGCGACAATATCCAGTGGGCGTTGGGCGGATTTTTCTTCTCCGATGGCGGTTCCTACTGGGACAATCCCAATCGCGGCAGATTTCCCATCGGCTGGACAGCTCCGGTCTGCGGGCTTTCCATGTCGGCAGTTCCAGCGCTTGAATACCTTGCGGCGACAGCAACGGAATTCGACAATATCGTGAGCTTCAGCGATGGATACATTTACCCTGAGAATTATGGGCGTCACAGAAACGCTGATCCTGTGAAACTGCTGGAAAAACGCGCGGAACAATTTGCCGGACGCTTCGACCGGCTTGGAATCCGCTGCCTTTGCCTGCTGGCGATGGATTGGGACACAACGGAGGCGCTGAGGGCCTGCGAGATATTTGCCCGCAAGATCCCCAATCTTGCGGGCATCTTCGCCATGCAATACTATCCGTATAACGCCGGATTGGGCAAAATCTTGTGGGTGCGCAACAGCGAGGGCGATCCGATCCCTGTCATTTCCGCGCGATACGCGCTATGGGGGCAATTGTCCAAGGTTGAAAACAATGGGCCGCCGGCGCTCGTGGCGAAGATGATCAATGAGTCCGAGCACAAGGGACCGCCGACTGGTGACGCATACTTTGACTGGACAAGCGTGCATGTGTGGTCGTGGTTTAAAAAGGCCGGCACATCGAAGAACATTCTTGCCGAGGAAGTCGATCAATCCTCAGCAAGTATCGCCACTGGGTGTGAACGAGGGATAGGGCCGCTGGCATGGTGTGTGGACAGGTTGTCACCTTATGTGAAAGTTGTGACTCCCGAAGAATTGTGCTGGCGCGCGCGCCTGCATATGAAACCGCGGGAAACACTCGGCGCACTGGCGAGAAAGATCGGGGCGGACATGTCCCTGCCCGACATCATAAGGTCAAAGGCGTCTGATTACGGGAAATGGGTTGTCAATGCGGATCTGTCACAGCCGCGTCAGGTGCGTGAAGCCCTCATGAAACTGAAAGCTCTGCGGTTTGGTTTGGCCGGAGCAGCGGCAGGGGAGTAGAACAATGCACCAGATCAAACATGCGCCAGCCTGCGGCGGCTATTTCACGTATTCACAAATAGCTTTCGCGGCGGCGCGGCCCTGGCCCATCGCGGCGATGACCGTGGCTTCGCCCGAGGCGATGTCACCGCCGGCATAAATCCCCGGCCGGGTGGTCATCTGGGTTGCCTTGTCGACGATGAGATTTCCGCGGCGGTCGGTTTGGAGTCCCGGTGTCGTGTGGACAAGCAGGTTGTTGATTTTCGCGCCGATGGCCACGACGACTGTGTCGACGGGAATGACGACATTGGAGCCTTCGATGGGCACGGGGCGGCGGCGGCCTGACGCGTCGGGTTCAGAGAGTTCCATGCGGATGCATTCCATTTCGCCAACCCAGCCGCGCGGATTGGGGCGATAGGCGATAGGCGCAGTGAGCGTCATGAACTGAATGCCCTCTTCCTTGGCATGATGAATTTCTTCTCGCCGGGCGGGCATTTCAAGTTCGGAACGCCGGTAGATGATGTAAACTTTCTCTGGACCAAGGCGCAAGGCCGTGCGCGCGGCATCCATGGCGGTGTTGCCGCCGCCGATCACGGCGACATGCTTGCCGCAGTAAACGGGCGTGTCATGCTCGGGGAAGCGGAAGGCTTTCATAAGGTTAACGCGCGTCAGAAATTCATTGGCGGAATAGACGCCGCAGAGATTTTCCCCGGGGATGTCCATGAACGCGGGCACCCCGGCGCCTGGAGCAAGGAACGCGGCAGAATAACCGTCCTTGAGGAGTTCATCAACTGAGATGGTGCGGCCCACCAGCGTGTTCAGCGCAAATTCGACGCCAAGGTTCGCCAACTTCGACACTTCCTGCCTTACAATAATTTTCGGCAACCGGAATTCGGGGATGCCATAAATGAGCACGCCGCCCGGTTCATGAAAGGCCTCGAAAACTGTGACGCCATGGCCGGCAAGCACCAGGTGTCCGGCGGCCGTAAGGCCGGCGGGGCCCGAGCCGACAACAGCAATATTTTTGCCAGTGGGCAGCCCAGGTGTCATGCCATCGGTGAGGCCGTAGCGCTGGTCATAATCCGAGACGAATCGCTCAAGAGCACCGACGGCGACGGGCAATCCCTTCTTGGCGAGGACGCATGTTTTTTCGCATTGCGATTCCTGCGGGCAGACACGACCGCAGATGGCAGGCAGGCTGTTGGTGGCGCGAATGGTGCGGGCGGCTCCGGCGAAATCCCCTTCGGTGACCTGGCGGATGAATTTCAGAATGTCGATGGCAACGGGACAACCGTCCATGCAGACTGGTTTTTTACATTGCAGACATCTTTGCGCCTCGCCGACAGCGAGTTTTTCGTCGAAACCAAGGGCAACTTCTTCGAAACATTCAGCGCGTTGAACGGGGTCGCGTTCAGGGATTTTGTGCCGTTGTATCTTGAGTCTGTCTTTTACTTCCACTGCTTCATTCCTTTCAACTACTTCACCTGCGCGGACGCGAGCGCATCGGCCGCGGTGGCGAGCCGGCATGTCTCCGCGGAAAGTTTCTCATATTCTTTGTACATCTGATTGCGTTTAATGAACTCGTCGAAATTGACAAGGTGGGCATCGAACTCCGGACCGTCCACGCACGCGAACTTGGTGTCGCCGCCGATTTCGACGCGGCAGCCGCCGCACATGCCCGTGCCATCGACCATGACGGGATTCAGGCTGACGATGGTCTTCACGCCATATGGGCGGGTCAGTTCGCTGACGGCGCGCATCATGGGGATGGGGCCGACAGCCATAACACGGTCGATGTGGCGTCCGGTTTTGAGCATTTCATCGAGAGGTTCGATCACGAGCCCTTTCGTGCCCGCCGAGCCATCGTCGGACTTGACGCGCAGTTCGTCGGACACCCGGCGCATTTCGTCCTCCATGATAAGCAGTTCCTTGGTTCGGGCGGCGATGATGGAAATGATATAGTTCTTGTGCTTGCGCAGGGCTTTGGCAAGCAGGTGGATGGCCGCGATGCCAAAACCTCCGCCCAAAAGCGCGACGGTTCCGAAATCCCCGACTTCCGAGGGCATCCCCAAGGGGCCAAGAACGTCACGAATTTCGTCGCCTGTTCGCAGCAAACCCATCCGTTCGGTTGTTTTTCCGGCCTCCTGGATGATCAGGGTGATGGAGCCTTCGCCGGTGTCGATGTCGGCAATCGTGATCGGAATGCGCTCACCGCCTTCTTCTACGCGTATGACAACAAACTGGCCCGGTTGAGCATGGCCGGCAATCAGGGGCGCCGCGAGGCGAAAATAATTCGTGCGGGGCGCAAGGATTTTTTTCTCAATGATCTGTGGCATTCTTCCTGCATATACCTGTTCACAGCACAAGACTGCGGAATTTTATGATACCGTTGGTTTTAAGCCTGCGGATTGCGGTCTGTTTTCCAGACGCAGATAGAGAGAATCAAACAGTTTTCACATTATTCAATGGAATGATGAAAATAGTGTACTGATAGTGGTTGATGGGACAAAGCGATTCGATTATCATCCGCGGCGCCTCGGAGCACAATCTTCAGCACATTGATATTGCCATTCCGCGCGACAGTTTTGTGGTGATCACAGGACTGAGCGGCAGCGGCAAATCATCTTTGGCATTTGACACAATATACGCCGAGGGACAACGGCGTTATGTGGAATCGCTATCGGCGTATGCGAGGCAATTTCTGGATCAGATGCACAAGCCGCGGGTGGAGATGATCGAAGGGCTTTCACCGGCCATATCGATCGAACAGAAAACAATCGGACACAATCCCCGCTCGACAGTGGGCACGGTCACGGAGGTCTACGATTTCCTTCGAGTTCTTTATGCGAATGTCGGCCGTCCCCATTGCCCAAAGTGCGGCCGGCCAATCGAATCACAGACAGTCGATAAAATGGTGGATGTCATTCAGGGCTGGCCCGCTGGCACGAAGTTTCATGTGCTGGCTCCCATCGTTCGCGGGCGCAAGGGCGAGTATCACAAAGAGCTGGAGGATGCGCGACGGCAGGGATTTGTGCGCGCGCGTGTCGACGGCCGGATTGTTGACCTCGACGACCCTCCCAAGTTGAAAAAAAGTTACAAGCATGACATTTCAATTGTTGTTGACCGTCTGACGGTCGCGCCCGCACACGCGGCGCGTCTGCGCGAGTCGGTTGAATTGTCGCTTCGCATGGCCGAGGGGCTTGTTGAAACAGAGACAATCGACGATGGGCGTGTGCGGCTTTTCAGCGAGAAATATGCCTGTCCCGATTGCGGCGAGTCCATAGACGAATTGACACACAGGCTTTTTTCGTTCAACTCGCCTGTCGGCGCATGCCCCAAATGCGAGGGTTTGGGCACAATGCTGGAAGTTGACGAGCCGAGTCTCGTGCCCAATCCCGATCTCAGCATCGATGAAGGGGCGCTGCTGCAATGGATGGAAGCCACATCCAACGATGACATGCCCAAACATGGTTTCTGGGACAGGGCGCTGCTCAAGGCGCTGGCTGAACATTATGATTTTCGGCTGGATGTGTCCTACAAGAAACTTCCCAAACATGTGAAGAAACTTCTGCTGTGGGGAAACGGCGGGGAACAATTATCAGTCGAATATACAACACGCTCAGGCACGTCGTGGAAGACAGGGATGACGTGGGAGGGGATGGTTCCGCGTGTCAAACGGCGGCACAGCGAAGAGCATGAGCAGGAACTCGGCCGTTTCATGCGCGAGCTGCCCTGCCCCGAATGCGGCGGGCAACGGCTGCGCCCGGCGGCGCGGGCGGTGCGGCTGGGGGGGCTGAACATCAGCGAACTTTGCGCGATGACAACCGGCCGCGCACTCGACTTCATCAACCGGATCGATCTGACACCCCGCGAGCGGCAGATTGGGGCCCCCGTGTTGAAGGAAGTGCGCGAACGGCTCGGATTCCTGATGAATGTGGGGCTGCATTACTTGAGTCTTGACCGGGGCGCGGGGACATTATCGGGGGGAGAGGCGCAACGCACAAGACTGGCCACACAGATCGGCTCGCAGCTTGTCGGCGTGTTATACGTGCTCGATGAGCCTTCCATCGGTCTTCATCAGCGCGACAATCAAATGCTGCTGGACACGCTAAAGAATCTGCGTGACGCCGGAAACACGGTTGTGGTGGTCGAGCATGATGAACCGACGATCCGGCAGGCTGATTATATCGTGGATCTTGGCCCCGGGGCCGGGCGTTTGGGCGGTCATGTTGTGGCCTCCGGAAAGCCAGCCGATATCGAGCGCTCGAATGAATCAGTGACAGGCCGCTTTCTGCGCGGTGATGAGCGCATCGAGACTCCGCGCGCGCGCCGGACGCCTGATCCGGCGCGCCAGCTCGTTGTTCGCGGAGCCCGCGAGCACAACATGAAGAACGTCGACGTGGCGTTTCCACTTGGATTATTCATTTGCGTCACTGGTGTGAGTGGCAGCGGCAAGAGCACACTCGTGGTTGATATTTTGTATCGCGCTCTTTCCAATCAAGTGTATCGTTCCCATTACAAACCCGGCGATCACGACGCAATCGATGGCATCGAGCTTGTGGACAAGGTTGTGGATGTTGACCAAGGGCCTATCGGGCGCACGCCAAGGTCAAATCCTGCCACATACACGGGTGTGTTTTCACCGATCCGCGACATGTTTGCGCAGTTGCCGGAATCGCGCGTCCGCGGATACAAACCCGGGCGCTTCAGTTTCAATGTGAAGAGCGGGCGATGTGAATCGTGCCGCGGCGACGGGCTGATCAAGGTTGAGATGCACTTCCTGCCGGATGTCTATGTGGAGTGCGAGATTTGCGGGGGGCGGCGGTACAACCGCGAGACACTGGAGGTGCTTTACGCCGGGAAATCCATCGCCGATGTGCTTGAAATGACCGTGGAGGAAGCATGTGACCTTTTCACGCGGGTGCCCGCGGTGAGACACAAGTTGCGGACGCTGAATGATGTGGGATTGGGTTACATCACGCTTGGCCAAAGCGCGACCACACTCAGCGGCGGCGAGGCGCAGCGCGTGAAACTTGCCAAAGAACTGTCGCGCCGCGGCACAGGAAAAACAGTGTACATTCTTGATGAGCCAACGACCGGACTGCATTTTGATGATGTGCGTAAATTGCTCGCGGTGCTGCAGGCGCTCACAGACCAGGGGAACACTGTGATCGTCATTGAGCATAATCTTGATGTTGTGAAATGCGCCGACTGTGTCATCGATCTTGGCCCTGAGGGCGGAGATGAAGGCGGATATGTGACGGCTGCCGGCACCCCTGAGAAAGTGGCGGCCAATCCGGCGTCGGTCACGGGAAGATACCTGCGGGAGGCGCTGTCAGACAAACGGCGCGACATGAATGGCAAAATCCGATGACATCATGATTTCGGGGTTTGAAAAATGGCAGTGTTGACGCGATTTTCCATTTCATCGGCGATTATAGCCCATGAGCGTGAGCGTGATGCCGCGAGCTTTGAGAGTGTCGCGGGATCGGGCGGTTTGGAAGCCGACGCATTGCATGCCGCGATGAAATCCTCGCATGTTTTCGCGATGCGCACAATGTCGCCCCAATCAGCCGCCACATCGGGTATGGCGGCGCTCACCACAGGTCTGCCCCCCGCCAGATATTCCGGGGTTTTTGTCGGGCTGATGTGCGCCACGAGCGGTGTCATCTTGAAAGGCAGCAGGCAGACATTGAAGGTTTTCAGGTATTGGGGCAGGCAGGCATAGCTTTTGGGACCGACAAAGTGGATGTTTGGCTCTGAAATGTCTGCTGGCTGCAATACCGGTCCCACCATGACGATGGAGCATGCGGGGCACGCGCGGCCGAGTTTGCCGAGGAGGCCGATATCAAGGCGTTCATCAATTGCGCCAAAATATCCGAATATTGGCTTGGGAAGCGATGTCATATCGCTCGGCTCCGGGAGCGTGCTGTCGAGAGCTTGGGCAAAGTGGGCTATGTCGACACCGCTCGGGAAACAATGGACGGGTTTGTGAGCGGCGTTTCCGGCCTGCAATCCTTCCAATGCGGCAGTGTGAAGACTGTGCCCGCCTGTAAAAATGACATCAGCTCCCATCAGCGCGGCGCGTTCCTGTTGGGAAAGATCGATCTTATCGGCAAGTTCCATGGATGCTGTAAATTCAGTGAATCGGTCCATGATGTCATAGATGATCATATCGGGTCGCAACGCACGCGCCAGATCCAGCAAGCCAGGATGGTATATCCATGCGACGCGCAAGCGATCCCCGGCGTTTTCATGCCCGCTCCATGCGGTTTTGTGGCGGCGTTCAATGGTGTCGGCTGCCATTTTCATTCGGGCGGCTCCGAACCGCCATGCCCAGGGTGAATATGAAAGATTGTGATAAAGCAGTCCTCCATCGTCCTGGAAATCATGGACACCCGCGAATCCATCAACCACACAGCCTGATTGACCCCGTGAGAACAGTTTGATGGCCGGGCGCATTCCCACGCATCCCGCATACATGACCCGATGGCCGCGTGCGGCCATGTTCAGCATGATCTGTTGGGGGCGCTGAAATAACGTCTCCTCCCATGCCAAGTGGCTCAGGCAGATGATGTCAAAAGCGCGCCCTCGGATGTGCAGATTACTCCTCCGAGATCTGTTGACGGATTTGCCCGGCCTCTTCGCGGATGTCCGGCTGGTCAGGATTGATTTCGAGCGACTGATCGAGCACCTCCAGCGCCTTGCGTTTGCGTCCGCGCAACGCCAGCAGCAGGCCGAGATTGTTATAGGCGGCGGTCATCTTTGGATCGGCCTCGATGGCCGCCTGGTAGGCGTCGAAGCATTCCTCTGCCAGTTCTTCCTGCCCGGCCAGATCCTCCCAGATTTCAAGATGGGCAAGATCCGCCTTGAGCTTCATGAAGATGGCCACACCAAGATCATAATTTACCGTGGCATTGCCTGGGTATAAAGCCGCCGCCTCACGCAGTATGGCGGTTGCCGTGTCAAAATCCTCTTTTTGAGCCGCTTCCTCGGCGGGGGAGAGATATTCCTCGGCGGTGGTGAAGTTGAATTTAGGCGCCACAGGTTCTGCTTGTTCCTCGTTGATATCCTCAGTGTCTGCCATGTCCCGCTCCCGTGAGAATGTGATTTTTTACCATATCATATACTACATTGAATGATACGAATGAATGCTGGAGATGCAAGCGCGATCACAGAGGGCACAGCAAAACGCTTGCTTTTGTTGCTGTTTGGTGGAAATGGTTTATGTCATCAGAATCCAAAGGAGTCCATGATCATGCCGCTGATCGGCCAGTCCATTCCGCGCTGTGACGCAGAGGGTAAAGTTACTGGCGACACGAAATTTGGGGGTGATTTTTATGAGCCGGGGATGCTGTTTGCACGGATGTTGCGCAGTGAGCATGCGTCCGCGGACATATTGGGCATTGACACGGCTGAGGCTGAGTCGCAGGAGGGCGTGGTCGGGGTGTATACCGCGCGGGATATGGAGGGCACGAACCGTCATGGTTTGATCATCCGCGATCAGACGGTGCTGGCCGAAACCCGGGTTCGCTACATGGGCGACGCCGTGGCCATCGTTCTGGCTGAGAATGAACACATTGCGGAGGAGGCGCTCAAGCTTATCCGCGTCAACTATCGCCCTCATAAGCCCATCACCACAATTGACGAAGCCCTGGCTGACGGCGCGCGGCATATTCATCCCAAGGGCAATGTCATGGTTGAAAAACGGATTCGCAAAGGGGATGCCAAGGGCGCCCTGCGCAATGAATGCGATGTTGTTGTTCAGGAGACCTTCAACACCCAAACCGTGGATCATGCTTTTCTGGATCTTGAAGCGGGGTGCGCGGAATACGACGGGAAATTGCTGACAATACGGGCCAGCGGGCAGTGGGTTCACGAGGAACGCCGGCTGATCGCGCTGGCGCTCGGTGTGCCTGTCGAGAGGGTGCGCATCATACAACCCGCCACGGGGGGCGCATTTGGCGGACGTGAGGACATCTCGATTCAAATCTGTCTCGGCATGTGCGCGCTGAAAAATCCAGGCCGCGGGATATACATGCATTATTCACGCGCGGAGTCAATGAGCGCGCGCCACAAACGCCATGCTATCCGCTGTCGTTACACGCTTGGAGCCAAGAGTTCGCACGCAACCGGTCCCTATCGTGTGCCAAATGTGGAAGTTGATGTTTACGGTGTTCACACAAACAATAATCCCACGGGCGCAATGCGGGGCTTTGGCGCGGCGCAGATGGCCATCGCTTACGAGGGAATCATTGACCAGCTTGCCGGAAAACTTGGCATGGACCGCGTCGAGCTACGCCTGAAAAATCTAATACGCAGCGGGGAGTGCGTCACGACGAGGCAGGTTATTCCCAACGCCACACCGATTGATTGTCTTCATGCGGCGCTTGCGCGCTTTGCGCGCATTGATCATTCGGTTCTGAATCCGGAATCCGGAATCCGAGAATCGCTTTCAGCATGGCGTTTGCGGAATTATGAGACCCAGGCGGCGCATCTGCGCCGTGGTTATGGCGTGAGCGCCATCTGTTTCGGATTGGGCTATGGCGACAATTTCCCGGATACTTCGCGCGCTCGTGTCTGTTTCAACAGTCAGGCCGGGCTGGAAGTGTACAGCGGGGCCGTCGAGTGCGGCCAAGGGGTGATCAATATCATTGCCCAGATCGCCGCGGAGGAAATGGGCATGCCTATCGGATGTGTGCGTGTGACAGTTGCCGACACCCTGCTCACGCCGGAAAGCGGCTCATCATCAGCGACACGCCAGACGTATTTCACCGGCACAGCTGTCAAGATGGCGTGCGCTGAATTACGCGAGCAACTGTTTGACATCGCGGGCGCGTATTTCGGCGTTCATCCGTTTGAGGTCGTCATCGAGGACGGGATTCTGTATAACAAAAATGACCGTTCACAGAAAATGAGTGTCGGCGAGGTTTTTGCCTTGGGGCTGCGTCGCGGCCACAAGCTCGAAGCCACGGGAATATTCAAGCCGCCCACTCAGCCGGAAAACCATGAAACCGGTCTTTCACAACTCGCGTTCATCACCTATCTTTTTGGGGCGCACATCGCGCAGGTGCTTGTTGACACGGAAACAGGCGAAGTGAGCGTTGAGCGCTACATCGCGTGCCATGATGTCGGCAAGGCTATCAATCCCCAGCAGATTGAGGGACAGATTCAGGGCGGCGTGGCGCAGGGCATCGGCATGGCGGTCATGGAGGAGGTCATCTTCAGCGACCACGGCAAACTGCTTAACACCGGCTTCACTGATTACATCATTCCCACGATCCGCGACCTGCCGCAGATCGAAGTCGTGATCTACGAGGGCAACGATGCCAGCGGTCCATATGGAGCGCATGGCGTGGGCGAACCGCCGCTCATCGGGACAACGCCCGCCATGGTGGGAGCCATAAGTGACGCGCTGGGCATTCCGATCACCCGCACTCCCGCCACGCCCGAACGCATCTGGCGCGTCATTCAGCAGGCGGGGACTTTGCGCCAGCGGCCGTGATGCGGCGGGACGCATTCGATGTTTATGCTATCATGCCTGGTTTGACAATCAAGCGGCGTGGCGGCTTTCGCCGATTCGTGTGACGCGAATGGCGGCCGCGCCGTCAACGGGGCATTTGTTTTCGCAAATGCCGCATCCAATGCAGCGGTCTGCGGCGATATGGGGCGCGGATATCATTTTCCCGACGCGGCCGGCATTGCCATTTGTATTGCGCATTTCGATTGCTTTTGGCGACACGGGACACATTTCCTCACATACGCCGCATTCCTGATCGGCCGACCATGACAGACAACGGTTGCGGTCAACCCATGCCGTGCCCAGGCGGCCGCGTATGCGTTTCCCGTCTTTTTCGAGCGCCTGTAGCGCGTGTGAGGGACAGTTTTGTGTGCAAAGCGTGCAGGATGGTTCGCAATAACCGATGCGCGGAACAACGACGGGTGACCACAGTCCCTCAAGACCCGATTGAAGCAAGGCCGGTTGTAATGCGTTTTGCGGGCAGACCTTGAAACATGTTCCGCAACGCAGGCACAGGCGCAGGAAGAGGCCCTCGCGGGCGGCGCCGGGCGGGCGCAACAGGAACTCGCTTGCCTTGAATGGCAATGATTCCTCTGATCCGTCAGCCTGACCCAATCCCTTCATGCGCAGCAAAGGCAGTGTTGTGATGCTTGCCCCAACGGCTCCGAGCATGCCACGCCTCGTAATGCTGTATGGCGCGCGGGCATGTTGAGCGTCCTCCTGAATAGCGCGGGCAGTCATATCGATGCCGCCGCGCGGGCAGGCGTCGCCGCACTCCATGCAGCGCAGGCATTCGCCGGGATCAGCTATGAATGCCTGACCCGGTTGCACGGCTTCCATCCGACAGATATGCCCGCACACGGCGCACTCGGCGCATTGTGACGTTCGCACGCGCCTTTTACATAATGCGAAGCGCGATAACAAGCCATAGAATGCGCCGAGGGGGCACAACACGTTGCACCAATAACGCCTGCGCAGGCGGCTCAGCGCAAGAATCAACGCGAGAATTCCCAGATGAAGAAAAGATTGCCCGTATGCCTGCGCCACGGGATTCATGATATGCGCCCGCAACCAGTGGTATGTGGGGGCAAAGGCGGCTCCGAGCGCGGACTCTCCCGAGACATGCCCGAGAGTTTGCTGGATGGCCCAGTCGGCTGAAGGCGTGATCGCAAAGGCTGTTGCGCGCATCAGGATGGCGAGTGGATCAAACCACCCGGCAAGGTTGGCGCCAAGAGCCGCAAGCGTCAACAGGAAAACGAGCAGGTAATATTTCACATGGGAGGAGAATAATGGCGCGGTCATGTGTTTGGCGCGCTGTTCGCGGCGCGCGCGGGCATCGCGAAGTTCAAGCCGCGTGGGCCGCAGATAACGTCCCGTCATATCGATGATCGTGCCCAAGGGGCAGACCCAGCCGCAGAACACCCTCCCTAAGATCAGCGTGAGGATGATAAAGATGCCCGACAGGATGGGCAAATGAACGAGGATTGATCTTGATGAGATTGCCGCGGAAAACCATGCAAGCGGATCGGCAAGAAAAAGGATTTGCGGTCCGGGCATGGCCGCAAGTTCCCATCCGCCTGAAATCTGTGGTGTGCCGCACCCGCCCCATATCAAATAGATGAAAAACAGCAGAAACACGGATTGCGTGATGCGGCGAATATTGCGCGCGCGCCAGAATCGCGGCCGCCGTTTTGAAATGACGGGCGAGGAATCGCGGGAAGTTTGAGCATCGTTGCTGGTCATGTCAAAAACATGGCGCAATCAAACGCATGGAAAGCTGGCTGGCAAGCGATGAAATCATGCGGGGCCGGCCGCTGCCGGCATGTTCCCATCGCTCCACACCCCGGCAATCAGAGTCTTGCAGAATGCGCACCTGCTGTTTTCGATGTTTATCGCGGTCACGGCGAACATGTCCCGCACGACGACGGCCTTTTTGCAATTGGGGCAGAAGGTTGTCTCGGCGCCCTCCACACCGCGGACATTTCCAATATAGACATAACGCAGCCCCGCGGCCTGCGCGATGGAGCGCGCCTTGAGGAGTTTTTCAACGGGGGTTGGAGGCAGTTGAGTGAGCTTGTGCGCAGGCGAGAACCGCGAGAAGTGGAGAGGAACATCGGCGCCGATATTTTCCGTCAGCCAGCCGCACATTCTCTGGATCACGTCTTCCTTGTCGGTATAGGTGGGCACGATCAGATTGATGATTTCGAACCACACACCCACTGACTTGAGTGTTTTCAGGGTATTCAGGACAGGTTGCAGGCTTCCCGAGTTAAGCTGCTGGTAAATCTGTTCGTCGAATCCCTTGAGATCGACATGAGCCGCGTCGACATATTGCGCGATGTCGCGCAACGCTACCTCCTCGATGTAACCGCTGGTCACGAGGATGTTCTTAAGCTTGTTATCCCGCGCCAGTTTGCATGTGTCATATGCATATTCGTAATAGGCGACAGGCTCTGAGTATGTATAGGATATTGATGGGCACTTCAGCGCTTGCGCCATGGCGGCAACATCCTCGGGAAACATGCTCAACCGCGCGATGTCATCGAGACTTGCCGGTTGCGGGGCATCAGGACGCAACCGGTATTCCTGGCCGGAGGGGTCCTTCGTTTCCTCGGGCTTTTTTTGTGAAATGTCCCAGTTTTGACAATTCAGGCATCGCAGCACACAACCTGCGGTTGCGAGCGAGAAAGTCCGCGTTCCGGGATGAAAGTGGAACAATGGCTTCTTCTCGACGGGATCAACATGAAACGCGCATGGATTGGCATAGGCCAATGTCTGCAATGTTCCGCCACGATTGATTTTGTTGCGGCAACGGCTGCGGTCGCCGGGCGACAAACGGCAGTGGTTGGGACAGAGCTTGCACATCACAGCCGGCCCGATCTTGACATAATGCCGCGCTTCCCTGACCCAGCCCCTTTTGTTCCATTGTTCCCAAAGTTCATCCTTGGGCGCGTCACCTTTGAAGATGCCTGATGTTTCCGCGAAGATGCCGGCTTCTGAACGGCGCAAAAGCAGCCATCCGCACGAGCCTGTGCAAGCCAATCCCGCAAGACCTGCAATCGCATACTTCAACGCGCTTCGGCGTGTGAGCGTGCCCGCAAACACATCCGCCGAAGGGGATGCTCGCGTCTTATCGGTGGGATCAACCATGAACTACGTCTCTGTCATCGTGTTTCGATGTATACATTATTTATGTTCCGAACTGCATGAGGATGGCATAATAGCAAGCTTTGCTTTCCGGGTATCCATGTCCAATATGGCAAGCAATCGCGCCAGCGGGATTGCGGCGACAAGACCGGCAATCGCGATCAGCACGACGAGTGAAAGCTCCGCAAACCGTTCCATTGAATGCGCGGTTTGGATTCAACCTTTCCTGAATATTACGAATGTCCCGCCGGCGAGATTCAGCAGGGCGGTGAGCGCGCAGGCGCCGGTGATGCCTGTGAGCGGTATGAGCAGTGTGCTGACGAGAAGCGCGCCAAGGCTTGCCCCGATAAAATCAGCGGTATACAGTCGCGAGGACACATGCGCCGCGCCATCGCCTTGAAGCTGGCTTGCGAGCGGAAAGATCACTCCGGCAATGCCGCCCAGCATGAGCGTCAATACATTGATGGTCATCCGCACGGCGGGCAATGATTCGGGCGCGGCGCCAAACCGATGCAATGCCACAAAGATCAATGGGAGCGCCAGTGAGAATCCCGCCATGACAAACATCATGGCTCCCAGCAGTGTTCGATTCCCTGCGCTCAACCTTCTGTTGGCGTAATACGATCCAGCCGCCAGACCGGTCATGAACATTGTCACGACCAGACCGATCTGGTTATAAAGGCAGCCATAGAGCACCTGGAATCCGAGCAGAAGGATGATCTCAAGCGCTGATGCCGCGAAACCGCTTGCGAAGACGGCAAAGGGCGCCGGGCGCATGAGGAACAGGTATGTGAATAGTGCGATGGCCAATATGCCCTCAAGCATTCCAAATTGCGTTTTAAACTGGCTAACCCAGCGGCGCAGATAATAATCATAAAGCGCGGGGCTGAAGTCCTTGTTTATCTCGGCTGATTCATTTGAAGCCCGCTGGACTTCAGCGATTCTGTCGGGAGTGAGCATCGCATCAAGGTAGCTGTGCGTGACGTGGACAACTGGTATTTTACGTTCTTTAAGGCGTCGCGCGATGTCGCTGTGCAACGGAGCATCCGACGCGAGGAGAAATATCCTGCCGCCGGGAATGAGCAGAACGTTGCGATAACACGTTTCAAGCGTGCGCCGGGCCGATGAGAGCATTCGCGCCTGCTCGCGGCTGATGTAATTCGCGTAATCACCCAGCGCGAAGCAAAGAATTCCGCCTGGCGCAAGAATCCGTTTCACCTCACGGTAAAAGCTGTCGGTGTAAAACCGGTTGGCCTGCAGGGTAGCGGGTTCGGGCGCGTCAATAATGACGACATCGTACTTCCCGTCAGTTGTTTTAATGAATAACCTGCCGTCATTGCTCACCAGCCTGATACGCGGATCATCAAGATTGCCGCCAAGGAATCCGCGTCCCACATCGAGTATCCGCGGATCAAGTTCAACACAGGTGATCTCGTCGATGCCGTATTTCAGGATTTCCTTTGCCGTGCCTGAAATGCCCCCTCCCACAAGAAGAACTTTGCAGGGGGTGGAAGCCTGTATCATGGCATAATGCGCTGTTTCCTCAACCTGCTCGATGTTGCCGGTCGAGACGTACGGCTGGCCGTTCAATATGAAATTCAACTGGGCGTCGGTCTCCGTGACGACAAGGCGTCCATAGGGTGAATTCCCGCGGTAGAGGATGTTCTGGCGGGGATATTGCAGGCGGGTGGTGATCGCGTCGGGATCTGTGAGCACTGCCACAACAATCATGATCATAACCATTGCGGTCAGGATGGCGCCCGGAACCATTGGACGCTTGTCATTTTGATTGGGCAACTGATCCGCGGGGGAGGGAAAACAAAGCATCCATCCCACAAGCAGGATGAACATGGAGGCGATCATGAGTATCATGAAATGATCAAGGCGTCCCGCGAGCACGAAACAGAAAACGATTCCTCCCGCGATGCTGCCCATACTGTCGGCGAAATAGACGCGGCCTATCGCGCGCCGGCTTTCGTATCTTGCGAGCGCCTCGCATGTCAGGGTGAGCATGCAGCCTGATACGATGCAGTAGGGCAGCAGGATGGCAAGGGTGGCGAGAACAGTCTCGCCAACGCCAACCGCGGCGCCCCTGGTGAAGACAATGTCGCGCACGACTCTGAGTGTAAAAACCTGTGCTATGGGAAGTGCGGCAAGCAGCGCGAATCCCGCAACCAGAAATATAGCCGGCTTTCTCAAGCGGTTGGCGCTCCGCCCCAGCAGCGATCCGATGCCGGTTGTCAACAGCCATCCGCCAAGCGCGATGCCCAGCATGATTTCGTTGCCGGAAAAGGCGCACAGCAATTCGCGCATGAGCACAAGCTGAACGATCACAGCGGAAAAACCCATTGCGAATGCCGCCAGGATCAGTCGGCGGCTTTCGGACAACATGATTTAGATGCGTCCGCGGGCGATGGGCATGCGACGCCCGAAGCCGAAAGCCTTGCTTGTGACCTTCAGGCCGGGCGGAGCCTGCTGGCGTTTGTATTCGGCATTGCCGATCATGCGGACAACCCGTCTGACAAGATCGACCGGCGCGACGCCCGCGGCAATGATTTCCTCCTCGCCTCTGCGCTCCTCCACATAGAGCCGGATAATATCATCGAGCACCGGATACGGCGGCAGCGAGTCGGTGTCTTTCTGGTTCGGCGCCAGTTCGGCTGTCGGTTCGCGGTCGATGACGGATTGCGGTATTGGTTTTCCCATGGCGGAGTTGAGATGGCGCGCGAGTTTGTAGACCATCATCTTGGGCACATCAGAAATGAGCGCGAGTCCGCCGGCCATGTCCCCGTAAAGCGTGCAGTAACCCACGGCCATTTCGCTTTTATTACCCGTTGACAAAAGGAGTGTTGGCGGATCGGTGATCGCGTTGGACAGCCACATCAGGATGTTGCCGCGTATGCGGGCTTGGAGATTTTCGTTGGCGAGTTTGGAGATCCGGGCGCCACTGGGTATTGGGGCGGAAGAGGCGCTCCCGGCCGGATGATGAAAAAGCGCATCCAGAACCGGAGGCGATTCAAGCAGGGCGCGCATGGTGTCGAACGGGGCCGCGATCGGCAGCTCAATGTGTCGTATGCCCAGCCTGCGCGCCAATTCGGCGCTGTCCGCGCGCGTTTCGCCGCTGGTGAAAGGGCCGGGCATGGAAACACTGATGACATTCGCCGAGTCAAGCGCGGCGGTCGCCAGCGTGATCACCGTGGCGGAATCAATGCCCCCGCTGTTGCCCACGATGACCTGCCGAAATCCTGTTTTCGCGAGATAGTCCCTGAGCCCAAGGATAAGCGCATCATGGATCGCGGCTGTGTCGTCGCCCGCTCTTTGTAGCGTCGCGTGATAATTCGCATCGGGTTTTCGATGATGTGTGTCCCATACGACCATGCGCTCACTGAACCATCCGGCACTGCATGGCACGGTTCCATCGGGCAGGAAAACGCCGCTTCCGCCGTCGAAGATGATCTGGTCGCACCCGCCCACTTGGTTGACGCATATCACCGGTGTTGCCCGCTTGCGCGCGATGTGCGCGAGCATCGAGGCGCGGCGTGCCGGCTTGCCGGCGACAAAGGGCGATGCGCTGATGTTGATGATCAGGTTTGCGCCCGAGTGTATCAGTCCTTCGATAGGATCATAATCATAGAGCCGCCCATCCGCCCAGAATTCGTTGTCATTCCAAATATCCTCGCAGATGGAAATTCCCAGCCTGACTTGGCCATTCTGGTCAGCCCATGAATGGATGGGTGATGTGAAATCGGGCGGACACGGCTCGAAATATCGGTGTTCATCGAAGACATCGTATGTGGGCAGCAATTTTTTGTATGTGAGTTCGATTGCCCCGCCGGGTGGTATGAGCGCCGCGGTGTTGAGCAGGGTTTTCTTGCCCCCGAAAATATTCCTGGATACGGCGCCAGTAATGCAGGTGATGCGCAAGGCAGTGCAGGTCTGCTGTATCGTGTCGAGAGCTGCCTCTGCCTTTTGCACGAACGAATCATATTCCAGAAGATCCTTGGGCGGGTACCCCGTGACGGCCATTTCGGGAAAAATGGCGAGTTTGGCCCCGGCTCCGGCCGCGGCGCGCAATTGCCCGATGATCCGGGACAGGTTATGCGCAATGTTACCGGTGATCGTGTCAAGCTGGCAAAGCGCGATTTTCATGGGATCAGGCAGGAACGCGATGCATGGAATGTCAAACGCCGGGGCTATGAATAAGTGTGTGTTATAACTCCTGGATGACAGCAGGCACCTTAAAACAGTCATTTTCGGCATCGGGTGCGTTGGCAAGCGCCTCGGGGTTTGTCAGCGAGGGCTGGACAACATCCTCACGGAACACATTGCTCATTTTGAATGAGTGCGAGGTTGGCGGGATGCTGGATGTGTCGAGCTCATTAAGTTTGGCCACATAATCGAGAATATTCGCCAAGTCGTCCCCGAAGCGGCATGTTTCCCCCTCGCTGAGCTCAAGACGCGATAGGAGGGCAACATGCCGAACGAGTTCAGGACTGATGCCGTTCATGCCGTTTCTGTCGGCTCGTTTGCGGACTGAGCCGCCTCCAATGTCGGTCGCTCGTGAATCTTTTTTAGTTTGGCATATTTGATGATGAGTGTTTTTTCGCCAATCTCGCCGCTGAACTTTACAATGACCTTTTCGTGGTTTTCATAACCGCCCTGTCCTGTCACAGTGCCTGTGCCAAACTTGGGGTGTTTCACCTTGTCGCCATTTTCAAAATTGACCGCGGATTCCATAAAATTCCTTTCCTGTTTTTCTATCGCGTCGGGGCAACCGAAGCGGACTGCACGATTCTTTCGATGATGAGAGTGGAAGCAAAACCCTGCACGAATGGAATGCTTCTCACGATGCCGCCCATCGTTTCAACTTCATTCCTGCCGACTATCCCGTCCAGTGTATAATCGCCGCCCTTCACCAGGATGTCGGGGTGAAGCAGGACTATTGTCTCGAGAGAGGTAACTTCATCAAAAAAGGTGACATAATCCACCATTTCGAGCGAGGCGATGATTTTGGCGCGTTCCACGAAAGGCAGAATGGGGCGGAGGGGTCCCTTCAAACGCCGCACGGAATCATCAGTGTTAAGCGCCACAACCAGCATTTCGCCCATTATCCGCGCATCGCGGAGGTAGCGGACATGACCGGGATGTATCAGATCAAACACGCCATTGGTGAAAACGAGTTTTTCCCCCTGCGCGCGCCTTTGGTCGAGCACCTTCAGCAACTCCTCACGGGGGAGAATCGTTGAAGAAGGAAAAGGTCTGGGGGCGCAGATCGTTTGTGTGTTCACCGTCTGCCTTGAGTTCCGGTCTCAGCGATCCGGTTTTGGATTTTCGGTTGAAGATGTCGAATCAGAATCGGACTTGGCGGCGTTCTCCGACGCCACTGTTTGGGATTGATTTTCCGTGGCGGTCTGATCCTGCGCCGTCTTGTCCTTTCGCCAGCGCAGGAAGCCGTGTTTTCGGGGCATCTCTGTGACGGGAATGAGGGCTTCCGGATCAAATCGCTCTGATCCGGGCGCGGCCGATTCGTTCTTATTGTTGTTCATTGCGCCGGACTGCGGCTCCTCTTCGATGAAGCCTGCGTGATCCGGGTGGGGCGGTTCATTGTCTTTCGCGCCACCAACCTGCCCAGTCTCGGTTGATGGAGCAGGCGGTTGAGACGAAAAGTGTGGGGGGCCGACTTTGATCATTGTCTCGCTGTCGGACTGGGAAGACGGTGCGGTTTGTGTCGTGCCGTCGGGAGCGGCGGGTTTGACTCGAATATCGAGGTCCTTGATATAAACATGCACTGCCGCGACCGAGCTTATACCGAGTTCATCCGTCAGTGCGGATTTAACGCGCTGAATTGCGCGAGTTTGCAGATTGGGAAGACGCTCATCTGATTTCACCACTGCCACTATGTCCACTTTCAGGCCTTTTCGTGTGGGGTAAAGGTTGATGCGCTGGGGTGAAATGCCCGGGACTTCCGACACTGCCGCGCGGACATATTTACGGATTGCGCTGTCGAGAATGATCACACGCCCCCCCTCCATATCCACTTCGATATGAGCTCCCCGTCGTGCCATGATGATGCTCAGCACAATGATCAGAACGCAGGCAAGAAACAAGCCCAGCCAGACCCAAAGGAGCGCCTGGCTCCATGCCTGGATGATGCTTGCCCCGGTTCTGCTGATGAGCGGGAAAGTGCCGTTGAAGGTTGGGAAATATGCCATCATGCCCACGAAACCCATGATGAGCATGGCGCATATGAGCAGGGTGTTCAGACTGTCTCGGAGAAAACGCATATTGATGATCCGTGTGTCTTGGAATGTGAAAAAGTCAGCTTCGCGAGTTTGTGCGCGGTTCCTCGTCGATCACAAGACCGCGAATAGTGATATTGACCTTTTCCACGGCCAGTCCCACATAATTCTCGATCGAGTTTTTCACGGCGCGCTGGAGTTTGCGTGCTGTCTCGTAAATATTGATACCGTAGTCGATGTTTACCTCGACATTCACCGTGCAGGCGTTTGTGGCAGGATCGATCTTGATGCTTACACCCTTGTCAACGTCCTTGCTCTTGGCTCCGACATAGTCGCTGAAGCTGCCCTTACCGCTGACACTTGTCACGCCGTCCACCTCAAGGATTGCAAGGCTGGCGTAATTTGCGGCAACGTCATCATTGATCGTGATGTTGCCCAGATCTTCCTGGCCTGACATCGTCCCGATTCTCCTTATTATGTATCTTGTTTGTTGATAGCTACACGCTGCCGCCGCAAAACTGCCAGAAAAAAAGCAGAGCGCGACAAATTGCCTGATGGCGAACCGAATGCGCGCTGATGGGCGCCCGCTTTTACATGTTGAATTTTTTACATGCCGCGCAAGTTTCCTTAACATTATGTTTGAACCGAAAGAAATCACAACAACTGAATCAGGTTACCCGCACGGCGGGATTGAAGCCAGGTGGCAACGCATCTGGCAGGAGACCGGAGCGTGCGCCACACCCGAACACCCGGGCGCCGGCAAGTACTACGTGCTGGAGATGTTTCCCTATCCCTCCGGCCGCCTTCACATGGGCAATTGCAGGGTTTACACCATTGGCGACACCCTCGCCCGCTACATGCGCATGCGCGGCAAGGCCGTGCTGCATCCGATGGGTTTCGACGCCTTTGGTCTGCCTGCGGAGAATGTGGCCATCAAGCAGGGCGTGCATCCCTCCGACTGGACCGAGCGCTGCATCAGCGACATGAAAATGCAGTTTCACCGCATGGGTTTCAGTATCGACTGGGATCGCGAGGCAGTCACCTGCCGCCCGGATTATTACAGATGGAATCAGTGGTTTTTCCTGAAAATGCACGAGAAGGGGCTCGTTTACAAGAAAATGGCTGCCATCAACTGGTGCGATACATGCAACACTGTGCTGGCCAATGAGCAGGTTGAGCAGGGCGGTTGCTGGCGTTGCCACAATCCCGTTACGGTCAAAAACCTCGATCAATGGTTTTTCAGGATTACTGCCTATGCGGACGAACTGTTGTCCGAGCTTGATCATCTGGAGGATTGGCCCGAGAGCGTGCGGATCATGCAACGCAATTGGATAGGACGCAGCGAGGGTGCGCTTGTGAAGTTCAAGCTTCTTCCGGCTGGCACACCGCTGCGCGCGGGTGACCGATGCAATTTGACGACAGACGAGATGGACGCTCTGCCAGATATCGAAATTTTTACCACACGTCCGGACACGCTTTTTGGCGTGACTTTCATGGTCTTTGCGCCTGAACACCCGCGTGTGCCCGAACTGATCGCTGAACTGGAGCAATATGCCCGGAATCAATCCGCGGGTTCAGAATTCGATCCCTCAATTCCCTCAAGGATGCGGGAGTTTATTGACAAGACGGTGATTGAAGACCGCTTTACGCGGGCTTCCGCTGAGCGCGAGAAGGAGGGGCTTTTTACGGGGCATTTTGCTGTCAATCAACTTAACGGCGATGTTGTTCCCATTTACATAGCGAACTTTGTCCTCATGGAATACGGTACGGGCACGATCATGGCGGTGCCCGCCCACGATCAGCGCGATTATGAATTTGCCGTTAAATATGGCATTCCAATCAAGCAGGTGATCATGGCGCCCGACAGTGTGGCGCAGGAATCTCTGCCTGCCTTTGCGGATTCCTCCGCGCCGAACGACTTGCAGGCTGGAAGCTGGCGCCACAAACAACTTGATTCAGCGTATGTCGATGCCGGTATCATGGTCAACAGCGCCCCGTTTGACGGCATCGGCTCGGAAGAAGCCAAAGGCCTAATCATCGGCCACCTCGGGAAAAACGGATTTGGCGAACGCACCATCCAGTACAAACTGCGCGACTGGCTTGTTTCGCGGCAACGTTTCTGGGGCACGCCGATTCCCATGATCTATTGTCAGGCCTGCGGGGTTGTGCCTGTTCCAGAAGATCAGTTGCCTGTGACCCTGCCCGCGAAAGCGCAATTCAGCGGCATCGGCAATCCCCTGGCTTCCGCCGAGGATTTCATCAGGACATCATGCCCGAAATGCGGCGGACCCGCGAGCCGGGAAACCGACACGATGGACACATTTGTCGATTCATCGTGGTATTTCCTGCGCTATTGCGATCCGCACAATGCGCAGGCGCCCTTTGCGCGCGAATGCGCTGACGAGTGGATGGCCGTTGACCAGTACATTGGCGGCATCGAGCACGCGATATTGCATCTGCTGTACTCCCGCTTTTTCATGAAAGCGTTGCGGGACTTGGGGTTGACGGCGTGCGGAGAGCCGTTTAAGCGTCTTCTGGCGCAGGGCATGGTGACGAACACTTATATCGATAAAACAACAGGCGCGCTGGCTATGGATGAAAATGGGCGGCTGAAATATGCCAAAATGTCGAAGTCGCTTGGCAACGGCGTTGATCCGCTCGAGATCGTCGACAAGTATGGCGCTGACACGGCGCGGTTGTTCATCCTTTTTGCGGCGCCCGCCGAGAAGGAACTGGAATGGAACGACCGCGGCGTTGAGGGTTGCTTCCGTTTTCTGAACAGGGTCTGGAGGCTTGTGCTTTCAAATGCGGGCTCTTGCGCGCAAGCGTCGGCAATAGATTGCGGACTCGCGCGGGATAATATTGCCGCGCGCGAGTTGAATTATGCCATCAACTGGGCGATCCATCGCGTTGACATCGAGATAGGCGAACGGCATCATTTCAACACGGCGATTGCCGCTGTGATGGAGTTGCAGAACGCGCTTTATGACGCCGCGAAACAGGACATGGGCGCCAACGGTCCCGCTCTTGTGGGTTATGGTTTGCGTGTGCTGCTGCTGCTGCTGTTCCCGTTTGCGCCCCATATTGCCAGCGAGTTGTGGGAGCGTGCGGGCTTTGCCGGACGCATCAATGAACAGCTTTTTCCGGAGTATGATCCAAGCGCTTTTGCCCGAGATGAAGTCGAAATTGTTTTGCAGGTTAATGGGAAGATTCGCTCGCGGCTTGTGGTTCCGGCAGGCGCCTGCGAGGAGGAGTTGCGCGCCGCCGCGCTTGCCGATGACAAGGTAAGGGCGCATCTTCGGGGTCGCCCCCCGCGCAAGATCATCTGCGTTCCCGGCAAACTGGTCAACGTGGTCGGATAAGCATCTGAGCGGCTGGTATTATGGAAGCCGATTTGTATTGCGGCAACTTGCTGCCGCTTTGATCTTGTGATACATATTGTGTATCAAACGGCATTATGGAATGAAGTCTGAAAAGGTCTTTTAGTGATCATCCATCAGGGAGTAAGATTATTGAACCATTCTATCCATCGTGTCGTGCTCGCGGTCGTGTTCGCGGTCCAGTTATGCCGGGCCGCGCCCGCGCTGGATATTATCGTGGATGACGCAGACGCGGGATTTCTCAGTGTCAATGGCTTGGGTGTGCCGATCTTTATGTATCACGGGCTTGACTCCGCTTTCGGTTTCAATGCGGCGGATTTCGTGGCGCAGATGGATTGGCTCGCGGCCGGCGGATTTCACACGATTACGCTCGATCATCTGAAAAGCTGGATTCAGACGGGATCACCCGCCCTGCCGCCCAAGCCGATTGTTCTGACGTTCGATGATAACTATATCACGATCTACACGGTGGCTTATCCCACTTTGGGCGCGCGCGGATTCACGGGCGTTAATTTCGTCCATACGGCTTATGTGGGCGTCGTGACAAGTTATGATCATGCCGACTGGAACGAGATCAATGAAATGGAGACATCAGGCGTGATATTCACCGAGTCGCACACGGTGAATCACGTGAATCTGACGACTGTCAACACGACGACGCTTAACAACGAGTTGGTCAATTCCAAAACGGCCATCGAGTCACACATGCCAGGCAAGACGTGCCGGCACCTCTCCTATCCGTATGGCGGTTATAACACCACCGTCATTGCGCGAACACAGGCCGCGGGGTATCTGACGGCCGTAACGACAAATGGCGGTGTCAACAATCGCTCCACGCCCTTGTTTGAGCTGAGAAGGTACGGAATCAATCCTGATATGGCGGCAGCAACTTTCCAGAGTTCCGCCAACGCCGGGCTGACGGGCGGCGTATGGGCGGCGGGATCATCGCAAAGCGATTATTACGGCGTTGGCTATCATAGCGCGGCGGCGGGCAATGGCCAGTCAGTTGGATGGTGGATGTTCACACCGCCACAAACCGGCCTCTACATGGTCTATGCCCGCTGGACAACAGGCGCGGGAAACGCATCGGGCGCTTCATACGTGGTGCATCACACGGACGGCGACACCGGGGTGTTAAAGGATCAATCTGTGAATGGCGGGCAGTGGATGGCCTTGGGACAGTTCACTTTTTCGGGGGGAAGGCAGACGTGGATCACATTGGCGAACAACAATGCGGGGGGAACCGTGATTGCCGATGCCATCCGGCTGAGCAGTGTCACTCAAGTGGATGATTGGCATCTTTATTGACAATGGGCGACTTGATACCCGACAATCGCATTCGAAAAATCATACGATTAATGCGCGCGACGAAGTGACGGCCAGGTTCACCTTTCGCAGTTCGAAGAAGGATGTCCCGGCGCGCCAGCTTGTGGGTTTTCCTGATGTGGGGGCGGCGATTAAGGAATCAGAACGCCACGCGCCCAATGGCGACAATGTTTTGCAGGTGAACTTCTTTGAATATATCGTGGACACGGGCGGCCCATGGAAGGGCCCCATTGGCGGTCTCGTGGCGAACGTGACGCTCAAGGGCGGGCTCACGCTGGAAGACCTTGGCTGGCCGAAGAATGCGAAGGATGACACCAACATGATGCTGCCGCCGCGCGCGGACTGGCGGGTTGTGTCGCCAAGCTCCATGCGTCTCGAATGGAAGCAATTTGAGCCGCGCACGGACGCGGGGAAACAATTCTTCAGGATAGCCTCCAAGCCTGCGAAAATTCCGCTGGAGTAGGGGAGCGCGGGCGCCCAATCCGCTTACTTCTCGCGTTTATCTTGGAGGCCGATAGACGCGAATACGGTGTCAACCTCGGTCTGGAAGTTGCGTTGCAACTCGGCCGCTGCCTCTTCAGGTTTCTTCACATTGCTCAGGACATAGTCCTCCATGCGGCTGTAATCGGAGATGAAACGCTCGAAGAGCGGAAACTTGGGAGGCGGCATGGCGTTTGGGCTTGAGAGCATGGCGCTCACGAACTGCCAGTAAGGCTCGCGATATTCGGGTTCGGCGGCAGCGGCGCGCAGGGAGGGGAGCCCGCCTGGCGATTTGCCCACATGGACGTTGCAGCTAACATAAGCTGATGTCATCCATTCAATGAGCAGCCATGCGGCGTCTTTGTGGCGGCTGGCGGCCGGGATCACGAACATGCTCGACATAAGGTAGGTGCTTGCGGTGCGGCCCTCAGGCGGAGCGGGTATGGGGAACCACCCGTATTCGAAGTCCGCCGGGGCGTATTCATCGATAATCGAGCGGTACCAGTCGCCGTCGAGGATCATGGCCACCTTGCCCGATATGAAAGGATTGTTCGGCGAACTGGCGTTCCCAAAGGCGCTCTGAAAGGCGCGCAGGCGCTGATAATTGTAGCGATCGGTGTTGGATTTCAGCCATTTGAGGCAGCGGATGGTCTGGGGGCAGTCGACGCCGATCTTTCGCGTTTCCGGATTCCAGAATGGCGTGCCGAATGCGATGCTCCATATGAACGCATTGCCGTAGGCAAAGCCCAGACGTTTTAGTTCCCCTTTGCTGTCGCCGCCGCGGAATTTGGTCAGGCGCCATGCCATGTCGTCGAACTCCTCAAGGGTGCGGGGCGGGCGCTCGGGGTCAAGTCCCTCTTCGCGAAAGATGCGTTTGTTGTACATCATGAAAAATGTGATCATGGTCTGGTTGAGCGCGTAAATGTGATTGCCCACTTTGTAGGTTTCCCAGACTGCGGGATAATAATCCGATGGGCGGCGCGTGGAATGCGCGATGTACTCATCGAGGGGTGTGAGCGCACCCCTAAGGGCATAGTCGGCCAATTCATGCGTCCACACAGTCGCGCATACGTCGGGTGTGTCGTTGCCTGCGAATGCGATCTTCATTTTTTGATAGGAGTTTGCAATTGATGTTGTCTTCACATACAGGTTGGGATGAGCGCGGTTGAATTCATCCACGAAGCGCTGGATGACGTCGAGTTCCTTGCCGGCCCAACCCACCCAGAACGTGATTTGCGTGCGCCCGCCGGCTGTTGCGGGGCGCGCGCCAGAAAACGTGTAAACAAGCGCGCATGCCAACACGAGCATGACGGCGACGGCGGCGCTGGCGCTGATCATGGGCAGATGTCCGCGTTTGAGGGGCATGGCGCCTATCCCTTCAATCCCGTCAGATTGATGCCCTCCACAAACGACCTCTGCAGAATGAAGAACAGGATGATGACGGGCAGGATCATGAGCGTGGAGGCGGCCATCAGCAGTTCCCACTTGGCGTTGTGCTGGCACAGGAACTGCTGAAGACCGAGCGATAGCGTGTAGCTGGAATCCTCGTTCAGATAAATGAGCGGACCCATAAAGTCGTTCCAGTAAGCCGTGAAGGTGAAAAAGATGACGACAACGAGGGCGGGGCGCGACAGCCGCAAAACGATGCGCCAATAAACCTCGAAGTGTGAGCAGCCGTCGATGCGCGCCGCGTCCAGAAGATCACGCGGGATCGTCTTGAAGAATTGCCTTAAGAGAAACACGAAAAAGGCGTTGGCGAAGAATGCGGGGATCACCAGCGGGCGGAAAGTGCCGACCCAGCCGAGTTGTTTGAAGATCAGGAACACGGGGATCGTCGTCACCTGCGGCGGGATCATGACCGTTGTGAGCATCACGAAGAACAGCGCGTTGGCCCAGCGCCAGCGCACCACGGCCAGACCGTAGGCTACGAGCGAGCAGGAGAGTACGGTACCGAAGGTGCCGCTCAGCGCAAGGAACAGCGTGTTGCCCGTGTACCTTATGAGCGGGATGAACGCGAGCGCCTCGGGATAGTTTGACCATTGGATTGGCCTCGGTATCCAGCTTGGGGGAAACTCAAATATCTGGCTGGCGGGCTTGAGCGACGAAAGCACAAGCCAGATGAACGGCAGGGCGAAGATCAGGCTCAGCGCCACAAGCAGCGCGTGACCGCCTGTGGACCTGAGGATTTTGTATGCGGGCGGTGATGTCATCGGTTCCCCTGTTTATTCCCCCTGGTAGTGGATGTGCCGCGCGCTCAGACGAAACACGACGAAGCTTATGCCCAGCGTGATGAAGAACAGGATCCAGGCCATTGCCGAGGCATAGCCCATTTTCCAGAACGGGAACGCATTGTTAAACAGGTAGAGCGCGTAGAACAGGGTGGAATCCTGGGGTGCGCCCGTTCCGCTTGAAATCACATACGATTGCGTGAAGTACTGGAAACCGCCGATGACGCCCACCAAGATGTTATAGAAAAGGACGGGACTGATCAGCGGCAGAGTGACATGAAGTTGTTTGTGGAACCATCCGGCGCCGTCGATTTCGGCTGACTCAAAGAGCGACAGGGGCACATCTTGCAACGCCGCGAGGAAGATGAGCATTGTGCCGCCCGCGCCCCATAATCCCATCAGGATGAGCGCCGGCTTGGAGAACAGGGGATCGTTCAGCCAGCCTGGTATGGGTACGCGCAGCATTCCGGCGCTCCACGCCGCCACGAATGTATCGGTTTTGCGCAGCAGGGCATTCACGAGGCCGACCTCGGGATTAAGCAGCCACATCCATAGCACGGCCATCGCGACTACCGGCGTAAGGCATGGCAGATAGATGATCGTGCGATAAACGCTGATGCCGCGGCGTTTCTGATTGAGCGCGAAGGCAAGGCAAAGGCTGAAGAACAATCCGACGGGCACGCCAATGAAGGTGATGTAGACAGTATTCCAGAGACTTTTCCAGAACTGCTCGTCGCTTGCGAGCCGTGTATAGTTCCGCGTGCCGACCCACAAGGGCGCTGTCAGCCCGTCGTAGGTGCAGAAGCTCAGGTAAACCGAGTATCCGAGGGGAAACAGAATCCATATGAAAAATCCCGCGATCCATGGCAACACGAATAAAAGACCGGTCAGGTATTCGTTGGATATGCTCTGTCTCATGATGAAAACGTTTTAAGTATTCGTCCGCCTTTAATGCCGTTTTCAAAGCGATATGCAAGTGAAACATGAGCAATTATGCAAGTCGGGCGTCAGTGTGACCCGAGCGCAATTTGAATTAAGAAAGGACTACATCAAGTCCGCAACCAAGGTTGCCGGCAGTTGATTCGCGCCGGCGTGTTCAGGGCTGTGTTCGTTGGAAGTGAATTTCATCTGAAAGGAAAAACGGGATGAAAAGCGAATCAATCTGGCCGCTGGTTGCTGTGTTGAAGCGCACCTTGAAACCGCCGAAGTGGATGCCGCGCTTGTCGGTTGAGGTTTGGAAAACATCGTAATGCCAATGACGCGCGTTCAGCGTGAAACCGTTCATGTGGAGAGTGAGTTTGCCGCGGTCTTCCGCGATGGTGATGGCGCCGAAAGCGGGATTTTCAAAGCTGCCTGTATACTCGGGCAGGGAATGACTTGGGCATGTGCCTTTGGAGGGGATGTCGGCGGGCAGGGGCGGCGCTTTCTCCCAGCTCCTCGCAAGTTTGCGCCAGCGCCGGTTCCAATCAACCGGTTCAAGACCGGTCACGAGATCGTTAATCATGAGCGGAATGACAAGTTCGAGCAGTGAGTGATCGGAGTTTAACAGGACGACGGTTCCGAATCCCGCGTCGGGCAGGAGCATTTGCATGGCCTTGAATCCGCAGAAACAGCCTGTGTGAAAAAGGCAGCGATGACCGCGGTAAGGCGCGACAACGAGACCCATGGCCTGTTGCAGTTCGGGCAGTTCGAAGCATGCTGGCGGCCAGCTGCCAGGCATTGGCATCGCGGGTCTATGAACCTCGGCAAGGTTGGCTCCGCTGATGACACGGGTTTTCCCGTTGCCAGCATTGGCCGTTTCACCGCTGTTAAGATGCATTCTCAGCCACTTGCACATGTCGGCTGCATTCGACGCGACGGCGCCCGCCGGCCCTATGGGACCAATGGCTGCGGCAAAACTGTTTTCGCGCTTTGACTGTTTGAACAGGCGTACGGGGATGAGACGGGCTGTCGTGTGACCGGCGGCGTAGTTGTCCGTGAGCGGATGATTGTCTGTGGCGAACTGCGACGCGGACATTCCCAAAGGCGTGAAGATTCGCTCGCGCACGACCTCCTCCCATGCTTTGCCCGCCAGTTGAGCCGCCACATATCCCGCAAGCATGTAAAAAAGATTGTTGTACTGATATGTTGTGCGCAGCTCATAGTTGGGTGTCAGATGGGCAAGGTGGCGGACCATTTCTTCGCGCGTAACTGGGGAGAAATACCAGAGCCAGTCGTTGCCAGCGACACCTGAACGATGCGACAGCAGGTCACGCATGGTCAGGCGCTCTGTGAGGATGGTGTCGTTCATGCGGAATGACGGATAATAATCGCGTATGGGCTTGTCCCATTCGAGGCGCCCGTCGTCCGCCACGATGCCAGCGGATATGGCTGTAAATGCCTTGGTGCATGAACAGATGGCGAAGTTGGTTTCAGGTGTGACGGGTTGCGTATTGCCTATGGTGCGGAGTCCGTAACCGCGGGCGAATATCGTCTGGTCACGGTCTGTCACGGCGGCAGCGCACCCTGGAACACCCCACTGGCGCAACAGTCTGGGCACGATGCGGTCAAGCCGCGCCAGCCGTTTCGTGGCGTCCGCAGATGCGGTCTTGCTCTGTTTTCTTCCCACTGTCATTTATGCTCTATCTCACGCAAAGTTGCCAGGATCGCCAAGAAATACAGGATTGAAGGCATGGGGTCGAGGAAGAAAGCGGTCGGGTGTTGTTCTTCGCGTCTTTGCGCGAGGTCATCTTTGTTGTTTCTGAAGATCAGTCATTTCCGTTTCTCGTTTCAAGTCGCAGGGTCGCAAGTTCGTTGGGGCCGATATTCAATTCCACGACGCCGTCGCGCAATGGCATCGGAGAAAGCTTCTTCCCGGTGATATCCGCGGTCCACGCTTCGCGCACAGTGGATGGGAAAGTGACGCGCACATGGGTTTTGTTCCGCCCGTCGACCTCCTGAAGACGCAGCGCAAGTTCACGCGGGCTACCGCCGCGCGCTTGCTTGAGCGCGGCAACAACCACATTCGGCGCATCCACGGCGATCACGCCGCGCGCACCGTCGGTCGTGCCATCGTCGTCCTCGAAGAACTGTTTCGGATTGTCCCAGAACGAGAGCGCTACGGAACGGCAGGGCTTGGCGCGCAGCGGCATGGCGCCGCTCCATGCGCGGCGATACACCTCGGCCTTGTCGGCTTGGCCATTGTCGGGCGTCAGCACGATCTCCAACGGCAGTTCCGCATCATAGGCGCCGCGCGCCAAAGGATCGCATAGCAGCGATACAAGCGGATATTTCTGTTTGGCGAGGTCTTGGATCAGCGGCAGTTCGTAGCAAGCACGCGAGGAGATGCTGACGCCGTAAACACCGTCTGAGAGATAGCAACCAAACCACATGGCGCCGTAACCGTGTTCCCCCTTGCGCGGGTGATCGTAATTGTTGCCTTCCGGCCCGCGCACAACACCGGGAGTTTGGAGCATCGCCTTGAATTTGCCCGGTTCGCAGGCAAATGGCAGCAGGATGCGCGGTCTGAGCCAGTGCGACAGGCGCATCGCGCCGTAGCGGGCGCGGTTCACATGGCATCGTATGCGCATCTCCGGGCGCGCCTCCGCGAGGATGATTTCCGTGCGCTCAAGCGCATCGCCCGGGCGCGCAATCTCCGCTGCCGTCTCCACCGGTCCGCGCCGAAGAATAGCCGTCGCGGTGGTGATTCCGAGATTCAGCGATGTGACGTCAAGAAAGCCATGTTTGCCCGCCTGCTGCTCGGAAACCTGGAGTCCGCCGAAGCGCTCTTCCGCGCCCTCCGGCACAAGTTCCCGCCCCGCCTTCAGATCGCGAAGACTCGTGATCTGTCCTGCGGCGTCGAGCGACACCCGCCAATGGCGGTTGCCGAACACACCGGGCAGTGTGAGTGTGGTCGTCTCTGGTTGTTTCACGGTGGCCGCGCCTGCGTTGCGCTCAATTCGAAGTGTCCGGAATCCCATGCCCGGAACATTGTCCGCGTCGAAGCGCAGGCGTGTCGTCGCGAGTTCGCCCAGCGAAAGCATGCTGTAGAACGCGCCCCCCTCGGCGCGTTTGCCTTTCCATGCCGGCTCAACGGGATCCCGCTCGCAGGGAACCGCACTGCCGGTCGCGGGATCCACGAGACCCGATCCATCAGGGAAGTCCTCCGCGGTGACGAGCGCTTCGGCCACGCCGGACCGCGCCCATGATAGCGTGTTCATTACCGCGATGGAAGGCGAGGTTGCATGTATGCGGTCCCCAAGCATCGCAACACCCGTGCGTCTCATGTAGTCGGCCTGGTGCACGAGGTCCGCATGCAACCGCGTGGTGCGGAAATCCGTGTAGGCCGTGCGCAGGAGACTCGCTTCCCACGCGCCGCCGCCATGCGCGAGTGACT
Source organism: Candidatus Sumerlaeota bacterium (assembly GCA_026398535.1). Lineage (GTDB taxonomy): Bacteria > Sumerlaeota > Sumerlaeia > Sumerlaeales > Sumerlaeaceae > JAPLSQ01. The sequence continues at coordinate 695 of JAPLSQ010000121.1, read as the reverse complement.
CGATGGTGTTGTCGAGCTGCCGCACCATGCGCCATTCGGGATAACCGCCATTGCCTTTCAGGGCGAGCAGCGCCCATGCCTTCTCCGCCTCAAGTGTGTCCGCCGCGGCGTGCCGCCCGGCAGCCGAGTCGTGTATGGGCCCCCAGAACCACTGGCGGTAGTCGCCGCGTTTCACAGGGAGCTTGTCCCCGTATTTTTTCTCCATGACGCCAAAGAACTCCTCCGGTGTCGCGACGATGAGTTTCGGAGATTCGTGCGTCGCGTTCCATTCGGCCATGTGGCGCATCACGACGGGCGCCTGATTCGCGGGCACATTGTCGTGCGAGCAGACGACAAGCAACGAGTCCTTGTCGTAGCCTGCGGCCTCAAGCTTTTTAAGCTGGTTCTTAATGCCGATCTCAGTCAGCTTGAGAGGCGGCAGATCCGCGGCCTGTGCGCCAATGTCGTCGCGATTTAAGAATTTCGCCCCGGAAGGATGAATGCAGTAAGGGAAGAAGGCGCTGGTATACTCGACGCGCCATACCATCAGGCGGCTGCCATCGGGTCCCTCCCACCAGAAAGGGAGCTCACGCGGACCGATCTCGTCGTGAGGCATGTACACGATGTGATGCGAGTTGAGCATGTATTTTGCGCCTGCTCTTGCAAGGGGTTGCACAAGCCCCCAACTGCCGCCTGTGAAGTCCGCCGCCACGACG
>JAPLSQ010000091.1 GCA_026398535.1 Candidatus Sumerlaeota bacterium | reverse complement strand
TCGACCAGTGGCAGGCGCAAACTCTTGCCAACGTCCTGTTGAAGGCAAATGTGTCGGTCTATTCTCACCTGTCACCCGAACAGGCCGAAAGGTGCGCCATGACACCGGTCTCCGACCTGCAGAAAGCCGTTGATAAGCATCTTGACGGATACAATGGGGACGTCTGCGCAGCCGTTCTTCCCGATGGGCCGCTGACCATTCCATATCTTGCCGCATAATCCCGAATCGAAGGAGCGCCTAACCGGCAAATTGCACGGTTTGCCGGCAAACTCAAGTCTGACGGTCTGTTGCTGATTTCATGGCGATGACCGATTTCTCCGCGCCTCGCCGGGCTTGTTCCAAACGCGCCGGATCTGATGTTATCGCCGCGACATCCTCAAAAAGATCGCGCGCAGCGGCAAAACGGCTGCGTTCAAAGTATTTTTCAGCCCACTCCAGCATATCGGCTCTTCTTCCGTCATCACCCGCCTGTTTGTCCGCGGTCATTTGCACGCGCTCTTCTTTGAGGCCGCGTATGCGGTCTCCCAGCGGCGTGTCCATCATATCCTCGGAAACGAGCAGCGACTCAGCCAGATCCAGGTCGCCCTTGTCGCAAGCGCACAAAGCATACGCAAGCCGCGCCCTCAACACGCCCTGCCGTGCGGCGCGATTGCCCGGCCACAATTCCAATGCCTGCTGGTATGTAAAGCGGGCATGGGCAAAATCCTCATAATTTTTCGAGGATTGCGCCTTGCGCAACAACTCGTCCCCCCGGTTGGAGAATGCCATGCTTTCCGCATGGGAGTGATACTCGTCGAGAGCAGCAAGAAAATCCTTCACATTCGCGTATCGTGCCGCAGGATCGGTGGCCATCGCTTTTCGCGCAATATCAGCAAGTTCATCATCGCGGTCACTGCGCTGGATCACATTGTTCGCCGCGTTTGTCAGCACTTCCATCACTGTCTTGCCCGTATGCGGTTTTAAGCTCGTGATGATCTCGTAAAGAATTGCGCCAAGAAGGTAGATGTCGCTTGCCGGACCGATCAAAGCTGCTTTGCCGCGCGCCATTTCCGGAGGCATGTAGGCCGGCGTGCCGCCAACGGCGTCAGTCTCGGTGAGTCTGTCCGCTTTGCCTCCCTCTTTGTATGAAACAGCGATGCCCCAATCGATCAACAACACCTCACCATACTCTCCCAGCATGACATTCTCGGGTTTGAGGTCGCGATGAATCACCCCACGGCTGTGTGCAAACGCCACCGCGTTGGCCACGCACGTGAGGATGCGCAAATTCTCGCTAGGATCAAGCCCCGTGATGGCCATGCTCCATGGCGTTCCAAGAACACGTTTCATCACATAAAACGGATTGCCATCCTCGCTTTTGCCCAGATCGTGAATGGGCACGATGTTGGGATGTTCAAGATCGCTCGTGACTACCGCTTCGTATAAAAAACGCTGGCGGTGCTCTTCCATGCCGGCCATTTCAGGACGGATCATTTTTACAGCGATGGTGCGGTCGACTGATGTCTGCCGCGCCTCATAAATGACAGCCATGCCACCCTGCCCGATTTTCTCATGAAGTTCAAAGTCCGGCGATTGGGAAAGTGTGTCGCTGGCGGGTCCGATGCTCTTGGCCTTGACAACTGTCTTTGTTGCCGTATGCGCGGGAAGAGCATCACATTTGATTGTTTGCTCAGGTTGAAGCTGTGGCGAGGTGATGGTCTCGCCCCAGAGTGTTCGAATGTCTTCTTCTGTGCTCATGGTCGTTATGTGTTCTTTTGTGTTGGTTTTCGAAGAATCAATATGATACTCCATCCCGCCAGAAGGCATAGAGCAACAACAGAGACTGTGGCGCCGGCAAGAAAAGCGTTGTTGCTGTATTGGAAGACAACCTCGTCGCCCGCTTTCACCTTTACCGCCCTGAATGCGCTGTTTGCCCGCAGAATCTCGACTGGATGACCGGAGACGGTTGCCTTCCATGCCGGATAAAAAGAATCGGTCAGCGTCAACCACCCGTCCCTCGGCGCCTTCACATGAACCTCATGCAGACCGCGATATTCTGCTGGCGTCGGCACAGCTTCAAAACTCTCACCTGTCCCGGGTTCCGGACGCCCCACAAGCAATACTTCCCTGTGAAAATCCAGTCCCTTTCTCAGAGCCTCCAGAATAGCGTTTTCATCATCTTCAACCCAGAGAGCCGATCCAACCACATACGCTCTGGGCAATGCGGTTGTGCGCTTGAAAATCACCGAGTTGCCCGCATCGCATTCTTTCCTGAGAAAAGGACTGACATTCCGGGCGTTCTGCTGGTGCAAACCCACATATCCCACGTTTGCCGCATCGAGTATCGGACTTTCCCGGTCGATGGTGACCGCGAGATTCGGCGCGCCTTTCTCCCGCTGAAAATAGGCGCACGCCAGCGTATCGAAATATTTTGTCACGGTGACATCGTTTCCGCCAAAGGCTTCAATGCCCAGCGTCATTCCCTGGTTCATGATGTCGTTGTCGGGCGCGTCTGCGCGCCACTGGCCGCGCATGGGTTGATAATAAGCCGCCTGTGACTGCGGAAAAGGCATGGCGCGACGGTCGAAACTGATAAAACATGTCGGCAAAGCAAAAACAGCCATATCCGCCAACACCAGCGCTATCGCCGCCGCATTCCATGCAGGAGCAGGCAACTTTTTGCCCAGGGTTAATAATATGAACCCGCACGCGCTCCACAGGACGGCAATGAATGCGGCAAGCCGCGCCGCTTCCGCCACTTCCCCGATCGCCGGATCACCTCGAGGTGTCGAGGGCGTCATGTGATCTCGGGCCACTGAGGGAAGATTGATCAAATCAAGCCATGTTTCACCCGGAATGACAAGAAGGACAAGTGAAATAAGCCCGATGACAAGCAACAACATTTTCGCGATTCTGGCCGCTTTCCCGCATAAATCACTCCTCACGGCGTCAAAACCCTCGGCAGCCAGCAAGATAGCAAAAATCACACCATAACTGCCAATTTTCGTGTGACCGCGGAATAGCGGCCAGCCGGGAATCCACTGAAGCACAAGTTGAACCAAAGGAATGTAGGCGGCACATGCAAGAAACAGGGAAATGATCAGCAAGACGACCATTGGTGTGATTATCCTGAGACATATCCGGAGAATAATCACCGTCAGACAGAAAACGAATCCGGAAATCCCCAGGTAATAACACACCTCCCACCAGTACCAGCGCCCCCAATAATCGATATGACTGCCAAAAAGACGGGGGACAAACAGCGTAAGAAAGCTTTCCGGCGGCATGGAAAAAAAACGCAGCCAGTTGTCGTCATGTTGAATATTCCGGGCAGAGTGGCGAACGATATCTATCGCCGGAACAACCTCAACCGCCGCAAGGGCAAAAGCAATACATCCGGCAGCGGCATGATAGCCCGCTTGGCGCAATATCCACCAGCCTGCATGACCAATCTGCCTGCGCTCGATGATTCCCCATGCCACGACATGGCACGCAAGAAGCAGTCCCGCGTAATAAGCATACTGTAAATGCCCGCCCAGAAACATACACGCCGCCACCGCGCCGAACGGGACGATATAACGCGCGCCAACGACAAACATCCGCTCCTGAAGGCAGAATAACAAAGGTATCCACGCCGCGGTGCAAACAATCGTGAAATGCCCCGCAAACGCCCTGCACACAAGCGTCGATGAAAGAACAACGGTTATTCCAGAAAACAAAGCCGCAATGTTGCTGCATCCGCGCTCTCGTGTGTAATGAACCGTCCCCGCTCCCAACAGTATGAAATGCATGATGATGACAAGATTCATCGACAATGGCTGTTGCAGCAGCAGCAGAAAGGGCCAGTTCAGCGGATCAAAAAGTGTCGCGCTCATGCCGGGCAGGAAAAGGGACCCGCAAAATATAAAGGGGTTCCACAAAGGAATCTCCCCGCCGCGAACGGAACTCACTGCAAAGTGGACAAAATGTCTGTAGGCAAGATTGATGTCGCAGTAGGGGCTGCCAATGTAATCGCTGGCGATGCGCGGCAACACGGGGAGAAACGCAAGAATCGCGGCAGAGACGCTGCCTGCATACGCCACCCATGATGGCACATCAAACGAACTGGAACGGTCAGGCATGACGGGGTTCACTGGCGTCTTCGAAGAAAGATTGTCATTTGTTGCCATGCTCATCGAAACCATAAAAGCGATGCCTGCGATATCAGGCAATAACGATTTCCATCCGGAATACGAATTCCATCCGGAATACGAAGCTTCGGGGTTCACGGATCATCGCCTCATATGGCTGGGCGTCCCCCCGTTGCTCCAGCCTCATCGGCCAAAGGCTGAGATGCCTGATCCAGGCATGCCATTCCAGCACAAAAAGCCGTTTTCGTCACTTACTCATATGAAACCCAGTCTTGGGCTGAAGTCATTCCGGTATTCTCTGGTTCCACGATGATCAGGTTGGTGAAGCCGGCATATAAAGGCGACAATCCGCCGGCGTAGAGACGCGATACCTGTCCTGTCGGGCCTGCCGTAAATGTTTGCGCAGGCTGGTCAAAGCGGACCGTGGAGACATAGACAGCATTTGTATGCAGAAATGGCACGGGAACTGCCGTCTCCGTAAGCAGATCAGAGGGCAGTGTGAAAGTTTTCACAACACCTGAACTGTCACCGAAAAAGACGACATTCTCACGCGAGACGGCAAGATCGGCCAGTCCCTCTGGCATTCGTGATTCATCCACAAGAGTGTGCCACTCGCCTGTTCCGATTATATCATCGTGGTTTTTGTTGACCAGAGCCATGATCCTTCCGCTCAGCGAATATGGCGCCCAAATGAAACGCGATTCGCCAATTATCACATTGCCCGTATTGTCAAAGGCAAATCCCCCATTGTATTGAAACCCGGCAAAGTATGCGCCGCCCGGCGGCCGGTAAGATGGGCTGCTCTCAGGATTGACAATGACTAACAACTCTGAACTTGTATTCCCGTCAGCGGATTGCAGCATAAGCGCGCCGCCTGGAATGCCGGAAGCATTGGAGGACGGCGCAACAGCCATTTGCGCGCCTGTGAAATCACCATCGGTCATGATGGGATTGATGAGTTCCGATATCTCGCCGGTATCCAAAAAATCGCCGTCACTATTGAAATCACGAGCGCGTAAAATGGTGTCGGATGTGAAATTTTCCGCGATCGCCAGATCGCCATTGGAGAGGGAAGCCAGCCCGCCGATATTCCCAAATGGTCCCGCCACCGTCACTGTTGTGCCTGTGCTTTTATTTATGGCAAGAATACTCATGTTGCCAAAGCTGCCAACAGCCACATAAAGCCTGTCAGCCGCTTGGGAATCCTGAGCCATGGTTCCTCCGTAGGGTTGTCCAAGCTCCAATGAACGAAAAACATAACCCGGCGGATAGGGAGGTTGCACTACCATCTGCTCTGCGCAAAGCGGGGCGGACAGCAGGACGATAAAAGCTGCCGGAACGAAATATGACAAAAGGCGGGCAGTCAGCGCAGGACACGATAATAAAACAGCACAACCTGCCAGTTCCATGGCAATTTCTCCTCTTGCGACCGAAAAAGGAGCCGCATCAATATAATATGACCATGAAACAGGTCTTCTGACTCGCGGATCTCTCTACTTTTCCGCACCTTCCCGGCGCCTTTTGCTCTGGATTTACCCAGAAAGGCAACCAGTGGCTCTCTCGCGGAATTTCGTCCCCGCTCACAGCGGCGGGCCCGTGCCGGTCTTTCACCGGACTTCCCGCGTTCCTTCTGTTTACTTGGAACGGCGCCTCATGCTGAAAAAGCCATTCTGCGCAATTTCATGGTTGTGAAAGACACATATGGATAAACGTGCCCGGAAGGCAAGTTGAAATATGATGCGCCCGGCATGTCGCACAACAGATTATTCATGTCAGGGGAATAACTTGGTTCGCTGGTTCAACCAGCCAGCCAGTGTGTTTGGCCAGTTCCAGGAAAACACCCATTGCGCAATTATCCATCCCAGAGCTCCACCAAAAAGCACATCTTCATGGAAATGCCTGCGCCCCCATACTCGCGCCAGTGCGCATCCTGCCGCAAGAACAAACCAGACAATACGCCCGCGGCCATAGACTATGCACAGACAAGCAGCAAGCACGAACGCCGTGTTCGCATGACCCGAAGGGAATGATGCGTATTCTGAATCAAAGTAGGGACGATTCGGTTGAAACAGCAGCCACTGGTCGCGACGCTCGCACCGCACCGGTGTGCCCGGATGCTCATTGATGTATTGTTGGACCCTCAAGGCTTCCTTGCGTTCCATGGCCACCGAAAATTCGGGGCGGGCGCGCCCCGTGACTTGCTTGACGGTTTCATTCACGATACCTCCCATAGCCAGAGCCGCGCCAAATACAATTAACGTCCGCCGCCTTGGAGGATCCAGAAGCCAGATCACCGCGAAAATCGCCACGACGCATGTCGTGCTGACAAACTGTATTGTCGTCGAAAAAAATTCGTCAAATGGGAGCCTGCGCAGAAATCTGTAGATCACCGGGTATAACGCATCCGCCCATGGAATGAGCGCAAGAGCGGCCAACATGATGACCAGAGAGGGCCACACCAAACGCCATCGTAATCGTCGAGGTAATTCGTTCATTTCTTCAGCATTCTTTAAATTCGTGTCAGTCTTGCATTTTGCTTCAGCAGTACAAGCTTCAGCTTGTCGTTTATGTTAATTTCAAATGAAAGTGTAACCTTCCGGTTTATCATCTGAATGATCCAGAACAATGAGGCAAACAATGCGGGGCGCGCCCGCATCCTGCTTCTCGCATGCCTTTTTTTCGTCGGTTCCATGCTGATCAATCTGGCCGGAAACTGTCTGCACAGCACATGGGACCGCGATGAATCGCGTTATGCCGAGGCGTCGCGGGCAATGGTGGCCGGCGGCGATTGGATTGTGCCGCATTTCAATGGCGGCATCCGATATGACAAACCCGTGTTCATCTATTGGATGATTGGCGGCGCAATGAAATGCTTCGGGATCACCGAATATGCCGTGCGGTTTCCGGCGGCAATCGCAGGCGCCATTGTCGTGACTCTCGTTTTTTTTATGGCGCTCAGCATGGGCGGCGGACTTGGGGGCGCTTCCGCCGCCGCCGCGATCATCATGACCTGTCCCCTGCTTGCTGTCATGTTCAAGTCCGGATCGACTGATGCGGTGCTCCTCCTCACCATTGTGGGCGCATTGGCGCTTCACTGGTGGCAGACCAAATGCGGCTTCTCATGGTGGCGGCATCTGGCATTTTGGATTGTTCTCGGTGTGTCCGCGCTCGTAAAGGGGCCCCCTGGAGTGGTCGTCATAGGCTCCGCTGTCATTTTGCACAGAATCCTTTGCTGGATTGCAAAACGCAGGCATCCAACCGAATGCCATCAACCGCATTCCCCCGCTGCGGGAAAAACATGGGGCAGGACCTTTGTGGGACTCGCAACCTTTCTTGTCGTCACGCTTCCGTGGGTTGTGACGGCATGGCGTCAGACAAACGGCGATTTTTTCATGGTTGCCATCCGCAAACATGCGATTGCGCACACCGCCTCCGCCCTTGAAGGCCATGACGGACCAGTCTTTTATTATTTGCCCGTTCTATGCGGAGCGTTGTTCGCCGCCCTGCCACTGGTCTTTGCCTCGATTCCCTATGGATGGAGGCAGCGCAGCCAGCCTCAATGGAAATTACTGTGGTGCTGGCTGGCGTCGGCATTTATCATTTTCAGCTTCATGCGCACAAAACTTCCCCACTACATCTGCCCTGCGATCCCCGCGCTCGCTCTAATGGCCGGATTGTTGTTTGGCGCTGCGTGTCGTGGAGGTCTGGCGGCGCGCGGGACCGTGGGAACTATATGCTGGCGCTTCGGGATCGCCATGGTGATTCTGGTTGGGGGCGTGGCTTGCGCCGCCTTGGCATACGCGCCCATGCATGAAAATATCAGCGTCATGATATTGCCCGCCGCGGTCATGGCAACGCTGACCGCCCTCACAACGTTTGTTGCCGCGATTTACTGGTGGCGATATCGGGCGGTTCTGGCGCTTACAGTGTCCAGTGTCGGGTTGCTTCTCAACCTTGGTGTCGGCATATATGCCATGTTGCCTGCCATCGAGCCGCTGCGCCCGTCAAAGAATATCGTTGAATTCATCAAAAAGGTTGCGCCGCCGGAAACAACTCTTGCGGCCGTCCAGTACCAGGAACCAAGCCTTGTGTTTTACTGGGGCGGACTGGTCAACATGATCGCAAAACGCGATCCCAACGAGTCATTCGACCTGTTTTCAGATCCGAAACGACCGGTCGCGCTTGTCATCCCTGAACGTATCTGGGTGGACTGGCTGTGCCGGCGGCTTCCTGTTTTTCCATCATGTGTTGACGAGCGTATGGCGGGTAATTATTATTTGTTCCAGTCTGGCGGATGGGAACGACTGATTGTCGTGGGCAATTGGTAGCGCGGTGAATCTTATTCAGGATTTCACGCAACCGCCCTGCGGCGTATATTCGTAATCCTGAAGCTGTCCCGACAAATACGCCTCGTATGCCGACAGGTCGAGCAGACCATGGCCGCTGAAGATGAATGCGATGACGCGAGGCTGCCCGTCCTTCCTGGCCTCCAAAGCCTCATCGATGGCCACCCGGATGGCATGAGCTGTCTCAGGCGCCGCCACAAGCCCTTCCGTCCGGGCAAACATGACGGCAGCCTCAAAAATGGGAATCTGGTTGACCGCGCGCGCCTCGATAACTTTCTCGTTCATCAGCGCGCTGACCAAAGGAGCCATCCCGTGATAGCGCAGACCGCCCGCGTGGATGCCCGCCGGGATAAAGTCATGCCCCAGTGTGTACATCTTCATCAGCGGGGTCATTCCACCCGTGTCACCAAAATCATAACGGTAATCGCCGCGTGTCAGCGACGGACAAGCCGTCGGCTCAACAGCCACAATCCGGCAATCACTCTCACCAGATATTTTGCCGGCGCAAAACGGAAACACAAATCCGGCAAAATTGCTCCCGCCGCCAGCGCAACCGATTAGTATGTCCGGCTTGATGCCTGCCCTGTTGAACTGCTCTTTGGCTTCAAGACCGATGACCGTCTGATGCAAAAGGACATGGTTCAGCACACTGCCAAGTGAGTATTTCGTGTTGGCATGCGTGACGGTGTCTTCGATGGCTTCACTGATGGCAAGACCAAGGCTGCCCGGACAATCAGGAGCTTTCTGCAGCATGGCGCGGCCTGTATTTGTCTGGTTGCTGGGACTTGGGCTGACCTCCGCGTTCCATATACGCATCATGGTCCGGCGATACGGCTTCTGATCATAGCTGACTCGCACCATGTAGACTTGACATTCGATGCCAAACTGGTAACAGGCAAATGAAAGCGCTGTTCCCCATTGGCCGGCGCCTGTCTCGGTGACCAATCGTTTGGTTCCCGCTATCTTATTGAAATACGCCTGTGCCACAGCGGTGTTGTTTTTATGGCTTCCCGAGGGACTGCCACCCTCATATTTGTACCATATCTGGGCGGGCGTTCCCAGCGCTTCCTCCAAACGGCGGGCGCGCACAAGGGGCGTCGGGCGCCACATTGCCAATACATCGAGAACAGAATCCGGAATCCCGATCCAGCGCTCCTGGCTGACTTCCTGTTCAATAATATTGACCGGAAAAATCGCTTCCAGATCGCTGAGAGCGGCGGGCTGGTTCGTCACCGGATGCAACGGCAGCGCCAACGGACTGCGCAAATCCGCCTGTATGTTGTACCATTGACGCGGAATGTCCTGCTTTGTCAGAAGAATTTCTGTTTTCGCCATTTCGATCAATTTCCTCCTGAATTCGTGCAATTGCCGGAGTGAGGGAGCCTAATGTCAATAGCAGAATATGACAGTATGACAAAGCAAATCCGTTGACGTGTTATGCTTTGACAATGACCCCCATTTGCCGCGGATTGGTTGTGTTTATGAATGAAAATCAACGAATAGACGGCAAACTGCTGCCTTCCCTGTTCATCCCGCCGCCAAGCCGATTCCGCGCCAGCACGCTCCTGATGAACAGAAGTTGCCTTCATGAGTGATACCATTGACAGAGGTTGGAAATATGAAACACTTCAGGATATTATGGACAGGCCTCTTACTGCTATGCGCCGCGTTGGCGTGTTGCGCGGACGATGTCGTGCCTGT
>JAPLSQ010000045.1 GCA_026398535.1 Candidatus Sumerlaeota bacterium | reverse complement strand
GCACCCGTAGTGGATTAATTCAGTCAGACGCATGCGGGGGCGGGCGTAGCGAGATTCCGCGCGGGAACCAGCGGCGGCGGCGGCGGGCAGCAGCGGTGGCGGGCCCCCCACCCCCCCCGCGTGACTTTTTTAATTATTGCCGCTGGTTTCCGCGCGCCCCCCCCTGGAATTTTCTTTTGCTGTTAGACGTCGTCGAGGAATGCGCTGGGCTGGTTGGTGTCGTCGTCGGAGTCGGCCCAAAGCATGACTATGCAGTGGTCGTCGGTGACGAGGCCGAGTGATTTGGCTGCGCCGGGTGAGAGGTCGCAGATGCGGTTTGTCCATGTGGCGGGGCCGTAGTCTACGGCGATGCAGGTGATGGAGAGGGCGGTTGCGGGGTTGCGCACTTCGATGAGGGCGCGCCGTATGAATTCCGGGCCTCGCTGGGTGATTTCGTTCCAGCGGCATGCGATGTAGTTGGCGTTGGGGTTGAGGAGGCGCGCCAGCCCTACCCGCGGCCATTTTTCCCGCCAGTCTGACACAAGGTAGTCGCCGTAACCGCGGCGGTTCATGTCGAACGGGCTTTGGTAGAGGGCGAGGCCTTCGTGGTCGGTGACGCCGTGGTCATCGGGGCCGCCGAATGTGGACATTTTGCCTTCGACTTCGGTGACAATGATCATGTTGGTGGTCCTTTTTCTTTGATGTTTGCGGCGAGCCGCAGCTGTGCCGCGAGTGAGCCTCCCACAAAGCCGATTCCGAGTTCCACGGCGCTTTTGATGATGGCATACCCTTGCGCTTCGGTGAGCACGTGGAATGCGACCAGCGCGCTGACAAGTGTGCTGGCGATGGCCCATGTCTGGGGATTGTGCAGAACCCGGAATGGCCCTGTGGGATGTTGCATTAGCCGAGTGACCAGTTCATGTGGTTGGACCACCACTTGTAGGAGGCCAGGCCGGTGGCTTTCTCGACGATGCATACTTCCAGACCGAATTTGAGGCCGTCGCCCATGGTGAATTGGCAGCCGGATATGTTGATTTCGCCGCCGCTTGCGACGAGTGTTGGGATGGATGCGGCGGCGATGTGCGCGCAGTAGCGGAGGTTGCCCTTTTTCTGGTGCCAGACCTGCTGGCTGGGCACGGGGGGGGTGTAGCGTGTGGCTACGGCGTAGAGGGCGATGTCCGCGGTGGCGACGCCGTGAACGCAGTTGAAAACGAGGTCGGTGACTGCTCCGGCGTCGCCATTGACACAGGAGGTGATGGGTGGAGGACGTGATACTGTGGGCGCGGGCGCAACGACCGCAAGTCCGAGAAGCTGGCGGTAGAAGTTGCAGCCGACAAACAGGTCATAGCCTGAGCCGGAGTAGCCGACGTCTGCGGCGGCGTAGGCGTTCCATGCGGCGCGCTGTGGAGCGGTGAGGGTGACGCCCCATGCCTTGGATGATACTGACAGGTAGGCGCGCACTTTGAGTTGGTCGGATGACTGGGGGTTGGCGGGATGGCGTTTGGTGTGGGCGAAGGTCTGCGACCCGCGCTCGAAGAATACCAGATCGGAGTTTTTGACTGTGCCGGCCAATCCCTGTGCAGGAAAACTGCATTTGATTTCCATTAAACGTAACCTTTCTTGACTGGGAAACTGTGGAGAAAACAAGCTGGACGGGGTGTTTTCCGCCCAGCCGGTGGTGTTCCCGCAGGGCCCTGCTGTGTGTATCGCGGTGTGTGGCCCGGGAACGAGCTAAAAGCTGTAACACGGAGTTGCGCAGAGGAGGCGCAGAGGAGGCGCAGAGAGCCACAGAGAAAAAATACGATGCTTCTTTTCTCCATGTTCCTCTGTGCCATCTTCGCGGTTCTCCGTGTCACTGTATTGTCCATGAATCACGCATTACACGATGGTTTGGATGAGCGATTTGTCGAAGTACGCGTGGGACGCGAGTCCGGTGGTGATTTCGACGATGGACAACGAAATGCCGTAGTTGGACAGGTTGGGGATGGTGAACTGGATGCCGGAAAGCAGTACAGAAACGCCGGTTCCTGTCAGGGTGGGGCATGACGCGGCGGCGATGTGTTTGGCGAATCGCAGGTTGCCGGCGGTGATTTTGCGTCCGGCGGATATTGAAGCGGGCGTGCATTTGATGGCGAGCTTGTACAGGGAAAGCGAGCCGGCGGCGACGGTGTGCGTGGGGGTGAAGGCGATGGCGTTGGCGACGCTGGGCGCGCCTTGCACGATGGCGGTGACGGGCGCGGGACGCGCAACGGCGGGCGCGTCGGTGACGATGGCCAGGCCGAGGCACTGACGCCAGAAGTTGCAGTCGCAGAAGACGTCGAAGCCCATGACCATGTTGCCGGACGGATTGCCGCTGGAATTGTCGTCGTATTGTTCGGCCCAGGCGTCCCATGCGGTGCGCTTGGCATCGCTGGCTGTTTTCCATGCCTTGGACGATGCGGACAAAAATGCGCGAACTGCAAGCTGATCGACGGAGTTGGGCTGGATCGCATCGGATTTCGACCGTGCGAGACACTCTTCGCCGCGCATCCAGAAAACGAGATCGGAATCGGTTACGGTGCCGATCATACCCCGTGTGGGGAAACTACAGGAAACTTTCATAACATGCTCCTTTGCGAATAGCGAATGACGCGTGTTTTGGGGGTGTTTTTGCGTGCCTTGGGTGGATACCTTATGGATCTCGGATCGCGCTTTGGCATTTGATCACTTTTCGAGCGGTGGTTGATACGTTTGTCCGGCATACACGGCCGGCACAAACCTTCCTGTTTCCACGGTGATTGTGGTCTTCTGATCGCCGAGAAGTGGCGATATCGTTTTAAGCCATGCGCAGCCGCCGAGAATGAACAATGTGAGCAGAATCGACAACTGGAGAACAGGAACGCTGAAGTGACGAATCACGGATAACATCCCCCGAAACATTTGATATGGCGCTGGAACGGGATAGGCGAAATGGGGGATGATATTCATGAAATGGCGCGGTTTTCTTCGGGGGTGGTGAAGCGATTGATGGGGAATGGTGAAGCGATTGGGTGGGGGCGGTGAAGCGATTGCGTGGGAACGGCGAAGCGATTGGGTTGCCGGTGTTGAAGAGATTGCGGTTGGTTGATGAAGCGATTGCGGGGGGCGGTGAAGCGATTTGTGGGAGAATGGTGAAGCGATTGCGGGAAGGCGGTGAAGCGATCTATTGACGACGGCACAGGGGCCGGCAAACTTGTTTGAAACATGCCCGAGGAGGTGTAAGGTTGGAGGCAGTCGGGGCACCCTCCCCGGGCCAATGACAGCCGTATTGCGGGCTGCCGAAATTGCAGAGTTATTTCATGTCATCCGGGACAACTTCACGATAACACAGGGAAATTGCGATGCCTTTCGATTTGGTTTGGTACGCGTTGATGTAGACGGGCCATGAAATGCATTCGCCGACAGGTGATGTGTCGTGCGGGAGCAGGCGCGACACGGCAAAAATTTCCTGATCGGTCAGGACCCGGTAGACCACTTTTCGAATATTTTTGTCCGGGATTTCCTTGGACGCTCGGCTGAGGATGGCGCCGTCGATATAAAGTCCTTTGCGCTTCGATTCAGCCACGACTGGATTTGGTTTAGACATTTTTCACCGATTCCTTTTTCTGCGGGGAGTGTTGTGTAATAGGCTTCAATAAGCCCACGCGAAGACGTGTAACCCATGTTTTGCAGCTTTTTCTGGAACTGACCAAGCAACATTTCATCCAGCGGGACGTCGGGCACATCCCGGATCCGCCAGAACGAATACTTGTCATAATCGAACGGTTCGTTGAGCAGCATCGTCCAATAAACCGCGATGGCAAGGCGGCGACCGACGGCGGCGCACGCTAATTTCCAGCCACCCTTTTTCCTCCTTTTGCTGAGATTGTAGCCCCACTGACCGAAGGGCTCACTGCGACGCGAAACCAGTAAACTTGCAGCCATCTTCAGGGTGAAACCAAGACGAAGATTCCCGCCGCGCCTGACATGCGTGGTCACTTTGCCGGCGCTGATACGAAGCGTCGGATCGAGACCAGCGTAGGCAACCAGCGCTTTTGCAGACGGAAAACGACACATCGTCTGCGTCTCGGAAATGAATATCGTGGCAGAACGCAGGCCTATGCCCGGCACCGTCATCATGTTGGCAATGACCTCTTTGGCGGGACGCAGGACGCCGCCCTTGACGGCAATGAAACATTTGCCGATATAATCCTTTTGCTCGCTCTCCGCAACTTTCATTTCTTCCTTCAACCGGGAAATTTCACCGAGAAGCTTGATGAAATGCGGCCTGACGTGTTCAGACAAACCGTCGGGACAAACCCCGGGAAGATCTGGGACTTTGCCAACACATAAATCCTCGACAATTGACGCAAATGTATCAGTTCTTTGCGACACGACAGCGCCAAAAGTGTGACCGTAACGCAAAAGACGGGAATTCATGCGGCTGCGAACCCGAGTGAGATCGTGAGTGATACGGGAAATCTCATTGTTCAAAATCTTGAAAGTTGTCCAATCATCGTCGAAAACCCATGCATCTTTCCAAAGACCGGTGATGTCGTGATAAGACAACAATCGGGCGTCAAGCGTGTCGGTTTTACGCCTTGCACAGCCTGCAATCAAAGGGTTTACGACACGTGGAACACCCTGAAATGCCCGAAGAATCGGGAAGTGATAAGTGCCTGTGCTTTCAATCGTGTAGTGAAAATCGTTAGTGCCGTTCAAATGCGCGGAAACAATGGCGATTATCCAGTCACGGGCGGTCAAAAGATCGTCATAACAAGTCGTGAACGTGTTCTCGAAACGAACCAGTTTCGAGCCGGTGCGCTGAAGAACACATACCTGTATGAATTTGCTGTGGGTGTCGATGCCGACGCCGTAGTTATCTACGCATTGGTCGATATCGATACCGTCTGGCGGTGATTCGTTAGAAGGCTGTAGAAGGTTGCGATTGCTCAT
>JAPLSQ010000065.1 GCA_026398535.1 Candidatus Sumerlaeota bacterium | reverse complement strand
TTTGCGTCTTTGCGCGATGAAAGCTTTTCTTTTTCTCTTTGGGGCGCCCTGGGTATGGTGTGGGCGGGTTTGCTCAGCGCAGGAAGGCCTGTTCCAAACCGCCGTCGACCGGGATGATGTGCCCCGTGGTTTTGCTGAGTTTTTCCGACAGCAGGATAAGGTAGGCTTCCGCCTGGTCGGCGGGCGTGATGGGTTCATGGAGCAGGGTGCGTTTGGCGTAGAAAAGCGCGAGTTTTTCGCGCAGGGATTCGGTTGGTTCGCCGCCGCTGAACGAAACATTGTATTTTGTGAGGCTGCTGATGACACGGTCGCGGGGGAACATGGCGCTTCCTTCGATGACGGTGGCGGGCGCGACGGCGTTGACGCGGACGAGGGGCGCCAGCTCGATTGCCAGCTCGCGCACGAGATGGTTCGCGGCGGCCTTTGATGTGTCGTAAGCGAGCGATCCTTTTTTCGCCACGATGGCGTTGGCGCTCGTTGTGAGCACAAGGCCGGCCTTCAAACCCTGCTCAAGCCAGACCGCGCGCGCTTCGTCGGCCACGATGTAGCTTCCCGTGACGTTGACGTTGAACGCGGCGGCCCACATGCGGTCGTCCACATGCCCATCCGCGCCGGGCGCGGGGAAAATGCCGGCAGTGACAGCGGCGGCATCGAAGCCGCCGAAGGCGAGGACGACACGGTGGAACATGGCGCGCACGTCGCGGCGGTTCGTGATGTCGCACGCGATGGCTATGGCGCCCTGCAGTTGGGCCGCTGTCTGTGCGGCCGCTTCATGCAACAGGTCGACGATGGCGACATGGGCGCCCTCGTGGTGAAGACGGGCGGCAACTTCGCGGCCGATGCCTGAGCCGCCCCCGGCAACGACAATCACCCGGTCTCCGAAATCGCCGCGCGACGCGTCCGCGGCGGGCGCGGACGCGGTCTCGCCGCCGCGGCAGCCTCCGATCACGCGCCGGCAATGAGCGGCGATGACATCGGCTTCGCGCTTGTTCCGGCCCCAGCATATCACGCCGATGCCGGGCAGAAAAACGGCGCAAGGCTGCGCGCGCACGCCGGGCGTGTCACCCAGTGTTTCATTGAACTTTGCTTTGATGTCTTCGACATGCCTGCCCGCCTCTGCCGGCGGCGCTCCAGGCAATTTGACATGGATGGAGCGGAGGGCAAGATCCCCTGGAAGTGTCAGGGCGAACGCGCCCGGCTGAATATGCCGTTCGGCTTCGGGCGCGTTGACGAATGCCGTTGTGCCGGCTTCCGCGCACACTGTGGCCACAAGCCGCGTCTGCCCCGGCGGATGGACGCTCAGACGCCCGCGCATCCAGGGCAGAAGCATGACAAGCATGCGATCGCGCACGCTGAACGCCTCGTTGGAACCCGCCATATTAAGGGTGTCATCATCAGACATGGTCATTTGCATCCTCCATCATGCTGATTCGGTATGCCGGCGTAATCGCACCCGAAATGCCGCGCGAGCATTTGGAAGCGGCGCGCGTGATGGCCATAGACCATGCTCATGTGGTGCGTTCCGCCAAGCAGACTGTATTCGTTAAGAATCTGGCGCAGATCGCGCTGGAAGGCGACCTTGAAGTTGGGGATCGTGAAGGCTTTGAGATCGTCGAAATCGTCCACGCGGCATTCGAGCGTGATGAAGCGGAAGCGCCCGCCCGGGATCTGCGTGAGATTGAACAGGGTGATCTCGCCCGGTTCCAAACTGAATGCCGGCGCGGCAAAAGGCTCGCATCGCGCGAGGTGGAACTCCTTGCGCATGAGCCGGGGCTTGCGGTCGCGCCGGCGCATTTCGAGGTTGCACTCGGCCATGTGGGTGTCGAGCACCGAGTTCGTCACGAAATCCATCGTGTACATTTCCGTGAAATTGACTCCGCCGCACAACCGTTGCGCGAGGATGCCCGACGCGGTGGTGAGGATGTCGCCCTCGCCCGCATAAGAAACGCCCTCGCCCATTAGTTTGCAGACGCCGAGAAAAGGCTGTGTTTCGATGCCGGGGCATTCGGTGATCTGGTCGAAACTCAGCGCGATGCCCGCGAAGCGGTGCTCGAGGACAAGTTTTCGCAGGGCGATTTCGAGCCTGACGGAGCGCTCGTGATCGGCGGGTGTCAGCGCCGGATCGATCTCGAACAGCGCCTTGTCGGCGCCGATGCGCGCGCTGATTTCCGCCGCCGTTGCCGCGCGCGCCCCCTCGGCGATGAGCGCGGGCGGAACATTGACATGGCGGATGCCGAACACGCGGTCGAGGTCGTCCGGATCGGCCTGCGTGTCGCCCATGCCGGCCATCGGCGGGGTGAACGAGGCGATGATGCTGCCGTGCGCGAGCCGTTGGGCGCGCGCGGCGGTAAGATGCTCCATGAGGCCGGCGATGGTCCCGCACTCGCCCACAAGCCCCGTCACGATTCCGAACGCGCGCCCGTTGCGCACGAGGACGCTCGCGATGTCCTGGATGCCCTGCATCCCGTGGTTGTCGGCCATGGCCTGGTAGCTGAAATCCCGGTTCACCTCGCGGGCGATCTGCGTGTTGAAGAGCACGATGGGCAGGCGCGCGCGCAGGAGGGCGTCGCGCAGGATCAGGCTGTTCGTGTAACCAAGGCTCATGACGACCAGCGCGTCGCAGGCGGACTGCCCGGCCTTTTCCACAAAATCCGCAACCTGTTCCGTGAGCGTGCAGATGCCGATCCGGTCAACGTCGGCATGCGGTGAAAGGCAGCCGGCCGCATGCCGGGCAAATTCCGTCATTTTCTCGCGGTGTCCGGGCAGCGCGGTGTTGTAAAGATCAATGTATGTCCCAAGGAGCGCGATCCTTGGTCTGGGATTGATCAGATGCGCGAGCATGGCCGTCTGTTATACTCCGGATTCGGTTGAAATCAGTTTATCGCCAAACACATCGAGGGCGTTTGTGCGAAGGATGCGCAGTTTGTCTTCGGGCGGCAGGCCGGCTTTGAGCACTTTGCCGAGGTGGTAGCGCGGCTCGATCCAGTTGACGTCGGTGCCGTAGAGAATCTTCCCGACGCCCGCCTCGCGCGCCAGCCATTCGAGCAGCCCAAGGCTGTGCGTGTCGCCCGAGATGTCCGCCCAGCAGTTGGGATGTTTTTTCAGCATTTCGGCGGCGAGCCGGTGACCTTCCATCCGTCCGCCGCAGTGGCCAAGGATCAGGCGCGCGCCGGGATGGGCTTCCAGAATCTGATCGAAGCGGTCGGGTGTGGCGTAATTCTGCGATGGATTGGCGGGATCGGGCGCCCATGTGTGCGTGAGCACGGGCAACTTTCTGCTGTCGGCGTAATCCCACATTTCCGCATAACGTGTGTCTTCCGGCGGCGCGCCATGCACGGAAGGATGGATTTTGATCCCGACGATGCCGGGATGATCCTGGTATTGCCGCAGCAGGCGCATGGACACGTCCGGCCATGCGGGATCGAAAACGGTGTAGGCGCGCAGGCGCCGGGGGTGGCGGTCAAGCGCCCGAAGCGTCTCGCTGTAACCCAGGCCGTATTGCTGTGACAGAAGGGACATCGAGACGAAGATCATGACCTCGACCCAGGTGGCATCCATGAGGCGCACGATGTCGTCGGTCGAAAAGTGCCGGGCGCGGAATCCCTTCGCGGGGCCGATGTGGCCGTGGACGTCAATGATGAATGGCCGGATCATGCGAAGTACCCCCCCTTGCCGGCGCTGGCGATAAGATGGAGCGCGTTCTCGCGGGCGATCCGGCGGCGCGCGGCGGGGGGCAGTTCGCTGAAGGCCAGCAGCGACAACCCGGCGGCCGGATCGTCCATGGGCTGGTTCGATGAAAACAGGATGCGGTGTTCGCCGATCTCCCCGGCAAGCAGCTCGAGTTCCCCGCAGAGAAAAAGCCCCTGGGTCACGACCAGCAGGTTTGTCACGACTGTCAGCCACGTCAGGCACGACCTGATGTTGAGGTACTCGTGGTGGCCTGTTCCCTCCACGACGACGGCGAGGCGCGGGAAGGCGGAGGCGGTCGGCGCGATTTCATCCCAGCTTGTCTGGCCGATGGGGATGAGCAGGGGCACGCCGCGCTGCTCGAGCGTGGAGAGCATTTCGGGAACAGCCGGAATTTTCATACTGTAGCGGTGGAGCTTCGGGGCGATGCGCGCCGCGCGGAATCCCTTGTCAAGCAGCGAGTCAACGCAGCCGGCGGTGTCATCCATCTCGCCGGTTCCGGGCGGCAGCAGCGTCATCACGCCGCCGCATCCGGGCATGTGCGGGAGCGCCCGTTCAAGGGCCTCATTGCCCGCGCGCGCGTCCATCAATTCGCCGATCTTGTGCGAAACGAGCGCCTGACGGATCTGCTGGCGCGCGAGCGCCTCCATGAGCTGTTGCGGCTCGCTGTAAGCCGCGAATCCGGAGGCGGGATAGCCCAGCCACGCGCCGATGTCCACCGGATCGAGCTCGGTGATCCGGCGGTCAAACTCCTTTTCCAATTCCAGAACGCTGTTAATCATGTGTTTTTACAGACAATTGCACACAAGTCCCTTAATATTCAAGACACACGAAACATTCAAGCTGTTGTTCTTCGCGGCTTTGCGCGATAATATCTTTTTATTGACGGCGGCGGCCGGCGCGGCTCAATTTGATGGTCAAGTGCCGTCGCGCCGTTGCAGGGGGGGGCCGGCAGTTTGTTTACGGTCGCGGCGGCGGTCACTACATTGGAAGGGAACCGGTTTGTCCATGAATACATCGGCGTCTTATATTATGAAAAGCATCGGCATGCTGGCCGGGCTGATTCTGTCTTTGTCTCCGGCAGCGGCGCGGGCGCAGGAGTCCCCCGCTTCCACGGCAGGGCTTGTGGAGGAGAACCCCATCATCCGCGTGCTGATCGTTGATTCGGTAACATCGATGTGTGCCGCCCCGAAGACCGTCTGGCAGGTCAGGACGCTTACCGGCAAAACGTTGTGCGAGTTGAAGGCGGACGAACCGGTAACCATCATCCTGACCGGCGGGGAACTGCGCCTTGATCGCGGGGCGCGTTCCAAAGCCGCGGAGGCGGCATCGGACCAGGGGGGGGGGGCCGTCGCGCTCGGGCGCGATCCGGTCGTGCTTGAATCCGCGGTGAAAGGCGGCGTCCTGGGCATTCCCAAGGTGCCCTATGGCGTGGGCTGGTGGTGGGAATCCGCGGAGGATCGTCTTTATGAGGGCCGCATTGAGGTTCGTCCCGCGGGCAACGGCAAGTTCATCGTCGTGGCCGTGCTGCCGCTCGAGGACTATCTTCGCGGGGTTGTTCCGCCGGAAATCGGAGCTGACTCGCCGCTCGAAGCCCAGTGCGCGCAGGCCGTCGCGGCGCGCTCCGCCGCGGCGCTTGCGCTGACGTCGCAGATCTACGCCGGCCCCCATTACAACATCTGCTCGGATGTTGCCTGCCAGGCCTTCTCGGGCGTCACGAAATGCACGGCGCTTTCCGATGCCGCGGTGACGGCCACCCGCGGATTGGTCCTCATGTTTGACGGCAAGCCCGTGTCAGCCTATTACGCGTCGAATTGCGGCGGCTTTACTGAGGACATCCGCAATGTCTGGCCTGATCGGGCTTCCGACCGCGCCTACTGGAACACGGCGCGGTTCGACGGTGAGGGGACATGCGCGCGCGACCTCGCGAAGGAGGAAGACGCGCGAAAATGGATTGATGACAGTCCTGAGGTCTTCTGCAACCCGTCAATCTCCAAAGTGCCCGAATGGTCCAAGAGAAACTTTCGTTGGACGCGGGAAGTGTCCGCCGATGAATTGACCTCGTTTGTCGCCCGAACAAGGGACATCGGTCGCGTTCTCCAGATTCGCCCCCTGAAGCGCGGCCCCTCCGGAAGGCTCATCGAGGCGGAGTTCCGCGGGGAAAACGGCGCGCTCAGGGTCGGTCCGGAACTGGCCATTCGCCAAGTGTTCAACCCGCCGCTGAAAAGCGCGGTTTTTGTGGCGGATGTCAAGGGCGATCCCGCCCGCCCCGCCGCGTTTATCATCAAAGGCGCGGGTTGGGGACACGGCGTTGGGATGTGCCAGACTGGCGCCATTGGGATGGCCAATGCCGGCAAGACCTGCCTCGAAATCCTCAAGCATTATTATCCGAATGCCGCGGTCAAAAAACTCTACTGACGTGGCGGCTTGGCGCGAGAGAAAAGGAAAAGCTTTCTTCGCGCAAAGACGCAAAGAACGCAAAGAAACACTGTAATGGTTTCACCTGATGCGGGCGGGCTTGGCGAGAGAAGGGCTGAAAAGATGATGCCCTTCGTAAAAATTATGGGGACGCCCATGACAAGCCAGCGTCATGGACGTCCCCTCGTGATCAGGAATGTTTATGGCACAAGCTGTCGTATCGGTCCGAACACCGCGACATCGTTTTTGGAGTAGCTGTCGGGCGGCATGCTTAACACTTCGATCCAGGCGATCAGGTACTTGCCCTTGAGGCTCACGTTCGAAGGTTCAAAATACGTGATGGGCAGGTTGATGATCTGTCCGGGGCGGACGTTGTATCGCGAGCGCGTCAATGTGCCGATCAGCGTGTCGCGGCTGGGATCCAGCCACTCGTCATCCGATGCGAAGAAGCGCACGCGGCACTGTCCGGCTGTGGCGTTGCCGATATTGCGGTAAAGGTACGTTCCCGTCAGCCTGCCCCGCGATAAGTTTCCTGGCATGAGGCGGCTCACCTCGCGCACATTCGACAAAATTCCCGTCATGTCCGGGCCGTTGCCTTTTTTGACCTTGGTTTGGGTTTCCACCACGGGAAAGGGCGGCTTGGCGTTGTCCGCCGTCGCGGATGCCGTGTTCATCAGCGTGCCCAGCTCGTTCGGGCGCACCGTCACCTCAACGCGCTTTGTATGGCCGGCGGCGATTGTTCCAAGTTTGACTGTCACCGTCGTCACTGTGACAACCGATCCGGTTTGGAGCGTCGGCTCGGGTGTCGGCATGACGCCGATCACGGTTCCGTCGCCGGGAACGACATCCGTCAATATCGCGTGTTTTGCGTCTGCGGGGCCGTTGTTGGTCACGTCAATCTTATAGGTCACGACGCCGTTATAATCCGTGGGATTTGGTGTGTTGCTGACGTTGAGTTGCAGATTGCATACCGTGGGCAGGTATTGCAGCATGTAGACTCCCCCGAACCAGTCGGCGACGTAGACCTTGCCTTCCGCCGCAGTCATGCTCTCGGGAACCATTGGGAATTCGTCATAGAATCCGATCTTCTTCGGGGCGGCCGGATCGGCAATGTCGTAGACATCCACCACGGGGTGCTCGTAAAACGTGGAGGGGTCGGTATGGGCCACGAACAGCCGCGTGTTTTCAAAGGCGCAGCAAGTCACCCATGTGTTGGGTTCATCATACAACACCCTTGACACCAGGACCGGGGCCGTGGGGCTTGTCACATCCAAAAGGGCGAAACCGGGCCGGGCCGTGACGGCCAGCATGTTGCCGCGCCGTGCAATATCAAAGACGACATCCAACGGGGCCAGGTCAAACATGCCCGTTTCCACCGGGTTGTCCGGATCGCTCACATCGGCGATAAATATGACGCCAGTATTGGAGCCGATGTAGAGCGTGTTCCCGAGAGCTTGGATCGAGGCGCCTGTCTCACTCGGAATGAACTGGCCCTTGGTCTGGGGATTGACCGGATCCGTGCAGTCAAAGACATGAACGGTGTTACCATTTGTCAACATGTACACCATGTTCCCGGACGACGCGATGCAGCGGGCGTTCGATCCTTCGGGAAGGCCGGTCTGGCCGATTTGTGTGGGGGAAGTGGGGTCGGCAAGTGAAAGCACCTCGATGGCGTTGTCTGGCAGCGGCGTGGCGTTCCCAAGAATCACGTTGGGGCCAATCGGCTGGACATCCTCGCATGTCGGCCATGGTTCCGCCCAACTGCGGTAATGTCCAACCACTTCGCAGCCGGGAGGCATCGCGAAATCCAAGTCGAAGTATCCCCCGAGAGTCGCGGCCACATGGACAAGGCCTCCGGCATCCGCGCGCAAATGGTAACAGGTGCCCGGCGCGGCGTAGCCGCCTTTCTGCACGGGATCGACCGGATCAGCGATCGACACTGCCGTCACCACGTTGTCTGGTGAGGTGGTGTAAACATATCCGTTGCCCATGGCGATCCTGAAGGGCGCGTCGGGAATGAACCGGGCCTTGACAAAGCCATACTCGGGGAGAGTCGTGGCATCAACGACCACCACCCCGATCAACCCGCCGGCAACATAGAGGTAATCACCGTTGCCGATCACGTCGAGAACAACGCCCATCCGGCCCTCGAAAGGCGGCGGCAACAGGCTTTCGAGCGGGCCGTCTGGATTAAGCGGATCGGAAAAATCGTACAACGCGACCCCGGATGCGGCGCAGCTCGTGAACACCCATTTGCCCTTGGCATTGATATCGATGATCTCGAGGGGCAATTCTTTCGTGTACCGCACTTGGGGTGCGGCGGGATTGGAGATGTCCACAAGCGACAGACTGTGCTGGCCGCCAAGCAGAATATACTTGTCAAAGAAACACTGCGTGTCGACCGGCTGGTCGACGGGCGTCTTTGACTCTGGGATCAGTTTCTCACCCTCGATCCGGAACACATACAGGAAACCGTTTGTGTGCGGATCAATCTCCAGACTCATGCGCGTGCCCACAAAGACACGGCCCTCGCGCGCGGTGACCGACACGGCGTGTCCCTCGACGGGCAACACGCCGGCCACCGATGGGAAGTCGGGGTCAGCGACATTCAGCATGTAAACATATGGCGAGCGTGCCGTGGCGCATGCAAAATTCCCCTGCAATGCCAGGGAATTGACAAAAGTGTTGACATTATCGAGCAACACTTTGCCTTTGGCGACGGGGTTCGCCGGATCGGTCAGGTCGAGGGCGCGCACTCCGCCCCCCTCGCCAACCACCCCGCGCGAATCCTGAACCGCGATCGCCATACCCGCGCCGCCCGTCTGACCCGCAAGCTTGACGTTTTCACTCGCCGCAATCCCCAATGCGGCAGAACAAATCACAATACCAGCTAAACACGACACTAACACCTTCATGTCAGTTCTCCTTAAGTAAAGTTATTGGTCCGCTCCGCGCCACCCGCCGTGGCGGGTTTAATCACGGATTAAGACCCTGAATTCCAAGTCAATCAAACACGCCAAGTCCGCGAGTGCAACAAGATAATTTGTATAATTCACAATTGTGGTGTCCGCCGCGGCGGACGCCCGCCTGCCATTTTAACCATCCAGCAATTCCCGGACCCTGGCCGCCAGAGCCAGCACCGAAAACGGTTTTTGGATGAAGGCGACGCCCTCATCCAGCACGCCGTGGTGGACGATGGCGTTCTCGGTATAGCCGGACATGTAGAGCGCCTTTATGCCCGGGTATTTCCCGCAAACCCTGGCATAAAGCTCCCTGCCGTTCATATTGGGCATGACCACATCGGTCAGGAGCAGGTGCGCTGGTCCATCGTGTTTCCAAAGAACCGACAGCGCCTCGTTTCCGTTCTCCGCGAGAAGGACCGTGTAGCCCTGCTCCTCGAGAATGGTCTGGATAAGCTCGCGCGCCATGTCGTTGTTTTCCACCAGCATGATGGTTTCGACGCCACGCAGGTCATTGACGGGGGCCGCCCGCTTCGCTTCGGCGATGTCGGCGTCCGTTTCCAGCGCGGGGAAATAAAGTTTCATCGTCGTGCCTTTGCCTGGTTCGCTGTAGACCCGGATGCTTCCGTCGTGCTGCTTGACAATGCCATAGACCATGGCCAGACCCAGGCCGGTGCCTTTGCCCTTTTCCTTGGTGGTAAAAAAGGGTTCGAAGAGTTGCGCCTGCGTCCGGGCATCCATGCCGTGGCCGGTGTCGCTGATGGCCAGCATGACGTGGCGGCAGGGGGGGCCGGCGTCACGCCCTCGTGCCCTGCCGCGCAGGCCTCGTCCAGAACGGTTACGGCGGCCTCGATGGTCAGCTTGCCGCCGTCGGGCATGGCGTCCTGGGCGTTGACAGCGAGGTTCATGATCACCTGCTCCAACTGGCCAATGTCCCCCCGAATGAGCGGGACGGACGGGGCCGGGATGAACTCGATGACGACATCTTCCCGGATCGCGTGCCGGAGCAGTTTCCTGAAGTCCGCCACCGCATTGTTCATGTTAATGGGCTTGAACTCCAGCACCTGTTTGCGGCTGAAGGCCAGAAGCTGGCGCACCAGGTCGCGTGCCCGCTCTCCCGCGCGCACGATCTGTACCACCGACTCCTTGCGCGCGTCGCCCTTGCTGAATTTTTCCAGGAGCAATTCGCCATACCCGATAATCGGGACAAGCATGTTGTTCAGGTCGTGGGCCATCCCGCCGGCCAGACGGCCGACGGACTCCATTTTCTGCGCATGCCGAAACTGCTCCTCCAGCTCCGCTTTCTCTTCCTCGGCGCGTTTGCGCAAGGTGATGTCGCGCGCGATGCCGAACAGACCATAGATCTGTCCATTAGAATCCCTCAGGGGAACTTTAATCGTGTGAAAATGCCTCATCTCGCCACACACCGGTTTCGACGGAAATTCTTCATTCGTCTCACCTGCCAGAACCTGCCGGTCAATCTCCTCCATATGCGCAACGGATTCAGCGCCAAACAGATCAAAGTCCGACTTGCCAAGAAAATCCTCCATGTTCAGCTCGAACAGGGAAGCCATTGCCGCACTCGCCTTGACGTAGCGCAGAGAGACGTCCTTGATAAAAATCGAATCCTGCGCGGTTTCAAATATTGCATTCAGGAGGTTCTCGTTCTCCCGCAGCGCGACCGTCGCCTGCTTGCGCTCGGTTGCGTCGGTGTCCCATCCCCGGTAACCCAGAAGCGTGCCGTTGGCGTCCAATATCGGAATCCCGTTGGTGGATACCCAGATCAGCTGTCCGTTCCTGGTCCGCATGGCGTTCTCAAAATGATGGAAGGGAGCTTTGCGGGTGAAGATATCGAAAGCCGCCACCTTGATGTCTTCACGCCCGGCATCGGGGTGAAGATCGTAGAAATGTTTCTTTCGTATAAGCTCCTCCGGCCGATAGCCCAGAACAGCCTCGGACACATGACTGACGTAGGTATAGAGCCCTGCGGCATCAACTTCCCAGATGACTGTCCTGCTCTCCTCGGCAATCTGGTTAAGGCGCTCCTCGTTCTCACGCAGCGCCGCCTCCGTCCGCTTGCGCTCGGTGATGTCGCGGAGATTTGCCTGGTGCGCCGGCCGCCCTTCAAACACGATTCTCCCAACTTTCGTCTCCACGTCCAATAGGGCGCCATCCTTTCGCAGGATTTTGAACTCCTGCAGGCTCGGAACTGGCTCGCCCCTCTCCGTCCTCTGCCACCTTTCATTGAGCATGGGAAGGCTCTCCGGCGCGATGATTTCGATGGCGTGGAGTTTCTTGAGTTCTTCCTCCGTATATCCGGTCATTTCCTGGAACACATGGTTGAACAACACATACCGGGCGTCTTGGATGATATAGATCCCATCCAAACTGTTTTCCATCAGGAACCGGTGCTTGTCTTCGCTCTCCCGCAGCGCTGCCTCCGTCCGCCTGCGCTCGGTGATGTCCAAGCCGACTGCTTGGAAACGCAACGCCCGCCCATTCTCGTCGAAAAATGCCCGGTTGGTCCACTGCTGCCAGTGTTCGCTGCTGTCCGGAGCCGTGTATGTCTGTTCATGTGTCTCAATCGGATGTTCCGGAGTCAGGGATCCCAACCGCTCCTTTACCTTCTCAAGATTTTCTGGAGTCAGCATGTTGAAATAGTTGAGGCCGATCAGTTTGTCATGATTCATTCCTGCCATCTCGGCCTCTGCGGCATTGGCGTATGTGATTGTCCCATCCGGCAGAAAAGCGGTGACGTAGACCGGCATGTCTTCCGAGAGCCTGCGGTAGGCTTCCTCGCTCTCCTGCAGCTCCCACAGGAAGCGGTCCTGCGCCTTATGATCGGAAAGGATTTTGCCGATCAGGACGGTGGCCAGCGGATAGATCAGCAAGACCGGCAGGCCTATTCGTTTCAGAGTGCTGATCCCTATGATGTGCGGCAGCGAGAACGTGAGCAGAAGCATGACCGCGTGGACGAGCAGGCCAAACCACAGGAACTGCCAGACGGATATTTCCGCGCCCTGACGGGTCCATCGAAAGTGAAAGACCAGACCCGCCAGAGCCGATGACAAAATGACAAGCACTCCCGTGATGACGCCCATCCCGCCTTGGAGAATCCGGTAAATCAACGCCATCCCGCCTGCCACGGCCACGGCCACGGGCCCGAAGAACAGCCCGCACAAACTGATCATCACGGATCGCCCGTCAATAAACACTCCCGGCTGCAGGACCAGCGGATGCATCATTCCGATCACCGCCGCGCCGCCGAAGACCGCCCCCTGCAGGAGCGCCACGCGCTGGCAATGCTTCCATCGTTGCCCGATGAAACCGGAAACAACGCTCAGCGCCACCAGGAGGGAAATGTTGTAGATCAGGTCAATGAAGATCAGAGTGTGTTTCTTTCCATTACGGTGTTTCTTTGCGTTTTTTGCGTCTTTGCGCGATGAAAGCTTTTCTTTTTCTCTCTCGCCTCGGTACGATATGGAAAGGCGGCAGTCAATCCCATATTAGCCCCATCCCTGGTTTCCCCAATTGTGAGTCGATACGCGGGGGGGGGGGCTGTGGCAGCCGAGGTCTATGACCGCGCCGCGCTCAGCGCCAGCGCCATCTCGCGCAGCTTACGGAGATCTGTCTTGCCTGTGCCAAGCACGGGGATGGCGGCGACTCTGAAGAAAGCGTTGGCGCGGGGAATCCAGAGGTTCGGCAGACCGCATGCGGGCAGTTTGTCGAGCACGGCGCGCAGAGCGTCGTCATCGAGGGTGTGCAGGACGGCAAGCCGCTCGTTCTTGCGCTCATCTGGCACGGCGCTGACCGCGAACACCTGTTGCGCGACGCCCGCGAGCTCGTGCAGGGTCTCTTCGATCCTGATGTGCGGAACCATCTCGCCCCCAATTTTCGAGAAGCGCGACAGACGGTCGGTGACGGCGAGGAAGCCGTCGTCGTCCATAGACGCGATATCGCCGGTCACATACCAGCCGTTGTGCATGGAGGCAGAGGTCAG
This sequence comes from Candidatus Sumerlaeota bacterium, assembly GCA_026398535.1. Classification (GTDB taxonomy): domain Bacteria; phylum Sumerlaeota; class Sumerlaeia; order Sumerlaeales; family Sumerlaeaceae; genus JAPLSQ01. Next base: position 51,045 of record JAPLSQ010000065.1, on the reverse strand, counting down.
ATCCGGTCTGACGAGGTAACCCATCATCACGTTTGGTCCTTTGACCAGCAGAAGACCGGGTTGGCCGTTGGGAAGCGGTTTGAAGGTTTCCGGATCGACAATGCTCACGGCCACGCCCGGCAGCGGATGGCCGATGTGCGCCCGTTTGCAGCCGGCCTGATAGAACCCGGCGGCGCGGAATCCCGGCACATTGATGGCCACCGCCGGCGAGCATTCCGTGGCGCCGTAGGCCTCATAAGGGCGGATGCCGAAGCGGTCTTCGAATGCCAGCGCGATGCGGTCGGGCAGTTTTTCCGCGCCCGCGAGAACGAACCGCAGCGATCCGAACTGCCCCGGCGCCACGCGGCGGATATAGCTTTGCATAAAAGTCGGCGTGGCCACCATGAGCGTGACCATGTGCTTGCTGACCAGCCCGCCGATGATGCGGGCATCCATCGGGTTGGGATGATAGACGACGCCGAATCCGCGGACGAGCGGGAACCACAGCGTGCCGGTGAATCCAAATGAGTGGAAGAACGGCAGAACGCCGAGGATGCGGTCGTGGCTGGTAACGGCCATGACCTGCGCCACGCCCTCGATATTCGACAGGATGTTGTAGTGGCTGAGCATGACGCCCTTGGGGTCGCCCGTGCTTCCGCTGGAGAAGATGACCGTGGCCATGTCGTCGATTGTCCATCGGCGCGCGCACCCCAGCATCTTTTCGATGAGCCGCGCCGGGAAGAACAATGCCGCAAGAAGCGCGATGGTTTTGTCCGTCCATGTGATTTCGGCGGCGATGTCCTCTATGCAGATGATCTTGCCCGCGGGAGCGCCGGGCGTCTGGCCGGCAAATCCAAGCGGTTCGAGCCTGATCTTTTCAAGGAATGCCCGCGCGGTCACGATAGTCCGGATGCCGCACTGGGCGGTTGCGGACGCCAGCGCCTCACGCGGGGCCGTGTAGTTGAGGTTCACGGGTGTTCTGCCGCACATGAGCGCGGCAATGTTCAGGCAGGCGCCCGCGACTGAGGGTGGCATGAGCAATCCCACCATATCCTGCCCTTGCCAGTGCGCCCGCAGTTTGCGTCCGAGGATGATGTTTCTCGCGAGGGCCTGGCGGAATGTCACATGGGGCGTGAAATCGTCTGCCATCGCGAAACGCCGGGGAAAACGTTTTGCCGTCCTGATAAACTCGCGATGGAGCGGGCGCATGTCGTCGCGCCGGCACTCTGCCGCAGTGACACTGAGTTCCTGCACGGCGCGCCGGATGACGGGCGCCTGTGTGCCGGCGGACAGCGGCTGGCCGAAGGAAACCGTTATCGGATAGGGCAGGCGATGGGGCCACTTCCACAGGAAACGTCCTTTTTCGAAGCTGAAGACAGACCCCCAGACGCGGTCGAGGTGAACGGGCACGATGGGCGCGTCCACGTTTTTCATGATCCGCTCAAAACCCCGCCGGAACGGCAGCATCTGCCCTGTGCGGCTGATCTCGCCCTCGGCAAAGATGCACACGACATCGCCGCCGCGGATCGTCTCCGAAGCCTCGCGAAGCGCCTGGAGGAGCGCGCGCGGGCCCGATTCGCTTGAGATCGGAATCGCCCGCATGATCCGCGCGAACAGGTGAATCAGCCGGTGATTGTAATAATCCGAGAGCATGATGAAGCGCACATGCCGGTCTGTGGATGCGATGATAAAGAGCGCGTCGGCGAAGGAAAGGTGGTTCGACACGAACAGCGCGCCGCCGCGCTCCGGAATATTGTCGCGGCCGAGAATGCGGATGCGGTAAATCGTATTGGTGAGCATCCAAAGGACGAGGCGCAGGAGGGAATCGGGCAGGAGCCATACAAGGTAGACGGACACGGCTGCTGTCATCAGCGCCAGCACAAGGAATATCTCGCGCGCGGTCAGCCCGGCGGCAACGCACAGACCAAGGTATATTACGCCGGCTGACATGCTGGCCGCGTTGGTCAGGAAGTATGTCATGCCCTGCACGCCGCCTTTGTTGCGGGGATCGGGGCGATGCTGAACCAGCGCCTGCACGGGCACCAGGAAGAATCCGCCGCCCAGGCCAAGCATTGCAAGCGCGGCGACAGCCGGCCACAGCGTCACGCCCGGCATGGATAGATATGCGCCCGACAGGGCCAACACGAGCGCTCCCAGCGGTACGAGGCCGTATTCGATCTTTCCGCCCGAGAGAACTCCGGCAAGATAACTGCCAAGCCCAATGCCCAGCGTCACCCCAAGGCGCAGATAAGTGAGTTCGATCACGTTGGCTTCGGTGATACCGAGCGCGTGTTTTGCGTAGACGACAACATTCTGGTAAACGAGCGCGCCCGCGAACCAGAAATAAGTGTTGCCCAGCACGGCCAGCCACAGCACGCGATCGGCGCGCGCATACTTTGCATAACGCCACAACTCGCTGATGGCATTGACGCGGATGGGACGGTCCGGCGAAGCCGCCGGAACGCGTGTGATGCCGAATGCCGCCGCGGCCCCGATGAAAGACAGCATAAGGAGCGGAATCATGGATGCCGGAAGGTTGTGTTTGAACCTGTCGTAGAGAAAGATACCGCAGATTGTCCCGCCCATGATTGCCACGAATGTTGTCAGTTCGATGACGCCGTTGGCCCACGACAACTTCTTCTCTGGCACGATCTCGGGAATGATGCCATACTTCGACGGGCCGAAGATGCCCGCGCGGACACCCATCAGCCCCAGGATGCACAACGACAGCCACAAGTGCTCAGCCCAGAACAGAGCGGCGGCGGCGGCAAGCATGATGCCGATCTCGCCGATTTTTACAAGGATCGAGATCGATCGCTTGCTGAAACGGTCGGCCAACTGCCCCCCGTAGGGCGACGAAAACATGAACGGCAATGTGAAGACGATAAGAACGTAGGAGACATTGGCATCCTTGCCCGCGGCGCCCGCTATCCCGAACGCCGCGAGTGTCATGAGCAGGTTTTCGTAGGCGTTGTCATTGAATGCGGCCTGAAATTGGGCGACAATAAGCGCCCAGAAGCCTTTCAAACTCCTCGTCTCAGCGGCGTTTTTTGCCAATGCGGATCCTTTCCGAACTTGGTGTTACAACCCCTCACATTCAGAAATAATGGGCAATGAGCAATCCAGAAATATCACCTGCCGCGCGATAAACAGAGTCACGCTCCCGCATATCTTTGCATTGTTGTTGACATCCGGCGGTCTGAGGTGTGATCCTTGAAACAATAAGTTTGATCTTTCTGGAGGTCTGCGCCATGACACACACATTGAATGGACTCTGGAGTGGTATTCGCCGGGCGTTGACGGCATTATGTCTGATTTCGGCGATCATCGTGTTGCCTGATCGCGCATCCGGTTCCCCGGAACCCTCATGGGTTTCCGTGGGATTCAGGGGCGTATCCAGCGCCATGGCTTATGACAGCGCGCGAAACCGGGTCGTTCTATTCGGGGGCGTGTCAATTGACGAATCCATTCGTGAAGTGAATGAAACATGGGAATGGGACGGCGCTTCGTGGATGCAGTTGCATCCGGCGGTCTCTCCGCCGGCCCGGGATGGTCATGCCATGGCGTTCGACACGGTCCGGCGGCGTGTTGTGCTGTTTGGCGGGGTGGCCGGGTCATTTTACTACAATGACACATGGGAATGGGATGGGACGAACTGGACGCAATGCATGCCGGCAAATTCGCCATCGCCCCGCAGCGAACATGCGATGGTATGGGATGTGTCGCGCAACCGGGTTTTTCTTTTTGCCGGCGGGCATGGCATAACCGACGAGAGCGACACATGGGAATGGGACGGATCAAACTGGACGCAGCTTGCTCCTCTGAACGCGCCGCCTGGCCGGCGCGCCCATGCGATGGCCTATGATGCCGGGCGGGACCGGATAGTGCTCTTCGGAGGCTACGATCATCTCGGCATGTCCTATGATTATCTGGATGACACGTGGGAGTGGAATGGCGTTGACTGGGATGAGCGAACGCCTGTCACGGTGCCGGCGGCCAGATCTCTCTGCGCCATGGCGTACGATTTGACTCACAACCGCATCGTGATGTTCGGCGGCCTTGAAAGCACAGATGCGCCTTCCGATAGCACATGGTTGTGGGACGGTGTGAATTGGACGCAACCGCTGATCGTCACGAAACCTGACGCGCGCCGGGGTCATGCCATGGTCTGGCATGACATTCTTAACAGGGTCGTGCTTTTCGGGGGAATGACAGCCGGCGGTTTTTTAAACGATTTGTGGTTATGGAACGGTTCGTCATGGACTTTGCGTTTCGCCGGCGCTTCGCCAAGGGGGCGGTACTATCATGCAATGACAACGGATCCCAGCACAGGCCGGACGGTTCTTTTCGGAGGGTATTATTTTGATGGTTCTGATCATCGGCTTGGTGACACGTGGGAATGGGACGGCGCCATGTGGAGGCATCTGTCCGCTGACAGTTCCACCCTGAGCCGTTACGGCCACGCGATGGCTTGGGACGGTGTTAACAACAAGGCGATGATATTTGGCGGTTCTAACGGGACATTCCTTAGTGAGACCCGCGAGTGGACAGGCGTGACCTGGCAGGAATTGTTCCCCATCGTTTCGCCCCACGTGCGCTCGCAACACGCGATGGTCCACGATAAAGTTCGCAATGTTGTGGTGCTCTTCGGCGGGGCCTATACGGATCTTACAACGTTTTTTCTTGGCGACACGTGGGAGTGGGACGGTGTGAAATGGATACAGCGCATGCCCGCGCACTCGCCGCCAGCGCGCGCCGGCCATGCCATGGCCTTCGATCCCGAGCGCGGCCGCATCGTCATGTTTGGGGGAAACAACATTGACGGGGCGTCGCTTGTCTATTATGGCGACACGTGGGAATGGAATGGATCGGACTGGATTGAACGCGTGTCCATTGCCTCGCCCCCGGCGCGCACAATGCACTCGATGGCATGGAATGGGAATGACAAAAAAGTGGTTCTTTACGGCGGGGTGAATGACAGCGGAGTCCTTGGGGACACATGGGAGTGGAGCGGGGCAACCTGGTCGCTGCGGCATCCTCTGATCTCGCCGGGGACTCTGATGGCTTCTGCCATGGCATGGGACACATCCAACAGCCGCGTCATGTTGTTCGGGGGGAACAATCTGTATCGCACGATCGCCATATGCTCGAATTCGACTTGGGAATGGCCCAAACCGACACGCATGGACGTGTGGCGCGACGACACCTTCACAACAGGCGGATTGAATCCGCCCGGTTCCACAACCGGCACGAGCGCCTTTGGTTTCCAGAACAGCCTGGCATGGCCTGACTATGATCCCGCGCGCAAGGCATACCAGGCATACGTGACAGCCGATCCGACGCGCTACCGTGTCACCGGCGTGATCACCAACCAGACGGAGTGGATGCCCTATGCATTGGTGGGCACGGACCATTTTGTTCGCGTGAAATATTACATATACGCCGCGCTTCAGGCGGATCCAACTGACGGAAACCAGATACCCAACATGCGCCTGCGCGCCCAGATGCGTTTTGCGCAGAACTCGATGCTGGAGGTTTTCAACCACACGAACGATCCGAGCACCGAGCAACAGCTGATGGATCAGGAACTGCGCCCATCCACCGACGCCTCGCGCCCGTCGCTGTACCGTGTTGATCTTGATCCCATCGATGTGCCCTGTCTGCGCCAGAATTCCGGGATCGAGGGAGTCCAGCGCGCCTTCGAGGCTTATGCGATTTATCCGCAGGACAACGGTCTGATTCTTTTGACAGAAAGCGTCATTGGCACATATCCCGCCGCCGCCCTGCCTGACACGGGCGCGCCGGCCAAGGTGTATGCCGCCAATGGCGTGAATGCGGGCAATCTTGCCGTCAGGTTTCCCGGCGAACTTGATATCGCGAACCTTATCCCGGGGACCGGCGTGGGCGAGTTCGCCACGCGCGACATGGCCGCGACGCCAGACCAGCTCTCCACGCACATTGAAAGCGGAGCAGGCATCACGATGGACAGCGCGAACGTGCCGACAAATCGTGTGGGGTATGTGAGCCGGGAGTTCACGCACGCCGAATCCTTCACCACGGCTTTGCGAGTGGAGGAGGGGAAACAATACAAGGTTCGCTGGCACCTGACGTCGACCCAGCAGAGCAATCTGCAGGCGCAGATTCGCATGCGCGGCCGCTCGATCAAATTCGCATGGTCGCAGAAACTGGAAATCGGCGGCGCGCAGGCGGCTGGAAGTTACAACAATATGATCGCCCAGCAAATGCTGCCCGGGGCGGGCTGCAAGAATCCCGACAAATACACGACGGACACGCAGGGCGGCTGGCACACGATGCTCATTCACACGCCGATGTGTGTGGACATCCGGCCTGAGTTCTCGGCGGGCACACCGCTGGCCGCGCGCATGCCGGTCATTTGCGCTCAGCCAGGGCCGGGCGCGGATGCGCCCTCACGCCGCGACCTGCGCGTCGGTATTGATCTCATCGACACGCTGAGCGGCGGCGCGTTGCGCGATCTCGAAAGGGGGCAGTTCCTCCTCGACCGCATCGAGGTGCGCGTCTACGACACTGTGCCGGATTGAGGCCGGCTGCGTCTGACGGGCGGAATGAACATGTCTGGACGCGGCTCCTGTTAATCCGGTCACCACTTGCAACGCCGCCAGTAATACAGGAAGGAGACCGCGGCAAGAACAGCCAATCCAATAATCCATGGATTGATCAACGGCGCGCGCATGACCTGCACTGACAAATTCAGCATCGGAAACCGATAATCCAGAATTTCTGTTGACCGCCGCCGGTTTTTTCATCAGGAAAAGGGCGATTCGTTGAATCGCAGGAGGTAAATGGCCAGATTATGTTTGGAAGAATCATCCGGCTTGGATTGTTGCTGGGCGCGATAGCGGCCGTGTCAATGGGTTGCCGCGGTTGCATGCGCGAGAATATTGTATGGGAACACACATTCAACCGGCCTGATTGCCGCGGCAACAGGCCGTGCCCCGTGGAGTGCCCGGAATTTGAGCTGCCGCCCGGCGGACCTTACCTGAAAACTCCCGCCCCGTATAACCGGCCGCAATACAGGCCATATGCGGATAAATAATCGCCGCGGAGCGGGGACAATATATTTTGGAATGCGGAAGATATAAGGCGATGGCTTGTTGATTTTATTTTACAGCCTGCTCTTTCTGCTCAGTGTCATCGATTTTCTGTTTATGAAGCGCACGCGCAGGGATGTTTTGACGCGGTTGTGTTTTCATCCTGTGAGTTTGTGGATGGGCGCGCTGGGTGTGGCGCTGATAATATTTCTTCTTTGCGGCGATCGGCGCGGAATATCCGTGACAGCGTCATCTTTTCTGCAGGCGATGTTCTTCATCATCCTTGTCCCTGCCGGCGGTTATTGGACTCTTCGCGCGCGCGCCCCGCTTATGCCTTATATGCATGGCTGCATGAAACGCCAGACAAAGCAGCCGGGGATGCCCGCATCCATGCGCTCCAAATTCCCCCGGGACCGCAGGCATCCTGCCCGCATTATCACGTTGTTCGCGCTTCTACTCGGCATTCCCCTTCTGATCTCGGTCCTTTTGCATGGTATTGTTGGATTAAAACCTTCTGATCAGATGGTCCGTCTTCTTGCATTGGACAGCCACTCGCTGGCGTCGAATGCGGTTTTTGTTGCGTTCCTCGTTGTATGCGCCCCGGTCAATGAAGAGCTTTTTTTTCGGCATTACCTGCAGAATCGGATCGCCGGGGCCGTCCGCGTTTCACCTGTCTGTCGACGGTTTGCGCCTGTCGTTGCCGTCGCCGCTGCCGCAATTTTGTTCTGTCTTGTTCATGCGGCGATGGCGTCGCCCATGTGGTTGAAATTCGCGCAAATCGCGCCGCTTGGCGCGGCTCTTGGCATATGCCAGTATAAAATCGGCATTGAAGCCTGCATAGTCCTCCATCTTGTATTTAATATGTCCATGGCTGTCGTAAGCGCCCTGATATGATCGCAATATGCTGATTGAAATTGACAATCTTGATGCCGGTTATGGCCGGCGCAAAGTGCTGGAGCAGGTTTCGCTGAATTTCAGCGGTGGCGCCGTGGGTTTGCTTGGGCCAAACGGGGCGGGGAAGACGACCCTGCTCAAGACCATGCTGGGATTCATTCCGCCGCTTGGCGGGCGCATGAAGGTCTTTGACATGGAAGTGCCCGCGCAGGCGCGCGACATCCGCTCGCGCGTCGGTTACATGCCCGAAACCGAGGCTTTCATCCCGGGGATGAACGCGGTTAATTTTGTGGCTTACATGGGGCAGCTTTCGGGCTTGCCGCGCCCGGCGGCGATGGAGCGCGCCCACGAAGTGCTCCAGTATGTCGGGCTGGGCGAAGCGCGTTACCGCAACATCGAAACATATTCCGCTGGCATGAAACAGCGCGCCAAGCTGGCGCAGGCGATCGTGCATGATCCCGCGCTTCTGCTGCTTGACGAGCCGACGAACGGCATGGATCCGCAGGGACGGATCGAAATGCTTGAACTGGTCAGCGATCTCGCCCGCAACAAGAACATGAGCGTCATCCTGTGCAGCCACCTGCTCAAGGATGTGGAGTCGGTGGCCACGCAGATCATCGTGCTTGGCAATGGCCGTGTGCTTTACAAGCGAATGCGCGATGACAACGAGCGCCAGGAAACATCCGTTTACAATCTGCGTGTTCGCGGCAACGCGCGCGCGTTTGCGCAGGCGGTTGAGCGTCTTGGCGCCGCGCTGCTCGACGGCGGAAACGGGCAGAATCTTTTTGCGCGTCTGCCCAGCGCGCTTGATTCCGCGATATTTTTCGAAGCCGCCGCGGCGTCTGGCTGCACCATTCAACGGCTTGAGAAAAGCGGTGAGAAGCTCGAAGACCTTTTCACGCGCGCGCTCGGGGAGCTTGGCGATGCCCATTTATGATCAGACATTCCGCAACTACTCCGGCACGCGGCGGACGCGCCGCTTGTGGCTGCCTGTCGCGCGCCAGACACTCCTGCCCATTCTGCGGTCAAAGCTCACGTGGATCTTGCTGGCGGGCGCCCTCATCCCTGTCATTGTTTTCAGTGTGGGTTTCTTTGCCTCCGCCAAGCTGATGACGCTGCGGCCCGAACAGGCCGACGCCGCCGCCAAAATGGCCGAGATGAGCGAGATTCCCCTGTTCGGACGCCAGATCAACCTGAACACGCTTCTGTTCATGTTTCTGCGCGGCGAGTTTGTTTTCCTGTGGCTGCTTGTGCTGATCAACGGCGGCGGCAGCATCATCACGGACAAGCTTCACTCGGCCCTTCCGCTCTATTTCTCGCGTCCGCTGACGCCATTGAACTATCTTGCGGGCAAGGTGGCGGGCATCACGGCCCTGCCTGTTGCCGTGCTGGGTTTGGCCTCGATGCTGCTTTTCCTCCAGGCGGCCGCGTATTTCTTCTCGTTCAGGGAGGCGGTCGCCCAGCTTCCGATGCTTGGCGGCGCCCTTGTCTTCATTATTGTGTGCAGTCTGCTGGTGTCGCTTTCGATGGTCGCCATGTCGTCATTTGCCAAGAATGCGCGCCAGGCGGGCGTGGTCTACCTGGGATTCTGGTTTCTGACGGGGGTGATCGCGCAGGGCATCGAACACGCCACAAAGATCGACATCACAGGCGCGCTGGCCCCCTCGCGCTCGCTCCAGGTGATCGGCGCGCACCTTATCGGCGCCAATGTGAAATGGCTTACGGATATGGGCCGTCATGCTCATGGTCCGCGGGAATTCACCGATTTCGGCATGCCGATGGCATGGCTGTCGATCGCTCTTTACATGGCGCTCTTTGCCTGGATCACGTGGCGCAACCTCAAGGTTGTCGAGGTGGTGAAATGAGCATGGGGACGCCGCCCACGCAACCGGAATTCAGCGGGACCGGGAACAACCGCACAATCGACATCCGCGGAGCGAGCAAGTGGTATGGCGATGTCATCGGCGTCAACCAGGTGTCGCTCGGCATCGGTCCGGGCGTGACGGGGCTGCTCGGGCCCAATGGCGCGGGCAAATCAACTCTTATAAAACTGATCACGGGCCAGCTCAAACCCGGCAACGGAAGCGTGACTGTCATGGGCATGTCGCCGTGGAAAAATCCCGGTGTTTTTCATCATCTCGGCCATTGCCCCGACTCTGACTGTTTTTGGGAGGAGATGACAGGTCAGGGATTTGTGTCGATGATGGGCCGGCTGGCGGGCTTCGACGCGGCGGAAAGCGAGCGGCGCGCGCGTGAGCAGCTGGAGCGCGTCTCCATGACGTCCCATGCCCTGCGCGCCATCCAAGGCTACTCCAAGGGAATGCGCCAGCGTGTCAAACTTGCGGCGGCGCTTGTGCATGATCCCATTGCGCTGGTGCTGGATGAGCCGCTCAACGGACTCGATCCCGTCGGGCGCCGCGATATGCTCGAATTGTTCCGCCATCTCGGCGATGAAGGCAAAACGGTCCTCGTTTCGAGCCATATCTTGCATGAAATCGAGAGCCTGACGCCGACAATTGTGCTCATTCACCACGGAAGGATTCTTGCCGAGGGCGTCATAGAAGATATCCGGGCGCTTATCGAGAACCAGCCGCTGACGCTTCAAATCTCAACGCCCGACCCGCGCGCCGTCGGCCAGTCGCTTGCGCGGCTTGACGGCGTCTACTCGCTGACGTTTCCGGACAACGGCGTGCTGATCGCGCGCAGCGCGAATCCGGAGATTGTTTATGAAACCCTTCAGGCTGATGTCATTGCCAAACGTTACACCGTGCATGGGCTGTGCGCGCTTGATGACAATCTCGACGCGGTGTTCCAGTACCTGGTCAAGGAATGAGGCTGGCATATTATCGCATGAACAATTTCCAACCAATGATGAACCTCAAGAACGCGTTCAGCGCCGCGTTGCGGCTTGCGAATCTTCAGGTGTTCGGACGCAAGCGCCGCCTGATCACGATACTGGCGCTGGCGTTTCCCATCATGCTTGCCGTATTGTATTGGGTCTATTCGCCCCATTCCGCCGCCCAGGCATACCCCGAGGCTGTCGCCGGCATTTTCACCGGCATCCTTGTTCCCTTCCTGGCAATATTTTGGGGCAGCGCCCTCATCAGCGATGAAGTGGAGGGTAAAACGCTTGTGTTTCTGTGGACGAGGCCATTGGGACGAATCCCGCTGTTCCTGTTCAAGTTCGTCATCGTCGTGTTTTATCTGACACTGCTGGTGGCGGTGTCCGTGGCTGCCGTTTTTGCGCTGATGTACGGCGGCGGGGGAGGCAGGGCGGTGGCGGACAATCTTGTTATCGCGGGCTACGATGTGAGCGCGCTGACGCTCGGGGGGCTCGCTTATGCCGCGTTCGCTTTTTTTCTCGCTGCGATGCTCAAGAAGCCTCTCGTGATCGGTCTGTTTTATGTCTTCACATGGGACGGATTCGCGCAGTTTCTGCCGGGATATCTGAAGCTGTTCTCCATACGGCATTACATTTTCGTGCTGAGCAGCCGTCCGCAGGCGAACCAGCCGGAAGGCTTTCTGCGATTCCTTGGCGAGAACACCACCACGGAAGCCCAGGCGCTGATCACGCTGCTTTGCGTAACCATTGTATTCCTGTCACTGGGATGCGTTCTGTTGCGCAACCGGGAATTCCTGGGTGACGATCCGGCCAGAAGCCAGTAGGATAAAATCCGTCTAATTGAGGGATTTGTGGCATTGTTGCGGCGGCCTAAAACAGTAACACGGAGAACCACGAAGATGGCACAGAGGAACACGGAGAAAAGAAGCATCGTTTTTTTCCTCTGTGGCTCTCTGTGCCTCCTCTGCGCAACTCCGTGTTACATCTTTTAGCTTGTCCTAAGCGATATAGTCGACGGTGTCACTCTATGTGTCGATCTGCGCGCGCTGGAGTTTGCCGCTGAAGTCCACATAGATGCTCTTCCACTCGGTGAACGTGTCGAGCACTGTGTGCGAGGCTTCGCGGTGGCCGTTTCCCGTGGCCTTGACGCCGCCGAACGGAAGCTGGACTTCGGCGCCGATGGTGGGACCGTTGATGTAAGTGATGCCGGCCTCGATGTCCCGCATGGCGCGGAAAGCCATGTTCACATCGCGCGTGTAAATGGAGGAACTCAGGCCGTACATCGTGTTGTTCATCACTCTGACAGCTTCATCGAAATCCTTGACGCGGATGACTGACAGCACGGGGCCGAAGATTTCCTCCTGTGCGATGCGCATCCCTGATTTGACATCAATGAAAATGGTCGGCTCGAAAAACCAGCCAAGCGCGTAATCGCCCTGTGTCAGCTCGTGCCCGCCAAGCGCCAGCGTGGCGCGGTCTTCGTTGATGCCGATGTCAACGTAGCTCTTCACCGTCTCGCGCTGCGCCTTGTTGATGCACGGGCCCATTTCGATGCCGGAGTCGAGGCCGTTGCCCACGCGAAGTTTTCGGGCGCGGTCAATGAGCGCGTTCACAAATTTGTCGTGGATGCCGTCCTGCAGTATCAGCCGCGATGTGGCGGTGCAACGCTGTCCCGTTGTTCCAAAAGCGCCCCACAGCGCCCCCTCAAGGGCAAGCTCGAGATCGGCGTCGTCCATGACAATCTGCGCGTTTTTGCCGCCAAGCTCCAGCGAGACACGCTTCAGGTGCTCGCCGCCCCGCGCCGCGATCTTGCGTCCCACCTCGGAGGAGCCGGTGAAGGACACAACCGCGACATCGGGATGATCAACGATGGCGTCGCCGGCCTTGCCGCCGCTTCCGCAGACAAGGTTGATGGCCTTGGGCGGCACGCCCGCCTCAAGCAGAATCTCCACCAGTTTGACCGCCGTGGCGGGCGTGTCGCTGGCGGGCTTGAACACGACCGTGTTGCCGCAGACAAGCGCGGGGAATATTTTCCATGTGGGTATGGCCATGGGGAAATTCCATGGCGTGATCATGCCGCACACGCCCACGGGCATGCGCGCGCTCATGCCGAATTTGTCGGGCAGTTCGCAAGGAACGGTGTCGCCAAACAGGCGGCGGCCTTCGCCGGAAGCATACCACGCCGTGTCGATGCCCTCCTGCACGTCGCCGCGCGTTTCCACGATGATCTTGCCCATTTCGCGCGTCATCAGGCGCGCAAGCTCCTCCTTGTGTTGCACAAGCAACTCGCCCGCCCGCTTTATGATGTCGGCGCGGCGCGGCGCGGGAACAAGCCGCCATTTGGGGTATTCATCTTTCGCGGCCGCCACTGCTTCGCCGACTTCTTCCGCGCCGCCGGCCGGAAAAACGCCCACCATCTCGCGTGTGTCAGCCGGATTGATGTTGGTCAGCGTCCCCTGCGTGCCGGTATTCACCCACCTGCCCGCGATGAAATTCCTGTATTGATCAGACATCTGATTCGCCTCCATGTTTGTTGTCCGTGGTCTCAGCCTTGATGTCAGGATGTCTGCGGCAAGACCACATCCCTGATGAATTCAATCTCCCTTGTCAGCCCCTCCTTCAGCGCCACCTTGGGGTGGAATCCGAAGTCTTGGCGGGCAAGTCCCACACTGGCGCCTGTATGTGAGACATCCCCGTGCTGCCGTTCGATATGGCGGATATTGATCTTCTGCCCCGCGAGCGATTCGACAAGCCTGATCACATCGTTCATGGTAATGCGCGTGCCGCCGCCAAGATTATACACGCCGCCGGCCTTGCCGCGCTCGGCGGCGTCGAGATTCGCCTGCACGATGTCGCCGATGAAAGTGAAATCGCGCGTCTGCTCGCCTGTGCCGTACACGGTGAACTCCGCGCCGGTGAGCGCCGCCTTGATCAGCCTGTGAAAGGCCATGTCGGGCCGCTGGCGGGGGCCATACACTGTAAAGTACCGCAACGAAACCGTGTAAAGATCATAATTGGCCGCATAGAGCCGCATGAGATGTTCGGCGGCCAGCTTGCTCATGCCATATGGAGAAACCGGCGCGGGAAGGTCGCTTTCTTCCATGGGGAATTTCCGCGTCTCGCCATACACGGATGATGAGGAAGCATAGACGATCTTCAGCCCTTCGCGCCCCTTGCACGCCTCAAGCAGCTTCTGTGTGCCGAGAATGTTATGGTGGCAGTAAATCTCGAAATCGCGCCCCCAGCTTGCGCGCACGCCGGCCTGCGCCGCTTCATGAAACACTATGGCGACACTATCGAGCAATTCCATGCCCAACCTGGTCGTGCCATCCTTGGTGGTTTCAAAAACGCGGCAGATGTCCGTCTCGATAAATTTGAAATTAACGCAGTCGCGCGCCTGGCGCAGGTTGTGCTCCTTGAGCGGGCGGGGATAATAGGGAACGAAACAGTCAATCCCCACGACCTCATGGCCGAGCGCCAGCAGTTTGTCGCACAGCGACGAGCCAACAAAACCGGCCGCGCCGGTCACCAGTCAACGCATGTGTCGGTTTTCCTCTCTTGTTCCGTGATCACTTGGGCATTTGCGGCAAAACGCCCTGTGTCTGGCCGGGCGTTGGAGATGGAGCAGGCGTGGCGGACGATGTTCCGGACATCAGAGGCGCCCCCGCGCCTGCGGGCGCTTTCGCGTCGATGCTCATCAGCTTTGCGTCGCCGGCGCCCGCCGGAATATTGGATGCCGGAATCGGCGCTTCCTGGCCGGACTGCAGGATGGGCGCGCGACGCCCGCCCTTGATCTTGATCTGCGGTTTGCCATCCACGGTATAGATCGAAATGCGCTCGCCCGCCGTCGTGTTGACCTTGCCCTCCCTGCTTTTGTTATAGATGATGGGATTGCCCGCCAGTTCACTGCGCTGGTCATCAGGATAATACTTAAACAACTGGCAGGTTGCAATGATCTCGCCCTGGCGCACAACGACCTTGCTTCCCGAAGCGATCAGCTCGGATTTGGAGTTGTTGAAATCCACCTGGTCGGCATTGAGCGTCATATCCTCACTGGAAAAGATGACGCCCTTTTTTGCCGTGAGATTGTTCAGTTCCTTGTTTTCATCATAACTGACCACGATTTCGCCGTCCGTGTCCGTCGTGAGAAAAAACGGACGGTTGCCCGACATCATGCCGGTCTGCTGGCTGTCGGCCGTGCTGGGCGGTTCCTGTATGCGCGGCATGCCCGCCCCCGAAGCGGACTTCGGGGCGGTCGTCTGAGGCTGTGCGGCAACAAGCGCGGCCATGAGCATGATGCTTGTTCCTAAAAATATTCGGATGATCATTGGATGAAACGCTCCTCTTGGGTCTTTGATAAACGAGCAACAGCACGGGGGGGCATGTCAATCCCAGAATGATTCCATCTGCAGACAGTGGTTGTCCGCATGATGGCGTACTCGCTGACCGGTTTCCCTTGCCGTTACTTTCTTTTTTCAATGGTCTGTTGCATCATGAGATAGGTTGCGGGATCGCCATCAAGGTCATGCAGACGCACGGTGATGCGCAACGCGCCATCAAACAACCGGATGTCTTCGAGCGCCGCCATAGGCACGGCGGCATCAAAATGATATTTTTCATTCTGTCCGCCATTAACGGAAGATTGTGCCGCGTCCTGAAGGCGCAGGAAAGCGCTCTCTATGCGCCGCAAAGCGGGGCCTTTCGGCGTGGCCAGCAATTCCACACACGGCTCCACGGCCTGCGATCCGAAGTTCAGAACAAAAACAGCGCGCTGCGTGGCCGATGTCGGGTTCTCAAACTGGAATTCGATGCCGTCAGCTCCATACGTGATGCGCCACCAATCCTGCATGGCCGGATGTTTTAGTGTCTGGTAAAAAGGAATGTCATCACGAAAATTGCCGCGGACCAGAATCGCATCATTTGTGAATCCTATATCGCATTCCATTGACGCATCCTGTTGTCCCTGCCAGTTATAACTGTTCTGGGCAACCTGGGAAAAGTCGTTGAGATGAATGGGATAAACGGTCTTAAGCTTCTTTACAGTCTGGTCGAAATTGACGGGCGGGATTGGTTTGGCAAATTCGACAAAAGAAGTTATAGCCTCATCGCGGGGCTCCCCGCTCGGCGTTAATTCATCGGCCCACATCATGGACGCCAAAGAAACGATGAAACCGGCCGTCACAAAGGCCCTGATTGATCGTGGAGAGCGGATCATGAGCCAGCTCAGTGATGCGAGCTTGCGGGGGCGGGCAGGGGCGTCGGCTTCGGGCGCTTTGAAAACGGATTCAGAATGGGCCATAAAATGCGCCTTACCGGATTGACGAGATATTGGCCGGCAGGAACTTTTTCCACCGTGTTGAGCGTCTCATTAGCCACATTCTGCGCGGCCTTGAGTGGCGTGGGAGTTTTTTCCATGTCCTTTTGTGTGACCGACGAGCCGAATCCCGGCAGGCTGTTGTTGGGATGGACGATGAGCACAACCATGCGCCAGGGATAGGAAAAAACCTTCTTCCAAAACGGCTGTGACATATTAATGACCTTCCTGGAACCGTCGGGCATTGTGACAATCTTATAATATTGCATCTCGGCTGCCGCGGGGCTCAGCCAGAACGACAAAATCAGACCGGTCAGTAGAATGGCGGATATTTTCTTCATCAATTGAAAACCTGTTACACCTTGCGGACAGCGCACAATCAACGAGATTTTAACATGTCATGCGGGACGTTGCGGGCCGAACTTTTTCATCTTCTGTTTTGCAGCGTGGATTTTAAGGCGGCGGCGCACGATTTGCTTCACGCCATCGATGGTGGGCTGGCCGAGAATTTCCTCGGCAAGCAGTTTGGCCTCGGACAATCGAATGGACCGGATGAGTTTCTTGACGGAAGGCACGCTGACGGCGCTCATGGACAACTCATCAACTCCCATTCCCAACAGGATGATCGCCATGGTTGGATCGCTGGCCATTTCGCCGCATACGCAGACCATGATGCCGCTTTCGTGCCCGGCGCTGATGATCGCGCGAATAAGCCGCAGAATGGCGGGATGCAGTGGTTCATAAAGGTAGGCCACCTTTTCATTGCCGCGATCCACGGCAAGCGTGTATTGTATAAGATCATTTGTGCCGATGGAGAAAAAATCGGCCTCGGTGGCGAGTGTGTCAGCCACGACGGCCGCCGAGGGCACCTCAATCATCGCGCCCAGTTCAACATTCGGATCAAACTCGATATTGGCGGTCTTCAACTCTTCCTTGACCTGCCGGAGATGACGTTTGACCTCCAGAAATTCCTCGAGCCCCGAGATCATCGGGATAAGAATGCGCGTTCGTCCGTAGGCGCTGGCGCGCAGCATGGCCCGCAGTTGAGGATGGAAAATGTCCGGCTGCTGGAGACAGAACCGGATGGCGCGCTGGCCCATGAAGGGATTGATATCGGGCGCCATGGGCACGTTCGAAAAAAACTTGTCGCCGCCCAAATCCAGCGTGCGGAAAACCACGGAGTGCGGATGCATCACCTCCAGCGCGTGACGATAAATCTCGAACTGTTCGTCCTCGCTGGGGGGAGCGGCGCGGTTCATGTAGAGAAATTCCGTGCGGAACAATCCAATGCCGCGCGCGCCATGCTTGGCGGCATGCTCAAGCTCCTCAGGCAGCTCGATGTTGGCCCGCAGGCGGATCGAATAGCCGTCCAAGGTTTCGGGCAGCTGATCGAGCAACAACTCCAGCTCCTTCTCCAGCTCGGTAAAAGCAACTTGCTCGTTGCGGTAATATTCGATGGTTTCGGGCTTGGGATTCGTGATCACATGTCCCGTCAGACCGTCGACAATGATCGGCGTGTCCTTGTCGATATAACTTGTGATGTTCGCAACGCCCACCACGGCGGGTATTTCAAGCGCCTTGGCCATGATGGCCGTGTGGGATGTCGGGCCGCCCTTTTCGAGGACAAAAGCCGCGACGTGCTCGCGGATAAGAGCCGCGGTCTCGGATGGCGCCAGATCGTGCGCCACGATGACTGAATCCGGCGCAAGGTTGGCCAACAGGCTCGCCGTCGCTTGGAGAAGATTGTTGGTGACTCGGTGCGCCACGTCAAAAATGTCGCTGTCGCGGGCGCGCAGGAATTCGTCGTCGAACCGGCTCATCATCTGGATAAGCTCGTCAATGCGGCGGTTGAACAGAAATTCGGCGTTTTTCTTCTCGCGCCGGATGTCATCAATCGTCTTGTCCACCACCTCGATGTCCCCCAGAAAAAGCATTTGTGCGGTGATGATCTCCGCGTGTTTGTCATCAATCGCCTCGGCCACCTGTCGGCGGATCTTTTCAAGCTGCTCGCGCGAAAGATCAATCGCGGCGCGAAAACGCTGCACCTCCGCTTCGATCTCGCTGTCGTCGATGGCGCTCGGTTCATGCGACATGGCAGGGGTGCGGGTCAGCAGGTGAACGCGGCCCGCGCCTATCCCCGCGGAAACTGGAATTCCTTCATATGTGCGTTCCTGCACGATCATGTGCCAACATTTGCCTGCCCGAATGGCACAAGTCAATGATCAGAAAATATGCTTGCGCATCAAGGCGCGCTTCACGACGTATTGTTACTGCAATTATGAATGATGGAGCAAACACTGCATGGCCGGATTTGAAGCGCTTGGATTGATTGAAACGAGGGGTTATGTGGGCATGATCGAGGCGGCCGACGCGGCGCTGAAAGCTGCCGAGGTGCGGATCGTTTCGCGCCAGAAGGTTGATGCCGGCCTGGTGACGGTGCTTCTCCATGGCGATGTTGCCTCGGTCAAGGCCGCCGTGGACGCCGGCGCCTCAGCCGCCCGTCGTGTCGGGGAACTCATCTCGGCACATGTCATCCCGGCGCCCGATGCGAGCATTGCCGCGCTTGAGGCTCAACCCGGCTCCGTCACCCCGACGCAAACCGCGCGGAAAAAATATAAAAAATAGACGCCGCCCCCCAAACGTCCTCCCTGCCTTACTGTTGCAGGATATTCACCGCCTGTGACTTGGTCATGGGTCCTGCATGTGATGCCAAGGTCTTCCCGGATGGATCAATGAGCAAAAGCGCGGGCGTCTCCTTCACTTTGAATCGGGCCGCAACCTGGGGGCTCGCATCGACATCAATGGCCACTGCCACGACACGTGACGCGGCGGTGCGCCCTTCCGATGAACGAAGCGCGGACTTTACGCGATCCGAAACCGCCTCGCCGTTGCGATAGAAAAAGACCGCTGTCCTGAAATTGTTCCTGTTCGCGTAAACAGCGGCATGGCTCATATTGGTCGTCCATCCGGGCAGACCCGCGGCATCGGCGGGCGGCGGAACATTGTAGCGCTCCATGCGCCGGATGTTGCGGAAATCGCGCTCACGGATATGCCGCTGCACCGCGGTATTGCAACCGGAAAGAATAACCACACCAAGCGACAGCGCCAGAATGACAGGGCGGGCTGATATCATAACAACATCCATCTCCTCAGGACTCTTACTGTCTGAAACATCACGATCTCCTGCTGACACAAGTTCCCGCAGGAGTAATATCAACACGGGCTAACACGAATCGCCCATTGAATTCACGCAAATGCGCGATGATCAGGCAAAAGATTGTTGCATGCCTTGGGCGTGACGGGATGGAGTTGGCCGCATGTGCGCGATGGATGAAAAAGCTTTGGCGCGGCCGTTTCGAGTCGCCGTGGCAAGCGATCACGCGGGTTTCGACCTCAAGACGCAAATCATCCGCCTGTTGTCCGACCTCGGACACGAGGTGGAGGATTTTGGCGCGCGATCAGCCGAACCTGTTGATTTCGCGGATTATGTGTATCCCGCCGCGCTGGCGGTGAGCGATGGACGGCTTGAGCGCGCCATCCTTGTTGACGGAGCGGGCTATCCATCGGGAATCGTCGCCAACATGCTGCCGAATGTCTATGCGGCGGTGGCCAATGATCCGCTCTCGGCCAGATACGCCCGCGAGCATTCAGACACCAATGTGCTGTGCCTTGGGGCAAGAATCATCGGGGCGGGGCTTGCCGGACAGATCGTTGAAACCTGGATGATTGCGAAATTTCTCGGGGGCAAATACGCCGCGCGCGTTGAAAAAGTGCGCCGCCTCGCGTCCAAACACCGGCGCGATCCCGGTGACCAGACGCGCAAGGTGCTCACTGTTCAGGACATGCGCGATGCCATCCTCAGGCGCCAATCCATGATCATCGATGACAAGACAATCATGACCCCCGCGCTGCTTGATTTCGTGAGAACCGTGTCGGGATAAAGCCGGCCGCGCCGCCAGCATCACGTCATCCCGCCATTGCTCACACACTAAAGAGAAAATTAATCACATCGCCATCATGGACGATGCTTGTTTTTCCTTCAAGGCGCACATGGCCATGCTTTTTCGCGTTGGCAAAAGAGCCCGCGGCAATGAGGCCGTCATAGGAGATTACCTCGGCGCGGATGAATCCCCGCTCGAAATCCGAGTGAATGACTCCGGCGGCCTGCGGCGCCGTGGCGCCGCGCGCAACCGTCCACGCGCGCACTTCGTCCGGCCCCACCGTGAGAAAGGACACCAGTCCGAGGAGATCGTAACTGAGTTTGATCACTCTGTCCGCGGCGGGCGCCGCAATGTTGTAGTCGCGCAGGAAGGCTTCGCGGTCTTCCCCCTCAAGCTGTGCGATTTCCATTTCAACCTCGCCGGCCAGCCAGTCTACCCGAGTGCCTGGCTGATCCGTAACGCCCGCCACCTCCATCATTTTGGCTATTGCGCTCCCCTCCGCCATCAGCGATTCGCTCGCGTTGAAAAGATACATGACGGGCTTGGCGCTGAGAAACTGGAATCCCCGCACGCTTTTCTCCTCCTCGTGGCTGAGTTCCATTGAGCGCACAGGCAGGTTCTGCTCCAGCGCGGGCTGAATTTTCTGCAGAACATGCGATTCAAGTGCCAGCGCGTCTTTTTCCGCGCTGCTGACCCTGCCTATGGAGCGTTCGATGCGCGGCAGACGGTTTTCAACCTTGACAAGGTCGCTGAAAATGGTTTCCATGTGAATGGCCTCAACATCCGCGGCGGGATGGGGAGCGCCATGAACCGGATCCTCGAATCCCCTGACAACCGCAATGATAGCGTCGGCCTTGGACACATACTGGAGCAACGCCTCAGGCACACCCTTGTGGACATCGCCGCCTTCACGGCCAAGCCCCGCCACATCCGTGTATTTCACCGCGGCATGAGTGATTTTCCTGGGCTGATAGATTTCCGCAAGACGCTCCACCCGCGGATCGGGCACCTTCACCACGGCAAGGTTGGGTTCAAGCTTGCCGCCCGCAAATGCCGACGTCTGGGCATGACCGCCCGTGAGGGCGTTGAAGACTGTTGTCTTGCCCGATTTTTCAAGGCCGATCAGCGCAAGTTCCATGTTCGTTATCCTTTTTCATCAATGCCTGTGTTTAAGTGCTTCACGGATAAGTTCCTCCACACGCGCTCCCGGAGCGAGCATCTCGGCCGCTCGCAGGACCGCGCGTTCGGCAACCACCGGCTTGCAGTCAAGCGAGATAAGCGCCGAGACCGCTTCCCGCTGGACATCGTTCAACCGCATGGGCGCGCCAAGGCCCGCATCCGCGCGGCGTGATGTCTGACCGGCGGCAAATGAAACCACTTTGTCGCGAAGATCAACGATCAGACGCTCGGCCGTTTTTTTGCCGATGCCGGGAATGCGCGTCAGGGTTGTGATGTCGCTGCGCATGATGGCATGGGCAAAATCCGCGATATCGAGCGCCGACAGGATGCCCAGCGCCGTTTTTGGTCCAATCCCGCTGGCGCCGATCAGCACCTCGAAAATCTCCCGCTCTTCGGGACTCGCGAATCCGTAAAGCCGGACATCCTGCTCGGTCATATGGTGATAAATAAACAGCCGCACGTCTCCGCCCGTTTCCGGTAATACGGCCAGCGTGGGCGCTGGCAAATCCACGCCATATCCCACACTCCCCGCCTCAACAATCACATGGGCGCCATCCCTGCAAAGCAAACTTCCTCTCAAATATTCGATCATGCCATTTACATCGCGCCCGCCTTTGGCCAAAGGCAACCTTTCACTGCAGCCACAACAAAGGAATTTCCAAGTGTGCCCTCCCCGGGATTCGGAACATGCGCGTCAACGCAACAGGCGTCGTTTGCACGAATCGGTTTGATTCTTAGATCAGACATAGTAAGACCAAGAACACACGGCTGATAAATACCGTCATGACTTGTGGATGATATTCAAACCATAGACTGCATGGAGAAAATCCGGGCGTATTGCCTCACCGAGGATCCGCGCCTGGGCGCGCGAGTCGAAGAAATCCGCGTGCGCGATTATCGGCGCATGCCGGACTCGTATTTCAAATTGCGCCTGGCAGCCGCGGCATTGGGCATCGACGACACCTCCGCCGCCGGCCGCCGCGCTCTGCGCCATGCCGTGACACACGGAAATTTGCGCGCCCATTTCACCGCCGAGGAACTTGCCGCGGCCGGCATCCGCGAAGCCAGCGGCGAATATCCGGACAAGGGGAAACAGCCGCCCGATCCCCGGCTGGCCAAAAGCCTTGCCGCCCTCAATAATGACGGCAATAACCGGGAACCAACGGGCGACAACCACGCTTTCGCCCAGAAACTCGCCTCGTTTTCCAACATCGAACAGGCTTTGGGATACTTGCGAAAACGGCTGCCCGCGCTCAAAGGCATGAAATTATATGAGTTTCTCGCGGACATCGGCTATCCAGCCGCGCTCCCGCGCTCTGAGACACAAAGACTGCTTTTCCGCCTCGGTTTGCTGAAGAATGGGCCGGATGCCCGCGCCAGGTCAAGGCGTTTGTTTTTTCAAACAGTCGAGCGGATTGCGCGCCTTTCAGGCGCACCCATGGCCGAGATTGACATGTTCCTTGGTCTCTACTCCGGCGCCTGGCGTTCAGAACATGTGGATGCGGTATGCGCGCTGAAACCGCGATGCGGCTGGTGCGCGATTCGCGATCACTGTATCCACCTGAAATATCATGAAGAATCAAATTCCCCGCGCGAAACCGAGCCCATCAACACATGGGGCCTTGACGAACGCCCGCGCGAAAAATTGCTGAGAGGGTGCGAGTTGACCAACGCCGAGTTGCTGGCGATTCTTATCCGTACGGGCACGCGCCGCAAAACCGCGGTGGATCTTGCGCGCGACCTGCTCAAGAAATTTGAAACACCGACCCGGCTTGCCGCCGCCTCGCCCGCCGAACTCGCGGCCATGCCCGGCATTGGAGCCGCCAAGTCGGCAACAATCATCGCCGCGCTCGAACTCGGGCGCCGCGCGTGGGCAAGGGAAACCGACGAGCGCGACACTCTGCCCCAGACAAACTCAAGCAAGAGCATTTTCGAATTCTACCGCGCCCGCTTCCAGAACGAAACACAGGAGTTGTTCATCCTGCTCATGCTGAACATCAAGAACCGCATCACGCGCGAAACCGAAATCTCGCGCGGAACTCTCAACTCGAGCATCGTTCATCCGCGCGATGTGTTCCGTGAAGCGCTGCGTGAAGCCGCCGGATCGGTGATCTTCGTGCACAACCACCCCAGCGGCGATCCCACCCCCAGCCAGGACGATCGCGTCCTCACGCGCCGTCTGGCCGAAGCAGGAAAAATTCTTGGCATCAGGGTCACGGATCATGTGATTGTGGGAGCTCAAAGATACTACAGTTTTTCCGATAACGGAGAACTTGAATGAGTGAAGCCGCAACCGCCGTGCCAGTGATCCGGGTCAAGCGCCTGACCAAAAGGTTCGGACACATCATAGCGGTCAACGACGCGTCCTTCGAAGTGTACGAGAGCGACATCTTCGGTTTTCTCGGACCCAATGGCGCGGGAAAATCAACGACGATGTACATGATGGCCGGACTGGTGCGGCCAACCTCGGGGACCATTGAGATATTCGGTCTTCCCCACACGAACCTCGAGCGCGTGCGCCCGCGCGTCGGCGCGCTCATCGAGACGCCCGCCTTTTATGAATATCTCTCCGGGGAAAAGAACCTCGAAATCCTCGCCCGCCTTCAGCCGGGCATCACCCGCGCGCGCATCGGCGAGGTGCTGGAAATGACAGGACTCGAGAACCGGGCGCGCGACCGCGTGGGCCAATATTCCCACGGCATGAAACAACGCCTGGGAATCGCGCAGGCGCTTCTCGGCAATCCGCGGCTTCTGTTGCTCGACGAGCCGACAAGCGGACTCGACCCCGAAGGCAGCGCGCACATCTGGGAATTGCTCCAGCATCTGGCCGCCATGGAAAAAATCACTGTCTTCATCAGCAGCCACCTGCTCCACGAGGTTGAGGAAGGATGCAACCGCATCGCGGTCATCAACCAGGGGGTCATCGTGGCATGCGACCAGGTGCGCCATCTGCTCTTCTTCTCCAAGGAAGATTACCTGCTCATGTTCGATGACAAGATGCGGCGTGACGGCGCGCGCGTGTATCTCGAGGGCCGCGAGGGTGTGGAGATACTCAGCGATGAAAAGGACGCCGGCCGCTTCGCCGCCGGAGAGGATGTGGCGCTCAGGCTCCGGCTCCAGCAGGGACTTTCCGGGGCGGTCGTGACGGAGCTTGTCGACCGCGGACTCGTTCCGCACGCGCTCATTCCGCAAAGAAAGACACTCAAACAATTCTTCCTCGAACTCACCCGCCGTCAACCCGAACGGTTGCCCTTGGTCTGATTGGATCAAAAGATGCCCAAAAGTGAATTCATGAAAATCCGCGCAATCCATGCACACCCCCCCCGCCCGCCACGTTGCATGACGTTCATGGCGCTGACATTGGCCGCATCATTGTTCATCCATGGCTGCGGCACACAGCCGCCCGCTCCCGCCCCCGCGCAGACACCTGTTCCCGTGAGCACACCCGCATACAATTCTCAACAGAATGCCGCTTCCCATGTCGTGGTGCTAACATCACAGAATTTCAACGCCGAGGTTCTCGGCTCATCCGTCCCTGTGCTCGTGGACTTCTGGGCCTCATGGTGCGGGCCATGCCGCATGATGGCTCCCGTCATTGACGAAACCGCGCGCCTGTATTCGGGCAGGCTCAAGGTGGGCAAACTCAATGTCGACGAAAACCCCGCCATCGCCCGCTCTTACCTTGTGCGGAGCATCCCAAAATTCATCATATTTAAAAATGGCAAACCCGTCCGTGAATTCACCGGCGCCCGCGCAAAGGAAAATTTCATGAAGGAAATCGCCGACTCCCTATAAATCGGGCGGAGACGGCAAACCGCGCTCAGTCCGCATTGTCAGCATAGAGCCTGAAATCAATATCCGGGAAAATGTTGTCGCGCCATTCAAGATCGCGAAGGTAGTTCTCGTTGATGGCATTGGATTTGTTCATGTGGTACAATTCGCTGAAACGCACGATGTGCTCCTTGGTGCGCTTGATGGCATATTCAACCATGGTGCGGGTTTTCATGATGAACGCCCAATCGCTCGATTGCGCCAGCAGCAGTTCGCGCGCCGCCTGATTGAGCGCGCGCTCATGAAGCGGATCCGTGTTGGAACGAAAGGTGTTTGCCAGTTCAACCATACGCTCCGCGGCTTTGACAAGATGCCGGTATACCCAGTCGTTCGATCCCTCCAGCCAAACTTCGCAATATCCCTTGTGCCCCCAGCTTGAAAACGACGGCACGGCGACCTGGTTCTTTGGATATTTCTCCAAGTACTCGCTCGGCGTGCACAAATCCAGCGTGCTCTGGTCATGGTGAATCATGCGGAAAAGAAAGTTGAGAAAATCCGGTCCCTCATACCACCAATGCCCAAAAAGTTCAGCATCATAAGGCGAAATTATGATCGGCTGGCGGTTCATTAAAGTGGCAAGATGCTCGACCTGCTTCTCGCGGTTGAACATGAAATTACCGGCATGGCTGGCGGACATTTCCAGCGCGCGGCGTTCGTTGTAGGGCGCCTTCTGGTTTGTCCGGCCCGTGATGCGGTAATATTTTATGCCCGTATTAATGCGAAGTCCGCTTTCATGGATGTAGGGGCTGATATAGTCGTAATCGAGATCGAACCCGATGTCGCGGTAAAACTCCCTGTAATTGTAATCGCCGGGATAACCCTCCTCGGCGCTCCATACGGACTTGGACGATTCAAGGTCGCGCCCGAAAGCGGCCACGCCGCTGGGGCAGTAAAGCGGCGCGAACACCCCGAACATCGGGCGCTTGCTCGCATGAAGGATGCCATGCGTGTCCACGAAGAAAAACCGGATGTTCTCGCGGGCAAGGATATCGTCAAGCCCGGGATAATAACCGCACTCGCCGTTCCAGATGCCCGCCGGCGAGCGCCCGAAAATGTGCTCATGTGTTCTGCGAGCCATGGCGATCTGCGCCCGCACCGCATTAGGAACAACCTGCATCAACGGCATGAATCCGTGCGTGGCGCCGCAGGTCACGATCTCGAGTTTGCCCGCATCCTGCAATTGCCTGAAACCGGTGAGAATCTTGCGCCCATACTGGTCCACAAACGTGTTCCGGCACTCGTTGAATTTGCGCAGATACATGCGCGCCAGCGCCTGAAACTCAGGAAGAAAACGTGTGCGCTCAACCTCCTTTTCCGCCAGTTCGATGAGCTTGCCGATGTGACACACATACCGGTCGCACAAAAGATCGTCCGTCAGCATGGCAGCCAGCGGCGGAGTAATGCTCATCGTCAAACGGAAATCCACCTCATCACGCATCAGCCCGTTCATCATGTTCAACAACGGAAGATAGGTTTCCGTGATCGCCTCGTATAACCAGTCCTCCTCGAGAAAATCCTCGTGCTCAGGATGACGCACAAAAGGCAGATGAGCATGAAGCACAAGACATAAAAGGCCCTTGGCATGATCTTTTCCGGCCAGCATGAGCAACCTTTCTCTGCAACAAATCCGCGCAAAACCAGACGCAAAATGGTTTTCTGCGCATTAGTGAAGCCCGATCATAAAAGAAAGATATTCTGCTCTTCAAGCACAGATTTTATACCACACTAATAGTAGTATTATAGAAAAAGGACTAAATAACGTGCGAACAGCTTGGATCGTCCTCGCTTGCGTTACGTTTCAAGCCTCGAGCTTTGGGCAAAAAATCACCGTTGACCAGCCAATCGGCTCTTATGTCAGGGCGGGGGCCAGCGGACTCGCAATACGGTTGCGTATTGATCCCCCACTGCAAAGGGAGAGCATCGCTGAAACCATGTCTGTCAGGGCGCCCGGCATTCAAACATTCCCGCTGCTAACCTGCCCGATTCCTTTTGGCGGAGATCGCTGCGAAATCACACTGCCATTACATCGTCTGGGCGTCTACTTCCTCGAAATCCGCCACAAGGAACGCGTCGGCGGTAAAACGCTGGCCGAAACAAGCATCACCGTCGCAGCCATTCCTGACAACCGCCGCGGCGCAATCGCCACGACCTCGCCCTTCGCCATGGGCTGCTATTTCGCGATGCGCTACAGCCCTGAGGACCTGGCTGCCGCGTCAAAGCTGGCGGCGCTTGCCGGCGTGGCGTATTCGCGCGAGGAGCTTCGTTGGGACATCGCCGAGCCTCAACGCCGCACATTCACATGGGAGCAGTTCGACCGGGGGGTGGCCGCTTGCCATGAAAACAACATCGGCGTGCTCGGATTGATTGATTATTGGGGCGCATACCACGACGGAAACAAACCATGGTCGAATGAAGCCGTGGCGGATTTCGGGCAATATGTGAAAAATGTCATCGGCCGTTACAAGCCAGGCGGGACATTCTGGACATCCCAAACGACAGCGACCGCGCAAGCCGGCATACGGGAATGGGAGATATGGAACGAGCCGGCAACATTCTGGTCGTACAGCGGCGATCAGTTTGGCGCGCTGACGGCAGCCGCGTATCGCGCCGCAAAGGAGGCCGATCCCGCATGCCGGATTTTTTACGCCAACGCTGGCGACAGTTTCGACGCCAAAGCGCTCAAAACAATGGGCAGCAGCCAGGCATTCGACGGAATTACGCCGCATTTCTATGCGCCGCCGCGCAGCCCCAAGGAAGCCGGGCTGCTGCGCAACATGAAACAGCAGATCGCGTTTTTCACCAGCCGGGACATCCGCGTCCCGATGTGGATCAGCGAAATGGGCTGGCACAGCGGCGCTTCGCCCGCGTCCCAGCTCGCGCAGGCGGATTACCTTGTGCAATCCTGCACACTGGCCCTCGCCGCGGGCTATGACAAAGTATTCTGGTATAATTGGGCCAACGATTCCCCCGACAAGAACGCTTCCATGTATGGCCTTCTGAACCGGCCTGATTTCTCTCCCAAAATCGGTTTTGCGGCATTCGCGGGCATGGCGCGCGAACTCGATGGCGCCTGTTATCAGGCAACCCTCGATCTCGGCCGCAACGTCTCGTGCCACATATTCCGCGGCGCGGGCACGCGGGAAACCGCAGTGGTGTGGGCGGATGAAGGCAACGGGCGCCTTCTGCCGCGCGGCCATGCCGCCAGCCGGATGAAATGGGAAGTCCGCGATATGTTCGGCAACATGATTGGTCCTGCCGCCGGCCGCAAGACGCGCATCCCATTGGGCTCGTCTCCGTGTTACGTCCATGTTGATGGTAATGCGGCGGAATTGTTGTCGGGCGCCGGCGTGGAGGGCATTCCCCAGGCCGAGTTGTCACTCATGCCCACGGTGGGAGCGTTGAATGCCGGCTCGCCCGTGCGTTTTGTGATCGACAATTACACAAGCAAACCAATGAACGCTCAACTTCGGCTTGCCAGCGATTTGATGGCCTTCGATGCGCCAAAACCTTCCCCCGTATCGGCGCACTCCTCGTCAACATTCGAAGCGCGCATCCGCGGTTTGCGCCGCAATCCGGACAATCGTTATCCCGTCAAGGTCACTGTGGCGGGCTCAGCGGCTGACAAGCTGGACAAAAACCTCACACTCTATGAAAAGGTTGCCGTGCGAGGCACACCCAGGATTGACGGCGATCTTGCCGACTGGAAGGACGCGCGCCCGCTCCACCTTGACTCACCTGATCAGGCTGTCGGGATTGTCCCATGGATGGACTGGAACCTGTCGGCCGTCTATTACCTGATGTGGGATGACGACACCCTGTATTTCGCCGCGCGCGTCCGCGACAACATGTTCTGCCAGCCAAACACGGGCGACCTTATATGGGAGGGCGACTCGTGGCAGCTTGGATTCGACACCGAGCCGGGCAGACACCCTTCAGGACAGCCTGAACCCGCGCCATCACAGATGGTCATTGGATTGGCGCTTGCGAAGAATGGCCCGCAGGCCGCCGCATGGAACACGAAACGCGATCCTTTAAAAATACGCGTTGCCATCAAACAAGCGCGCGCTCAATCACCTGACGCCTCGCCGGGCGGCCCCCCCGTCACAGACGAATTGATCTATGAATGCGCCATCCCTCGCGAAATGCTCGCGCCTATGAAAATGAAGCCCGGCACCAGGTTCGCCTTTTCCGTCCTGCTTAATGACAATGACGGCGGCGGACGCGCGGGATGGATGGAATCCACGCCCGGCATAGGCACAGGCTTCGAACCGTGGCGATACGATATCTTCGAACTTATCGGCAACGAAAAGGACTGATGCTCGCGCCCAAAACTCACCCCCCCGGGAACGCCGGGCGTCTGCCCGGTCCATCTCAACCATCCGGCCTCTTTTCGCTGCTTCTCCCGCAAAGCCTCTTGTCCCTGACGCGTGTAATTGATCGACTCGGCGAGGATGCGCGCAGTTTCCTGGGACGCGTGAAAACCCGCCAAGTTCTCCGCCCCGACAAAGTCCAGAAGGAATTGCGCGCTGCGCTGAAACTGGAGCGGAGCCGAGAGTTGTTCGTCAACGGCTCCCGCGGCGCACGATGCAGCGCGCAGCCAGCGCAAACATGACCATGGCCCAGCCATTGAAGATCAGCACGATGGCAATGAACAACCCGATCACATAGAAACCCGACCATGGCCATTGCCTCCAGATGATCAAGCCAAGAAGCACCCCAATGGCACCGCTTAGCAACGCCCAGCCCCAATTGTGGAACCGCAGCGACAGAGACGCGAATATGCGGAAAAACCCGCCAACCATGAACGCCGCGCCGATGAGCAGCGTCAGGCTTGTCGCAGCCTCGACCGGATTCGCTATCGCCAGCAACCCCACAACCAGATAGAGGATGCCCACAAGCAAATGGAAGAGGAGCCCGCTCCAGCCGCGTCCGCGGACCGCCGCCACGATCTCCAGCACGCCGCCCGCCACGAGCAGCGCGCCAAAAAAGATCATTGACGTCAGGGTCAGGGCAACCTGCATGCCCAGCGCCGCGATGCCGAGAATCACCATGACAATCCCAAGCGCCAAAAACCATCCCCAACCTTTCTTTACTTCGTCAGGGATGTGACGATACGGGGAACCTGCAACAACCGGTGTTTCAGTGCTCATAATTCATAATCCTTTCTTTTTATGATTTGCTGACCACGACTATTATTGCCTTACAATTGTCCGGTTCAAATCATGAGGGGGGGCTCCATAAATCATGGACCAAGGGCATTTATTCCGCTTCTTGCGCAACGTCTTTTGTCTCCTGTTCTTTTGTCCCGAACGCCTCGCCGAGTTTTCGAACCAGCACGAAGAACAGCGGCACGAAAAAGATGGCAAGGAATGTCGCTGTTATCATGCCGCCCACGACGCCTGTGCCTATTGCATGGCGGCTCGCGGCGCCGGCGCCCGAAGCGGTGGCAAGCGGCATGGCGCCAAGGATGAACGCCAGAGACGTCATCAATATCGGGCGGAACCGCAGCCGGGCGCCCTCAACCGCGGAATCAAAGAGCGATTTCCCCTGGTGGCGCAACTCGACACAAAATTCGACGATCAGGATCGCGTTCTTGGCCGCGAGACCAACCAGCGTCAGCAATCCGATCTGAAAATAAATGTCATTGTCAAGATGCCGCAGATAAACCGACAGCAACGCGCCGAATATGCCAAACGGCACGGCCATCATGACTGCCGAAGGCAGCGACCAGCTTTCGTATTGGGCCGCAAGCACGAGGAACACGACGATCAGACCGAAGACAATCGCAACGACACTGGCCGACCCCGTCTGCTCCTGAAAATACGAGGCGCTGCTCCAGTCAAAACCAAACCCTTCCGGCAGCGTTTCCGCTGCCACTTCGCGCACGGCCTGCATGCTCTGCCCCACGCTGTAGCCCGGCGAGGGTGCGCCGGTCACTTGGAAAGCGTTGAACCCGTTGAACCGGTAGAGGATGTTCGGCCCCACCTTGTAATTTGTTTTGATCACCTCGGACAGAGGCGTCATGTCTCCGGCGGCATTTCGCACATAGATCTGCAACAGATCGTCCGGCGTTTTCCGGTATTCCGGCATCGCCTGGATGTTGACCTGCCATACGCGCCCGTACTTGTCGAACTGGTTGATGTAAAGCCCGCCCAGGTAGGCCTGCAGGGAACGGAAAATGTCATTGATCTGCAATCCCATCATCTTCGACTTTTCACGGTCGAGATCGACGAACAGAGTGGGCACAGTCAGACGCAGCGTGCTGTTTGCCCTGGAAATTTCGCGGCGCTCATGCAGTTTCTCCATGAACTTGTTCATCGTAACGCCGAGTTGTCCGATATCATTGTTGCCCCGCGCCTCAACATTGACCTCAAAACCCGCCCGCATGCCGAGTCCCTGGATGGCCGGGGGATTGAAGGCGAAGACCGTTGCCTCCTTTATATTCGAGAATTCGCGGTTGGCCTGCGCGACGATATCGAGCGCGCCCAGTCCCGGCTTGTTGCGCAATTTCCAATCCTTCAACCGCGTGATGACAGTGCACGAATTGGTGCTGTTAACCCCCCCGCCGAGCTTGTCAAAACCGCCGAGAACTATGCAGTGCAAGGTGACATCCTTCCGGCTGGCGAAATACTGCTCAACTTTCTTCGTCACATCATCCGTGCGGTCGAGTGACGCGCCATCCGGCAGAATAATGGATGTCATGACATACCCTTGGTCTTCATCCGGGACAAATCCCATCGGCACATTATCAAAAAGCTTCCATGTGACCGCGATGAGCGCCGCGAACAGAATCATTGTAATGATGCCCGCCTTGATGGAAAGCCGCACGCCATGCGTATAACCGGAGGTCACTTTGTCAAACCATGTGTTGAACCAGCGGAACAGGATCATCTTCTTTTTGCCGTGCGAAGGCTTGAGCAGCAGCCGGCTCATCGCGGGGCTCAACGTCAGCGCGATCAACCCCGAAATCGCCATGGAGATCGCGATGGTAACAGCGAATTGCTTGTAGAACTGACCGGTAAGACCGCCGAGAAACGCCACCGGCAGGAACACGGCCGACAGGACAAGCACGACGGCAACGACAGGCCCCGTCACCTGCTCCATGGCCTTGATCGACGCCTCGCGCACGGGAAGATGTTCCTGCTCGATGATGCGCTCGATGTTTTCAACGACAACGATCGCGTCGTCAACCACGAGGCCGATGGCCAGCACCAAGCCGAACAGGGTCAGCGTGTTGATGGAAAATCCCAGACCCGCCATCCCGACAAACGTCCCGATAAGCGCCACGGGAACCGCCATGAGGGGTATCAGCGTCGCGCGCCAGTTCTGCAGAAAGATGAATACCACCAGCAGCACAATGATGATCGCCTCGATGAGCGTTTTGATTACTTCCCCGATCGAAACCCGCACAAAATCAGTCGAGTCAAAGGAAACCACATAACGAACACCGCTGGGAAAGCTGCTCGATTGTTCCTTCAGCGTCGCTTCCACGTGGTTCATCGTGTCGAGCGCGTTGGCGCCGACTTGCAAATAAATGATGATCAGCGCGGCGGGGTTGCCGTTGTTGCGCCCGATCACGTCGTAGCTCTGCGCGCCAAGCTCGGAGTAGCCCACATCCTTTATCTTAATCATCGATCCGTCGGGATTGGCGCGCAGAATAATGTTGTCATAGAGCGCCGGCTCATCGAGTCGTCCCTTGGTGAGCACGGGCATGGTGAGTTGAACAGGTTCGGTGTTGGGGCGTTGCCCAATGCGGCCGGCCGCAAACACCTGGTTCTGCTCGTTGATCGCGCTGGCCACATCCGTCACCGTGATCTGCTTCTGAGCCAGCCGGTCGGGATTGAGCCACACCCGCATCGAATAATTGCCCGCGCCGAACACGTTGACCATGCCAACACCATAGATACGCGCCAGCGCGTCCTTCATGTAGATCGTCGCATAATTGCTCAAATACAGGTCGTTATATTGCGCGGCATCCGATTCCATGGAAACCACGCACAGCATCTGTGTGGACGTCTTGGTGATCGTGATCCCCTGCTCGATGACGCTTGTGGGCAACTGCGGCTGGGCGGTCGAGAGACGGTTCTGGACGTCGACCGCCGCGATATCCTGATCCGTTCCAATATCGAAGGTGCAGGTCAGCTTCAGCGAACCGTCATTGCCGCTCTGCGACTGGTAATAGATCAGCCCCTTGGCGCCGCTGAGCTGCTGCTCGATGGGCGCCGCCACCGCGCTGGCCACCGTCTCCGCGTCAGCCCCCTGGTAGGTGGCGTTGATCTGAACCTGCGGCGGCACGATGTTCGGGAACCGGGAGATCGGCAACGCGGACATGCAGACCAGACCTGCCAACACGATCAGAATGGACAGAACCGACGCGAAAACAGGCCGGTCTATGAAAAATTTCGAGAACATGGGCTGGCTTCACTTTGCCTGCGGCGCGGTCGTGACGGCGCTGGCATGAGCTGTGGGCGTTGTTGCCGCGTCTGTGACGAGTAAAGTGGCCTTGACCCTGATTCCCGGTTTGATCTTCGTTGTTCCGTCCACAATGACACGATCGCCCGGTTTCAATCCTTTATCAATGATCCAGTTGTCCCCCGTCCAATTGCCCATGACAACCGGTCGGAAGTCCACTTTCTCGCCCGGGCCGATCACCGCAAGAAACTGCCCGCCTGCGTTTTGAATCACGGCGCGCTGGGGAACCGCAAGAGTGTGTAACTGCTCGATGCCAATCAGATGAACCTTCACATACTCGCCGGGCAGCAGCAGATCGTCGGGATTGGGAACTTCCGCGCGCACCATCGCCGTGCCCGTCTGAGGATTGATTTTGATGTCAAAGAAATTGAGCTTGCCCTCGTTGGGATAATCCGCGCCGTCGGACAACGTCAGCTTCACACGCAACTCCCCTTTGTTGCTCGAAGAATAACGGTTTGATTTCACACCCTCCCGCATCTTGAGAAGATCGGCTTCACTGACGAAAAAATACACATACATGGGATCCGTCTGAACTGCCTGTGCCAGAACAATGTTCTGCGGACCGCCCACGTAAGACCCGACCTCGAAATTTGCCTTTCCCGCGCGGCCCTTGAGCGGCGACGTGATGCTCGTGTAGCTCAAGTTCAACCCGGCGTTGATGACCGCGCCGTCCTGCAATTGCATGTTGCCCCTGGCCGTCTCGTACGAAGCGATGGCTTTGTCGAGATCGTTCTGCGCCGCAACATTGGTTTTGACAAGCTGCTGGTTGCGCGCCAGTTCGATCTCCGCCAGCTTCAATTGCGCCTGTGCCTGGGTGCGGCGTCCTTGCGCCTCCTCAAGACTGGCCATGAAAGGCTTGTGATCAATTTCAAACAGCAGCTCGCCCTCTTTGACCTCATCACCTTCCGTATAGGCGCGGTTGATAAGATAGCCCTCCACGCGCGCGACAATGGACACCTCGCGCGAACTGGCTGTCTGGGCCACACGCTCAATCCTGAGGGGAACATTTTTCGGTTGAACCACAACCTCGCTCACCCCGACCTCTTCCTGAGCGCCAGCCATGGCAGTTTTCTTCTTCTCGCACCCGCACATCAGCAAAACCGTCATGACAAGGAAACAGCAAATACCCCATGGCATTAAAACCAAATTGCGCCGAATACCCTCGTGGAATCTCACAAAACCCGTCAGTTGCACCAGCATGCTCCTTTTAGCCAGACGACGGATGAACAGCCACCCGCCGGATATCAAGCCATAGCGTGTTCTGTAAAGACGTCTTCCCAGAATTGATCAAAGAAGTTTTTTTCAAAGAACTTGGCAATCAGTGTGAGGAGTCTTTCTCCGGCGGCGTTTCTGTCACGGACGCGACACCAGTATGTTTGCCCCCGCTCAGTTTTTCAACAACATAGTAAGTCACCGGGATCAGGAAGATCGCGATGAAGCTGGCGGCCAGCATTCCGCCAATGACCGTGTAACCCATGACCTGCCGCGAAAGCGCGCCGGCGCCGCTGGCTGTCGCCAGGGGCACGCATCCGAGAATGAAGGCAAAACTGGTCATCAGGATCGGACGCAAACGCACGCGCGCGCCGTCCAGCGTCGCCTGCACGAGCGGTTTGCCCTCATCGTAATTCATTTTCGCGAACTCAACGATCAAAATGGCATTCTTCGCCGCCAAGCCGATGAGCATCACCAGACCGATCTGCGCGTAGACATTGTTCTCGAAATGCCCCACCAGCAGACCGACAAACGCTCCAAACACCGCGACGGGCGTGCCCAGCAACACGCTGAACGGCAGACTCCAGCTTTCGTATTGCGCGGACAGAATAAGGAACACGCACAGCAACGAGAACGCGAAGATGATCGTCGGCGACACTCCTTCCTGCGCCTTCTTTTCCTGATAACTCATGCCGAGGTAGTCGTAGCCCATCTCACGCGGTTGGCTTTGGGCGAACACTTCCTCAAGCGCCTTCATCGCCTGAGCCGAACTGTACCCGGGATTGGCCGACGCATTGATCTGCGCGCTGCGGTAGAGGTTGTAGCGCATCGTGAACTCCGGGCCATACGTGCTGTTCGAGCTTGTCAGCGCCGACAATGGCACCATCGTGCCTTCGTTGTTGCGCACAAAGAACTGGCCAAGGTTCTCAGCCTTTGTGCGGTAATCGCCCTCAGCCTGCACATATATCTGCCACTGACGGCCAAAACGGTTGAAGTAATTCACGAAGGCGCCGCCCATGAAGCATTGCAGAGTCTGATAAACATCCTGCAATCCGACGCCCTGTTTGAGCACCCTGTCACGATCCACATTCACGAACAACTGGGGCACGTTGGGAAGAAAGGTTGACGACACGCTGGCCAGCTCCGGTCGTTTGCGCGCTTCGGCCAGAAACTTGTTTAAATTGTCGGAAAGGAAGGCGATGTCCTTGCCCGCGCGGTCTTCCAGAATGAACGTGACCCCGCCGGCCGTCCCGATGCCGGGGATTGCCGGCGGCGAGAACGCGAAACCCATCGCCCCCGGGATTGTACGCAGTTCCTTGTTCAGATACTCCATGATGGCATCATACTTCTTCTCGGGCGCCTTGCGTTTGCTCCACTCATCAAGCGTGATAAAAAAGAAACCGCTGTAAGTGTTCTGCACGGAGCTCAGCATGCTGTAGCCAATAACCGACGAGTAGTACTTCACACCGGGCGTTTTCGCCAGTATCTCCTCCGCCTGCTTCATGGCCTCATCGGTGCGCTGCAGTGAGGAGGCGTCAGGCAACTGCACGCCGGCAAACATATAACCCTGGTCCTCCTCTGGCAGGAAACTGCCTGGGATTTTCTTGCCCAAAAAACCCGTCAGCACAACGATGCCCGCAAGAAGCAGGAGTGCGATGGCGCTTTTGCGAATCAGCAATCTGCATGTGTTCACATATCCATTGGTCGCCACGCCAAACACCTTGTTGAATCCGCGGAAGAACATGGCCAGCGGCCCGTGCGACTCCTTCTTGGGACGCAGCAGCAACGCCGCCAGCGCCGGGCTGAGCGTGAGCGCGTTGAACGCCGAGATGAGAACCGACACCGCGATGGTCACGGCAAACTGCTGATAAAGCCTTCCCGTGATGCCGGGAATGAAAGCCGTCGGCACAAAAACCGCGGTCAGGATAATGGCAATGGCAACGACAGGGCTGGTGACCTCCTGCATGGCCTTGAGCGTGGCCGCCTTGGGCGACAAACCCTGCTCGATATGCAGCTCCACCGCCTCAACAACAACAATGGCATCGTCCACCACAAGCCCGATCGCAAGCACCAAGCCAAACAGCGAGAGCGTGTTGATGGAAAAACCAAGCAGCGGGAAGAACGCGAATGTGCCGATAAGCGAGACCGGCACGGCCACCAGCGGGATGAGCGTCGCCCGCCAGCCTTGCAGGAACAGGAATACAACAACGATGACCAGCAGAAGGGCCTCAAAAAGCGTCGTTCGTATCTCTTTGATGCCTTCAGTCACCGCCAGTGTGGTGTCCAAAGCGACGGCATAATCAAGGTCGGGGGGAAAGTTTTCTTTTAGCTTTGCCATCAGCTTCTTGGCGCTGTCGGCGGCCTGGATGGCGTTCGAGCCGGGCAACTGATAGATCGCGATAAGAGCCGCGGGTTTGCCGTTGAGACGGCCTTTCATGTTGTAGGTCTGCGCGCCCAATTCGATGCGCCCCACATCACTGATCCGCACGATGGAACCATCGGTGTTGGCGCGCAGGACGATGCTTCCGAACTCCTCTTCAGTCTGGAGGCGGCCCTGGGCGCGCACCGAATATGTGAATTCCTGGCCGCTGGGAACCGGCTCCGCGCCAATCTGGCCGGCCGGATTCACTGTGTTCTGCGTCTGAACCGCGTTGATGATCTCAGGGATGGTGATGTTGAGCTTGGCAAGCTGGTCGGGCTTGACCCACAACCGCATGGCGTACTGGCCCGCGCCAAAAATCGTGACGCTTGCGATGCCCGCCACGCGCGTCATCTGGTCATTGATGTTGATGTAGGCGTAGTTCGCCAGAAAGATGTTGTCGTAAGTGCCCTTCGGAGAATACAGATCGAACATGATTAAGGGCGCCATGGTGGACTTCTGTACCGTAATGCCGAAGTTGCGAACATCGGAGGGCAATTGTGATTCCGCCTGCCCTTCGCGCATCTGCGCCAGAATCTGGTCGGTGTTCGAATCGGTTTGCACGTCGAAATCGACATAAAGGGTCATCTGCCCGTTGTTGGCATTGATCGAATACATGTAGGTCATGTTGTCCACGCCAGACATCTGCTGCTCGATGGGCGTCGCCACGGACGACTCCACCGTCTGCGCATCCGCTCCGGTGTAAGTGGCCTTAACTTGTATCTCTGGCGGGACGATGTTGGGAAACTGCGCGGTGGGCAAAGACGACATCGCGACGAGGCCGATGATGACCATGAGAATCGCTATCACCATGGCCACGATGGGACGGTTGATGAAGAATTTTGACATGGCTGATCACCTGGCCTCGGATTTGGTTTCAGTGGTCTTGGCGTCCGATGCGGCGTCGGCATCAGACTTTCCAACAAACGGCTTTGGATTCACCGTCATGCCGTCGCGCACCATTTGGACGCCCTCGGCCACGACGCGCTCACCCGGCTTCAGGCCATCCTTGATGACCCAATCGCTCCCGATCCGGTCGCCAACCTCCACGTTTCGTATCGAGATCTTGTTGTCCGCGCCAACAACGGCAACCTGACAGGCGCTCTGCACCTCCATGACCGCCCGCTGGGGAATGATCAGCGATGGCCCCTTGGCTTGTATCATAATACGAACGCGGGCAAAAAATCCGGGGCGGAGCACACGGCCGGGGTTGGGGAAAAGCCCCTCGATACGGATGGTGCCGGTCCGCGGATCGACCTGGCGGTCGAGGACGCTCAGTTTCCCTCTGTGTTCATAGGCCTTGCCGCTGGCAAGGATAAGCTCCAACTCAACATTGCTGAGGACTTTCTCCCGCTCCCGCTCGTTTTCCGTCGCCCATGCCTCAGCAGCGCGCAGGTACTCCTGCTCACTGAGCTGGAAGATGGCCTTGATCGGATCCACCGTCGAGATCTTGCATAGCTCGCCCGTGGCGGGACCCACAAGATCGCCAATACCCGGCTTGTTGATGCCGGCGATGCCCTCCACCGGCGCCGTGATCTTCGTGTATCCAAGGTTCAACTGCGCCTGATCAACAGCCGCCTGCATCGCAAGCACGCTGGCCTTGGCGGCGGCGTTCGCCTGCACCGCCTTGTCGCGCTCCGCCGCGCTGATGGCATTGCTGGCGAAAAGCTGCACCTGCCTCTGTTCAGTCAGGTTCGCCTCGACCTGCTGTGCCTGCGCGTTGGCCAGATTGGCCTTTGCCTGCTCCAGGGCCGCCTCGAACGGGCGCGGATCGATCTCAAACAGAGCATCGCCAACTTTGACAACAGTACCATTGTTGTAGACCTGTTTCTGGATATACCCTTGGACGCGCGCCTGAACATTCACGTTGATCGAGCCGTCAAGCGTGCTGACCCATTCTCTCGTTGCGGGAACATTCTTCGACTGCGCCTCGGTCACCAGAACCTCGGGCGGCGCAACCGCCGCGGGCTTGGATTCTTCCTTCCGCTCACAACCGCTTAAAATCAGCGCCGCCGCAAAGACCCACATGATCAATGGCCGGGATGTCCGCAACGCTCCGTAATGCAATGCAACTTTCCAAACTGAAGAGATCGTAAACACTTTGTGTTAAGCTCCTTCCTAAAACCCGGAAAAATGGCCGGCGGATCTGTATAAGTCTCTAATTATAGAGTTGCTCATAACACAAGAAAGGCATCAAACGCCAAATTCAAGCGATATAATTGTTTGTTTTTAAAGAAGCGGTCAATCGCGCACATGCGGCGCTGGTGCGTTGCCGTGGCGCCGACGGCCGAAGAGCTCGCCCAAGGCAAGAATGCCATATTTCAAGTAATGGGCCAGCTCACGGGGGGAGCGCGCGCCGCGCAACATTCGCCACACATAGCGGGGGTCGAGGTAGATGCGCCGCAGTGATTTGCGCCGCCAAAGGTCAAGCTCGTTGCGGGTCATATACAATCCCCCCATCGCCGGATGCGAATAGGCGTCGGTGGAAATCTCATCCCGCCCGAGCAAACCGTTTTCAACGGCGATTTCGTGCAGTCGTGTGCCCGGGAATGGGTATGTGTAGAATATCTCAACGAAATCCGGGCGCAGTTCGCGCGCGAATCTGATATTGTCCTCAAGAGACTGGGGCGTGTCCCAGGGCAGTCCCATAAGAAAATAAATGCTGCTCTTAATGCCCGCCGCACGGGTCATGGCCAATGCGGCGCGCGCCTGATCCAGCGTCGCTTTCTTGCCCACCTTCTCCAGTATTGCCGCGTTGCCGCTCTCGACGCCATAGGCAATCACCCAGCATCCCGCGCGCTTCATCCACGAAAGAATTTCGGGGTCAACCATGTCGACGCGCGAATTCGACGCCCATTCGATCTTCAATCCGCTGTCGATGATTTTCCGGCACAGTTCGATGACCCACTGGCTGTTCTGGGTGAAAAGATCGCTGCGGAAAAGGAAGCTTTTGATGCTGAAACGCCTGACGCACTCTTCTATTTCGGCCATCACATTGTCTGTCGAGCGGTAGCGATTCTTTTTTCCCGACACAACGGACGCGAGGCAGAAGATGCACGAATACGGGCATCCGCGGTTTGTCACGATAGTGGTTTGGGGTTCGCCCGTGTCGGGGCGGAAATAAAGCTCGTTTCGCGCAAGATGGCGGGCCGGGAAGGGAATAGAGTCGAGGTTGTCGATGAACGGGCGGTCGGGATTGCGGGTGATTCCCCCGCCGCCATCGCGCCACGTGATGCCCTGAATTTCGGCCAGCGGCCGCCCCGCGCCCAGTTCAGCCGCTGTCAGTTCATACTCTCCGCGAATCACGCAGTCGATCTGCGGATACAGCTCCAGCGCCTTGCGGTCGAGCACGATGAAATGCGCTCCCTTGGCGACGGTAAGAATCGAAGGATCAATCTTCCTGGCGATGACGGCGGCTTCCACGTCCAGGTGCAGGGACGGCGTCGTGATCGAAAGCATGAGCGCATGGGGACGGAAATCGCGGATGTCCTGTTCGAGTTCCCGCCATGAGCGGCACTCGGCGGGATAATCGACGAGTCGGCACTCGCAACCGGCCGCATCTGTCGAGGCCGCCGAATACATCAGATCGATGGGCGGCCGCAGCGAGATTGTCTTCATCTCCTCAATGGGCGTCTGGCAACGGTCCTCGCGAATGAACAGCCCCGTGGGCGGCACAATGAACAACACGCGTCGCGTCATGACGCATCAATAGAGCATGCGGAAATGTTAAAAATTCATGTCATGCCATATAACAAATGACATTGGGCGGGGTCCCGTCACTCATATTGAACTGTAATTGGGAGGGCACTCGGTCAAGCAAACCGGTCGCGAAGACCATTGCACGGTCGCCGCTTGAACTTGCCGCATGATTTTGACACAAAACAAAGAAAATGCGCGGCGGTCTGTTGCCAGACCGCCGCGCGTTGTGTGTGCCGCTGAGAGAGAGCATGGGCTTTGCGCCCACGCCTCGTGAATCTTAATACATCCCGCCGCCCGGAGGCATCGAAGGAGATTTGTCTTCCTTCTCCTTAATCTCGGTGACGAGGCACTCGGTCGTCAAGAGCAGACCGGCCACGCTGGCCGCGTTCTGCAGGGCCGTGCGGCTGACCTTGGCCGGGTCGATGACACCGGCTTCCATAAGGTCTTCATACTCGTCAGTGTCGGCGTTGAAGCCATAGTTTGCCTTGTCGCAAGCCTTGATCTTCTCGACAACGATAGAGCCTTCCTGTCCGGCATTGGCCGCGATGGAGCGGGTGGGAGTTTCGAGAGCCCTCGCCACGATTTTCGCGCCCAGTGTTTCCTCGCCCGTCAACTGGAGGGCGACCACCTTGGGTATGGCCTTGAGGAACGCCACGCCGCCGCCCGGAACGATGCCCTCTTCGACAGCCGCGCGTGTCGCGTGCAGCGCGTCCTCGACGCGCGCCTTCTTTTCCTTCATCTCGATTTCCGTGGAGGCGCCGACCTTGATGACGGCGACGCCGCCGGCCAGCTTGGCCAAGCGCTCCTGGAGTTTCTCCTTATCGTAGTCGCTGGTCGATTCATCGATCTGAACCTTGATCTGGGCGATGCGGCCCTCGATGTTTTTCTTCGAGCCCGCGCCCTCGATGATCGTGGTGTTTTCCTTCTCAATGCGCACGGTCTTGGCCTTGCCCAAGTCTTCAAGCCGCGTGTTCTCAAGTTTGAAGCCCGCTTCCTCGCTGATGACTTTGCCGCCCGTGAGGATGGCGATGTCTTCAAGCATGGCCTTGCGGCGGTCGCCAAAGCCGGGGGCCTTGACGGCGGCAACTTGGATGGTGCCGCGCAGTTTGTTGACGACGAGGGTCGCCAGAGCTTCACCTTCGACTTCCTCGGAGATGATGACCAGTGGCGCGCCCTGTTGCAGCACGCGCTCGAGCACCGGCAGGAGATCCTTCATCGAGCTGATCTTCTTGTCATGGATGAGGATGTGGCTGTCCTTCATCTCGACGATCATTTTCTCAGGATCGGTCACGAAATAAGGCGAGAGATAGCCCTTGTCGAACTGCATGCCCTCGACGACTTCCAGGATCGTGTTGATGGACTTGTTTTCCTCGACGGTGATGACGCCGTCCTTGCCCACTTTGTCCATCGCGTCGGCGATGAGTTCGCCGATTTCCTTGTCGTTGTTGGCGGAAATCGTGGCAACCTGGGCGATTGTCTTGTGATCGCGGGTGGACACGGCCGAGTCCTTGATGGATTTGACGGCGGCCTCAACAGCCTTGTCGATGCCGCGCTTGATGCTCATCGGGTTCGCGCCAGCGGCGACATTTTTGATGCCTTCGCGGTAGATCGACTGGGCCAGCACGGTGGCGGTGGTGGTACCGTCGCCCGCCACATCGCTGGTCTTGCTGGCGACTTCGCGCACCATCTGCGCGCCCATGTTTTCAAAGGGGTCTTCCAGCTCGATTTCCTTGGCAACGGTGACGCCGTCCTTGGTGATCGTGGGAGCGCCAAACTTCTTGTCCAGCACGACATTGCGGCCCTTGGGACCGAGCGTCACGCAGACGGCATTGGCGAGTTTGTCAACACCGCGAAGAATCGCCCCACGCGCTTCCTCGCTGTACTTCAGTTGCTTTGCCATAGTATGTCTTCCTTGTTTCCATTTCAGGATTATGTTTTCAACTTTGGATTGATGCTTCAGGCGGCCCGGCTCGCGGAAAAGCATCCCGCGAGAATCCAAAAGCCAGGATCCGGACAACCGGAGTTATTTCTTCTTCTTGCCGCCCTCATCGGCCGACGTGATCACACCGAGGATGTCCGTCTCATGCATGATGAGATACTCCTCGTTGTCAATCTTCACCTCGGTACCCGAATACTTGCCGAAAAGCACCTCGTCATCGGTCTTGACATCCATGGCGATGCGCTTGCCATTGTCGTCTTTCTTGCCATCGCCCACGGCGATTACCTTGCCGCGCTGTGGTTTTTCTTTTGCGGTGTCGGGAATGATGATACCGGCGATGGACATCTGCTCAGCCTCTTCGGCGGCCCGCTTTACCAGCACACGATCATGCAACGGTCTAACCGGCATAATTTACGTCCTCCTTGCAAAAATTGGTGTATATCACATGGGAGGATGCAAAGCGAATGCCGGAAAATCTCATTCGTCATAAGATGATAAATATCAGCATATTGCATATGAGATTAAAGGATGAACTTGACCCGCTTTGTGTCAATACGATACATTTTCACGGCAACTTGGCCAAAACTGCGCCCTGTTCTTCGACCGCGCCCTGATCCCCGGCCATCCAGCAGAACGCCATGATGCCGCCAATGGTTGATGCGCCGATTCTTACAACAGCGCCGTGCTGAAGTAACGCTCGGCGCGGTCGGGCAGAACCGTGGCGATATTTCCAGGAATGCGTTTGGCCAGTTCCCGTGCCGCCCATATATTGGCGCCGGATGAAATGCCCACAAGAAGGCCGTAGTCGCGGCCAAGCTGACGGGTTGTTTCAATCGCATCCTCATCACTGACCTCGACGACCTCATCGATCATCTTCGGGTCGAGAATCGCGGGAATGAATCCGTCGCCAATGCCCTGGATCTGATGCAGACCCGGCTCGTGCCCAAGCAGCGCGGAAATATTCCTGGGTTCAACGGCCGCAAGCCTGATGCCCGGACGGTGCTCTTTCAGGAATTTGCCGACGCCCTGCAACGTTCCCCCGCTGCCCACGCCCGCCACAAAACAACTCACATCGCCCGACATCTGCCGCCACAGCTCCACGGCCGTCTGCTCGTAGTGGACGCGCGGATTGTCGGGATTTTCAAACTGTTGCGGGACATAAATGCGCGCGTCTTCGGCGGCCATCTCGCGCACACGGTTCACCGCGCCCGCGATGCCATCACTGTCGGATGTCAGGATCAACTCCGCCCCGAGCGCCCTGATGAGCTTCTTGCGCTCCTCGCTCAT
The DNA here is from genome assembly GCA_026398535.1 of Candidatus Sumerlaeota bacterium. GTDB lineage: Bacteria > Sumerlaeota > Sumerlaeia > Sumerlaeales > Sumerlaeaceae > JAPLSQ01. The sequence goes on along the minus strand of JAPLSQ010000065.1, from coordinate 6,967 downwards.
GCCTTCGGGCATGACAATGCGAACCCGATAACCCTTGAGCCGTCCAACCAGCGCCACGCCAATGCCGGTATTGCCGGAGGTCGGCTCCATGATGATCGAATCGGGACCCAAGCGCCCGTCTCGCTCGGCGCCCTCCAGCATCGCAAGCGCCACACGGTCTTTCACGCTGCCCCCGGGATTCAGGAATTCTGCCTTGGCGTAGACGTTTTCATTCTTGAGGCGTATCAGCGGTGTGTTGCCAATCAAAGCGAGTATATTGTCAGTAAGCATGGTCACGCATCAATAGGGCAGCGGCTTCTGTCTGCAAGTAATAAAATCGCAGGCCCATTGCTTCACTCATAAAGCGAACAACTCCATTATATAGCATGAATCTGCTTGTATTTACAAAACGATCCCTTGTCAACTAATGGAAATATGTCGCGATCAATCAAACCCGCTCTTTTTCTTATGATCTTGCTCATGGCATCGGCACTTGCCGCAGCAGCTCCATGGCCTGTCGCTCACGGATCATTCATCCAGGAATACCTGTGCAAGGACTGGAGCGACGAGAAATGGCAGTCGGAATTCCGCTATCTTGGCGAGGCGGGCATGTCGGTGCTCATTTTCGGATCAGCCGCCAACAGCCAGAAACACATCGCCTATTATCCCACCCGCCTCGATGGTTACAAGTGCGCCGAGGGCTACGGCGATCTCGTGGATGCCTGCCTGCGCAATGCAGCCCGGGCAAATTTCCAGGTCTTTATCGGGTTGAATTTCCACGAGGACTGGTGGCGGAAATCCGCCAACGATCCGCAATGGCTCTTCGCGCAGATGGAGGAGGGCAACCGCATCGCTGACGAGTTGTATGCGCGTTACAAACAGCGCTACCCGCGGGAGTTTGCCGGCTGGTACTGGGTCTGGGAGGCGGACAACTTGAACTTCAAACAGCCGAAACAGCGCGCAACCCTCGCAAAAGCGCTGGATATCAGCGTGACGCACCTCCACGCGCTCGACACGACAATGCCTGTCATGCTGTGCCCTTTCATGAACCGGATGTGCGGCGGGGCCGACGAATATGGCGATTTCTGGAAGGACATTTTCGCCAACTGTTCGCTGGGCAGAGGCGACATCTTCTGCCCGCAGGATTGCGTGGGCGGGGGCGGTCTCAGGCTGGAGGACGTGCCAGCGTGGTTCGGCGCGATGGGCAAGGCCGTGGCCACAAAACCGGGACTGCGGTTCTGGTGTGACACCGAAACCTTCGCCCAGAGCGATTGGACCGCCGGAACCATCGACCGTTTTGTGAAACAGATCGAAATTGTGGCGCCGTTCGTCGAGAAATCGGTCACGTTCGCCTATTGCCACTACTACAGCCCCAACAACGTGGATGCGGGATTTCACCGGACATATCTTAAGTATGTGCGCACGGGACATCTCGACAAAACACCGCCGGACGCGCCCGCGAATCCGCGCATCGAGCGACTGGACAAGAGCCGGACGCGCCTGGACTGGCAGGCATCGACGGACAATATCGGCGTATGCGGCTATGATATCTACCGTAATGGCGAGCGCATCACGCGCCACCAGACGCCGCGCCTGCCCGAAGCGGCCGGGTTCACGCCGGCCTCATACACGGACACGGACGCCACGCCAACGCTGTTGCGCTACCGCATCGAGGCATACGACTTTGCGGGAAATCACTCGCCAGCCGTGGAGATCACAGCGCCCTGACCTCCCGCAAGCATGACGCCCGTCCTCGCAAGATTTTCAGCAATCTGCTATTGCAGGCTTGCCAGTTTTTCCTTAAGCCGCTGTTCGGCGTCCGCAAGCTGGCGCAGCCGGTCGCGCTCCTTCTCAATGACCTTTGACGGCGCCTTGGACGTGAAGGCATCATTGGCCAGCTTGGTTTCCTGTTTCGCACGATTGGCGGCGGTCTGCTCTATTTCCTTTTTCATGCGTTCGATCTCCTGCTGGCGCATTTCCTGCGGCAGTTCCACGTAGACGGTCACTCCGCGCGCCACGCCTGAAGCGGCCACGGCGGGCGCGGAGGCATCGGCTGTTATCTCGAGCGCGCGAATGTTGGTGAGCGTTTTGAAAAAATCCGGATGCGCCTCGAGAACACCGCGCGTCTCATTGTCGGGCGTCACCAGCAACACATTGGCGGCAGCGCCGGGCTGTATTTTCATTTCGCCGCGGATGTTGCGTATCGTGTAGATGACTTCCTGGAGCAGCGCCATATCGTCCTCAGCCGCCTGATCGATGAGCGGCTCGGTGGGACCGCGGTTCCATGGCGCGACGATGATGTTGGGCAGCTCGAAAGCGCTCAGCATCTGCCGGATGAGTTGCGGCATCGCGCCGGTCTGTTCCTCTGCGCGAAGGCCCTTTGCCAGCGTCTTCCGGCCGCGCATCGCTGTCCACAGTTCCTCCGTGATATAGGGGCAAAAGGGATGAAGCAGCCGCAACGCGCCCTCGAGCACCACGACAAGCGTGATCTGGGCTTGACGGCGGCTGATCCAGACTGGCGTGCCGGGCGCCGCGTCATTGCCGTAAAGACGCGGCTTGGCCAGCTCAAGGTAATAGTCGCAGTAGTCCTTCCAGAAAAAGTCGTAAATGGATTTGACAGCCGTGTCGAACTCGAAGCATTCGAGCGCGCGGTTGACCGTTTCGATCGCACGCGCATAACGGCTGAGCACCCATCGATCCTCGAGAGACGCGCCGATCCTGCAATCGGCGTTCCCGGCAGCTTCGAGATCGGAAACATTGCCGAGCACGAACCGCGCCGCGTTCCACAGCTTGTTCATGAAGTTGCGGTACCCCTCGCAGCGTTTCGGGCTGAAAGAAATGTACTGATCCTGCGTGGCGTAATCGCACAGCGTGACACGCAGCGCATCCGCGCCGTATTGCTCGATGAGCGTCAGCGGATCGACCACATTGCCCTTCGACTTGCTCATTTTCTTACCGTGCTCATCGGCAACCACGGGATTGAAGTAGACGTCGCGGAAAGGCACTTCCTTCATGAAATGAAGGCCCATCATGATCATGCGCGCCACCCAGAAGAAGATGATTTCCTTGCCTGTGATGAGGGTGCTTGTGGGGTAGAAGGCCGCGAGATCACCGGTTTTGTCGGGCCATCCGAGCGTGGAGAACGGCCACAGGGCGCTGGAGAACCATGTGTCAAGCACGTCGGGGTCCTGCGTCCATGTCTGTTCGCGGAACCTCGGCTCGTCAGGCAGGGCCGGCTGGTCGGTGACGAAAATTTCGCCATTAGGTCCGTACCAAGCGGGGATGCGGTGCCCCCACCACAACTGGCGCGAGATGGGCCAGTCGCGCACATTGTCAAGCCAGTGGAAATATTCGCGCTCGCGCATCTTGGGATGAAAACGCGCGCGCCCGTCCTCGACGGCCTTTCGCGCGGGGCGCGCCAGCTCGCGGATGCGCACGAACCATTGCAGCGAAATGCGGGGTTCGATGACCGTGTGACAACGGTAGCACTCCCCCGCGCGCTGCGCGTAGTCGTCGATCCTCTCAATGAGTCCCTGCGCCTGCAAGTCGGCCACGACGCGCTTGCGCGCCTCGTAGCGGTCCAGCCCCTTGTAGGCTGGCGCCACGTCGTTCACCTTCGCGTCGGGCGTGAAGATGTTGATCTCCTCGAGACCGTGGCGTTTGCCTGCCTGGTAGTCGTTTGGATCGTGTGCGGGCGTGATTTTCACCATGCCCGTGCCGAAGTTCTTCTCCACGAAATCGTCAACGATAATCGGAATGCGCCGGCCTGTGAGCGGCAGTATGACATGCTTTCCAATCCACTCCTCGTAGCGTTCGTCGGAGGGATTCACGGCCACCGCCGTGTCCCCGAGCATCGTCTCGGGGCGGGTTGTCGCCACGATGGCGAACCTGCCCGGTTCGCACTCGACGGGGTAACGAATGTGCCACAAATGTCCTGCTTTGTCCGAGTAATCGACCTCGTCATCCGCCAGCGTCGTCAGGCAGCGCGGACACCAGTTGATGATGTAGTTGTCCTTGTAGAGGAGCCCGTCATCATAGAGATGTTTAAACACGGTGCGGACGGCGCGCGACAGACCCTCGTCCAAGGTGAAACGCTCGCGCTGCCAGTCGCACGAGCAACCCAGCCGCTTGAGCTGGTTGATGATGATACTGCCGTGCTTTTCCTTCCACTGCCACACGCGCTCGACGAATGCTTCGCGTCCGAGCTCATGGCGCGAGGTTTTTTCCTTCAACAGAACGCGCTCGACGACATTCTGCGTCGCGATGCCGGCATGATCCGTGCCCGGAACCCAGAGCGCGTTGTATCCGTCCATGCGCTTCCAGCGGATCAGGACATCCTGAAGCGTGTTGTTGAGGGCATGCCCCATGTGAAGAATGCCGGTGACATTCGGCGGCGGAATGACGATGGTGTAAGGCGGTTTGGTTGAATGCTCGTCGGCATGAAAATAACCGCGCTTCTCCCACTCGGCCGTCCACTTCTGCTCGGCCGCCTGGGGTTCATATCGTGATGAAAGTTCCATGTGCCTGTTTTGTCCTACGCGAGATGCAAAGAAAAATGCGGGCAACAATCAGACAATGGCAAGACAGGACTTTAATGATGGCATGGGACATGGAGGGATACAAATCATTGAATTCCAATTTTGACTGTGTTCAACAAATCGCATTTTCACAACACTTGATCTTAATGAAAAATCAAAATCTGAAAGGCAGAAAGACCATGAAACACAACACCAAAACCATCGAAACCGCTTGGACGCGGAATTTTGTTAAGTCCAATTGCGCATTGATTCTTGTGGCAGTATCAATCCTGCGGGTGTGCGCGTTCTCACATGCCGCCAATGTGAACCTTGTGGGCATGTATGACGCATGGGGCGAGGCGCGAAGCGTTTATGTCTCCGGCACAAAAGCCTATGTGGCCAGCGGCTATTATGGCGGATTGCATATCATTGATGTGACCAATCCCGCATTGCCCCTTTGGCTCGGCAATTACGACACGAAGGCCATGGCATGGGATGTGGTTGTGTCCGGCAACTATGCTTATGTGGCAAACGGATTTGGCGGATTTCTTATCATCGATGTGTCCAATCCCGCCGCTCCCACGCAGGCGGGCAAACTGACGACCACCGACCAGATGAGCGGCGTGGCTCTCTCGGGCAATTATGCGTATGTGGCTGACGGGAGCAACGGGCTGCGGATTATCGACGTGTCCAATCCCACCGCGCCGTCGATCGTTGGCACATACCCATCGCCCTCCAGCGCCTACAACATGAGCGTGACGGTGGTTGGCACGCGCGCTTATATGGCGTGTGTGGACAAGGGGCTTGTTATCGTCGATGTTTCCGATCCTGTCGCACCGGTCGGTCTTGGCTCCTATGACTCGCCCGGATATGCCCGAAACGTGTCCGTGTGGGGCAACACGGCCTATCTGGCCGATGACACCGGCGGTCTTCAAATCTTGGATGTTTCCAATCCCGCATCCCCGGGCTTCCTCGGCAGTTACGCCACGCCTGGCGATGCACAGAGCGTGTCCGTGGTGGGCGGACTGGCCTATGTGGCCGCGGAACTGAGCGGGCTGCTGGTCATCGATGTGTCGAATCCGGCGGCGCCTGTGCTCAAGGGCGACTATGACACACCCACACTCGCCATTGGCGTGAGATTATTCAACGGATTGGCTTACGAAGCGGACGGCGAAGGGGGCATGCTTATCCTGCAATACACGGGCGCCCCACCCAGCGCCGTTACCAACTGGGCCCAATATTGACCCTCTCGTTTCAGCTTGTCTGTGGGCGGGATCGACGATCCCGCCCACAATCTCGAAAGGAACATTTTATGAAACGCCGCACCATAAAACCGCGTCCCGATTGGCGCCAGAAAGTCGAGTCGCAGGGTATGCTCTTTCATTCTCCCGAGGGCGAGACCTACTGGGACGAAACCGCCTATTACGAATTCACAAGCCGTGAAATCGATGAACTGGAAAAGACAACTTATGATCTGGACAAGATGTGCCTTCAGGCTGTCGAGCACATCATCACGAACAACCTGTTTGAACGCTTCCTCATCCCGTCCGAATTTATCCCCTTCGTGAAAACCAGTTGGGAGCAGGACGAGCACACGATCTATGGACGCTTCGACCTGGTCTACGACGGCGCCGGCCCGCCAAAACTGCTGGAATACAACGCCGACACGCCCACAAGCCTGCTGGAAGCGGCAGTCATTCAATGGCAATGGTTGCAGGACTCCCTGCCGGCAATCGGCCATGACTGCGATCAGTTCAACTCGATCCACGAACGCCTTATCGAAGCGTGGACGTCACTGCGCGACAAGGTGATCGGACGCGTCTACTTCACATGCATCGCCGACAACCTTGAAGATTACATCACAACCAGTTACCTGCGCGACACGGCAATGCAGGCCAAATTGGACACTGAATATGCCGACATAGGCGGTATTGGCTGGAATCCCCAGACGCGCGAATTCACAGCCCCCGACAGCCGCCCCATGACATGCATCTTCAAACTATACCCGTGGGAATGGATGGTGCGCGAGGATTATGGCCCATGTCTGATCGATGCCGGAACCGTCTGGCTCGAACCGCCTTGGAAAATGCTGCTGAGCAACAAGGCGCTTCTCGTGGTGCTGTCCGAATTGTTCCCCGACACCCCCTGCATCCCGCGCGCATCATTCGAACTGTCCGCCGCGGCTGCCAGCGGTTATGTGAGCAAACCCATCCTCGCACGCGAGGGCGCCAACATCACCGTCGTGCGCAACGGCATCACTCTGCTCGACACCGAAGGCGACTACGCGGACTCGCCGCGAATTTACCAGGAGCTGTGTCTTCTGCCCAACTATGACGGCAACTACCCCGTCATAGGAAGCTGGATGGTCAACGGGCACGCCTGCGGCATCGGCATTCGCGAAGATAAAAATATCGTCACCACCAACACCAGCCGCTTCATTCCCCACTTGTTTGTCTAGATCGGAAGAGCAC
>JAPLSQ010000013.1 GCA_026398535.1 Candidatus Sumerlaeota bacterium | reverse complement strand
AGAGTCAGATGCGCTACCGTTGCGCCACTCGCCAGTACAAATATTACTGAATTTCAATTACTTGTGATACGTTTCATCTTGTTGATAAATAAACAAGCGAATGCTTTCGTGCTTTTTGGTTCATCTGATCACGGTCAGATGTTTGATTTTGGTTTTGATCATATTCAGTTTGCATATCAATATTCGTGGTTGTTTTTGGAAATTGCGGAGTTCAGGCGTCTTTTACTTTAACTTAATCCCACCAGACATTCACAGGCAGAATAGGTTCCCGGCGAATCCTTGTCTTGGCGGCATTCAATCCTGTACCCGCATTTCCCAAGATCAAATTATTTTGGGATCATTGCTCAACGGGTGATGCCGATGCTCGAAGCGGTTCGGTCGGAGACAAACTTGAGGCGTGCCTTGAGCAGGTTGGCTTCAGCCTACAGTTCCGGTTACCACGAGCTGTGGGCTTCCATGGCGACAGGTTAATGAACTGCCCTGCTAACGCATGTCGCGGTATATGTGGGCAACCTCTTCAGCGAATCTTTTTAAATCATCAGCCAGCCGGGGGGCTTCATTGGCAACCCTGTAAGCGGCTTCCATGGCATCCTGTTCAGCGGCATTCTGTGCAACGACAAACGCTTCGCAGGCTTCCCTGGCTTGCTGGGCTTCCTTGGCAGCCTTGTCAGCGGCTACCCTGGCGGCTTCCATGGCAACATCGTAAACGACTCCCTTGCTACTCATGTCATGGAGTCTGTTGGCAACCTCTTCAGCGTCTTCTTGCGCAGCGACAGCTGCCTTTTGGGCTTCATTGGCTCCCTCGGCTACCGAAGCAGCCTGGTATGCTGCCATTCTGGCGACTTCCATGGCACGAATGCACTTTTCTGTCATGTTAAGCATGAAATGGGATATTTCACCAATCTCTGATAAAGCTCTGTGACCATTGACGGCCATCGTCTCGGTCATCATTGGGCGCGACCTCAGGCAAGCAGCAACGGCCATCGTCCCCCAGCCATGCCCGCGCAATTCGGCGGCGACGTCATCCATTGCGGCTTGCTTCTCTGGTTTCATGTTCGTCATTCCCAAGATTTGATTCTGCCGCATGACAGCGGCCAAGACCATGATCTGGCCGACGCCGGTGAAGCGCTCCTCAACGAGATCGCGGAAGGTCTTTCCCTTGAGCCTGAACCCGGATTCCAACCTCCCCGGCGTGACCGCCTGAAGCGGCGGCAATTCGAGTGCCAGTGGTCGCGCGTCAGACGCCGCCGCCTTTCCTTCGGGCGGCAGGGGAAACATTTCCACTCGAACCGGTTTGCCCGCGTCGTCGGGGTTTGTTGACACTGCGAGCGCCCCGAGCTCGCCGCCGTCCGTCTCGTAAACCTTGACCGTGAGCGTGCCATCCGGCGAGCGGTATTCCGCTTCCCATTTCTCCCTGTCAGCGGCCGCGACAGCCATCGCATCAGCCGGTGGCGGCGGATTCACAAGCTGCCAAAATTGTCCTTTGTCCAGAGCCTCGCGCATTGCGTCAACCCGCCGACTTTCTTTGTCCAAGGTCTTGCCGATCCCGTCTGCAAAACTGGAAATATTTACACATTGCATCATTCTTCCTTCGGGTTGAACATCGGGCTGCCTACGCTCGCGCGTCTTTGTTTTTATTGGTATGTTGAGCATTCCGGCATATGTCTCGCCCAACCATCTGGTGATCGGAGAATGAAGCAACCATAAGGCAAAGGCGTTCCGGGAGGCATAAAGCTCCAGCGCTTTGTTGTAAATCGACATACTGGCGTAGAACTTTACATACTCCGAAAACGGCGGCGGCGTTTCGCGGAACATCCCGGCGATGCTTGACTGGCAGAACACCGATTTCTTGACAATCCGTCTCTCCGACGCATTCCAATCCCCCGTGGCAACCCCGCGGGCAAGCCGCATCAGCGACGGACATGTCCGCAATTCGGCAGCCAGCTTCCCGGCGCGACTGCGAACCTGCAGATCCGTCAACAGTCTGTCGACATCGTTTTCAGTAAGCTGTGACATGATTATGTGTTCTCCTCGTTCATCGTCTTTGTCAACCGGGTGAGATGCCCCCGCCCGTTGACCGACGGGCGGAGAACTTGCCCGCCCGCCATTTCGACGGCCCGCCATTTCAGTTGTCGTCCGGCTCGTTTTCTTCCATATCCTCGGACGCATTGGCCGCGTCCCCCTCGCCCTTGAGATGGCGCAAAAACTCGTTGAGTTCCTGATCTTCGCCATCCTCGGGGAAAAGCTCCGGCGACCGACGCAACGCACCAAGCATCCCGTGGTCCTCAGCTCCCAAGACAGCCTTCTCAGGCGACACGCCGCGATAGATCACACGATAGAACGTTTCACTATAACGATCGAGCATCGCCACCGTGCAGTTGATGCATTCGGTGATCATCGCGTCCGTGGGACCGCCATCCGGAAGCAAGGTCACGGCGCGGAAACGCACTTCGCCGTCTCTGACATCCATGTCGAACCCCCCTATGCACATGTCATAAGTCGCGCGCGTCACGGCTTCCATCATCGCTGCGCGCCTCTTGACCGGAACCTTGACGGGAAGTTCGCCCAAAACCTGCAGCACATTGTCGTTCGGGCTGATGCGCGCCTTGAGATGGCGGCCATGCCCCTTCCCGCCGGTCATGTAAATAAACACGGTCTTGTTGTCCGCATCCTCGGCGAACCCTATCTTATATTTCTTCAAATGTTTCACCAACATGGCATAGGAATCCGCCGTTGGCGGCTTTTCACCATCCTTCATGATTTTTCTCCTTGTGTCTTGTCTGATGAAGCGGCTTGTTCCGCGTGGCGCCATGCTCGAGGCATCCATCGCGGCACTCATATTATTAATCGCCGTCCGGGCTGAATTTGTAAGGCGCGCTCCGCGAAAATTCGGGATTCCGCGGGAGGGCCGTGGCGCATCGTCAACCGGCAGGAACCCCGTGCGTCCAAGCCTGCCCGGACTCGCTGGCTGAAAAAAAGCGCGCCACAGGCGAAAGCCCTCCCGCCTGCGGCGCGAAGTATTCATGCCGCCCTTGTGATGCGGCTCAGACCGCTGACCAGCCGGCATTGCGCCCGCAATACCTGCACGACCCGCCGCTACCTCTGGCTTGGTTGGAGCAGCCGGAGGTGTCGCATCCAACCATGCCGCAGTTCTTGCATCTCCAAACAAGGCTGCTCCCGCACTTTCCACAATTCGCCATCGTTCACACCTCCTTCCGGCCTCAATCTGCTGAAACTGAACAAATCTTCAAAACTGCCCGCTGCTCAATTCCACTATACCATGACGGGGATGATGCGGGGGCGGTGGAGCTGGCAATTGTGCGGATTTCACCCCCCGCCTCCCCAACGCCTGCAAGGGAATTCAAACACCCCCAAAACAGCACTTGGCGCGACGGCACAGTCCTGACGGGATGCTTGCTCAATTGTCGATCACAGCCTGACGCGCGCGGCGGCGTGGCGGATCCGCGAGATTACCGCGCATGGCTTCAGGCGGCAACCCATGCGCAGCGCCCCTCCGGCCGACCGTTGACCTCCACGGTCGGCTCCCCGCCGATCATCCGCACGCGCACTTTGCGCTTCTCACCGGGTGACCCGAAATGCTCATAGGCGATGCCCTCGAGGATCGCTTCCATCACCGAGGCCAGGCCTCGGGCGCCCGTGCCGCGCGACAACGCCGCTTGGGCCACATGATCCAGAACGCTTTCATCAATAGTGAGTTCGATGCCCTCGTCGCTGAACTCATGGCGGTAGCCCATCACGGAGACTGCGCGGACCGCCGCTGCGCCTCACTGAAGCAGCGGATTCCCCGGTGAGATGGCCTGCCAGCCATGTGCAAATACCCTTTTTGCGCATCGAATATCCTGCTTGATCTGCTCTGGCCTTGTATGAAGCGCCAAGGCAATATTCTTATGCTTCATGTTTTCCATATAAGCAAGCATGAGGAGCTTTTTGTGTTCAGGTCTCAGACCGTCAAGGACCTTGCGAACCAAGCAAACCGTCTCTTTTTCGATGGCTGATTCTCGGGGCGTCTTAAAACACCTGGTCCACTGGGCGTCAAAAGTGATCTCGACCGCCGAGAGATCATGTTGCTCTTCGTCTTGCTCTTCGTGTCCCTTCAATGTTTTATTCAGCGACTGCTCGTGATTGAGCCGCCGGTCTGCGCTTTTCTTTGCATCCGTGATACAATTGCGTGTGATCTGTGCAACCCATTGCTGCCACTTGCACCCGGGTTTGAATGACTTGTTCAGCCCGCGTATGATGCGAATCTTTATATCAGAGACAAGACATGTCTCGTCTTCAAGGTAACTGAGATTTGAATGTACTTTCTCATTAATGATTTTATGTGTGTATGGTTCGACGACCGCCAAGGCTGTCTCCAGTGCGGCATTATCCCCATTGCGTAGCGCATGGACAAGTTTTGCGAACTCTTTGGGATCATTGTATGAGTGGGCGGCTGTTTTCCTGGGTTTGGGCTGTCTTTTCATGAACTGATCCTTTCTTTTTGCCTTTGGCATTCGATGACGCATGATTCTGGAACGCTTTTCTTTGTGTGTGATTTTACAAAAGCTTTGTCGTTGGAGTTCTCCTTTAGGTTTGAATGTGGGACTCACACGAGCGATGCCGTTCCATCGCACTCACCACCCATATAAACGGCAATTAACGGACACTGTCAGGCATTCCCATATAAATAGAGCAAAAAGATCCCCGGCATGAATGCGGAATATTCTGAAACAGATCGAGACCGGGGCTGTCTGCGACAAACCCGGCCTCGTCACCGGCGACTACTGCATTGTCATGGTCTGGGCCGACCCCGAAGACGACACCAACCAGCCCAGCGCCTTCCTCGATGACGTCTAATACAAAAGCTCGCCGCACAAGCACGGCTCGCACGTCGCTTCGCTCCGCGGCTGGCATCTGCGTCTGCGTTCGTGCCACCATTTAGAGCGGTCGCTCTAAATAGTGTCACGCCCGCCAGACGCAGCCAGCCTTATCCTCAAGCAGGGGGAAGAAGAGCATGCGGCGCACATCGGCTGAATCGCGGAGTCCGTTCATGGCCGCGATAAGTCCCGCATACCCGTCGAGCTGGCTCCTGTATTTTTCGATGCGGCTCTTAATGAATGCGTCTTTGTCCGCGCCATCATGGCTGGATGTCTTGTAGTCCACAACCCACAACACGCCATCTTCGTCTTTGAATGTGCGGTCGAGGATGCCGTTGACGGGTTTGTCGTTCACAATGCCGCTCAGGCGGTATTCGTTATGCGCGTCCCTGCGCTCCCCGCTGAGTATCCAGCGGCCCCTCTCGTCCGTGACGCTGAAGTCAAGCGCCTTGATGACGCGCGCGGCGGCTTCTTCCAGGTTGGATTGCGTCACGCCAAGCTGGCGCAGCATGGCCTCGATGGCCGGCTTGCACTTTTCGATGCGGGCTTTGTCCCACAGGGGCAAGCCCTCGCGCGCGATGCGGCACAGGTAGCGGTGAACGACCGTGCCGGCATGTTTTGTGGCGGGACTGGCTTGGAGGACGGCATAGATGTTGTTCTCGGGTGACAAGGCGCTTTCGGCTGGCTCTTCGGATTCGGTCGCCGCCGCGGTTGCCGTCATGTCATCCGGTGACTCGGGCAATTGCCAATCCTTCACGAGACGCCGCAGCTTTGGCGGCTCGACGCCCGCGGCTTTGTTCTGTTCCTGGTCAGCCTCATGCTTGTCTTTGTGTTCTTCAACCCAAGCCTTGTATTCCATATCATTCTGAGTCGCCAACTTGTGGAGGAGCGATAGTTCGGTTGGTTTGGCGTAGGGTGACTCGTTGGGTTTTGGGTTCTTTTTCATTTTGAAGCATCCCAGCAGGTGAAGTTCCTTGCGGGCGCGTGTCGCGGCGACATAGAGCAACCGCCCGGCCTCGTTGGAGGCCTTTTGATTTTTTATTTCCGTCATATAAGCACGAATATTGTCTTTCTCCTTGCCGGCAGCGGGGATGGGGGCAAGGATAAGTTCGTTTTTGCTGTTGCCGACACCCAGGATTTCCTCCCACATCAGCAGTCCTTCTTTGTCACTTCTTGTGGTTCTGTCGAGTCCGGGCAGGATGACCGTGTCAAACTCAAGCCCCTTGGCCTTGTGCATTGTCATGACCTGGAGAGAATTATCGGCATCCATGTCGGGCGGGGCAAAAAGCGCGTCGAGGCTGTTTTCAAACGCCTGGAGGTCGGGCATGTCGCCGCCTTCCTCGAGTTCTCCGATGAGATCGAGGCATTCATGCGCTTCGGCCAGTTCGGTCTCATCGCGCAGGCAGGCGGGTCCGCCGAGGGCAACCCATGTTCCCTCCACAAGCCGCCGCAGCCCGATCCGGCCGCGCTGCTCCAGCGCTCGCTCCAGCACGCTCTTGATTCTTGCAAGCCGCGCCCATCCGTCCTGTGTCAACCGCGCCTCCATCCCGTTGTCATTGATAAGCTCCCAGACGGTCTTATACTTGTTTCCGCTGCCCGTTGCGGCGCTCCCGTCATCGCCGGCAATGGCGTGAAGGTCCATTAGGTCCAGCCCGCACCACGGCGCCCTCAGCACGGCAAGCCACGACACGCGGTCGGCCGGATGCAGCAGCGCCCTCGTCAGCGCGATCAGCGCCAGCACCACCGGGCGGTCCGCAAGTTTTTCGATCTCAACCGCGCGGAATTTCATGTTCCGGCGTCGAAGTTCGGGGATGATTTCCGCGAGATGGCTTCGGCTGCGCACCAGGATGGCTGTCGTGGCGTCCACGCGGTCTTTCTTGCATCCCGCGATCTCCGCGACCTTCTTTGCCTCGCGCGCGCGCCCCGGCATCAGGCTCAATTCAACCACGCCGCCGCCGCCCTTCACTGTTTCCGACGCGTTGAATTTCACCGCGCCGGTTCGCACATCATCCGCATCAGGAAGCACCTTGGGAAAGGTTTCATTGACCCAGTCCACAATCTTCTTGTGCGAACGGAAGTTGCGGTGAAGAACAAGCGGATCATCAAGGCTGACGTTGCCGATCTTTTTCTCCTGCGCCGCCTTGAGAAACAGTCCCACTTCGGCTTCGCGGAACCTGTAGATGGACTGCATCGGGTCGCCGACCGCGAACAGCGTCTTGCCGCCGCCATTCTGCCATTTCGCTGTCAGCGCCTCAAGCAGGGCATACTGGCTGTAGGAAGTGTCCTGGAATTCGTCAACGAGGATGTGGCTGATGCCAGCGGTAAAATCATTGCCTTCGGATTGGAGAGCGTCGACAGCCCGTTGCGCGATCTCGATAAAATCCACCTGGCCGGTCCCGGCAAAAACCTGCTGAAGCTGATTTTCGGCATCCGGCAGCAGTTTAAACATCCACTCAAGCGTCGCCCATTGCTCATCGGAGTATGACGCGTCAGGCAATGCGCGTACTCCTATAAGTTGATTGAGCAGGTCTACATCATTGCGCATCGATGCCAACAAACAAAGGAAATTCGTCTTTTGGGGAGCACCGGCAGGGAAACCTGTGGAGATTTTCACACCACGATCCGTAAACCAGTCTTGAGTAGACGAGGTGATGAACAGATAGGACAAGTTTTTCCACGTATCCACATCCCCGGAATCGCAGCCGGGCATCTTTTTGATTCCAGCCAGTTTCCTGACATGTTGATTCATTCTTTCCCCCCCCACATTTTGCCCCGCGTAATCAGCAAGCCTGACGATCTCTTGAGTGTTATATTTCCCAATAAAAGAATTCAACTTGCCAAGCGCTGTTGTGATAATGCGCTTCAAATTCGCCCCCAAAATATTGCGCATTTGATCCGGCGTCGAATTGGTCTGAATGTGTCTATGCCACTGGTCGCGCACGGCAAGCATGTCCGCCAACAGTCCGGCGATTTTTTCGAATTCATTGTCGAGGTGGATGAGGATTTTTTCAACAGGTTCGCTGAAACCGATGCCTGCTTCCAGGAGTTCGAGCGTGTTGCGCGCGGCTTCGTGGTAAAGAAGTGCGGCCTGTTCGGACGGCACGGGGGGGACGCCGAATCCGGTAGCCAGCGGCGCGCGGCGCACGATGGACGCGCACAGCGAGTCAATGGTCTGGATGCGCAGGCGCGATGGATTGTCAAAGATGCCCCATCCCTTTTGCTCGTTGCGCTCGACAAGCTTCGTTGCCAGCTCCCATGTCCGCTTGTGGTGCGGCTCGGACGGCGCCGGACCATTTGCCTCCGCCATGGCCTTGAGGATGCGGTCGAGCATCTCACCCGCCGCCTTGCGGGTGAATGTGATCGCGACGACCTCCTCGGGCTCTTCCACCTGCGCCAGCAGCGCCATAGTGCGCTGGATAAGCAGTTCGGTTTTGCCTGAGCCGGCGGGCGCCTGAACGATGAAAGATTTGTCTGATTGAAGCGCTTTCTGGCGCGCCGCGGTGTCGACGGCCGCAAGGTTACTCTGCTGTGTGCTCATTGTTTTTCTCCTCTTCCCCATATGTCAGACCGATTTCAGGCTGCTGTTCCTGTATCCGGCAAAGCGCCTTCAAGCCGCAGTTGCGGCAGGTGTTTTCATCTTTTTTGGGATCTGCCGCGGCTTTGCCCTGGCTTAGCTGGCTGCCAAGTTGATCAAGCGTCACTTTCCATGAATCGCACACATTCTGCCATGTTCCCAATGCCTTGATGCCGGCGGTCTTTGAAGCCGGCAGAGGAATAACCCCCGGTGCGATCTTGTCAGTTTCCCCAAGCCCGACGAAGGCGATGTCACCCTTGCGCAGTTTGGCAAATGTAACACCGATGACGTTGTCTTTTTTGCTCTGATTCATCACGATGCGGTTCATCACGATGCGGGCATAGATTGGCAGTTGCGGTTCATCCGGCCGATCTTCCGCAAGCGCTCCAAGTTTGCTGCCTGAGGAACCGGACTTGTAATCAATGATCAGAAGTCCGTCGTCCGCGATCTTGTCGATCCGGTCGGGTTTTCCGCTGATTTTCACATCGCCGAGTTGCAGGGTGAAGTCTTCCGCGTCAGGGGTTGCCTTGGGCCCGACGGCCTGGCCCTCGATAATGACCACACAGAAATCCGCCTCTCGTTGTTTTTCCAGCTCGAGCCATTCCCTTAGCAGTCCTGTCAGACGCCTGGTTTCAATTTCCTGCAACATGGCATTGCGTGTCGGCAAACCAAATTCTTTGATGGCTTCCTTCGCGGCCTCTTCGCACAGAGTATTGAGGTCGTCATCGGATTTGCTCAGCAAGCAGGCCTTCGTTTTGAGTTCGCGCCACACACAGGCCAGCGCCTTGTGGACAAGTGTGCCGCGGTCCATCGCGCTCAGTCCCGCGCAGGGCATCTCAAGTTTTTCGGCGCCGAGCCGGTAGATGGCGAATGCCTTGAAGGGGCACTCCGCTTGAGCCTTGACAAGATAAGTGCCGCCGTGGAGCGCTTGTCCTTTTGCAACCGCGGGCCCCGTCTCGTCTTGGTACTCTTCTGTTTTCCCGGCCGTCATCATTCCTTTTGCGGGCATGGCAATATTGGAAATCCTTTTGTTTACGGACTCGATTTTCGTAAAATCCTTAGTAATCAATGGGCTTGGGCGCAGGTCGCGGTCGTCCTCCTTGGCGGGCCAGCTCAGGATGACTTTGCCCGCGCCGCACACAACGCGCTCCATCACGCGTTGCGCGAAGTCCGCCGCAAGTTTTGGTGTGGACATGTGCATGTTGCGTTTTATTTGCAGATCAAGCGGGAGGAACGGGTTGTGCCTGGCGCCTGCGGGCCAGGCGTTGTCGTGAAGGCCCATGACCCATAGACAGTCAAAATGCAACCCGGCGGCTTCGAGCAGTCCCATGATCTGCACCGTTTCGGCGCTGCCCGCGGGTTGAAAGATCTTTTCTTCCGCCATCCGCCGCAAGCGCTTCAATGCCTGCTCATAAGTCTCTTCGAACTCGATGCGCGCCAGGCTTTCGTAATCTGCCAGCAGGTCGCGCCATTGGGCGACCGCCTGGAACTGGCGGTTGTCGAGCTTACGCCCGTGCGGCCAGCCCATCTTCTTGAGCAGGTCGCAGAAATGCTTTGCCCACCCGGCCGGCGAAGCCTTTGTATTTTCAGGAAAGCCGGCTGTGGTTTTCGCAATCTCCGTCAGTTTGTCTGACAACCACGAGCAACGCCTTGAACGCCCGGCTTCCCACAGGGGGGGGTTGGCGCATTCCATCAGAGGCTCCACCGGGTGCTTGAGACCGCCGTTCTTTCGCAGTGTGACGTCGAACATGGCGCGCGCCGCGGCATTTTCTTCCGCCCCCTTGAAAAACGGTGAGCGGAGCAGAACTCCGGCGTTCTCCGTGGATATCCAGCCGCTCCCAAGTTCGAGCGCCACGAGCGCCGCGCTCACGACCGGTACCGACGCCAGCGGCGCGCCCATCGAAATGTTGAACGCGTGCGGCGCTGAATCGCCGTTTCCTTCCCAGAAAACCTTTCGCGCCCACGAGGGATGCAGGATGCCGAAAAACACGCGTTCGATGCGCTCGCGCTCCCCCTGAAGATTGGGAACCAGGATCCCGATGGATGTTGCTTCATTATTTTCGAGCAATTTCCGCGCCCATTGCGCCGCCGCCTCAATCTCCGCCGCGGCATCCGGATAATTCACAGTGACAACTTCCCCCAGCCCGCCCTTGATTTCAAGGCGTTCGACATCGCAACCGGCTGCTTTCAGCGCTTTTTCAATCTGTTCAAACTGAGGTGTTGGCTCGTCAAAACCCGTGAAGATGATCGATTGGGGCGGGTTGACCTTATTGTTTTTCAACAGATCGCAGAGCTTTTCGGGCAGTTGCGCCATCGGCAGATATTGCTTCTTGTCGCATTCCGTTATGAATGTCCCTGCCCACTCTCTGAAAATGGCGGCGTCACCCTTCGCCGTCTTCAGGTCGTCAATGTTGACGCCGTATTCGGCCATCAATCGCCATGCGCCCGCGGCTTTCGCGGCCACGGCGGGGATCTGCATGAGACGGCGTTCGTTGCGCTCGCACCACTCGCTGATGATCTTTTCCCAGATCATTGCCTCGAGTGTTTCGTCCAGCAGCAGCATTCGCGTGTCCTGCCCGGTCGCGTTTCCCGAATCAATGTATTCGTCCCATGTGTGGCGCACCCACGCGTCGATTGACAACACATCGGGGGTGGCCCATGCTGATTGCCCCTTTTTCTGCCTGCGCGCGGTGTAATTGTCCGTGATGGCGCGGGCAAGACGGTTGGTTGCCGTCAGTGCCGTCGCGCCCTTTTCGAGCGCCTCAAGAATTTTAGTGTCTGTCATCGTCTCGCCCTGTCTCATGATGTTGTGTCGGCCCGCGCGGCAAAGCGGCCATGACGCCGAAGTTTACGGTCACGCCGCGCAGACAAATGCTCACAATTCACTATACTGGTAATATCATGTCCGGCGGGAATAAAAGCAATATTTTACATGAAACCCCGCATCAGGCTGGCAGCAAAGGACAAACATAACCTGCGGGAACTATAGGATAATAGATGACGGCCAACCCATTTGCCGTGGGGAAACAAGCCGGTGTGGCAGAAGCCGGCTAATCCCCTGGGCTTGCATGACATGCACGGCAACACGTATGAAATGTGCCAAGACTGGCATGGGATCAACCCGATTTCTCGGGCGACGCAGGCGGATCCGACGGGGCCGACAACGGGCTTTTACCGGATAGCCCGCGGCGGCTTTTATAACAGTGACGCCTGGGGCTGCCGGATCACGGTCATCCAGCGCGACGGCAGCATTAATTTTAACTGGACACAGGCATGGCATGGGACGGAATGTTCCGGCTGTTGTTGAGCAATCATATCAAACACAAGGATTCATGACATGCACAAACTCGTCCTTATCCGCCACGGGGAAAGCACATGGAACAAAGAAAACCGATTTACGGGATGGACAGATGTCGATCTTTCAGAGAAGGGCGTTGAGGAAGCGCACGAGGCCGGACAGGCGCTGAAAGCAGGCGGTTACACATTTGACGTTGCTTATGTTTCGGTGCTCAAGCGTGCGATTCGCACGTTGTGGATCGTGCTTGATGAGATGGATTTGATGTGGCTGCCGGCGCACAATTCCTGGCGGCTCAATGAGCGCCACTATGGCGCCTTGCAGGGTCTGAACAAGAGCGAGATGGCCGCCAAATTTGGCGAGGATCAGGTGAAGGTCTGGCGCCGATCCTATGACATCCCTCCTCCCGCGCTGGAGAAGACCGACGAGCGCTGGCCGGGCCATGACCGCCGTTACGCCGATCTCAAGCCCGGCGAGACGCCGCTGACCGAATGTCTCAAGGATACAGTCGCGCGCTTTCTTCCGTTCTGGCATGAGACGCTGGCGCCGGTGGTCAAGGCTGGCCGTCGCGTGGTCGTTGCGGCGCATGGCAACAGCATCCGCGCGATGGTTAAGTATCTCGACAACATTTCAGACAACGAAATCGTGGGAGTGAACATTCCCACCGGCATGCCTTTGGTGTATGAACTTACCGATGACCTCAAGCCCATAAAGAGCTATTACCTTGGCAATCCTGAAGAGGTGGCCAAGGCCATGCAGGCCGTTGCGAATCAGGGCAAGGCCGCCACGAAGCAATAATTCTCCCCTGAGGGATGGCGTTATTTTCCGGTTGAAGGCTTGCTGCTATCCCCATCGCCGCAGCTTGAGCACAATGTCGCCGTTTTCGTTGACTTCCTCACTGACGACATTTGCGCCGCGGGCTTCCATTTCTTTGGTGATTTTATTGCAGGCGAACTGCTGGACAAGTGTTTTGGCGAATTCCATGCCCGCCGTTTGCAGTTCGCGGGTTTCCATGCTCTCCGGTCCCATGATCTCGATGGAAAATTTGCCTCGCGTGTCGCGTTTGAACACCAGCACGGTGTTGTCTTTGACAAATCTCAACACCTGATCGCGTCCGATCTCTTCGGCCACGACGTCCTTGACCACGGACTCGAGCGGAATGGTGACGATGCGTTGCCGGCTCATTTCCCTGGTCAGCCGCCCCCGCAGGGGGGCGTCGTCAGAGACAGATGTGAACAGTTTGTAGCCGGTCGCGCCGGCAGCCGCAAGCAATGCCGGCCAGAGCAGCGGGAAAGCCCAGCCCACTGTCGGCGTCAGAATAAAGATCGCGCCCGCTGCCATTCAAACCTCCCCAAAAAGATCATAAGTTTCGGCGTCAGTGATGCGAACATCGGCAAAGCTGTGCGGTTTGAGCGTCATATGGTTTGAAATAATCACATAGCCGTCAACTTCAGGCGCTTCGCTGGCGCATCGCCCCACATGGCGGCCATCGGCCAGTTGGCCTTCAACCAGCACACGCTGAGTTGTTCCAATCCTTGTCCTGTTCCATGCAAGCGAAATATCGGCCTGCTGCCTCATCAGGCGTCTGAACCTTTTCATTTTTTCGTTGTGGAGCACGCGCGGCTTGATCGCGGCGGCAGGCGTGTCCTGCTCGGCGCTGAACCGGAACGCCCCCATGTGCTCAAAACTCAATTCACGCGCGCCGGCGCACAGGAACTCGAATTCCTCTTTGGTTTCGCCGGGGTATCCCACCATGAATGTGGTGCGAAGCACGATACCCGGCAGAACCTTTCTCAGCCGCCGAACGAGATCGAACGTGCTGATCTCAAGATGCGAACGGTTCATGCGCCGCAGCACATCAGGGTGCAGGTGTTGCAGGGGGATGTCAAGGTAGCGTATGATCCTGGGTGATGACGTCATGGCTTCGATGAATTTATCAGTCACGCCGCCGGGATAGAAATACATGATCCTGAGCCAGAAATCGCCGCGCAGATCCGCCAGCTCCGCCAGCAGTTCGGCAATGCCATATTGGCTGCCGTAGATGT
Organism: Candidatus Sumerlaeota bacterium; assembly: GCA_026398535.1. Lineage (GTDB taxonomy): Bacteria > Sumerlaeota > Sumerlaeia > Sumerlaeales > Sumerlaeaceae > JAPLSQ01. The sequence goes on along the minus strand of JAPLSQ010000013.1, from coordinate 30,211 downwards.
CGCGTCCATAAGCGCTCGTGTCCTGGGCGACCAGCACAATCTCTTTGACGCCGCGTTTGACAAGCATGCGCGCTTCGGAGAGCAGCACATCGTTTGGCACGCTCTGGTATTTGCCCTTAAACGAGGGAATGGCGCAGAAGGCGCACTTGTGGCTGCATCCGTCAGCAATTTTCAGGAATCCATGGGATTTTTCCGATCCCAATGCCAGCCGGGGCATCTTGCGATCAATGGCCACCGCGCGGGGCGGTTCAAAAACCATCGAGACGGGCATAAGAAGGCTTACGGGGCTGTTGAGGAGACTGATCGCGCTTTCAACATCACCCACGCCCATAAAACCATCCACCTCGGGCAGATCGTGCGACAGGTCTCTCACATAACGCTGGGACAGGCATCCCATGACGAACACCTTCATGCGGCATCCTTGTGCGGCAAGTTCAAATTTGCGTTCGAGCCATGCGATGATCGTCCGCACCGACTCGGCCTTCGCGTCAGCGATGAATCCGCATGTGTTGATGAAAACCGCGTCGAAAGTCTCGCCGCAAGGTTCAGGTTCAGCATTTGCCACCATCACGCCCGTCCTGGCCAGCGTCCCGGCCAGGTATTCGCTGTCGACCGTGTTCTTGTCGCATCCGAGCGTGATGATGCCTACTTTCATCATATTATAGCGCAATTATGACTGCCGTGAGTCACAAATTCTTTGATCTGAATTCTCATTAATTGCAATGTGTTCGGATTTGACCCTGAATAATAATCCCACAATCAATGAAAAGCCGTATTTGACAAGTGACCTGAGAGGAACAGTTTATTTATTTTTAAATTAAAGCAGGGCGGTTTTTCCGCGGGTTTTTAACATAAAAAACGGAGACAAAAATAGATGGGCAGGTTTGTGATTGGCGTGGATGGAGGCGGCACAAAAACGCTGGGCGCGATTGCCAGGCATGACGGCGTCGTGCTGGCGCAGTGTGAGGCTGGTTCGACCAACCATCATTCCAATCCCATCGAGACCGTTCGCGGCAATCTCGGAATGATCATTGAGCAATTATTATCCATCGCGAAAGCAACACCAAGTGATGTGGATATCATCTGCCTTGGGATGGCGGGTGTTGACCGCCCCGAAGACAAGCCTCTCATCAAAGGCATTATTGCCGGATTCCTTCCCGACAGCCGGTGCGAAGCCGTCAACGATGGTGTCATCGCTCTTATGGGCGGGGCTTTGCGCCCCCTTGGCATCATTGTCATATCCGGGACGGGCAGCATCGCCTTTGGCATGAACGCATCGGGCGCCACGGCGCGTTCGGGCGGTTGGGGGCACATACTTGGAGACGAGGGAAGCGGTTACTCAATCGGTCTTGCGGCGTTGCGCGCCGTGTGCCGCGCGCACGACGGTCGGATTCCGGCGACCAGTCTTCGCGGCATCATTCTCGACCATCTTGACCTCGAGCGCCCCGAACAGCTCCTTGGGTGGATGAAAAACATACAGGCGAGCAAGGCGCAAATCAGCTCGCTCAGCCGGCTTGTTTTCAAGGCGCATGAAACCGGTGATGCCTGCGCCATAGAGATATTGCGCCGCGAGGTTTCTGAACTCGCGCTCGCCGCATGGGCGGTTGCCAAGCGTCTTTTTCCGGACGAACAGGATTATGACATCGTCGTTGGCGGGGGCAACCTGCGAAAGAGCAAGGCCTATATCGACCTGTTCCGTGAAACCGCAGCCGAATACCTGCCGGGTGTCGATGTCATCATGCCGCGCCGCGAACCCGTCGAAGGCGCCGTTCTTTACGGCATAAAGCTTGGCAACAATTCCAAATAGCTGTTTTTGGGGATTGCGGGAGTCAGCGGCGAATTAAGCACTTCACATGGTTCAGAGCATTTCAATTTGTTGTTCGACAATTTCAAAGTCGGCGGCGGTTTCGAGGCCGCGGGTGACCGCTCGGAAAAGCGAATCAACCTGTTGCTTGTCAGCGCACACAGTGACAACCGCAAGGATGGCGCTTCGCCAGATGTCATGGTCGTCCACCTCCGCCACAGCGCAGTTATAACTTATGCGCAAGCGATGGATTGTTTTCTTGAGGACGCTGCGTTTATCCTTGAGCGAGTTCGCCCCCCGGATAAGCAACCGCACGCGCATCATGCCTATGACCATATGGCGCCATTCCCGACAAGTTGTGATTGTTTATCGCGCAACGTGGTACACAAACTTTTGCAACCAAATGACCAGCATATTACTTGCGGAGAATAAAAGATCATGGCGAAAAAAGGCAACCGCATACATGTGAAACTTAAGAGCACCGAGAGCGCGCATATGTATCATACAACCAAGAACAAACAAACAACGACCGGACGCCTCGAGATCAAAAAATATGATCCGACAGTGCGGCGTCATGTGATGTACCGCGAGGAAAAGTAACCCTTTAAACAAGATTTTCACATGTGCGCAGCCGCTCCCATGGTTGCGTTTAAATCGCCATGATCTGGCATAAAATAAAGCAATTCTTTGCAGACATGTTCGGCGTTGAGAGGCCGTTTCTGTGTGACAGTTGCCGTTACAATGTCGGCAGCGCGTGCAAACGCTCTGAACGCCCCAACGCCACTCGTTGCCCCGATTTCGGCCGCATGGGTTCGCGCAGCAGATACGAATAATGCGTTGTATCACTATGGTGTGACCAGAGCGCTTTAATCATGGCCAAGCGCATACTGCTTATGAATCCGCCCTCCGGGTTGTACCGCAGGGATGACCGATGCCAATCCAAGGTTGATGATCAAACGGTTCGCGTGATTTTTCCGCCCATTGAGTTCGGTGTGCTTGGGGCTGTTGCGCGCCAGCACGACGCCGAGGTTATCGTCAGGGATTATCCCGCCGCGCGCCAGGATATGCGGGCGTTTCAGCGCGATCTGGAATCTTTCAAGCCCGACATCATCCTGCTGAACACGACGATTCACACAATCGATGAAGATCTTGAGACCTTCCGGATTGCCAAACAACAAGCACCCGATACGCTTGCCATGGCTCGCGGTGAATCAGTGGCGGTTTTTGCGGAGAAAGTTATGGCCGGCCATCCCGAGCTGGATATCGTTCTGGCTGGCGAACCCGAGGCAACGTTTGCCGAGATTCTCGACGGTTATCCGCGTCATGAAATTGCGGGTGTAGTGTGGCGGAGCCAGGATGGCGTCATTCATGCCAATGCCGAACGCCCCCTGACCGCCAATCTTGACGATTTGCCGTTGCCGGCGCGCGAGCTGTTCGACAACACGTTTTACCGAAGTCCTGAGAATGGCCGGATGATCACGGTGATCCACGCCCAGCGCGGCTGCCCCTCGAAGTGCATTTTCTGCCCCGCGGGATCGATGTCGGGCTACACCGTCCGCGAGCGCTCAGTGGACAATGTCATGCGGGAAATCACGGAATGCGCGGAAAAATACGGCATCCGCGATTTTCTTTTCCACGGCGACACGTTCACGCTTCACAAGCGCTGGGTTATTGATCTGTGCAAGGCGATCGTTGACAGCGGACTTCTGATTCACTGGGGATGCAACTCGCGCGCGGACACCATCGACAACGAGCGGGCGCAATGGCTGCGGCGCGCGGGATGCTGGGTGGTGGCGTTCGGTTTCGAGCATGGCGTGCAGGAAATGCTCGACAAAATGAGGAAGGGCGCGCGCGCCGAGCGCGCCCATGAAGCCGCCGCCATCTGCCGCCGCAACGGGCTGAAGGTTCACGGATTTTTCGTGATAGGACTTCCCTGGGAAACACGTCAGACCCTCGAGGCAACCCTGCGCTTTGCCCGCAGCCTCAAACTCGACTTCTTCGACTTCAACATCGCCTATCCGCTCCCCGGCACGGAACTTTATGAGATCGCCGACAGGGAGGAACTGTTTGAAATTGGTGATCAATCGATCAAGGGCGGTTATGCCAAGGCGGCGTTGCGCACCTATAAGTTGTCCAGTGAAGAGCTGACCGCATGGCGCAAATGGGCGCTTCTGCGGATGTATTCGAGTCCGGGATATATATACCGGACGCTTGCGCACGCGGCCGCGTCGGGGAATCTGCCGCATTACTTTCGCGCGGCTTTCCACCGGCTGACTTCGCTGCTGCGCAATCAACCATGATGGCTTTTCCGCGCCCTATTCCATGATCCATACGGGTTTGTTGATCGAATAACCAAGCAGGCGCACATAAGGTTTGAGCTCCGGCCTGATATCGCCCATGATATACCGGATGCCCCGCCGTTTCAACATGGACAGGGTTGACGGGTCAATCGCTTCGGTGTTCTGCACAAGATAATCAGCCGTGATCGGCGCGCCGCCCAACACATAATTCACACGCGCCGGATACGCGGCGCCGAGCACTTTTCCAGCAGTATCGGTGATCAGCTGCCCCAATGCCGCATTCGCGTCGTAATTCGCCAGTCTTGCACGCAAATATGCTGAGCGCGCGCGCCCTGTAAATACAGGGCAGATCGTTTCATTCAGGTCATGGAAGCGGACAATGGCCACAGGAAGCCAAAGGATGAACAGCGCGATGATGATGCCGACCCCCAATCGTTTCGCCCATGTTTTCCCATCGGGAATGTTGCCGGCAATCACAACGCACCACTTCACTGACAACGCCGCCAGGATGGCCGTATGCGCCATGACATAACGCGAATCGCGCCGCACCGCGGCAACAGGAACGCCCAGAAGAAATGCCGCAACAACAAACACAATGCACAACACGACCGGCGGCGGAAACAAACGCGCCCGCATCGCAGGACCGGAAAACAACGCAACGACAGTTAGAATGACACACACCAACGGCAGATAATTGCCATAATCGCCGAAAGAAAACAGCATGTCCGCGTAGCTTGCGAAAAGTTGAGAGGGCGGCCATAACCGGCGCGGATCGCCTGCCTGGATGTCGGGCCAGGAGAGCGTCGATTCAGGCACGCCGGGAGGCCCAAGCACGCGCATGAAACTCGGCGCGACAGGATTGCCCGTCCACAGATAATTGCGTATCAACCATGGCGAGAACACGGCAAGCGAGAGAACGAAAAGCCACACGAACAGCGACAGAATATTGACTGAAAACACACGATCCCGCCGCCGCGCGATAAAGCCCCCGATCAAGGCAACCATGAGCGCGGGGAAAAACCCCACCACAACGGCCGTATACTTTGTGCCCATTGCCATGCCCATAAAGATGGCCGACATAAACGCGCAATTCATCCAGGCGGTTGGGATGCCAACAATGGGGGCGTGAATTCCATTTCCAAACACACACAGCAACAGAAAGACCGAGGCCAGGATGTAATTGGCGGCAGCCAGATCCACATAACAGGCGGACGCAATATAGATCCAAATGGGAAACAGCGCCACAAGCGCCGCGGCGGCCATTGCATCACGCCGACCGCATCCAAGAAGGCGCGACACCGTGAAAGCGCCCATAAGCAGCATCACGCCAGAGAGCCAGTTAAGCAGTCTGGCAAGGCTGTCGCCGCCCAGCAGGAGCGCAAGCGCATAAAGCAGTTGCTGGTTTTGCGGAATGTACGTCAGCGCCGACGAGGGGATGTCCACATGGCCATGATTGACAACGAATAGAAGCGCCTGCGTGATATGATAGATGATCGGATCGCCCCGCACCTCGGGCGCGCACGCCGTGCCAAAGGCCAGCGCCGTGATGATCAGAATAACATCGAAAAGCAACGGGGAGAGCCGCCAGGCCAACTTGACCTGCCTGACCGCGAAACATGAGGTCAGCCGATGCATCGCCGCGCAACGACGGTCCGCATCCGACTCCCTGCCGAATTGATGATTAACCGTCTTTATCCGCCGGAAACAGCGCACAAGATAAAATACTGTGAGCAAAAAAAGGAACGACGCCACTATGGCAAACCTGAACAGTCCGGGTATGCCGAGAACGAAGATGCCCATGCTGAATACGGCATGGCCACTCACAAGCACAATCCATAGCCGCCCCACAGGCTCCCGCATTTGAACCTGGAAGACGCTCATCAGCATCCGCCCGCTGACACCCAATAATATCGTCAGCCACACGAACAGCACAAGATCAACAGCAAGCGCCATTTCGCGGTCCGTTCGCCATTATTCGCTGCTCATCACATCCCGCGCTGTCAGAACTTCACGCCAGTCAGCGCGATGCCCTGCATGATCTTGCGCTGGAAAAGCGCGAACAAAAGCAGCGGAGGCACACTGCTGATCATGAGCGCGGCCAGCACCTTGTTCTTCGCCACATCCCCCTGAAGGTCGTACTGGTAAAGCCTTAGCATAATCGTGTTCCAATTGTTGTCGTTGATGATCAACAGCGGCCACAGAAAGTCGTTCCATGTCCCCATGAAGGAGAAGATCGACACGACGGCGAACACCGCATATGAGAGCGGCAGGATCACCCGCAACAGGATGCCAATCTCCGACGCGCCGTCAATGCGCGCCGCTTCGACAAGCGATGTTGGAATGTCATCGAAGAAGCTTTTGAACAGGAAGATATTGAACGCGCTCACGCCCGCCGGCAGGATGATCGCCGGATAGCCTGCGAAATGCTGGACGAGATTGATGTGCACCAGCGGAAGATCGCGCACCGTCAGGAACAACGGCACCAGATAGGCCTGAAACGGCACCATGAGAGTCATGAAAAACAGCAGCATGAGCAGCTTGGGCATTGGCGTTTTCATTTTCGACAACGCATAACCCGCCAACGACGACGGCACGATCGCGGCGATCCAGCAGAATACAGCCAGCAGGAATGTGTTCCAGAAATATCGCATGAACTGGCTTCCCGCGAACACCTCGTCATAGACACCCCAGTTCCACTGCCACGGGCGCGCGGCCGGACGGGGAAGAAAAGTTGGCGGAAACCCGAAAATTTCGTATGACGGTTTCAGGGCGCTGAAAAATCCCCAAAGCAGCGGCAGAATCGTCGTGACGGCGCCCAGTGAGAGAACTGTAAAAACACTCCAATAGATCAAATGTGTGGACGGGTTGCGGTAATCGATGTCTGAGATCAGCGAGCGGGCGCGTTCATCTTTCATCTGTTCTGCTCCTGACGCCGTGTCACAAGCGAGTAGATCACCGTCAAAATGACCAGCACAAGGAACAGCATGAGCCCCATGGCCGTCGCCTGACCATAGTTATATTCCCGGAAGAGTTTGTCATAGATGTACATCAGCACGGTGTATGTGCCGCGCGCGGGGCCGCCCTTTGTCATGATGAACGGCTCGGTGAACACCTGGAATGTGCCGATGATCTGCAGGATAAGCAGAACAAGCATGATGGGAAGCAACTGCGGGATCGTGATGTGGCGAATCCGCTGGCGGATGCTGGCGCCATCGAGTTCCGCCGCTTCGTATAATTCCGCGGGCACTCCTTGCAGCGCTGCCAGGTAAATGATCATCGTCGCGCCGGCGCCCTTCCACGTGGCCATGATGACAAGGCCCAGCATCGCCGTGCTCTTGTTAATCAGCCAGCCAACAGGCTGCAAACCAACCCACCGAAACAAGGCGTCGAGCAGGCCCTCCTCCGGCGTGAAAATGTATTTCCACATGATAGTGACCACGACCATGGGCAAAATGGCGGGCAGATAATAAGCGATCCGGAAAAAGGAATTGGCATGACGCATCTCGTTGATCGCGATGCCAAGGACAATGGGCACAAAATATCCGATGAGGATTCCAAGCGCCACGAACAACAACACATTCATCCAGGCAACCGCGGTGATATCAGAATCCACAACCAGCACCTGGCGGAAGTTCTCCAGCCCGATCCATCGCGAGGCTTTGGCGGAATCTGTGCTGTATTCCTGAAAAGAAATAATAAAACTCTGGATAATGGGCCACCAACTAAACAGTGCGAAGAACACAATCGCGGGAGCGAGAAATCCGGCGGCGAGTATCCTTGAGCGCATGCTGCTAATATGTGATCCTCCAAACATATTCGGCAAATGAACAGGCATGGGAACCGCGGCCACAAGCAATGAAAAAAAGGTTCGCCGCCTGGCGCATTTTGATTGGGCTATCGTAAAAGCTCGTGCTGGCGATTTGCTATCTGCGTTTTGTTCTCTGGAGTTTCTTCGACTCCGGAGAAGACGCCTGTTTGACCGCGGGGATGCGGAACATGGTCAAGACCCCGTCCATGACATCAGCGCGGATGGCGCGGTCCAGGATTGTTTCGAATGGAAACCCGAACACAACCGCTCCGCCGCGTCCGCTTCGACCCTGATATGCGACCGCCGCGGCAGCCGATTTCATATTATTGTAGCGAAGCAGTGGCACGCTTCCATCCATCGGTTTCAGTTCATTCAACAATACGGCATTATACGCGCCCCCGGATCCATTATCGAGCGTAAGGGTGGCTGTTGACAACGGAGCGTCTTTGACGCCCGCGATCGTATAAACGCCGGCGTCACCGCCCGCGAATGCGGCATGCAAAGTTTTCCGCGCGAATTGCCGCAGAATCTTTGCCGGGCGCGTTGTCGCATCGTCGAGTTCCCTGGCAATATTCGATCCGCTCAGAAACAAATTGCCGCCGTTTTTCAAGTATGCGGCGAGAGTTGTGCGCACATCTTCATTGAACAATCCTTCTTCAACAGCTTGCCGTCCAAACAACATGACGACGATGCGGTAGGGCGCCATCGCCGCTCCCCCGCTGGTGAACGCTTCGATGGCGCATGAATCGAAACCGCGGCCCGCATCAAAAATCGCATCGCCCGCCTGAACGCTGTAATTGCCCGCGTTCATAAGCCGCGGGATGATGCGCACGAAATCCCCGCCGGGACGCAATGCCCAACCAAGATTGCCCGCCGCTGTTTGTGTCAGATTCTGATCCTCATTCAGGCTCGTGAAAGCCGACACAACAAGCGCGGACGCCGGCGCGCCAGACGGACGCGCCGATCCCAAAACGCGTGACGGCGCGCTCTCGCCGCCGGCGTTGACCGCTGTGATCCTGAAGTAATGAGGCGCGTCAGGATCAATGTTGTCCATGACCAGACTCGTTGCATTCCCCGCGTTTTTTCCGCCATCGAATCCAAACCCGTTCTGCGAATGACAGACCCGGTAACTTGCCGGCGCCGCCCCGCCAGCGGGATTGAACACAGGCGGAGCCCATCTGACCAGAACGGAGGATGAGTTCAGCGCTGACGCGGAAAGGATGACAGGCGGATCGGGGAGGATGACCGGATTGGGTTTCCGCGGATCATGCTCGCGGAAAAATCGCAGCACGGCCTTGTAATTTGCGCGGCCCATGGCATCGCGCACAAGCGGAGTGCGCAGCAGAATCGTGTCGGTCGAGTTGTCATGGAAAGCCACCTCATTAATCGTGGCGCACATCTCGTTATTGATGTAATCGCGCCGTATTTCGCCGAAATCGATATGTGAATCAGTGAGTTTTGCGCGCACGAACCATGGAACCGGCATCCTGGGCAATGCGCCCGTTGCCGCAAGGTCGTCATTCTGCTGGCGCGCCACAGTTTTCGCCCATTCTTCCTGCAGGTCGGGCCGGAGCTCGGGCGATTCACAGAACAACCCCACCGTTCCGCGCCCGCCCGCCGCGTTGGAGTGAAATCCCAGGTAGATTCGGTCGAAATATGTGCCGTCCTTCTCACGGTTCATGTAGGCGGAAAGACGCGGCGGTGTTCCGACATTATCGCTGCCGTCGTTCGTTCCGATGGCGGCATAAATGGGCAAGGCGCGCGCAGCCAGGCTTCGCTCCGCCCAGTAGCGCGCGGCTTCCTCCTCGCGGCTGAAACCAGAGATACCGCCGCCGCGGTTCACATCGCCAACCCCATTTCCGAAACGGATCGCGTCGGCAATGACCACATGCTTTCCATCGGCATCGGCAGGATCATCCGCGCGATTCGTGATCTCAACATAACCGTTGCGGCCCTGATCGAAATAATACTGTCCAATGTAAACCCACCCTTTGCCCACACGCCGATGATTCACTTTCACTTCGGTGGCGCCGCCGGAATGAACGATGCGGTATGTCTGATTCACGCGGTCGGCGCCATCTCGCGCCCATGCATAGACGGGATAATAATCGCTTTTGGGAATCAGGGGACGGTAGCGCGCGACCGCGGTTTCATCCTTTGACGCGATCGCGAACCGGTAGGGAACTTTGTCGCGCGGAGAGCCATAATAGATGTCAGAAGTGGAATCCTGCCATGGCCCTTGGAATCCGCAGTTCGGCTCGTTGGAGTTGTCGACGATGCGCTCGATGGACTGGCGGCCAAGCGGGCGGGCGGGAATGACCGTTGCCCCGGCGCGAAAACAGTAATCAGCAAAGAAATTCAACTGGTCAATGTTGCCGTAATCCTCGACCATATTGTAGAGCAACGGGCGCTGCGTGTACCACAGAGATGTGCTCGTGTCGAACGTCCAGCCATGCCCGCCGCAGCAGAAGATAAGTTTACCGCTCAAACCGCCTTCGGGCTGGCGGCCGATGGGTGTGCTGATCGTTTCGCTGGTTAGAATGAAACGCTGGTCGGGCCGGATTTGTTTCCGGGTGACGCCGCGGCGCAACCTTGCGGGCACTGTGTCAACGAGATCATTGAATATGACCGCTTTTCCCCCCGTCGTTTCGAGGTAATCATCCGCAACGGATGCCTGGCGGAGTTTCTGCCGGAATTCGTCCTGAGGCGTCGTGGTCGTCAACGCGCCAGCAACTGTTGCTGTTGTCCGGGCAACGATGGCGGTGACCGTAGTCTGCGTTTGTGTTGATGATGTGGGAGTCTGGGACAATCCCAATCCCGCGATGCCCGCCAAATTGAATGCCATCGCCGCGCGCGCGACAACAAAGACCCTGTGTCCCATTATGCACATCACATCTCTCCTGGATGATATTGATTTGGATTTACGGTAATGACTGTCCAGCCCCGCGAATGCCAAGAAAAAACGGGCGGCAACATCCGCTCCTGTTCATGCCTTCTCAAAAACTATTTTCCCATTCAGCGCATCGGCGCGGATGCTGTCTCCCTCATGGAAGGCGCCTTCAAGCATCTTGAGCGAGAGAGGGTCGAGAATTTCACGCTGAATGGCGCGCTTGAGCGGGCGGGCGCCATAAGCGGGATCATACCCTTCGGCAGCGATAAGGCGCCGCGCCGCTTCGGTCAACTCAAGGGTCATCTTGCGGTCGCCAAGGCGCTCGAACACGCGGCGCATCTGGATATCGATGATTTTCTCCACCTGTTCGCGAGACAGGGAGCGGAAGATAATGATCTCGTCCACGCGGTTAAGGAATTCGGGGCGGAAGCGCTGGCGCAGTTCCTCGCGCACGACGCGGTCGAGTTTGCCCTCATCATCGCCGATCATTTTTTCAATGATCGACGAGGCAATGTTCGACGTCATGATCAGCACAGTATTCCTGAAATTGACCACGCGCCCCTGGCCGTCGGTCAGCCGGCCGTCCTCAAGAATCTGCAACAGCACATTGAACACGTCCGGGTGCGCCTTCTCGATTTCATCGAACAGCACCACGGTGTATGGTTTGCGGCGCACGGCCCCGGTAAGCTGGCCGCCCTGCTCGTAACCCACATAGCCCGGCGGCGCGCCGATCATGCGCGAAACGGAGTGCTTCTCCATGTACTCGCTCATGTCGATGCGCACCATGCTGTCCTCATCATCGAAGAGAAACTCGGCCAGCGCGCGCGCAAGCTCGGTTTTTCCAACCCCGGTCGGCCCCAGAAAAATGAATGATCCGATGGGACGGTTCGGATCGGCAAGACCGGCTCGCGCGCGGCGCACGGCGTTTGAGACGGCGCCGATGGCTTCCTGCTGGCCGATGACCCGTTCCGCCAGGCGCTCGTTCATCCTGACCAGTTTCTGCACCTCGCCTTCCATCAGCCTGGAAACAGGGATATTTGTCCACCTGGCGACGATTTCGGCAATGTCCTCCCCGGTGACCTCATGATGCGCCAGCCCCGATCCGCCATCCACGAGCGTCTGCATGCGTTCCAGCTCATGCTGGAGCGCCGGCAATTTGCCGTGCTGGAGTTCCGCCAGCTTGTTCCAATCAGCGATCTGCCGGGCCAGTTCCATCTGGTGCTGGAGTTCGCCGATCTGCTTTTTCATCCTGGCGATGCGGTCGCCGGTTTGCTTGTCCGCCTGCCATTGGGTTTCAAGTCTGTGCTCCTCCTCTTGGAGGTCGGCCAATTCGCGTTCGAGTTTTTCCAGCCGTTCGCGGCTGGATTTGTCGCCTTCTTTGCGCAGCGCGACCGCTTCGACCTGAAGCTGGATAATGCGGCGTTTCACCTCGTCCAGTTCCTCGGGCCGCGAGGTGATCTCCATGTGCAGTCGCGACGCGGCCTCGTCCACCAGGTCAATGGCTTTGTCGGGCAGAAAGCGGTCAGTGATATAACGATGGCTCAACACGGCGGCGGCAACGAGCGCGTTGTCCTTAATCCGCACCTTGTGATGCTGCTCGTAACGGTCGCGAAGACCGCGCAATATTGAAATAGTGTCCTCGACGCCTGGCTCTTCCACGGTGATCGGCTGGAACCGGCGCTCGAGCGCGGCGTCCTTTTCAATGTGTTTGCGGTATTCATCAATGGTCGTGGCGCCGATGGTGTGAAGCTCCCCGCGCGCCAGCGGCGGTTTGAGCATGTTTGCGGCGTCCATCGCTCCCTCCGCGGCGCCCGCGCCCACCACCGTGTGCAGTTCATCGATAAAAAGTATGATCAGGCCGTTGGACTGCACGACTTCATTGACGACGGCTTTCAGGCGCTCCTCAAACTCGCCGCGGAACCTGGCGCCGGCGATGAGCGCGCCCATGTCGATGGCGACGATGCGCTTATCGCGCAGTCCCTCCGGCACGTCTCCGCGCACGATGCGCTGGGCCAGCCCCTCGACGATGGCCGTTTTGCCCACGCCGGGATCGCCGATGAGCACGGGATTGTTTTTCGTCTTGCGCGAAAGCACCTGCATCACGCGGCGTATTTCCTCGTCGCGGCCGATGACGGGATCGAGCCTGCCCGCGCGCGCGGCCTCCGTCAGATCGCGCGCGTATTTCTTGAGAGCTTCGTACTTGTCCTCTGGATTTTGGTCCGTCACCCGCTGGGTGCCTCGCACCTGCGTCAGCGCCTGAAGGATGGTGTTTTCATCCGCTCCCTGCGCGGCAAGAATCCGGGCGGCCTCGCAGGAGCGCTGTTTAAGGATGCCCAGAAGGAGGTGTTCAGTCGAGACGTACTGGTCATTCATCCGCGATGCCTCTTTTTCCGCGGAATCGAAGACAAGGTTGAGCGCGCGCGACAGGTGGGGCCCTTGCTGAATGGTCCCGGACACCTTGGGCAGACGGTCCACGGCATCGCGCAGTTTTCCGGCAATCTGATGCGCGTTCAGCCCGACGGCCTGCAACAGCGAGGGAATGATCCCATCATTCTGTGTCATAAGCGCCAGCAGCAGATGCTCGGGCGTGATTTCCGTGTTCGCGTATTCATTTGCCAGCGATTGCGCCGTTTGAAGGGCCTCGGCGGCTTTCACAGTGAATTTGTCCGTCTGCATCCTGCGTGTTCCTCCTGATTCACAATCTCAACATCACTTCATATTTGTGATCATGCGGGCGTGAAAATCAAGCGCGCCGCGCTTACATTAATTCCACGTAATCAAGCTCCTTGCCGAAGGTTTCCTCCATCCGGTGCAGCGCCCAGAAGGCAAGCGCCATGCAGGCAATTCCGACGACGATTCCGCCGCCGATGATGCCCAGATGATGCTTTGCCAAATCGAAGCTGAGCGTAATCGGAATAACCGCCCCTCGCACAAAATTAGGCACGGTCGTGGCCACTGTGGCGCGCATGTTTGTTCCGAACTGTTCCGCCGCAATCGTCACGAACACCGCCCAGTAACCGATGCCTAATCCGAGTCCAAAGCAGATCAAATAGAACAGCGCCGGTCTGACCCCCCATGACAAGTAATACCATATGATGAAGGCCAGGCTGACGAACATGAAGATCCATACGATTTTCTTGCGGCTTTTCATCCACTGGCTCAGCACGCCGCTGATCACATCGCCGGGAATCAGGCCAAGGTAACAGAACATGATGGCGCGTCCCGCGTTGATGTCGCCCGCGATCTTCATCTCTTTTGAAAACTCGGGCGAAAGAGTCAGCAGAATGCCGACAACATACCAGCTCGGAAGCCCGATAAGAATGCATTTCAGATATTTCACAAAACGTTTTTTGTTGGTGAACAACGCGATGAACTTTCCCCGTTGAATCCCCTGTTGCTTTATTTGACGGAACATCCCGGATTCAAACATACCGATGCGCAACGCCAGCAACATCAGGCCAAGGACACCTCCAATCAGGTATGCCATGCGCCAGTCGAACTTTTCAGCAACCCAGTAGGCGAGCACGGCGCCCGCAACGCCCACGGACGCGACAATCATCGTGCCATAACCCCGCGCCTCTTTCGAAAGTATCTCGGCAACCAGCGTGATGCCTCCCCCGAGTTCACCGGCCAGTCCCACGCCAGCCACAAAACGCAGCGCCGCATAAGCGCCGATTGAACTCACATAGGCGTTGGCCACATTGGCTATCGAGTAGAGGAAAATGGAACCGAAGAGCAGAGAAAGGCGGCCTTTTTTGTCGCCGATAATCCCAAAAACGATTCCCCCGATGAGCATGCCCGCCATCTGCATGTTTAACAGAAAGAGCCCCTGGTTGAGCACCGCGTCGCCCGACAAACCAAGCGACTTCAGACTGGGCACGCGCACAATGCCGAAAAGCACGAGATCATAAATATCCACGAAATACCCCAGCGCCGCAACAAAAACCGCGGTGTTGAAAATATCACGAAAGTGAACAGACCGGTGTTCCGCTTGCATCAGGCCTCCGTCTTGCGGTTCAATTCCACTGTAAGGCAAAAAACAATCCACGAATAACACAACTCACCACGAAGCGCATGCTCTTCGCGGGGATTTGGGCTGTTCGTGGTATTGGAAGAAAAATGCGGCGGAGCGCGCATCAGGGGCGTCCGTCGCGCTTGATAAAGGACGGGCGTCTACATCTTGCGAACGTTGGCGGCCTGCATGCCCTTCGGCCCCTTGACGACATCGAAGGTCACGCTATCGCCCTCTTCAAGCTTTTTGTAGCCGTCGGCTTGAATGCTGGAGAAATGCACAAACACATCATCTCCTGAATCAGGCTTGATAAATCCAAAGCCTTTTTGCTCGTTGAACCACTTTACCTTTCCATTTGCCATGTTGCTTAACCTTATAATTAGAAGCTCGCGCTTCCAGAATGTGGAGAGGGATACTTAGGGAAGATGATACCGTGAGGTCAAATTCAACCGACCCGGGAAAAAATGTGCGATTGTCTTTCCACTCCGGAGGCGTGCTTCCCTTCGCGTCATCACGAAGGATTTCCTCTCGTTGCGTTTTAGTTATTCGCACGCTAAAAACTATATTCATCATTGGAGATGCAACCGTTTTTTTACGCATCATCATTCAAATCAACAAACGGGATGTCGAGCCGTCCCATGCCGAACCAGCCCCGGTTCAACGGATCGCGTGAGGTGGCGGTTGTTAATGATGATGTGCTATTCCCTGCCTGGCGCGGGCGTGCGCCGGGGAACGCTGACACGCACCCGCGGTTTGGCCTGATCACCGCCTGTTTGCTGGCTGGACGCTTGACCATCATCCGATGCCGGAAGATCGTATGCGGAGGCAATGGGTGTTGAGCGCGGTTTGGATTCGCGGCGCGGCTCCGCGCTCGCCGGTTTTGCGGGCGTTTTCTGGCGGGCGTCGGTTTGCTGGCGCGGCGGCAGCGTCACTCGTTTGTCTTCAATCTTCTGCCTGTCTTCCGCGATTGACAAGTCATGAAATGGCGCCGCATGCGTCTGTTGCGTTGAGGGCGCGGCTGAATCCGGCAATTTGGCGACCGCCGGCGCCGGCATGCCCAGCGTCTTGTCCTTCACGGGAACCGGCGGCGGCGGCGGTTCCTTCGTTGTGGTGACAAGCTGGACATCCTCGCGTGTTTTCATCCCCGCGCGCCACCGCTCAAGCTCTCGCTCGAGGTTGCGGCATCGCATGAAATAAAAGTACATGAGACCCGAAGAAACGATGAGCAGGAAAAACAGCAACATCGTAAAGGTCGCTCCGCCGCGCCGGGAGTCCGCATGTGTTTTCAGGTTCATGCGCGTCCGTCAAAAGGCGCCTTTCCCGAAGATGACAGCGGGGATAGTTTTTATCAGGATGAGCAGATCAAAGTACAGGCTCTGGTTCTTGATGTAGTAAAAATCGTATTCCAGATTGAGCGACAACGGCAGATTCTTTCGGCCGACAATCTGCCACAGGCCGGTGACGCCCGGTTTCACATCGAGCCGGCGGCGCTGCCACTCCTCATATTGCTCCACCAGGAAAAGCATTTCGGGGCGCGGGCCGACCATGCTCATCTGCCCCAGAAGCACATTGATGAGTTGCGGAAACTCATCGAAGCTGTAACGCCGCAGCCAGCGTCCGAAGCGCGTAATGCGCTCATCGCACGGATCCACGGGAGCGGCAGCATACGGCTCCGAGCCGGCGCGCATCGTGCGAAACTTGAACATCATGAACTTCTTTCCGCCTTTGCCGGCGCGGATATGGCGAAAAAGCGCCGGCCCGCGTGAATCCAGTCTGATGACAGCCGCGATGATGAGCATGGGAATGGCAAAAAGGGCGAGCAGCGCGGCTGAGACCGCGATATCCATCAGACGTTTCAAGCACGCATGGAGAAAGGGCAGACTGGCATTGCTCAGCCGGATGACGGGCACTTCGTCGATGACATCTATTTTGACCTGCGATGTGATGACCTGGAAAATGTTGGACACGATCTTGAACGGAACGCCGAGGTCTTCGCAGTTGATGACAATGTTCATCATCTCGCTCTGGGGCATCTTGGGAACCGCCAGAAAAACCTCGTTCACGGGATGCGATTGCAGGATCGCGACGAGATTGTTCGCCGATCCCAGCACAGGAAAGCCGCTGATCTCATGGTGGCGCAGGCGGCGCATGCGTCTGGGATTGGGGTCGATGAAACCGGCCAGCCTGTAGCCGCCCTCGGGATGGTTTACGATTCGCTCCATCACGCGGCGCGCCGTGCGCCCGACGCCAATGATGATGACATTGGTCACGCCCACGCCGCGCCGGATATGGGACAATTTCCACGCGCGCAGGAAAGTTCGCGACCCGTACAGCCACAGAAAATACAGGCTGGAAGTCAGCAAGAGGATGAACCGGCCGATATCCCACTGCTTGAAAAGATAGGCAAACGCCAGCGACCACATCAGCCCCGTCGCAAACGTCTTGATGATGCGCGACAGTTCGTTGAGCCCCGTGATTTTTTCACGATGGTCAAACAGTCCGTGATACCAGATGCAGATGAGCCATAAGGGAACATAAATCTGAAGCGCGGCGATGTAATGGCGGAGAGGATTGATCGGTTTGGATATCATGCCGATCGTGGCAAGATAATGGCGCAAGTGGTATGTCCCAAGCCACAGCCCCACAAAGGCCGCCGCGTCCAGCGCCACAAGGATTAGTGTCAACCGCTTGCTTTTAAGAAACTTGTTCATTCAATCAACGGGAGCTTGTCATCTGTTTGGCGTGGTCATCCTGCGGGATTCCGCAAAACCGCATTTAATGTAAAACATCCATGTTGATTTTTACCATTCAAGCGCCCATAAACTTCTGATTGTGCGAAACGATGGACGAAATAACGACGAAAAACGCCCGCTGATCCTGACGCCCGGCTATGCCAGGTACGCCGAGGGAAGCGTGCTGGTTGAACTTGGTGACACGCGCGTTCTTTGCACGGCGACCATTGAGGACAAGGCCCCCCCCCACCTGCGCGACAAGGCGCAGGGGTGGGTGACCGCCGAGTATGCCATGCTGCCCCGCTGCTCAAAACAGCGCATCCAGCGCGAAGTGACACGCGGCCATGTTGGCGGCCGCACTTATGAAATCCAGAGGCTCATCGGACGCTCGCTGCGCGCCGTCGCCGACATGCGCAAGCTGGGCGAGCGGACAATCACCATCGACTGCGATGTCATCCAGGCCGACGGCGGCACGCGCACCGCAGCCATCACGGGCGGTTTCATCGCCCTCGCAATGGCCGTGCGCGGCTTGCGCGAACAGGGTGAGGTCGGCTCCGGTGTGCTCACGGACTATGTTGCCGCAACAAGCGTCGGAATCATCCAGGGCATCCCCATGCTCGACCTCAATTACGCGGAGGATTCCCAGGCTGATGTGGACATGAACCTTATCATGACCGACAGCGGCAGATTCATCGAAATCCAGGGAACCGCCGAGAAAAATCCTTTTGACGACACACTTCTGCAGGCCATGCTCGCGCTCGGGCGCAAAGGCATTGCCGAGCTTGTCGCCGCCCAGAAGGAAATCATCCCCGCGCTGAATTAAAGAACCGTCAATGAACGCCAATGGAACCATGAATTCCCCCCAAATTTAACCGGCCATGTCCTCCCGGATCATAGAAGCTGCCGCGGCCCTGCTGAAAGCAGGCAAACGCGGCGCGATGGTTACCATCATCGAGACGACGGGTTCCACGCCGCGGCGGGCCGGGGCAAAGATGCTCGTCGACGAGAGCGGGCGCGTTACGGGCACTGTCGGCGGCGGATGCCTCGAGGCCGACCTTTGTGCGCTCGCGCGCGATTGCATGCGCACCGGGCGCATCGTCATTCGCGAAATGGATCTCTCGGCGCAAAACGCCAACGAATACGACATGCTCTGCGGAGGCGAACTTAAGGTGCTCATCGAACCGCTGAAAACCGACGAAAAGCTTTTCATCCTGGGCGGCGGCCACATCTCCCGCGCGCTCGTGGACATTTGCCGCGCGCTCGACTTTCATATCACCGTGACCGACGACCGCCCGCAGTTCGCCAACGCAGAGCGATTCCCCGCGGCCCATGCGGTGCTCGCGGCGCCATTTGAGGAGCAATTCGCCCAGCTTCCCATAGATGCCAACAGCTTTGTCGTCATCGTCACACGCGGCCACAACCATGACAAATACTGCCTTGAGGAGGCTATCAAGTCATCCGCGTGTTACATCGCGATGGTCGGCAGCCGCACAAAGATGTCGGTATTTCGCGCCGACCTCATCGCTAAAGGGGTTCCTGAAAGCCAGATCGACCGTGTTCACTGCCCCGCCGGTCTGGATATCGGCGCTGAAACGCCCGAAGAAATCGCCATCTCCATCGCCGCGCAGATCGTGACCAAGCGTCATTCAGACAATCCGCCGCAATAAAATCGCTCAACCGCGCCGCGGCATTATTTGACCCAGCGGATCGTCCTGCCATCAATAAGAATGTATCGCGGCAAAGGCGTGGCGCGCATCATTGCCTGCCTTGCCTTTTTTTCGATCCATGACTTTTCATAGACGACGCCGAAGCGTCTGTGGCGCAGAAACAGCCATCCATAATGGATGAGCAGGAACAATCCCATTCCCAGAGGCGAAAACAAGCGTATCTGCCGCAGGTGTTCCAGCTCATGCCTCAACACAAGCGCATGATATGAATCCCTCCGGATCTGAATCATCATCATGAAGCAATAGCCGACGACACGCGCGGGCAACAGCCTGATCCTGTCGACAAGGATGACGATGGGTGGACAGAGGACAACCGGCGCCCACGTCGCCAGCATCACAATCGCGAACAATTTGATCATTCAATTGACAACCCGCATGAGCGCCGAAAATGCGCGATTTCTGGTCATTATCAACAAACTCCGTGATCCGTCAACCCCTAATCCAGGCTGACGGATCACGGACGCGGCGGAACAGGTTGTTTTTTTCTTGAATTAGCTGAAAATTAAAGCCGCACAATCTCCATTAACTTGTTTAAAAAATCAGGAGTATTATATAATAAAGCTGTCAGCAGAGGAGGACAAGAATCGGCAGGCGCGCCCGATTATTCCTTGGCGCGGATGCGTTGAACATCGACGCCAGGGACACAGTGAAGCATATCAACATAGAAGGGAATGTTCCATGATCGTGGGATCCACTGCAGCATGGCGCCAGCGGGGATCGCTGGCCGCAGGGGTGTTGTTATCGCTGGTGGTTGCAGGCTGCGACCGTGAACCGGCAAAGACGACCGGGGAACCGGCGCCAATTGCCGATGTGACCGTTGCCGTCACCAAGGCGCAATCCGTCCCCGTGACGTTTGAGTTCGTCGGACAGACGGAGGCCTCGGCCATGATCGACATCCGCGCCCGCGTGCAGGGGGTTGTCATCGAAAAAGCTTTCAAGGACGGCGCCGAGGTCAAGGAGGGCGACCTGCTGTACCGCATCGATCCGCGCTCCTTCCAGGCCGACCTCGACGTGGCCAAGGCACGGCTTTCGCGCGCCGAGGCCACCGTGCGACAGGCCGGGTTCGACCTCGCGCGGGCCCAGCAACTCTCCGCGACGAACGCGCTCGCGCGCAAGGACCTCGACGACGCGCAAGCCGCACTGGACACGTCGCAGGCCGACGTCCGCCTCAGCCGGGCCAACGTGGCCAAGGCCGAGCTTGACCTCAGCTACACGACCATTACCGCGCCTATCAAAGGAGTCATGAGCAAGGGTGACAAACACATGGGCGACCTCGTGGACGCCGGACAAAACAGCCTGCTCGCGCGCGTCTACGACCTTGACCCGATCTTCGTGAACTTCTCCGTCAGCGAGCGCCAGATACTTGAAGCGCGCAAGCAATCCGAAGAAGGCAAACTGCGCCAGGTCGACAAGGACCTCATCGTGGAGATCACCACGATCGACGGCGCCCTTTATGAGGAGAAAGGACGCATCAACTTCGGCGACGTCGTCGTCAACCCGCAGACTGGCACCAACCTCTCACGGGCCGAGTTCCCCAATGCGAAGGGACGCCTTGCGGGCGGGCTGTTCGTCACGGTGCGCCTGGTCGGCGTCGAGCGGCCCAATGCCATCGTGGCGCCCCAGCGCGCGGTGCAAATCGGGCCGACGGGCGCCTATGTCTACGTGGTTGGCGAGAACGACACGGTCGAGATGCGCCCTGTCACGGCGACCGCCTGGCAGGACAGTTACTGGGTCATAGAAAACGGGCTCAAGCCCGGCGAACGGGTCATCACCGAGGGATTGCAGAAAACACAGCCGGGCGCGAAAGTAAGGGTGCGCGACACCCTCCCGCCAATCGACCTGAGCGCCACGTCAACCGCCACGCGGGCCGCCTCCACCACCGGCCCCGTGACAAGGTGAGGCGCAAGCATGATCTCGCGATTCTTCATTGATCGTCCCGTTTTCGCGTCGGTCCTATCGATCATCATTGTTTTGGGTGGGGCCCTCTGCATGGCGATACTGCCCATCGCGCAGTTTCCGGAAATCGCCCCGCCCATGGTCCTCGTGTCGGCCAGTTATCCCGGAGCCAATGCCGAGGCCGTGGCACAGTCACTCGCCGTGCCAATCGAGCAGGAACTCAGCGGCGCAACGAACATGCTCTACTACACGTCCCAGTGCTCCAACGACGGCAACCTGAGCCTCGCGGTGACTTTTGAGATCGGCACAAACCTCGACATCGCGGCCGTCGAGGTGCAAAATCGCGTCAAGCGCGCCGAACCGCGCCTGCCCGAGGAGACAATCCGCAACGGCATCACCGTCACCAAGGCATCCAACAGCATCCTCGTCGTCGCCGCGCTCGAGTCCAGCGACCCGCAATACGACGAACTCTACCTGAGCAACTTTGCCACCATCAACGTGCTCGACGCCCTGAAACGCGTGCCCGGCGCCGGGGATGTGCAGGTATACGGCGCACGAAACTACTCCATGCGCATCTGGCTCAACCCCAAGCTGCTGGAGCAGAAGGCCATTTCGGTGACGGACATCGCCGGCGCCATCCGCGAGCAGAACGGGCAGTACGCCGCCGGACGCATCGGCCAGCCGCCGAACCCGGTTGCCCCCGAATTCACCGTGCCGGTCATCACAAAGGGACGGCTCCAGGAGCCTGGGGAGTTCGAGGACATCATCCTGCGGGCCTACCCCGACGGATCGCTGCTGCGCCTCAAGGATGTGGGCCGCGCTGAACTCGGCTCACAGAGCTATGACCTGTTCGGCCGGCTGAACGGCAAACCGACGACGCTCATCATCTTTTACCTCCAGCCCGGGGCAAACGCCCTGCAGACCGTGAAGCGGGTGCACGCCACGCTCGAAGAACTTTCGGCCAGTTTCCCCAAGGGGATTGCCTATTCGATCCCCTACGACACAACCAAGTTCATCGAGGTGTCCATTGAGGAGGTGATGCACACGCTGTTCGAGGCCATCCTGCTCGTGCTGGCGGTCGTGTTCATCTTCCTGCAAAGCTGGCGCGCCACACTCGTTCCGCTTTTGGCCGTCCCAGTTTCATTGGTCGGCGCCTTCGCCGGCATGGCGGCGCTGGGCTTCACCATCAACACGCTCACGCTGTTCGGCCTTGTGCTGGCCATCGGCATCGTCGTGGACGATGCCATCGTGGTCGTGGAAAACGTCGAACGCATCATGCGCGAGGAGGGGCTTGCCGTGCGCGAGGCCACCATCAAGGCCATGGAGGAGGTCACCGGCCCGGTCATCGCCATCGTGCTGGTGCTCTCCGCCGTGTTCATCCCGGTGGCGTTCCTCGGCGGCCTTACGGGACAGCTCTACAAGCAGTTCGCCGTCACCATCGCCATCTCCGTGGCCATATCGGGCCTCGTCGCCCTCACGCTCAGCCCCGCGCTCTGCCGCCTGTTGCTCAGGCCATCCCATGGACCTAAGTTCGTCTTCTTCCGCTGGTTCAACTCGGCGTTCGACAGGTTCACCCGCGGCTACACGCACGGCGTGCGCATTGTGATCCGCATGAGCATACTGTCCCTGCTCGTGTTTGCGGCTCTCCTCTTCGCCACCTGGCGCCTTTTCGACAAGGTGCCCAGCGGATTCATCCCGGCCGAGGACCAAGGCACCTTCCTCACCGCGATCCAGCTCCCCGACGGCGCGTCGCTCGAGCGCATGGACGCATTGACCAAACATACCGAGCAATACCTCATGGCCCAGCCCGAAATCGCGGACGTGATCACGCTGGGCGGCATGAACGTGCTCTCCGGCGGAAACAGCACAAACGCATCCGCGCTCTACGTGGTCCTCAAGCCATGGGCCGCGCGAATGAAACCCGGCATGCACGTGAACGACATCACGGCGCGTTTGAACGCGCACTTCGCCAGCAAGCAGGAGGGGGTCGTGCTGGCCTTCAACATGCCGCCCATCCCGGGGCTCGGGCTGCGCGCCGGCTTCGAAATGCAACTGCAGTCGCGTGGCAGCGCGGACGTGCGCCAGCTCGCCCAAGTCTCCAACGACTTCCTCGCAAAATTGAACCAGCGCGGCGAAGTCATGGGCGTGACCGGCAACCTCAGTGTCTCCATGCCCCAGCTCTATCTCGACCTCGACCGGACCAAGGCCAAGGCGCTCGGTCTGCCGATCACCGACATTTTCAACACTCTGCAGGCATACTTCGGCGCGCTCTACGTCAACGACTTCAACAAGTTCGGGCGCATCTACCGCGTGCAGCTTCAGGCTCTGCCCGAATTCCGCTCCAAGCCCGAAGACATCCGCAAGGTGAGCGTGCGAAGCTCGACCGGTTACATGGTTCCGCTGGCCGAGGTCGTCACGTCGAAATTCCAGGCGGGACCCGATGTGCTCAACCGCTTCAACGGTTTCCCCTCCGTCCAGATCACCGGCGCGCCCGCCCCGGGATACAGCACGGGCCAATCCATCGCCCTGCTCAGGCAGGTGGCAAAGGACACCCTGCCGCCCGGCTACGGTTACGACTGGAGCGGCTCGACCTACCAGGAAATCAAGGCGGGCAACCAAGCGCCGATGATCATCGGATTCGGCCTGCTCGTTGTTTTCCTGATACTTGCGGCCCAGTATGAAAAATGGAGCCTTCCGTTCGCCGTCATGATGGCCGTCCCGCTGGGCGCCTTCGGCGCCCTGATCGCCGTGATGCTGCGCGGCATCGACCGCGACATCTACTTTCAGATCGGCCTGCTCACGCTTGTCGGCCTTGCCGCAAAGAACGCGATTCTCATCATCGAGTTTTGCGAGGTGCTTCACAAGCAGGGCATGAGCGCGGTTGACGCGGCCATCGAGGCGGCGCGAATGCGCTTCCGCCCCATCCTGATGACCTCACTGGCATTCATTCTCGGCGTGGTCCCGCTCGCGATCAGCAGGGGCGCCGGCGCGGCCAGCCGCCACTCCATCGGCACGGGCGTGCTGGGGGGTATGATCGCGGCGACGGTGCTGGCGGTGTTCTTTGTGCCCCTTTTCTTCGTCATCATCGAGCGATTGACAAGGCGGACGCGCGCCAACGCCCCGGAAAAAATGGACGGTTGAATAATTCATCATAGCACGAATGGCGCAATTTGTGGTATCCTGGATGCCGCAACATGAGACACACAGCGGCAACTTGCGCAAAGATGTTACGAACGTTTTTTGCATGAGATGAAATTGGCCGACTGACCTTAGTTTTGCCCTGCTGTTATTTTTCAAGCAGGCGTTTCCATTCGCGCGCCACATCGTCCAGCGCGTCCTTAGGCGGCTTGGCGCCGCGCAGGGCGTCCTGGTAGGATTTCGTGAAAGGCGGGAAAATGCTCGCCGCCTCGGGGATGATCGGGCGGGTGCGGGCCGTGTCGAGCTGGCGGCGGAAAGCCTGCACCAAGTCATTGGATTTGACCTCAGGCAAGTCATAGGCGGCCTTGTGGGTTGGCAACAGGTTGTTCTTCACGGTAAACATCGCCTGGTTTTTCGGCTGGTTGATCCAGTCAAGAAAGAAAAAGGCGATATCGGGATTTTTTGACGCCGCGGAGACAACATACGCGTGCCCGCCAATGGGCGAACCGCTGTCAGCCGGCCCCTTGGGCAAATCCGTCACGCCAAGGTTGGCGGGGGCGGACTTGAATTCATCCCCGGAGAGTATGTTGGCCGTGGCCCAGGGACCCATGAAAAACATCGCCAGCCGGCCAGCTTTGAAATCCTCGAGCTGGTTGGTGTAATCATTGGCCACGTCAAATGTCGGCGAGACAATTTTCTCCTTCGACCGCAGCTCGAGCGCGAACTGCAAACCTTTCACCGATCCTTCATCGTTGATGAGTATTTTGCGTGATTGTTCGTCAATCAGCCCTCCACCGAAACTCCAGATATAGGGCAGAATGAAATAACTGTCGTTGGCGGGATACGCAAAAGCGTATTTGTTTGCTTCGGGTTTCGAGAGTTTTCTGCCCGCCGCGACCAGTTCATCAAACGTTTTGGGCGGTTCGGCGCCCGCCTCATTGAACAACCTTTTATTATACAGCAGAGCCAGGCAGTCGGTGACCTGTGGCAATCCCCATGTTTCCTCTTTGTAGACAGCCGTGCGCATCGGTCCCGCCAGATAGGAATCCTTGTCGGCTTGCGTCAGGTATTCATCAAGGGGAGTCAAGTACCCAAGTTCCGCGAAATCAGGCGTCCATGCCACCTCGCTGCGGAAGCAGTCGGGAGTTTTGCCCGCCTTTGCCGCCGTCTTGAATTTCGTCTGGGCTTCGGCGAACGCCACCGTGTCCATGACGACTTTCACATTGGGATATTCTTTTTGAAAGGCGGTGACAATATCCTTCAGTGTCTGTGTTTCTTCGGAGTTGTGTGTCTGCCAGAAATTGAGTGTCGCCGGCTGCGTCAGATTCCTGATTTTGCCGGCGATTTCCTCGCGTTTGCCGCCATTGGCAATGGCGCAGAGCATGGCCAGCATGATCACAGCCACTGCCATCCGCCTTGCGCACTGGCATCTGAGAATCCATGTCTGTTTCAGGCCGCTCATCGTTGTCATCCTTCGGTCGTATTTTCCAAATGATTGTGAGTTTTTTCAACACAATGAGCAAGGAAATTCAAGCATTTGGAACGGCACAATAAAGCGCCGCACAGAATCTGTGCAACATGATATCTAATTGTCAACGACATCAACGCACAACATCGATCCATGAGGCCGCGGCTCCCGTAAACGGAACGACACATTTAAGAGCACCCACAGGCTGTAGATGCGACACACCGACAGTAACAGGCAGAAGACGACCTCGGCGACCGAAAGGGAGCGTGGAACGCTGGCTGGCGGAGCTTTTGCACCCGATGTGGCGCACCGTCGCCCGGCTGAGGGGAACCTCATGGCGGCCGGGCAACTTGATAGCCGCCAAGCAGCGCGAGCACGAGGGCTGGCCCATCAGGTTGCGCGTCGGAGCCGATCACATGTGGTGATTCAAAATTCTGATTCGTGAGGGGTATTAATGATTGCCGTTTCACGGTTGATGTCGGCACCTGATTCCATGAGAAAAAAACAAAAACATATTACTACGAGCTTATTGGTGACTGTCATGATGGTTTTCGCATTTTCAGCGGGCAGGCTTGCCGGCGCCGCTCCCGATGCCGCGTCGACGCGTCCGGTCGTGCTGGGTTATTACCCCTCATGGAAGAGCGGCCTCGAGCCGCCCCAGATCAACTACGGCCAGTTCACCCACATATGCCATGCGTTCATCATGGCGGACACCAGCGGTTCGCTGAAAATGGAAGGCAACATGCCCAGCCGCGACCTCACCTCGCGCGCCCACGCGGCGGGGGTCAAGGTGTTGTTGTCGCTTGGCGGCATGGACAGCGGCGTTTATTTCGGCCCGATGATGCGCGACGCCGACGCCGGCGAGCGTTTCATCCAGGCGGTGGCGCGCGTCATGCTCGATTATGAATATGACGGTATTGATCTCGACTGGGAATTCACTTCAAATGAAACCGACAAGGCCTCGCTCACGCGCATGGCGCGCCGTTTCCGCGAGATTTTCCGCGAGAAAAAACCTGGTGCGCTGCTCACTTCGGCGCAATCGGGCACGCGCTGGGCCTGCCGTTTCGTCGACGCCGAAGCGCTGCTGCCGCTGCTCGATTATGTGAATGTGATGACCTACGATGTCCACGGCCCATGGGGCAGTCATGCCGGCTTCAACGCCCCGCTTCATCCCGCGACCGGCGACAAGGACGAATGCTCGTCAAATTGCGTGGAGGGGCAGATCGCTTATTGGGAGAAGAATCTGAAATGGCCTAAAAACAAACTGCTCGTCGGCATCCCCGGCTTCGGCCGCGGTTTTGTCGTCAACCAATGGCATGAATCGTTTAATCCCAAGGTGAAACCCGGCCATCCGTATCTGCCGTATGATAAAGTCGCGGGCATGCTCAAGGACGGCTGGACGCGCTCATGGGATTCCGCGGCATGCGTGCCATGGTTGTCCAAATCCGGCGTGAAGGAAATCATCACCTACGATGACGAACAATCCGCCGCCCTCAAGGGCCGGTGGGCTTCAGATCATGGATGCGCGGGGATTTTTTTCTGGGAAATCTCGCAGGATTTCATCGCGGGGCGCAACGCGCTTGTTGAAGCGGCATCGCGCGCGTATGAACAAGAAAAAGGGAAATAACGCCGGCATTCCGCGCCACGTCGCGTTCATTCATTTCAGCGGGCGGGATCTTGCGGGTGGGAGTGATGATCGCATATGCGCCAGGGATCGGCGGACAGGATCGACGATCCCGCCCGCAACAGATTGGCGCAGGGCGAATTCAAATAGCGCGACAGAGAAAAGCATGATTATGCCGGTGGGTATCTGCCCCAGGTATTGGTTTGAATAGGATGCCAGAGCCACGCCCCAATACATGGAAGCATAGGCTTCGAGCAGGTTTCTTCGCGCCGGGTCGCGTTCGCGCCAGCCCGCCATCACGCCGCGCACTCCCAGGAAAATGATAAACGCGACATAGAGAACAAGGCCGACCTGCCCTTGTTCGGCGGCAATCTTGACGTACCATGAGTCGAGCGCGAGGTTAGCCAGAAACGTTCCCGGTGAAAACCGCGCGCCCCAGTAGCCCGCCGAGCCGATGCCGCCGCCGAATGGGTGGCTTTTTAGATAGTCGGCCAGCCGCCGCTGGTTTTCCAGCCGCACCAGGAAGGAGGGATCGTCCATGGGGTTGACCGCCTGCCGCATGCGCTGGATTGTGTAGTTGCCCTGGCCGATATGTGTGTATTTGAGCACGCCCACGACGCTGCCTATTACAAGACCGCCAATGATGACGATCCTGATGTTGCGTCTCAGGAGGAAAAAAACAGGGAACCCGGCGAGGAAGCCGATATAGGCCGATCGTGTGCCGGATTTTCCCAGCCCTATGAACAGCAGCGCCGCCGCGCACCACAGGGCGATGCGCACTTTTTTCGGCCACGGGCCGCACGCGAGAATCACCGCCATCAGCGAGGTGTAGGCCATGTTGATGCCGAACTGTCCGGTGTCCGAGAAAAACGAGAATACCCGCAGGCGTCCGAACAGCATGTGGGTGCTCAGATTGCCCGGTTCCTGCAGCCATGCGTATTCAAACGGGTCGAGGCCGATGGTCACCTGCTTGAGCCCCCACAACGCGCCCGCGCATGAAAATGAGAGAATGAAGATGGTCGCCCATATGACCAGTTGCCAGCCGTCGATGCGCCGGGCGGCGCCCCCTGTTCCCGCGCGCGGCGCGGCGGCGGCTCTGACCGGAACGCCGGGCGTCTGCCCGGCCAATCCGGGTTTCACGCGACGCCACAGAACGGTTTCGTACGCCGCGCCTTTATCAGGATTGAGCAGCAGGGCAAACACGGGATAACCAAAAAGCCAGTACAACGCCACTCCGCGCACGGCGAAAAACCATGCCACGCGGCTTGCCGCATTCGGATTGCCCAATTGGGCCACGCACAACAGCGTCCACAGCATGATCCCGACGAACGAGGGGGACATGATGCCGCGCCACTCGGGGCGATACCAGTTAGCCAGCAGGACGCCCGTCAACAGAAGCACAAGCACGCCGTCCACACTCAAGCCCAGCGGGCCAGGCACATAACGGCTCAGCCCCGTGCATATGTACGCGACCGTGAAGAGCGCGAAGACGCCGATGCCGGGCCGCAACACCATGACAATGGCGGCAAACACCGCCGCCACGCCAACAATTATCATCAGCGGGCCGGCAAATCCCATGACTTTCACGGACATGGCGGCGACGCCAGCCACGGCAATGGCGCCCGCAAACGCGCCGACCACGGCCATGCCCGTCTGAAGAAATGGCGGGCGTCGCCCGGAATCGGCCGCGATCATGTGATTCGTCATTTTCATAGAATCAACAATATCATGATGTTTACTTGGATTTCATCAACATCTAAAGCGGGCAATAACGGGAAAATCAGGGGGGAAGATCCATCATAGAGTTAAGCAATAAGCTTGACGAACTTTAAGATCTAATAGAAGTAGTTGCAGGACCGCCTAGAGTCCAATGGTTTCAGTCTCGAATGGTCGGACATCATCCGGGACGTGAATGAGTTGCAGGAGACGCAGTTCGACTTGCAGGGCAAGTCATACGTGTTGCGCAGCCAGACCAAGGGTGTTCTCGGGATGGTTGCACAGGCCGTTGGAGTGAGGTTGCCACCTGATCTGCGGGAGGGTGAAATCGAACGCTGATCGCTTGGAAGTCCGGCGAAGTGGAGCCAAAAAAATTGGCACTACACGCCGATGCCATTTGCCGACAACTGAATACAAACAAGTTGCAAGATGGCACTGTAGAAGATGGGTCAAAACCTTCCCGCTCCAAGGGGGAAAAAGTCGCCTTTGGAGTCCACTAACTCCTGGGCGCGCCGCTCCAATTCCTGCCAGGCAAGCTCCCGGTACTCAGCCTCTACATCACGCTCCAGCGCCCCGCCAAACGCTCACGACCAATCGGATCTGCAGCCATTCTACGGGCCTCACTGTCACAGGATGAATAACCATGTCATCAACCATGGAGAACAAAATCCAAATGGCAAGAAGCGATGTGGCAGAATCAACATGCGCGCAAACGCTATTTGTCTTGACACACTCATTTTTCTTGAGCCAACTGTCAGGCAATATACTTCCGAGATTGGATTCCGGAGTGAATTAGAAATTAGGGCAAGACGATGCATGCGATGAAAAACCGAGGATTTTCCCTTTACTGCTCCGTTTTGAATTTAGTCGCTCCGGATTCTGACAGGAGGCAAACGCTGGCTGGAGCCAAGGTGCGTTCTCACGCCCGTGGGTGGACCAGCATGTGCAAACTCTATAGGGAAAAAGAAGTGTCGGGGAATTTATGGCAAGGTAATATCCCAATGGAAGGGAGATCCCACTGTGCATAGACAAACCAACATATTCGACAAGATTGGTTCCCTCCTCCCTGGCTATCAGGGATACAACGAGCGTGAGG
>JAPLSQ010000068.1 GCA_026398535.1 Candidatus Sumerlaeota bacterium | reverse complement strand
TCCGACGACTGACGCCGCGCACCACAGCGCCGCGCGCGCGGCCGTTGCGCGCGGCGCGTTCCGCAACAGCGGCATCCCCGCCTGCATCGCCGCGGCGCACGCCGCGGCGGCAACGACGGGCAATGTCCACAGCAGGATCAAGGTGGCTTGGGCGTAAAAACACGTGCAGACGATTTCGTCCGCATAGAGCAGAATTCCCGCATAGATAGTCTCCACGGGCAGTGTCAGCACCGAGTGCAACTGGTGGCTGAACATCGGCACGCCGCCGCGCAAGGCCCACTGGCCGGCGAGCGCCAAGTGATACCACATGGCATCATGGGTGAGATCGGGCGCGAGACTCCCCGCGAGCGCGTTCGCGCTCATCAGCGCGCCCCATGCGCCTGTGAGGACAGTGACGGCGCGCTCCGACAGCGTGAATTCTGTCCACGCGCGATTCAATTCATTGATCAAATCACGCCAGAGTTCCGCCCATCCCGCGCCCATCCGCATCCAACCGATCAGCGCAGGCGCGATCCACGCGATGGCCACGGGAATCGTCCTCAGCCATCCCGCAAGCCCCAGCGCCGCCGCTGTTGCGGACAGCCACACGATGCCCAGCGCATGACAGCGTCCGAGCGCCAGCGCGCGCAACGTCAGCCGCCCCGCGCCCGGCACGCCCAGCAATGCCATGCCGCAACCAAGCGCCAGCAGATGCGCGGTCAGCGCGGCGGCAAGATAACCAAGGCTCAGGAGCGCGATGTGAACCATGTGCCCAAGATGATTTTATCAGCGGTTCAGGACAACCATTTTGTGGGGGACACCGACGGTGAAACAGACTTTTTTGCGGGTCGCGTCCTTATCTGAACGCGATTTCGAGCGGGTCCACTGGCTGCGCTCGCAATGGCCAACCAGCTGGCTTGGCGGCGGCTTCATCGCTGGCCGGCACAACGGCGCGGGTTTCCTTGCCTGTCAGGTAATAAAGCAACAGTGAGATCTTTGCCTTGAGGTCTTTGCGCTCGACGACCATGTCGAGGAATCCATGTTCGAGCACGAAATCGCTTTTCTGGAATCCTTTTGGGAGCACCTGGTTGATGGTCTGTTGGATGACGCGCGGGCCGGCGAATCCGATGAGCGCGTCCGGCTCGGCGATGATGACATCGCCGAGACTGGCATAGCTTGCCATGACGCCCGCCGTGCTGGGATTGGTGAGCACGCTGATGTAGGGCACGCGTTTTTGAGCCAGTCTGGCGAGTGCGCCGCTGGTCTTTGCCATCTGCATGAGCGAGAGGATGCCCTCCTGCATGCGTGCGCCCCCCGACGCGGTCACGATGACGAGGGGTATTTCGTCTGCGGTGGCGCGCTCGATGAGTCGTGTGATGCGCTCGCCCACGACGCTGCCCATGCTGCCGCCGACAAATTCGAACACCATGACGCCGAGCGCCACGCGGCGCCCGTTGATGAGCGCCTCGCCCGCCAGCGCGCCCTCATCGTAGCCGCTCTTCTGCGCAGACCTGATGCGGTCAGGGTAGGCTTTTGAGTCGACGAACTTGAGCGGGTCGGTGGACTGGATGTTTTTGAACATCTCGGTGAAGGAGCCGGCGTCGGCAAGCAGGTTGACCCGCTCGCGCGCCGACATCCGGTGGTGGCGGCCGCATCTCTTGCACACGCGCAGATTTTCCTCAAAATCCTTCGTGACAATCGGCGCGTAGCACTCCTCGCATTTCGTCAGCAATCCTTCGGGAATGCGGTCGCGCATCTCCGGGGGTTTC
This sequence comes from Candidatus Sumerlaeota bacterium, assembly GCA_026398535.1. Lineage (GTDB taxonomy): Bacteria > Sumerlaeota > Sumerlaeia > Sumerlaeales > Sumerlaeaceae > JAPLSQ01. Next base: position 38,022 of record JAPLSQ010000068.1, on the reverse strand, counting down.
AGCGTCGTGTATCTTTCTTTTTTAAACCAAGCCATATCGTTCCGCCAATGTGGTGGGTATTATCTATTTACAAAACCGCAATTAAATTCGGAGAACACGGACAACCACGAACAACCACGGACGAAGAACGAGGCGGCGGCGCGCGGCGGTTCATCATGTGGCGCTTCCGATGCCGCGGGCGGGCGCATTTTGCTGTTGAGCCTGCGCACACAGGAACGTTATGGAGCAGGAAGGAACCATGAATCAGGGCGACATAAAAAGAAAACAAGGGCTTTTCATCACGGTCGACGCGAACATCGGCGCCGGCAAGACCAACGCATGCCATGCGATTGCCTCGGCGGCCAGCGTCAGCGGATGGCCGGCGCGCGTGCTGGAGGAGCCGACCAACCATCCGAAGTTTCCGCATTTTCTGAACCGCTACTACGATGACCTGCGCACGGGTCAGAACACCGGCGGCGGATTCGCCATGCAGATGTTCATGTTGTGCCAGCGTTATGAGCAGCACCGTCTTGCCGTCGAGATGGCATGGGGCCAGCAGGGAATCGTGGTCGTCCAAGACCGCCCCATTTATGGCGACACTGTGTTTGCCACCACCGCCATGGAGCGCGGCTTCATGACCGGGCAGGAATATGAGCTTTACGTGGACGTGTTCCGCAACATGAGCCGCGACGTCATGCCGCCGGACATCTTCGTGTATCTCGAGGTGCCGCCGGAGGAATGCCACCAGCGCATGGCGGCGCGCGGTCGCGAGCAGGAGGAGGGCGTCCCGCTCGATTACCTGCAGCATCTCGACAAGAATTACAAGCTGCTCGTTAAAGAGATGCGCCGCCGCGGCGTGCGCGTGCTGAATGTCGACTGGCAGGTGTTTGGCCCGCCCGTCGAACTGTGGAAGCGCATTCTGCGCATGGTCATCTCGTCGGACTCGTGGTATGAGCAGATGACTTTCTCCTTCGCCAAGCATCCCCGCATGCCGCTTGTCACGGGCAAGGATCAGACAATCTCCGGGGGCGAAGGACAGTAACAGATTGGGACTGTGAAAGCGGAAGCAAGATTCCGCGGTCCCTGTCATGAATCAGAACAAACAAAAGGTTCCTTCCGTTGCCATCAAACATAGAGATCAAAGCCAGAGCCGCAAACCTGGATGAACTCCGCGCGGCGGTGGAAAGCCTGTCCGGCGGATCATGTGAGACTTTTCATCAGGAGGATATTTTCTTCCTCTGTCCGGCGGGCAGACTCAAACTGCGCATCCTTGGGGAGAATGCGGGCGAATTGATCTTCTACACGCGCCCCGACACGGCAGAGGCGAAGCAGTCTCATTATGATATTTACAGGATGTCCGAACCCCAACAACTGAGAAAGATTCTCACGGCCGCGTTGGGTGAAACTGTCACGGTCCGCAAACGCAGGCGTGTCTACATGGCCGGCCAGACGCGGATTCACCTTGATGAGGTTGAAGGGTTGGGGACGTTCATGGAACTGGAAGTTGTCCTGCGCCCCGGTCAGGAGCCAGAAGAGGGGCGCGCGATCGCGGCCGAATTGATGGCGAAGCTGGGCGTGCGGGAAGCCGATCTCGTGTCCTGCGCGTACGCCGACCTGCTTCAGACCCGGCAGGGGTGACTGCCCTCATGTCTGGATGGAGAACGATGTTGACCCCGTGGCGTCTGGCGGCGCTGGCAATGCTGGCGGCGGCGGCATGGTGGCGGCTGGGATTTCTCGATTTGATGCTTTATGATTTCGACGAGGGGATTGCCAGCATATACGCCCTGCAACTGGCCGAAAAGTGGGATTTCCCGCTCAAGGGCGTGAAGACAAGTTACGAGTTTTACAACCCGCCTTTCTTCATTTATCTGATTTCCATTCCGTGGCTGATCTCGCGCTCTCCGGTATTTGCCGTGGGATTTTTGCAGGTATTGTTCCTGGGCGCGCTGGCGATTCTGTTCCGCGGGCTGCGGCGCATGGGCTGGTCGTGGGGCGCGCTGGCGGTTCTTGCGCTGGGCGGGCTGGGGCCGGGCGCGCTGCTTCTGACGCTGCGGTTGTGGGGATGCGCGCTCATCCCAACGATGTCCATCATCGCGCTGCTGTGCGCGCTGAAGCTTGTGCGCAGTCCCCGTGACCGCGCGGCTTCATTAATTCTGCCGCTTGCGGTGTGCGCGGCGCAGCAGGCGCATTTTCAGGGCGCATTGCTGGCGGTGAGTGCGGGGCTGGCGCTGTGGATCGCGGGCGGGCGCGCGAATGCGCGCTGGCTGGGTGCGGGTGTGGCGGCGGCGGCGCTGAGTTATCTGCCCTACCTGTTCCATCTCGTTCAGACACATTTCAGCGACCTAAGCGTCATTGTCACACTGGCAACTCAAGGCGGGTCCGCTGCGCGTTCCCCACACGACGCGCTTTGGCGCTCGGTGTGGTTTTCGCTGAGCGATTTTGGCGGCGTCACGGCATTTCAGCAGAATTATGCGCGGTTCCTTGGGGGCGTTGCGTGCGGGGCGATCTACCAATATGCGGGCGCGGCATGGCTGGCGGCGTCTGGCATCGTGGCGGCGGCCGGTCTTTCAATGGGATTCATAAGAACCGGATGGCGCGGGCGCGGCGGCGCATTGAGCGCGACACAACAGATTGCCGCTGTGGCTCTTGCCTGGACGATTGTGCCGCTGGCGGTTTTCGGGCTGTTGCGGGTTGATGTGGTTCCGGGTTACTGGCTGGCGGCGATGCCCGGTCCATGGCTGCTGGCCGGCGCGTTGCTGGAAATGATACCAGACGTGAGTGCGGTTGTCCGCTGGCGCGCCCGCATCGCCGCGCCATTTCTTGCCGCCGGCCTCATTGGTTTTTTTTCGGCATGCCCATTTTTTTATCTGCGCGCCTGCTTTGCCGTGATGGAGCGTGCTGATCCGGCTCTGCTGGTTTACCCCACCTACCGCGATCAGCGCGACGCCGTGTGGTTCGTGTGCGATGATTCAAGCGGCAAGCGCGTTCTGCTGACGCAGGACGCCCGCAAGCCCGAAACAGGCGTTGATTATCAGTTGCTTTATCTTATCGCGATGCGCGAGGGCAACGCACTGCGGTTCACATTCCAGCCGGACAAACCGTTTCAACAGCCCGCCGCCGCGCGCTACCTGCTGCGCACCCTTTCGCGCCCGCTGCCGCCGGAGCTTCTACGGGAACTGGCCTTGTGGTCACAGCGAAGGTTTGGGTTGATCAGAGTTTATCGGCAAGAACCCGCAGAAAATTGATAATGATTCGTGTGGACAAGATGGACGAAGGTGGACGAATCCTCAAGGCTTCCCCATCATTGAATAAAATCCGTTGACAGCAGGCGGGGCACAGGCGTGTTCTTCAATTGAATATCCAGCAGGAGGGATATCGGAAACAGTTGCAGGAGGACATAGAAAGTGAAGACCTATCGAGCGGTCAAGTTGCTCATGCTGTTATTGGTGACTGCGATCGTTGCTACCGGATGTCGGGGCTGCTTGAAGGATCGTTTCGGGAAGTATTTTGGAGGCAAAGGCGCGAATGGAATGAACGGTGCCAGCGGAATCGAGTCGTCGGCGTTGCCTGATCCCATTCGCGGACAGACTCCCCAAGAGGTTGCCGATCTGAAGAGAATTTACTTCGGATTCGACAGTGCCAGTCTGCTGGAGCCGGCCAAGGAGCAGTTGCGGGCCAATGCCAACTGGATGAAGGCCAACCCCGGCGTGCAGATACAGATTGAGGGGCACTGCGACGAGCGCGGCACGCCTGATTACAATTACTCGCTGGGGCAGCGCCGGGCCGACGAGGCGCGCAATTTCATGATCAGCGAGGGCGTGGAACCCGCGCGTCTTCACACGATCAGTTACGGCGCCGACCGTCCCGACGACTCCGTCAACAATGAAATGGCCTGGGCCAAAAACCGCCGAGCCGTCTTTCTTATGTACAGCCAATAATCATCAAAAAGCAGGAGAACACGGACAACCACGGACGAAGAACGAGCCCCCCCCTGCGGCGGCGCGCGGCGGTTCATCATATGGCGCTGGCGTGTTTCATCACGTTTCTGACGCCACTCGTTCGAGTTGCGTCGTGTGACGACGCGCCCACGACGCGCATCGTGTCGCTCGTGCCCAGCGTCACAGAAACACTGTTTGCGATTGGCGCGGGCGGCATGGTCGCGGGTGTCAGCGATTACTGCAATCATCCCGAACAGGCCGCATTGAAACCCCGCGTGGGGGCACTGCTCAACTTTGACATCGAGAAGATCGTGTCGCTGCGCCCGACGGCTGTCGTGATCCTTAATTCGCAGGCTGATCTTGGCGGAAAGCTTGAAGGCATAGGCATCCGCGCGGTCACCGTGCGCAGCGACTCGCTGGGCGACGTGTTCGATCTGATTGCAACGGCGGGAGAAATGACAGGGCGCCGGCGCGAGGCCGCGGAACTGAGCGGATCGATCCGCGCGAGTCTCGCCCGTCTGCGGGAAGCGGCGACCACAGCGCCGCGCGCGCGCGCCCTGATCATTGTCGGCCGCCAACCCGCATCGCTCCAGAACATCTATGCCGCGGGGCCGGCCACATATCTTGGTGAAATTATTGATGCCGCGGGCGGGCGCAACATGGCCCCCGTCGGCGGCATTTCCTACCCGCCGCTGTCCAAGGAACAGATTGCGGCGATGGACCCCGAGGTCATCATTGATCTCTCGCCGGGCGAGGCCGGCCGCAACACCAGAGTGGCGGAGGCGCACACGGCGGCATGGAAACAACTGCCCCAGATCAGCGCCGTGCGTTCAGGACGCATTTTTTGTCTGGCCGACACACATCTGACCGTCCCCGGACCGGCGATTCCCGAAACGGCTCAAAAAATAGCGGACCTGCTGGGAAGACGCTGAATCAGGCTGACGCGGATTCCAGCATCTTCATGAATTCATCTTCGCCCATCACCCTGACGCCCAGTTCGCGCGCCTTGGCGAGTTTTGATCCCGTCTCCCCGCCCGCGATGACAAGGCTCGTTTTTTTCGACACGCTGCCCGAGCACTTGCCGCCGAGCGCTTCGATGCGCTCCTGCGCCTTGACGCGGGTCATGCCGGCCAATGTTCCTGTGAGCACGACGGTCATGCCTTGGAAAGCTTCCGCCGGCGCATCGGATGCATCGGCGGACGCGCCGCGGTAGAGCGAGTTGGGCGCGGCAACTCCCGCGCGGTGCAGGCGCGTGATGAGGGCGCGGTTGCTGGCATCGTGAAAGAAGCTGTAAATGCCCTCGGCGGTGACTTCGCCGATATCGCGGATCGCGCTCAGTTCCTCGCGTCGCGCCTCCATGAGATCCTCGAGCGCGCGGTAATTGAGCGCGAGCGCCCTTGCGCCGCTCGTTCCAATTTGCGGGATGCCGAGCGCGTAGAGCAGGTTGTGAAGCGGCCGTTGTTTGCTGGCTTCGATTTTCTTGATGAGGTTTGCCGCGCTTGTTGCGGCCATGCGTTCAAGGGCGGCCACCGGCTCGACGGTCAGCGCGTAGAGATCGGCAATGTCGCGGGTGAGGCCGGTTTCGACAAGCTGGTTGACGATTACGCCGCCCAGCCCCTCGATATCCATGCCGTTGCGCGAGCCATAGTAAAGTATCCGCTCGCGCACCTGCCCGGAGCATGAGATGTTGGGGCAGCGGATGGCAACCTCGTATTCGCTGCGCGCGAGTTCCGATCCGCAGATGGGGCATTTGCGCGGGAATTTGAACTTCCGCTCGGCGCCCGTGCGCACGGATTCAATGACACGCACAACCCTGGGGATGACGTCGCCGGCTTTTTCGATGACAACCTGGTCGCCGATGCGCGCGTCGAGCCGCGCGATTTCATCGGCGTTGTGAAGCGTGGCGCGAGAGATCGTCGATCCGGCAAGGAAAACAGGTTCGAGGTGCGCCACCGGCGTGACGACTCCCGTCCGTCCCACTTGGCATTGAATGTCGAGCAACCTTGTCACGGCCTGCTTGGCGGAGAATTTATAAGCGGTCATGTAGCGCGGGGTTTTGGCGGTTGTTCCCAGCGTGTCCCACCACTCGCGCCGGTTCACTTTCACCACAAGCCCGTCGATATTGTAAGGCAGCCCATCGCGTTTAGGCTCCCACTCGATGGCGCAGCCGATGGCCTCTTCGATCGAACGGCACAGTGTGCGCTGGGGATTGGTGCGCAGGCCCATGTCATCGAGCAGTTTCATGAAATCGCTGTGCGTGCGGGGGAGAGCGAAATCAGTGGCTCCGGCCGCATAATGGAATATCCGCAATGGGCGTGTGGCCGTGACGGCGCTGTTTTTCTGTTTGAGTGACCCCGCGGCGAGATTGCGCGGATTGGCAAAGCATTCTTCCCCGGTGTCGGTCATCTGCTTGTTCAGGCGATCGAAATCCGCCTTGTCGATGTATACCTCGCCCCGCACTTCGAACACACTGCCTTTGCGGTTGGATGAAGCTGGAAGCGCGTCGAGCACGCCACGCACCTTGCGAAGGTTGTCCGTGATGACATCGCCGCGCAGTCCGTCACCGCGTGTGGCGCCATAAACGATCCGCCCAGACTCGTAGCGCAGCGCCACGGCAACCCCATCGATCTTCAACTCGACAAGATACTCAATGTCATCGTTTCGCCCGAGTAGTTTCTTGACACGGCCGTCGAAATCGCGGAGTTCCTCGTGCGAGTAGGTGTTAGCGATTGAAAGCATGGGCGCCTTATGGGTGATCTGCGCGAACTCACCCGTGGGCGCGCCCCCAACGCGTTGCGTGGGCGATGCGGCCGTGGCCAGCCGCGGAAATCGCCGCTCCAGCTCCGCAAGTTCCTCCACCAGCATGTCATACTCGCGGTCGGATATTTCCGGCTTGTTCTGCTGGTAGTAGAATTTGTTGTGCCGCTCGATCTCGCGGCGAAGCCACTTGACGCGCTTTACGGCCGCCGATTCGGATTTGGCATCGTCCTCCGGAACATTATAAAAAAGATCACCAGTCATGTCGTCGAATCCCCTCGTGGCAATTCATTGCATCTGCTGACACCAGCTTACAAATTGTTTGCATGATTACTCGCAATGCCTGTTTGCCTTCGCTCTGAAGCGTCCAATCTTCCGCGGTTATTCTACTGTCTTGTGGTACAAACGCATGTAGCCGGTCAGCGAGTACGCCATCAGTCAGCACTGCATTTTTCTTGCGCGAAGCTGGTCGAGCGCGACAGCGAAGACGATAATCAGGCCGACGAGGATTTCCTGCACGTAGTTTTCCCATCCCGCCTGTGTCGCGCCCGTGGCAAGCGCGCTCATGATGAGTGCGCCGGCCATCGTGCCGAGGATGCTTCCCTCGCCGCCGCTCAGGCTGCCGCCGCCAATGACGACCGCCGCGATGACGTTGAGTTCCATGCCGACGGCCACGGAAGGATCGCCGCGCGTCAGGCGTGCCGTCTGCACGACGCCCGCCAGGCCGGCGAAGGCTCCCGCGATGGTGTAGAGGGTGATCTTGAGCCATCCGATACGCAGGCCGCACAGGCGCGCAGTGGCTTCGGAGCTGCCGAGTGCCACGATGGAGCGCCCCAAAACCGTGCGGTTGAGCACAAGCCCCATGATGACAGCCAGCACAATCGCCAGCCAGACACTGGGCGCCAGCATGATCCACGCGGGTTTGACGTAGGGCTGAACCCAGTCGCCGAAAGCGTAGGTGACGTTGATCGGCTGGTTGTGCGACTGCCATTTGGCGCCGCCGCGCGCTACCGAGAGCATGCCGAGCGTGGCGATGAACGGCACGACGCGCAGCCCCACGATGGCCGAGCCGTTGATCGCGCCGCAGAACATGCCCGTGCCGATGCCCGCAAGAAAAGCCAGCGTCCAGCCCCATGTGCTCAGCGCGGGGCTGTCGGCGAAGCCGCCCCACGCCAGCGCCTTGGCGCACATGATGCTCGACAACGCCACAAGCGATCCCGTGGACAGGTCAATGCCGCCGCCGATGATGACGAGCGTCATGCCCAGCGCCGCGATGGCCACGATGGATGCGTCAGCCACCATTGTCTGGAGATTGGGCAGTGAGAGGAATGCGGGACCGTTGATCGCCGTGAAAACGGCGAGCACAAGGATCAGACCGAAAAACGGGCCAAGCGCCGCGAGCGAGCGCCAGACGGAAAACGCGCGGGCGCCGGGTTCTTTCATCGCAATGCTCATGTGTTGTCTCCAACGGGATTTGCGCCTGTCGTCGCGGCGAGAAGCATTTTTTCCTCCGTCCATGCCGTGCGCGGACCGAGCGCCACGAGGCGTCCGCGGCACATCATGCCGATGCGGTCGCACATTCCGAGCAGTTCGGGCAGGTAACTGCTCGTCAGCATGATGGCCTTACCGCGTGCGGCCTCGGCGCCCAGCCACTGATAGATGACAGTTTTCGACCCCACATCAATACCGCGTGTCGGTTCGTCGAGCAGCAGGACATCGGATTGCGAAAAGAGCAGTCTTGCGAGGGCGATTTTCTGCTGATTGCCGCCGGAAAGGTCCATGACCGGCTGGCCGATGTCGCGGTAGACGGCCGACAGGGAGTCGGCGGCTTCGCGCGCCAGTGCGCGCAGAATGCGCGGGCGCAACCAGCCGCCCCTCGCGGCGCGTTGCAGGGCCGACAGGCCGATGTTTTCGGCCAGCGACTGGCGCGGCGACAATCCTTCAGTCTTGCGGTCCTCGCTGGCGAAGCCCAATCCGCGCCTTAAGCGGTGGGCCACGCTTTTCGCGGCCATGTTTTCATCGGGGTATTTGCTGATTGTCACGCGGCCGCGTTGCGCGCGGCGAAGGCCGTAAATCGCGCGCAACAGTTCGCTGCGTCCCGATCCGACGAGCCCGCCAATCCCGAGGATTTCGCCCCGCCGCACCGAAAAATCAGTGCGGCCTGGTTTGCCGCCCGCGCCCGCAAGCCCCGAAAGTGTCAGGAGCGGTTCGCCCTGCTTGTGCGGCGTTTGCGGATAGAGATCGGTGATCTTGCGCCCGACCATCATTGATATGAGGCCGTCGATGGTTGTGCCGGCGACGCGGCCCGATCCCACCGTGCGCCCGTCGCTCATGACGGTGTAGTGGTCGCAAAGCTGCATGATTTCCTCGAGGAAGTGGCTGACATAGAGGAAGCTGGTTCCGCGTTCGCGCAGGCGGCGGATGAGCGCGAAGAGGCTTTGCGCGTCGGACTGCGTGAGCGAACTTGTCGGCTCGTCGAGTATGATCAGGCGCGCGTTCGAGGCAATGGCACGGGCGATTTCCACAAGCTGTTGCGATGATATGGGCAGGCTGCCCGCGGGAGCGTCGACGGGTATATGCGCCTGGTCGAGGGTTTCGAGAATCCGGATCACGTGCCGACGGCTTTCGCGCCGGCACACCCATCCAGCCGTTGAAATTTCCTGACCGAGCAGGATATTCTCCGTCACGGAAAGGTGCGGCGCGATGGAAAGCTCCTGGTGGCATGTGGCAATGCCCATGTCGCGCGCGGCTGCGGGCGTGGGGGGAAACCAGCGGCGCCCGAGCCATGTGATATCCCCCGCGTCGGCGCGCAACGCGCCGGCAAGCACTTTGATGAGCGTGCTCTTGCCGGCGCCGTTTTCGCCAACGAGCGCGTGAATCTCGTCCTCGCGGATCTGGAGGCTGGCGCTGTCCAGTGCGCGTGTGGCGCCGAATGCCTTGTCCAGACCACGCACCTCGAGGATGATGCCGGGTGACGGAGCGCTCATGAAGCAGGAAGACCGGTCAGCGAGTACGCCATCAGGCGGTCAGCGAGTACGCCATCATGCGGACAACCACGGACAACCACGGACGAAGAACGAGGCGGCGGCGCGTTCGCTGTCATCATTTCAAGTAGGTGCTGATGGGCGGATTGATCATTTCGGCGATGCCGGGTTTATCGATGTTGTCCTTGTTGACAACGGCGCAACCCGTGTCGATGCGCTTCTCGACGGGTTTGCCTTCCAAGGCGGCCGCCGCCGCCTTCACCGTCTTATAGCCCATCTTGAATGGATTTTGCACAACGAGGCCGTCGATCTTGCCCGCCTTGAGCGCCTCGAGCAGTTTCGTGCTGGCGTCGAAGCCGATGAATTTGACCTTGCCTGTCATTTCGCGGTCCTGAAGCGCGAGCAGCATGCCGAATGTGCTTGATTCATTGGGGCAGAACACGCCGCCGATTTTTTCCTTTTGCAGCGATGTGAGAATGTCGCCGGACACTTTTCGCGCGGTTTCGGCCGTGGCGCCGGCAAACTGGTTGCTGCTGACGAGTTTGATGTCGGGGTGCTTGGCGATTTCGTGCAGGAAGCCTTTTTCGCGCGCTTCGGTGGAGGCGCTGCCGATGGCGTAACGCAGCAGGACGACATTGCCCTTCCCGCCGATGAGGCCGGCAAGTGTTTCGCCGCCGAGTTGTCCGGCCTTGTAATTGTCCGTGGCCACAAAGCTGACGAGTTCAACGCCTTCGCGCTCGATATCGCTGTCGAAAATGACAACGGGGATTTTGCGGGTGTTGGCGTCGCGGACGGGATTGCGCAGCGAGCGCGCGTCGAGCGGCGCAAGGCATATTGCCGTTGTGCCTTTGGACACATGCGACTGCACAACCTGAATCTGGTTGTTGCGGTCATCCTCGCGCAACGGCCCCTGCCAGATAATCTTCGTGCCGGTCAGTTCGCGTTCGGCCTTGACGGCGCCGGCGTGAACCGCTTGCCAGAAATCGTGTGTCGTTCCCTTGGGGATCACGGCAATGGTTTTCACAATTGCATCTTCGGCAAGGCAGGGCGCGGCGATCAGGCACAACGCCGCCGCGGTCCGCGCGGACAAGAAAAGGCCTGAAAAACGTCCCAGGCTGATGGATGCGGTCATCATCATAATTACTCCAAATTGAAATTCGAGATGAGTGCCGCGGCGCGGCGGATTCCGGTCACGGCTCTGGTAATGAAAAGTATCCCCGCAAATGGCAATTGCAACAATTGATGCCATGGCGCGGCGAACACGGACAAGCACGGAGAAAAATTTCCATTGCCGCCTTACAAAAAAGGCGCCGCGGCGCGGCCGTTGATGGCCATTCTGGCGGCTCCGAAACATCCCGCCCTGTTGCCCAACAAAGCAGGAACCACGGGAACGGAAACGCCGAATGCTGATATCTTTTGCTGCAACGCCTCCCAGAAGGCGTCCTTCGATTCGATGACTCCGCCGCCGATCACGATGCAGGCGGGATTGATGCCGGTGTGGATGTTATAAATCACAATGGACAAGCGCTGAAGATATGTGTCGACCGCCTTGACGGCGTCGGGGTCTGAGCTTGCGTAAAGCGGCCAAATGTCTCTTCCGTGGCTGATTGCCGGTGACACGGTTTCTCTGGCCATGCGCGTCAGGGCGGCGCCGGAGAGATATTGCTCCATGCAGCCCCGGTTACCGCAGTTGCACAAATGCCCGCCCGGAACAAGAATGACATGCCCCCATTCCCCCCCGTTCCATGTGGCGCCCTGAACGATGGCGCCGTTCACGAGATTCGCGCCGCCGACACCGGTGCCAAGCGTCAGCATGACCGCCGAATCGCGGCCTTTGGCCGCGCCCAGCCAGTGCTCGCCAAGCAGGGCGGCATTCGCGTCGTTGTCCACGAACACGGGCGCGCTCATCTTCAACTCCGCGGGGATGTTGATGCCCATCCATCCCGGCAGATTGTCTGTCGCGTACACGACATCGCCGGTTTTCGCGTTGATTCTGCCGGCTGTGCCAATCCCGATGGCCTCGACGCGCGCGCCGCCTTCGGACAGCGTCAAGATCACTTCCCGCGTGACGGAGATGATTCCCTCTTTCCCTGATTGAATGTTCGTTGGACGTCTTGTCCCGGCGTGAACAGTGCCGGACGCGTCGCACAGGATGCCCTTGACTTCAGTGCCGCCGATGTCGATTCCAAGATAGCTCATATCGATATTAATATACCCCGTACTTGATTGCGGTTTCGTACATGGCCACGACGTTTTCCGTTGGTGAGTTGTCCTGCAGGGCGTGGGTGGGGGCGAAGCAGTAGCCGCCACCGGGCATCATGATCTCCAATGTGCGGCGGCAATAGCGGACGACATCGTCTACTGTGCCGAACGCGACCGGCCCGGCCGTGGAAATGCATCCGTGAAACGCAAGCCGCCCGCCAAACGTCCTCTTCAAATACTCGGGCGACATGTTCCTTGCCTCCGGCTGGAGCGTGTTCACGGCGTCGATGCCCATTTCGATGAAATCATCGTAGGCCCAGCTCGACGAACCGCAGGTGTGAATGATGATCCGCGTGCCGTATGCCTTGCCCAAATCCACAAGCTTCTGGTAGCGTGGCCGGATGTGCTTCTGGAAAATCTCCATGGAGATCATCGGGCGGTCCTGCGTGCCGAGGTCCTCGCCCAGCCACAGGATGTCGATGGCGCCCTTTGCCGCCTCCAGTGTCCGCCTGGCGGCCTCAGCCTGAATGGCGAACCGGCGGTCGGCGAGCAGCAGCCCGGCCGGATCATCCGTAATGATATCCACGAGCGCCTGTTCCATGCCGCGAAGCATGGCATTTCCGTTGATCAGGTCGCCATAGCAGAGCAGGCAAACGGCGTATTCCTGGTGGTGTTTGCACTGGGCGGGAACCTGGGAATAGTCGTACAGCTCCGGATCCGGCATGGGCCAATCGGCGACTGTTTCCTCGTCGGCTTCCCGCAGCGGAAAGTCACAAAAATCACAGTATCCGCCTGTTCCGTGTTGAATCCACCGCCGATGAATTCCCCAATCGTCCACCACGACGTCCCGCTGCGCAATGTCGTCATGCAGCTTGGGCCCGATGTAGGGCACATTGATCTTGCGGAAGTCGACCTTCAGCGTCCTCAACAGTCCTTCGTGATCATCCGGAGCCAGTCCGAAATGCTCCTTCAATCGCCGGTCAATTCCGGCATTCGCCTCGTAATCCACCGGCACGCGATCGGGGATTCCGCGCGCAAGGGTCGTCAATACCCGCTCCTTCGATTTCATGTTCTGTTGTTTTCTCCAGCATTCGTAAAGATCAGCGATAAAGATCAGCCAGCTCATGCATTATTATCAAGAGCGGTTATATCAATGGCACGATAAAGGGATTGCGCTTTCGCTCGGCGCCGGCTGTGGTTTCATCGCCGTGGCCGGGATGGATTTTCATACCGCCGGGCAGCGGCAGGAATTTATCGCGCACCGAGCGCATGAGCGTGTCGTAATCGCCGCCGGGAATGTCCCACCTGCCGATGCCGTTCTTGAAAATCCAGTCGCCCGTGAACATGACGCCGTATTCGCGGTCGAGGAATGAGCATGAGCCGGGCGTGTGGCCGGGTGTGTGAACCACGTCGAAGCTCATCGGCGCCGGTCCAACGATCTCGCCCTCGCGCAATTCATGGTCGGGTTTGTGCGGCTGAAAAGGCCAGCCAAACAGCGACGCGGCGTTGCGGAGCGGATCGTTGAGCAGATGGGCGTCGAGCGGGTGAATGGCGATGGGCGCGCCGGTGGCCTCGCGCAGCGCCGCATTGCCCATGATGTGGTCGGCATGGCCGTGGGTGTTAAGTATTTGGCACAATTTCAGGTTCTGACGGCGCAGGAATGCCAGAATGTGATTGGCGTCGCCTCCGGGATCGATCACAACCGCGTTGCCCGAGGAGTCGTGGATCAGATAGCAGTTGGTCATCAGATCGGTGACGACGATGCGTTTGATTTCGTATGACATGACCACAATTCATTTTCCGCGCGCGGTGCGGAATCAAACATGAATTTTCTCGTCAGCGCGGATTCGTTATCCGTTTTTCCGGAAAATGGCGACATAATGGGCGCTGAAACGGCGCCACCGGGTTTTTTCGAGACGGCGTTCCAAGGCGCGTCCGGCGGGCAAGAGCCATTGGGGAAGAAAATCGGGCATGAAATCGAAATAGCACACCTCCTCAAGCCTTAAACCTCCGGCTTGCGGAAGCTGGTCAGGCCACAGCCAGCGCTCGTTGCCCTCGTCGATGCGCTTGAGAAGGGGAAAAATGTAGCTCAGGTAGAAGCGGAAAAGCGGGTTGGCGATGTTCATTTCATGGAGGAAAAACAATCCTCCTGGGCGGAGGATGCGCGCGGCTTCGTGAAAGGCTTCCGCCTGCATCTCGGGATGCCCTATATGGTGGAAGGCGTTGACGCTGTAGGCGAAATCTGCCCATTCGGGGGCAAGCGGGAGGCGGCGCATATCGCCGGCGCAGAACATGATTTGACCGCGATATTGCGTGGCGCACCCGAGAGCATGGCGCAGTTGTCCGCGTGACAGGTCGATGGCGGCCATTTGGCGGTCGGCGCGGCCGGCGCGGGCCATCTCAATGGCATACCAGCCGGGGCCGCATCCGAGGTCCGCCCCCATGCGCGCGTTTGCCGGGATGCGGTCGAGCATGATGCCCATTTTGCGTTTGAGGTAATAACCGCGCATATGCTCGGGAATCTGTTCGGTGTATTCAGGCGCCAGATCGTCGAAATGTGTCATCTGAAACTGGCGCGGGCGGAGCAGTTTTAGCCAGAGAAGCACAAGTGTCGCCATGCCAACCAGAATGGAAAACCAGATCGTGCCCGCACGGACGATGAAAGCGGCCACAACGGCGGCATTGGGGGGCGCGCCCGAGCTTTCGAGCGAGATGATCATCGCGCCGCCGGTAAAGCCGATGCCGGCGGGCATGAGCGTGGCGGCGCCCGCGAGCGTGCCGTCCGTGAAGGCGCGCGCGGCGTCCGCGGCGGGAATGATCAGCCCCACAGCCCGGCACGCGGCGGACATTGCCGCCACCGCGGGCAGCCATGCCACAACTGACAGGAAGGCGCATATCATCACAATGCGCAGGCGCGCCATGAAACTCTCGATAAAGCCATGTTTGGCCGCCGCGGTTCCGATCGCATGAGGACGCTCCGCCACGAGCCGGCCCGTCATCAGTAAAATCAGGACGCATATTGCCGTAAAAGGGATCAGGCCATTCGCCCCGTTGGTCCATGCGCGCGCGGCGCCCGAGAGGAACATGACAGCTGCGAAGTCGAAAATGCGCGAGGCAATGATCACGATGACTGTGCGCCGCAACGGCGTGCCATGCCATTGCCTGAGCAGCAGCGCCCTCACCACCTCGCCGGCGTAAGCGGGCGTGACCATAAGCCCAAAGCCTGACAGATAGGCCATCGCGCTGTCGCGCAGGGGAACAAAACAGCCGTTCACCCGCAACAGATACTGCCACCGCACGAAGCGCAACGCCATGCTGAGCAAGGTCAGCAGCGGTATGAGCGCCAGCCACTCCCATTTCAAGGGATGGTTGAAAACATTCGGCGGCGCCCCCCCGCGGCGCGTAAACCAGTAGGCGGTTGATGTGGCGCCGAGAAGCATGAAAAACGCCGCTATCCATCCCATCTCGCGCAGACGGCGCCTGCGCAGGGCAGTGCCATTGTTGTCTTGCGCGGCTGTGCGGGACAGAGACATCGGTCAAAGCTCGTCGGCGAAACGCCAGCTCAGCCTTCGGAACGCAAGCCATCCGGTCAGCGTGAGAATGAGACCCGCGGTGAACGCGGCCGCGAGCCAGCCCGCGAGCGGCGCCGCGGCCATCTCGCCGCCGCCAAGGACAGCGGCCCGAAACGCCACAACAATCGGCGTCATGGGATTTAGCATGTAGATGTTGAACCATGCGCGGCCCATTCTGCCCATGATTTGTTCGGCCGCGAGGTTGAGGGGGTAGATGATCGGTGTCAGGTAAAACCATGCCATCGCGGCCAGTTCAATCGCGTTAGCCACATCGCGGTAATAGACGTTCAGCGCGCTGAGCCACAACGCCATCCCCAGCAGAAAAACAACCAGGATGAGCATATAAAGCGGGAGCAGAAGAATCTGCCAGTGGATGCCGGCGCCCGCCAGCACGGCCGCGATGACAGCCAGCCCGAACGCCAGCGCGAAATGGACGCCGTTGGAGAGGATTGCCGCGATTGGGAACACCTCGGTGTCCAGTCTTACTTTTTTGAGCAGGCTGGCGTTTCCCACAACGGAAAGGGTGGCGTCGAACAGCGAACCGGCAAAAAAGTTCCACACGAGAATCGAGATGAGCACATGAAGCCAGTAAGGGGCGTTGCTGGTTTGAAAAGGCGAATCCAGTATTTTTGAAAAGACAATCCACAGGATAAGGGTGAGGAACGCGGGGCGGAACAGCGACCACAAGAAACCGAGCACGGAATCCTTGTAGCGCGCCTTGAGATCGCGTTTGGCAAGGCTGAAGACGAGTTCGATCTGCTGGCGGAGCGGACGGTTCATCCCTTGCCTTCTCCTGGATCAGCGCAACCGCCTTCCACATCCGCGGGCGGCAATTCCGCGCCGCGCGCCCCCATGCGCATGTAAAGAGTCATGATACGGCGGATGTTGCATGACCACGAATAATTGCCAAGAACACGCCGGCGCCCCGCCCGGCCACGGGTGGCGGCCAGTGAGGGATTGTGCAATGTGTCGAGGATGCAGCGCACCATGTCCCGCGCGTTTCCGCGTTCAAACAACATGCCCGGCATTTCTTCACTGCCGAACACTTCCTCGACCGCGGGACAGCACGCGGCCACAACAGGCCGCTCCATGGCGGCAAGCTCGAAAAACTTGGTCGGGGACGACCAATCCTGGGTGTCGGGAATCAGCCCGATATCCATCGCGGCAAGATACGAGGGCACATCATTGTGGGGGACGCTGCCGAGGAATCGCAGATGCGAGTCGACGTTTTCTTCCACGGCGCGTTTGCGCAGGCGGTCCGCGCGCTGAGGATCGCCGCCAAAGGCCGCGATAACCACGGGCTCACCGGCTTCGCGCAGAATGCGCGCCGCATCGAAAAACAGGTCAACCCCGTGCCAGACCGTGAGTGTTCCCATGTAGCCGGCGATTCTTTTCCCGTTCAATCCGAATCGCGACAAGTCGGCGGGCATGGTGTCGGGGCGGAAAAAATCGGGATTGACCGCGACGGGCGACACGACGAATCCGGCCATGCGTGATTCGTCGATGCGCGCGGTCTTGATCATGAGCGTTTTAAGAATCTGGGAGACGGCGATGATGGCGCGCTCGCGCCGCCACAGCTGCCGTTCGCAGGTGTCGGCCAGGCGCGCGGCGCGCAGTCGGTGGCTCTGCTCGCGCGCCAGCAGCGTGTTGACCTCAAGAATGCGCGGCAGTCTGAGGCGCTGACACCATTTTTGACCGGCGGTCTGATAAAGGGCGTTTCGCTCATAAATGGCGTCAGGCTGGAAATTGGTGATGTGATGTTCGAGCGCGTGTTTTATCCGCTGGTTGAGCAGAATGTAGCGCAAATCCGCGCCCAGCCATTTGCCGGTGGGCGGCGGAACCTCAATAACGTCGATGCCGGATTCAATCTGCGATCTGTCGCCAACATTGGCCGCCACCAGCAGAACCTCGTGCCCGAAATAGTGGAGCGCATGGCAGGTTTCGCGCACATGTGTCGCCGCGCCCTTGCGCCCGCCCACAGGCACCCCGATGTCGCCGCATATGTAGAGTATTTTCATGAGCCGATGTCGCTGTCATGGCGGCGTGCGCGCCGCGCGGACTGCCGCCGCGCCGGTCGTGCGCGAAGCCAGATGTTGTGGATGATGTAGCACGCAAGCGCCAACTGCAGGGCATCGGTCTTGAAGCGGAACCTGTTGTTCTCCCAGAGCACGAGGAAATTGCTCACGGTGCCGACGTAAATGATGACGAACGCGAGAAAAAGTGCGTGAGCGGCGCGCCGGCGGATTGCCGGATCGGCATCGCCCAGACGCCGCGCAGCCATCACAATGGCCGCGAGAAGCGTGAGTGAAAGCCCGATGATCAGGAAGGCATAATAGTGAACGGTGGTGTGCTCGGTGGCGGTTGCCGCCTTCAGACGCCCAAACACATAGCGCTCAAAACAATCATAATACGATCCAAGCCTGCGCACGTTCGAGTCAAAGAGCCAGTCGATGCGCGTGGGCGGCTCGCACCAGGCAATCCACGCCAGCGCGACGCTGCGCGCATAGACGTCCGGACGGCGCAACAGCAATGTGAATGCGTCGCGCCCGTACATTTCCGAGATGCGTATGTAAGCGAGGTTGTTGAAGTTCCTCATGCCGGTTGACTTGAGAGGAATGTGCAGCCAGGGATACTGCTCCAATCCGGGTGTGTCCCGGTAGTTAGCCGGGTACTCGTCAAGTTTCGAGAAAGGTTTTATCAATGCTAATTTTGAAAGCGCGCCGTCGCGCACGAGACGTTTGCGCTCCCCGATGGGCACATTGTTTGTCATGAGCGTGGCGAAACTGATGCCGAACCATGTCGATGCCTCGAATCGTCCCACAAGCAGATAATTCTTCAGGTTCCAGCCCATCAACAACACGAACGGCAAAGCGGCGTAAACCGCCACGGTGCGCCAGCGCGCGCGCAGAGACCATGCCGCGGCGGCCGCGATCGCAATATAGAATGCCGGATGAAACAATGAGCGCGTGGCGCACAGCGCAAAGGCGCTGACGAACAGCGTCATCAGCCAGCCGCGGCTGAACGATTCGAGCAGTCGCCCGTAAGCCATGGCGCATAGCGCCACAAACACGGCCAGCGGCATCGTGTAAAAGAGGAGGTTCTCGTACAGGATGAATTGCGGCGAGATGGCATATATTCCGCTCAGCGCGAATGAAAGCGTCCGCCCCGCGCCAAGCTGGCGCAACAATCCGTATGTCAGCATGCACAGCGCGTAACCGAGCGCGATAAACACTATGTGAAAGACTGCCGCGTAGTGTTGCGGGAACAGCTTGAGCGTGACGCCGAGGAAAAGATTAAACAACGGCGGCTGGCTGTGCAACGTGTAAAGCCCGGCTATCAGGTGGTTGCGCAACACTTCGGGATCAAGATATTGCCAGAACGTGTTGAGCGTGTCGGCATTGAACCGCACGCCGGCGGTGTAAAAAGCGGCCCTCGAAACGCCAAACAGGATTGTCAGCGCGATGAAGGGCCACAAGAGAGATCGGTGTGATCCAGACATTATCATGACTTATGCATTTTTCAAAGCGGGATTGGCAACAGATAATCTCAGTCCGAGTCATTGTGGTGTCTGCCGCAGCTTCAACCATCTGATATTGTGTTTCGGTGTTAAGCATAGAATTCCTCGGTCCAAATGGCGGTTGCGTGTTGTGCGGATTGTCATGTCATCAAATCAAGATGCGCGCAGATTCGGAGGACGCGCGTAATAATGCTTGATCAAACCGCAAGCCGCCCGCCTCAATGTTTGTGATTTAAGCAGGTTTTTTCAGTCTGATCTCACCATCAATTTGGGAGCATATTAATCAATGAAAGTCCTTGTCCTTAATGTTGGCAGCTCTTCGGTCAAGTTTGTACTGATTGAAACGAGCGTGGAGGCCATAGATAATGAAAATGAGCAGAAGCTTGGCCGCGGGCTGGTCGACAAGATCGGAATTGCCAACGCCACGGTAAAATTCACCGCCCCCGGCAAAGCACCCTACGTCTCCACCCCGCCGGTGTGGGATCACGCCGCCGCGATTAAACAGGTGATCACCGTCATCACCGATCCTGAACATGGCGTCATCAAGGATCCCAGCGAAATCGACGCCGTCGGCCATCGCATCGTCCACGGCGGCGAGTACTTCGCGCAATCTGTTGTCATCGATGACAATGTGGCCGAAAAGATCACCGAATGTTTCGAGCTGGCCCCGCTGCACAATCCGCACAACCTCAAGGGTTATCAGCTCATGAAGGAATTCATGCCGTATGTGCCCCATGTCGCCGTTTTCGACACGTCTTTCCATCAGACCATGCCGCGCCACGCATTCCTCTACGCGCTGCCGTACTCGACTTACCAGAAGTACAAGGTGCGCCGTTACGGCTTCCACGGCACCTCCCATCGCTACATGGTCTATTCACTCGAGAAGCATTTCGCGAAAAAGTCGCGCTGTGATTTCAAGGCGATTACCGTGCATCTCGGCAACGGATGCTCCATCACGGCCATCGACAAGGGCAATTCTGTGGACACTTCGATGGGGTTCACGCCGCTGGAGGGCCTGATCATGGGAACGCGTTGCGGCGACATCGATCCGGCGCTCGTCCTCTACCTGATGGCGCAGGAAGAGATCAGCCTGAACGAAATGAACACGATGATGAACAAGTACAGCGGGCTGGCCGGACTTTCGGGCTTCTCCAACGATGTTCGCGAACTCTCGGAGGAGATGATGAAAGGCAACGAGCGCGCCGAGCTTGCCCTGCGCGCGTTTGCCTACAGGGTGCGCAAATACATCGGCAGCTATATGGCGGCGCTGGACGGCGCCGATTACATCGCGTTCACCGGCGGCATCGGCGAAAACTCGGTGCTCGTGCGCGAGATGGTGATGGAAAATCTCGACCGCCTGGGCATCGTGTTTGACCGCGAGCGCAACGCCAACGTGCCGAGCGGCGGCGGCGAAATCAGCGCCGAGGGCTCACCCGTGCGCGTGTTTGCCATTCCCACAGACGAGGAGCTTGTCATTGCCCGCGACACCGTGCGATGCATCGCCGCTTCAAAAAACAAACCATGCCCATGATTTCCGCGCAGGAGTGTTGCGGAAATTGACGGCAGGCAGGCCGCGCATCCCGCGCCAAATCAAAAGCACAGAAAGTACGGGCTATGAATGCATCATCCGCGCCGGCATCGGACGAAGGCGTCTTTCTGAGCGCGAAGAACCCGCCCCGGCTCACCGCACCAGCACGGCTCGCGCTTCTTTGCGGTCGCCGAGGCCGGCCCCGTCCTGTTACTGCCGGTGGGTCGGCAATGCGACGCGGGTGCTCTAAAAAGTGTCACGCCCGTCAGACGCAGCCAGCCTCATTGTCCTGAGAGAAGCGCACATGCCAACAAAGCGCGACATTGTCATGATGACCCTCCAAGGCAAACATGTGCCCTATGTGCCATGGTCGCTGTCGTTCACGGTGGAAGCCGCTGACAAGCTCGTCGCGTATTATGGCGCCGCGGAGCTTGACGCGGTCCTCGACAATCATTTCCTCGATATGGGAAGTGTAACCGGGCAGTTCGATGACCTCGGCGGATGCCTGTATCGTGATTGTTTCGGCGTCGTTTGGGACCGGACCGTGGACAAGGACATCGGCGTTGTGAAGGGATGCGTGCTGGAGTGGCCGCCACTCGAAGGCTGTGCATTCCCCGATCCGCGCGATCCGCGATCATTCAACGTCATGAACGAGCGGATCGCGCGCCATGGCGATCTCTTCAAGCGTTTCTGCATCGGTTTCTCTCTTTTCGAAAGGGCATGGACGCTTCGCGGGATGGAAAACCTGCTGGTGGACTTCGTCGAAAACCCCGATTTCGTGGAGGAGCTTCTTGCCCGCATTGCCGATTACAACATCGCGCAGGTGTGCGAGGCGCTGAAATACAACATTGATTGCGTGTATTTCGGCGACGACTGGGGCCAGCAGAGCGGGCTGATCATGGGCGCGCGGCTGTGGCGAAGGTTCATCAAGCCACAGCTTGCCCGCATGTATGGCGCGGTCAAGGATGCGGGCAAACTCGTCTCCATCCACTCATGCGGCGATGTGGATGAACTGTTCGACGACCTCATCGAAATCGGGGTGGACATGTTCAATCCGTTCCAGCCCGAAGTCATGGATGTTCATTCTTTGCTGGCGCGCTACCGCGGACGGCTGGCATTCCACGGCGGATTGTCCACGCAGCGCACGCTGCCCTACGGCTCGCCTGGTGATGTGCGCGCCGAAACCCAGAGACTTATCGAGGCTGGCGGGGCTGGCGGATATGTCTTTTCACCCGCGCACGCCGTGGAAGGCGATGTGCCCATCGAAAACATGACGGCAATGATTGACACCCTCAAATCGCAACCCGGATACCAAGCGGCGATCCATCGCTGACGCACATCAAATGAACGGGAATGCCGGGCGTCTGCACGGCAATTCACCAATGAACCACCGCGAACGCTTCCGCGCCGTCATGAACTATGAGCCATTCGACCGCGTCCCGGCTCTCTATTTCGGCACATGGCCCGAAACATTGACCCGCTGGCTGAGCGAAGGATTAGCCAGCGAGGGCGACATCCCCCAAGCCGTCGACATGGACCCCGACTGGGAGCGGGGGATGTGGGACGGATATGGCATCGTCAATATTCATCCGATTTCGGAGGAAGAGGGACAGCTTCTGGAGGAGACCGCGGATTACGCAATATGGCGCACGCCGCTGGGCGGTGTGGACAAGCACAGCAAGCATGGAAGTTCCATCCCCCAGCATCTCGAGTATGCGCTCAAGCCCGAACGCGCGGACTGGCGGCGGTTTCTCGCGCACCTCAATCCCCATGATCCGCGCCGGTTGCAGGCGGGATGGCAGAAGGCGCTGGAGCGCCTCAAAGCGCGCGAGAATTTCCGCGTCATGCTCGGCGGATCGCTCTTCGGGTGGGTGCGCGACTGGATGGGGATCGAGCAGATTTCCATGTTGGCATTTGACGACCCTGCGCTCTGCGAGGAAATAGTCGATTACCTTGCATGGTTCTACGCCGAGGTCAACCGGCCGCTGCTCAAGATGGCGGATTTTGACCTCGTATACATCTTCGAGGATTGCTGCTTCAATACGGGCCCGCTCATTTCGCCGAGGACTTTCGATCGAATCTACAAACTCTACTACAGGCGGCTGGCGGAGTTCTACAAGGGCATGGGCGTGCCGTTCGTAATGCTCGACAGCGACGGAAACGTGGAGGCTCTTATCGGGCACTGGCTGGATTCGGGGATCGACATCCTGTTTCCCATCGAGGTGGGCACATGGCGGGCCAGCCCTGTGGAGTTGCGCCGGCGCTGGGGCAAACAGTTGCGCATAATGGGAGGCGTCGACAAGCTGGTGATCCCGCGCGGCGAACGCGCGTTGCGCGAACACCTCGAACCCATGCGCGCAACCGTGGCCGAGGGCGGTTTCATCCCGCTGCCCGATCACCGCCTGCCGCCCGATGTGTCGCTGGATCAGTTCAGAGATTATATCCGGGTGTTCAAGGAG
Source organism: Candidatus Sumerlaeota bacterium (assembly GCA_026398535.1). Taxonomy (GTDB): domain Bacteria; phylum Sumerlaeota; class Sumerlaeia; order Sumerlaeales; family Sumerlaeaceae; genus JAPLSQ01. The sequence goes on along the minus strand of JAPLSQ010000068.1, from coordinate 15,086 downwards.
GTCTTCTGGCCGCTGGCGCCGCTGTGAGGGGCGCGGCACGCAACCCCTTTGCGCGCAACGACACACAAATGACCGGGGACGAATGGGGAAAAATGAATGGTGGAGGCAAGGGGATTCGAACCCCTGACCCTCAGACTGCCAGCCTGATGCTCTCCCAGCTGAGCTATGCCCCCAACGAGGGTTGCGAAGGGGGCCTACAAGCACCGCCCGCTTTTATTTGCATGCTATTCGTGCCCCCCCGACCCTCCCAAGGATTATCCAGACCGCTCATATATCGGATCTTCCCCTCCTGTTTTTGCAGGAACGTTGACGCGGCTGGGATTGGGTTAAATTTCGGCAAAACAACGAATTGAATATCATGTCGGACCGGGTACGCATGTGAATGCAGGCGTTTTTCCGATTTCGTCCCTGTTTTTTCCTCAGAACTCCTCATCGCTCTGCAGGAAGCGGAATTGCGCCACGGCGAAGATCATGACGATGGCGAACAAGATGACGGCCTCGGCGCTGGCCAAGCCGAACTCGCTGGAGTCAAAGGCATTTTGATATATTTCGAACACGAGGGATGTGGACTGGTTGGCGGGGCGCCCGCGCGTCATGACGTAAACAGGCGTGAAAATTTTAAACGATTCGATGGTGCTGATGACGACAAGGTAGAGCGTGGTGGGTTTGAGCAGCGGCAGAATCACGGCGCGCCAGCGCTGGAGCGGCGAGGCGCCGTCAATGTCAGCCGCCTCGATGAGCTCCTGCGGCACGCGCCCAAGCGCCGCAAGGTAGAGGATGATGCCGCCTCCGGGCGCGTAAGGGATGCTGCTGAGGACGATGGTGAGGACCGCCGACCACCGCCCGCTGAACCATCCCACGGGCTGGAACCCAAGAGCGCGCAAGCAAAGGTTGATCAGGCCGTTGTGTTCGGTGAACATCCACTGCCAGATGATCGCGAGGATCACGGCGCTGATAATACCCGGCAGATAAAAGGCTGCCTTGAAAAAATTTTGTGCGCGCGGCGCAAGGGGAAAGATCATTGCCGCGATGACCAGCGCGATGCCAATGTTCACCGGCGCCAGAACGAGCGTGATCACGCCCGTGTTCACCAAGGCAATCCAGAAATCCCGCGCGAAGACGGGATTGAACAGCAAGTCGCTGAAATTGGCAATGCCAACCCACGGACTTCGGAAGATGCCGCGCCCCGCCTGGTAATCCTGAAACGAGAGTAAAAACACCCCCACCACCGGCACCAGCACAAACGCTGCGAACAGCAGTAAGTTTGGTCCCGCGAAAAACACCCCCCATAGTTTGCGCCGCGTCTCGAGTCGCATCGCCCTTTGCCCGAGTCAGTAAATGCTCCGCCACGGCGGACACGCGCCGGATATGGCCAAACCGTATCCTGAAAAACGTGTCCGCGCGCGGCGGAGCGATGATGGTCAGCTACGCATCACTTGCGCTGGTGGCGCATGCGTTTGCGCAGTTTTTTATACTTGTGCTTGCGAATCTTCTTGCGGCGCTTTTTGACTACGCTTCCCATTCATCTTCCTTTCGTAAAATAAAACCCGATGCGCGTGTCGTTTCTTATGGCACAACGCAGACGCTTGGCCTGACACAACGGCGCGCCGCGCGCAACAATAAAGTGACGCGCCGCGTTTTGGCCAAACGAGAGACAACAAAATGGAAAAAGTGTTTCAGCAAAAGCGCTGTCTGCCCGATGTAGTGGGCGATATGATGTGCGTCCTTGCCGCATTTATGGGGCATCGCACCGCGCTTGGTCTTTCAGGAGAAGCGCATAGCGCTTGACGCGGCTCATGCCCGCGCGGATGGGGCTTTCCCTCCACATCTGCTTGATTTCTCTCTTGATGACAGCGCACTCGGAGCGCCACGAGAAGGCGGATGTCAAGTCTTCACCATAGGCGGCATAAGAAAATAGCGCCAGCAATAATGCGAGCACAATGCCGCTCAGCGCATTCCGTGTCATGGTGCGATTTGGAAACATCTCATACCTGATCACTGCATAATTGGAGATGAGACTCCAAAAAAGGCGAGCAATTTCTTTGATGGACGGCATCGCCTGTCCGTCACCGCCGGGCTTGTCCGGCGGATCGATGACTGATTGATGTGAAGGATATGCTCTCGCAATCTCATCCTTGCTTCCGTGTGTCCGCTTTCAATCCGTAAAAAAGCGGCCGCTTCCGCAACGCCGGGAGCGGCCGATCCTATATTTCTATATGCGATTCTTAATACAACATCCAGTCGGCAACGTCTGTTGGCGCTTGTGCGTTGATCGTTGGCGGCCTTGTGGGCAGGTTGCCCCCGATGCCGATGCGCCCTGTTGTGGCGTCCGTCTGGAAGATGACATTCGCGGGCGCCGGCACATCAATGATTATCGTCGGGTTGTTGCCGTTGCGCGTATATCCGTCGCCGGCTCCACCGAACTGATACTCCCATGATCCTTGCAGGCCGATGGCTTTATACTGCCGGCTCGGCACGCCGGCGGGATTGGCGAATGTCGCTGCGAATATGTTATCGCCCGCCACCACATCGCCGTTCAAACCGTTGTCAAGAAGCTGGAAGTTGGGATCCGAGTTGTTCCAGTTGCCCGCTCCGCCAAGGTCGATCATGAAATCGCCGATCGCCTGGACATAAGGCGGAATGCGCCGCGAGACGGGATCCGTCCACACATAGCGCGTGTTGGGCACATAGCTGTCTGCCAACACATTCGTGTCGAACTGCATCAGAATAATCTGGCCTGTCGTCACGGTTTCAAACGGATAGCCGCCGGGTGGGAAGCCGCCCACACTGCCTGTTCCGGGGTATTCCGGACCGACGCCCTGCTGCGCCTTGAGGGTGTATTGTGTGGGCGCGTTGACAGCGAAGGCACGCGAGTAAATCTTGTCACCCGCCGTGACGTCGCCGCAGGTGCCGTCATCGAACAGAACAGTCGAGCTGTTCATGCTCAACCCCCATGCGGCTGAAACGCCGTAGAAGGGCGGCCCCGGCACGGCCATGTTGCTCACGATCTTGGTGCGTCCGTGCTTGACGTCGGCCAGTATCTTGAGATTGTCGGCGGGACCAAGAGATTTGAACGGAATGTTGCCGCCCGCAGAGGTGAAACCAGTGGTACTGATCTGCCGGTTCCACTCGCCGCTGAACGAGATCTTGAACTCGTAATTTCCGGCGGTCAATCCGCTCATCGCCAGCGTGTAAGTGCTATCGCCAGCAACCTCGTCGCCATGGGTGCCGTCATCGTACATGACCGTATAGGTGCTGCTGGCATCCCAGTTCGTGCCGCCAAGCTCACTGATGAAGTTGCCCGTCGCGCGCACGACATCCGTTGTGTACACGACCGACGGCTCGGTGCAGCACACGCCCCTGGCGCCGTACTCGCCCACATTGGGGAGGAAACCGTCCGTCCTTGCCACCGTGTCCACGAGCAACCGGATGACGCTTCCCGTGGTCTCGGCCACGCCTGTGGCGTTGTCCTGCGGCGCATCACCATCGGACCACGAAGATCCAACCGCCTTCCACTCGAAAGTGCAGGCGCCGCCGCCGCCCTGTCCCTTTGCCGTGATGTCGGCGTAGAAGATGCCGTCGCCAAGCGCCGTCATCTGGTATTCGGGCGTGCCGGGCGACCAAGCCGGGTCAAACACGGGCCCGATGCCGGTCACATACAACGGGGGGGTGGGGAAAACCGCGAACAGCGCATGCGTCACACATGTTACCGCAAGCGCCATTGCTGCGCTGATGAATGTTTTGAATCTCATGATGATCTCCTTCTGTCTCCTTTGACATATAATATTAAATTTGTTGCCGTGAGTGGAGGGGGGGATCAGCGCGTCTGCGCGAATCCCTGTGAATCGCTGTAGATGACCATGTCGCCCGCGGAAACGGTGCCGTTTGTCGGATCGTAGATGCGCGCGCTCAGTCCTATCGTGTGGCGGTCGTCAACGTTGTTCGGCCCGACGCTTTTCACTTCCCACTGTCCCGTGGCGCGCACAGCCATGTTGATCGCCAGGCTTCCGTTTTGCGCGATGTAAGCGATGCGGTCGGCCTCATAGTCATCGTCAATGCCGTTGTTGTTTGCGTCCTGCACACCGCTGACGCCGACGGGTATCTGGGCGCGGACATAAAGATAGATGCCCAGCCTGTTGCAGTTCTTGGGCGAGCCGGGATTGCCCACCTGTGTTTCATCAAATGGGGATTTGGGAACGGATGACAGGTAGGCCACGGGCGTTGTCGTGCGGAACATGCCCACGCCGGGTTTGGTCAGATTGGCTTCGCCTGTGTCGGTTTCGGGATACTTGCTGTTATCAATGGCGTATGATTCGAGTCCCGTTCTGATGCTGCGCATGTCGGCCGCGCAACGCGACACTTTGGAGCGCACCTGGGCTTCCAGGAAGTTTGGCACGGCGATGGCCGCAAGAATCGCGATGATGGCCACAACGATAAGCAATTCGATCAGCGTGAAGCCACGCCGTCTTTTCAACCGGTGATCAATCGTAAATTCCATTTCTTTGATCTCCTTGCGCGAACTTATTTGGAACGATCTAACAACATTGCCCAACAGTCATTCAAGCAAATAACAGACCATATTTTAATATATCGGCGAAACATTCGGTGATGTCACCAATTAGTTGACACCGCTCTAAAACGTTTCGTTCCGTCCGGGGGAGTCGGTCTCAAGTCCGCCGTGGCGGACACCACAGAAGGCGGCGCCAATCATAAGCTTTTTCCTGTTTTATTGGCATAGGCGCGACGAGAACATGCACCCGTTTGTTGCGCGCGCGGGATTGCCGCAGCAGTCGTAATAGATTTGGAAGAGCGCCTGGTTGGCGCGCTCGAACCGGAAATCAAGCCATTTGGGGGCGGCGTCAGGCGCGCCGAAAAGGCGCGCGCGCATATGACGGGTGATCGTGTTGCCGGGAAGGGCGGGATAGTGCATGAACAGCCGCCATGCGAAATCTTCGATGCCGGTTCGGCCTGTTTCGCGCGCGCACAGGATAAGGATGGGCAGGGCGGCGTTGAAGAAGACAGACGCGGCATGGCCGGCTCCGATCAGGTGGGCCGGGCGCGCGGCGGGCTTGCCGCCGAGCGTGAATCGCCGGCTCCAATAGGAATCGTGTTCGACGGTGACGGCCGAAATGAGCGCGGCGGTTTCGCGTTTGAATTCTTTCATCATCCTTGGATCGCGCGCCATTGCTTGTTCGGCGCGCTGAACGAGCGTGTCGGCGAGGCCGCGGCGGAAATCCAGCGAAACGAGCAGGCGCGCCACGCCCGCGATGCGCCGTCCGGGGAAGTTCACCGGTCGTATACCGGCAAACCAGCGGCGCGTGGGCGGGATCATCCGATCGCGGTAATACCCTGACAGCGCGCTCCAGCAGCGGTTGATGGCGTTGAGATGCTCCTGAGTCTCGGCGTCGTATGGCGGTGATGTGCAGGGTTCCGATGAGCCGCCTTCGCGGGTGCTCTGCGGCGCGGCGGCAAGGTTCGCCACGTTCAGGAGGATGGACTCGATCGCTGTTGGCAATTCTTCGTCGGGCGTGTCGCTCAGGTAGTCCTTGAGCTCCACGATGGGGACGCGCTTTGCGAGCAGGAAATAGAGCGTCTTGCCGCCCTTGTGTCCCATGGCGGTCATGACGGCCTGATAGAGCGTCTGGTCGGGCGATTCGCCGGCGCGCTGGGCGGCGAACCGGGCGATTTTCGTTTCCATTCGCTGGCGGGCGGCGGCGGTGAAGAAATCGCGCAGGAATGGCTGGTCAAGTTGTTCCAGCGCCGCCTGGCATGGCGCCGTTGCGGCGCGCGACGCCGGCGATGCGAAATCCTCGGCGGCCAGCGCGTGGCGCACCGTGTCGAGATCAGGACGCACGAAGGGCTCAAGCTCAAGGCGCTCGACGGTGTTGCCGTTGTGCAGAACATCATGATTCGCCGTGTCATCGCGGCGCAGGAAGACGTGCAGAATCACGCTGTTGTATTCGAAATCGCGGTCGTGTTTGTGGCGCTCCCAGTCGCCCGAGTTGAGATGAATTTCCACATCGCCGCGCATGCGCTGCCCGCCGATTTCGAGGTCGGCCAGCCGGAAATCCGGTCCCGCCCCGCTGTTCCACTGACCCGGCTCATGGACGCGCAACGGTTTTTTGGAACAGGCGGTCAGATTGCCGGCATCGATCAACTGCTCGTGCCAGATCATCTGCACAAGACGCTCGTCAATTTCGCGGATCGCGCGCGGCGATGTGTCTTCGGCGACGCCGCGCGCCGGATTCAATCCCCCGGTCATGAGCCGCAACCGGGACTTCATTTCATCGTAAAGGCTCACACCCATTCCTTTTCTCGTTTCGATTGGAGTTAATTCGTTGCGCAAAGAACACCGAAGAATCCGCGGCGAACCGCAAAACATTTCTTGAGTTGGATTCTATTGCGGATCTTTTTTCAAACATTTATCGCAGCGCGGATTCGGGGAAGAATGCGGAACCATGCGTAGACGCAAAAACAGACGGCGGCGACGGCAAGACGCCAGAGCGCCGCGACGGGCGCGGCGGGCGGCGCCCGCAGGAAGAGCAGGAAGGCAAGCGGCAGCAGCAGAACGCCGCTTGTGGCGAATTCCGCGCCAAGCGCGCGCCACGGCAGAATGGCGCGCCATGGCACATCAAGGCTGTGGCGGATGCCCCACAGGTAGAACGCGACCTGGCAGAGGGTGGACACGACCGTGCCGCAGGCGGCTCCCGCCATGCCCAGCCCCGCCACGCGCATCAGGAAGAGTGATGCCGCAAGGTTCAGGCACACTTCGCCCGCCGCGCCCGCCATCACATACTTCGCCCGGCCAAGAGCGAACAGCAGAGGCATGAAAGCCACAATGCGCACGGGAAGAAGCACGAGGTAGATGCGGAAATAGGGCGCGCTGTCGCGGTATTTTGGGGAATACAGGACGGTGAGGAAATCGGGCGCCGTCCACATGAATACGAAGAACATGGGGAGAAGGATGATTGCCGCCTTGAACGCGGCGCGATGCCACAGATCGAGCACGCCCGCGCGGCCGCCACCGTCTTTCAGCATTGCAGAGAAGCGCGGCAGCAGGACGGGCGTGACAGCTCCGATGAGCATCGGGATAAACGGCACTTCGATGGCGCCATAGGCATACGTGGCGAAGGATGCGGCATCATAATAGTGTGAGACGAGCGTGCGGTCAAGCCATGACGAAAGCGTGTCGAACACCGATGTGATGCCGACGGGCAGGATGTAGGCCGCCTGTTGCAGAAAAAGCTGCCGCCGCCAGCCGAGCCACGAGCCTTGCGCGAAGGCGCGCGAGGCGAACCCGAGCGCGGGCAGCAGCCGGATCAATGCCGCGACAGCCATGGCGCCGAACAGCCATTCGAGCGGCATGTGCATCCACAGCGCGTAAGCCGTGAGGGCAAGTTGCGCCATCGATGAGGCGATGGCCACAGCGGCTGCGCGCCGGGCGCGGTCATGCGCGATGAAGATCGGATCCGAAACCACGGCGGGCAGCGACAACAGAACAGCGAAGGCGGCGGCCCGCAACAGGGGCTCCAGCAGCGGATCGTTCATCCACAAGGCAAGGCGGCCGGCGCAAGCAAACAACAGCACGCACACAACCAGCCCGATCAGGGACAGCACGGCAAGGCTCTGCCCGATAAGGCCGCGCTTCCCGTCCTCCGTGACGCGCGGAAGGAAATAATACAGGCTTGTCTGGATGCCGAAGGCTCCGGCTTGGACAGCCATCTGCAGGGCCACGACGGCTTTCTGAAACAGTCCGGCGGAGTCGCGGCTGAGCATCCATGCGACAAGGATGTTTGCGCCGACGGAGCCCGCCGTCGTCGCAAGCCGCGCCACGGCCACCGCGCCAACATTTCTCGTCAGGGCGCCGAACATGCGTTTATCTTCGGGATGCTATCATGATCGATTCGCAAGCAAGCTAATGCCGGCTTGGGCGATATCACAAGCCCAAGCTTGAGCCTTGAAAAAAAGCCCCCGGTTTCCAGACCGGAAACCGGGGGGGTCAGACAACCATCATAAGCAGATGAGCATCTGCTTATTGGTCATACTGTTGATTTCAGTAGATTGACCAGTCGTTCACACCCGTGTGGGGGTTGACGATGGTGGATTTGATGTGTCCGCGCCACTGGTCGAAGAAGAGCGTCACGGTTGCGTACTGGTCGCAGGTGATCGTCGCATTGGACGAATCTCCGGGATCGAGCGACCATCCGTTTGTGCCGAACTTCGTCGCGCCCGTCCATCCGCCCTGGCGCACGACTTTCCACGGCGAGCCTGTAAGCGCTGTGTTCGATACGAAACGGAATGTGAAGATGCCGTCGTTTGCCAGCGGATCGCTGGATTGTCCGTCATCTTTCATGACCGTGACGGTCGAGTCGGGTTTCCAGTCGGAGGTGTCGCCAGCCGCTATTTGGAACGCGCCGGCAGCGACCCACGTTGTCGCGTTGTCGTTGCCGCCTGAGTTCGTGTAGGGTTCCCATCCGCCCGATGGCAGATCGCGCGTGTCGAGATAGTAGCTCTGGGTTGCCGCGTTGAAGGTGAAGGTCAGGTTGTTGCCAGTGAAGTCCCCCACCTGGTTCGCGGGGTTCCAGAAATCGCCCAGTCCGCTGTTGATGATCATCTTATAGTTGGTGCCAATGCCGGTCGATGTGGCGGCCGTGGCCTTGAACACAAGGTGATTCTCAGTGTCGGTGGTGTTGTCTGTGAGCGACTCCATCGGCAGGGCGTTTGCGGGATTCCAGTTGCCCAGGTTTTCCTTGTCGCCGATCACAACCGGCACGTACGACAGCGCGAAAATGTCCTTCGTGTTGGCATACGCGCCGACGTTGAGATTCCGGCCGCCCGTGACGAAGAACTTGCCGTCGGCGCCGCAACCGGAGCCGTAACGGTTTTTGTAGGGCAGTTTGGCGACGATTTCCCACGGTCCGATGTCGGTTCCTCCTCCATTGACCGCAGCCCGGTAGCTGTTGGTCAGCTCCGTGCTGGCGGTTACGCGTCCTGTAAGGACGCAGATATAATTGCCATCATAGGAGCTTGTGGGCATGCCGATGGTCGATGGGAACGGATTTGCCGATGTGGCCCATGAACCGATGACACCTGTGGCGGGATCAATCTGCGCGGTATAGACGGTGTTGACCCGCGTGCCGGCGGCGTTGTAGCCAACCACGACAACAGCGGTGTCGCCGATGATTTCGGCCGTGCCCCATCGCGAAGCGCCTGGCATGCTTGCTTCTGCGCGCCATGCTCCGATGGTTCCATCGGGATTGATCGGTGCGGAAACGACGCCGCTGATGTTGGTCCATGTTCCGGGATTGGCGCCCACGGGGCCGTCACGTCCGCCAAAACGGTACACCCTGCCGAGTTTGGGATAAACCCGCCAGGATGCGTCGAAGACAAGATACCCAGCCAGGGAGGATGGCGGATTGGAATCCGCCACAGTCCAACTGCCAAGCAGTCCGCCCGTCGTGCTGATATCCGTCATCACGACGACGTTTTGTCCGTCGGGATTTCCGTTGGTGTTCGCCGGCGGGAAATACAGCCTGTTGTTGTAGACGAACATGCTGGAGTAGCCATACGAGGCGATATTGTCCGTGCCCGTCACAAAATAGGCGGGCGGAAGGCTGGGACCCCATCCCCATTCAACAACCTCTGGCAGGGGAATCGCGGAGTTGTCGATCTTGAAGTACAACGACGCGATGGAGTCGTTGACGGACGATGCCATGTCCTCCGGGAACGCCACATCCACATTGCCGCCAATGATGAACACAGTTGTATGTGTTGAATCATAAGCCGCGGATTGGCACCATCGCCCGTTTGGCATTTGCCCGGCCAGACGCCATGCCTGCTTCGCGCCGAACGCCATCGAGCCGACCGCCATGACCATCAAACTAAAAAACAGCCATTTCAATTTCATAAATTCTCAGCTCCTTTTTTTGTGATGTTGAATAGCCTGAAAAACCGGTCAGCGAGTACGCCATCAGACGATTGTTGCATTCACCTACGGTTAAACCGATCTAATCAATGACCCATGTAGTTGATACCTCTTGTGATAATGCAAGAAAAAAAACCGTATGAAGTTAATATTATGTCGAATGATGAAATTGCCGCCTGTTATTCGTGCAGGCGGACATCCCATCCGAGGTAGTTGCCCAGCGCCTCGTTGACGGCTTCGGCGCAGGCTGACAGATTGATGGCCACATGGTGCTCAAAACCGTTGGAGCATATGAACCGCAACAGTTTCTGCAGTTGGGGGATGTGGGCGACGCCGTAACCGCCGAAGGTGTCGAGCGGGTCGCGCGTCATTGTCCCTTCGCCTGTGTAGACGCGCACGACGCCCGCTGCCTCATCCGTGCTGACGCGCAGGAAGGTGAAGGATTCATCCTTGATGCGACCCACGATGGCGCCGTAAGAGTTGTCCTTTCCTACCGAGCCAGCGATGATTTCCTGGAAGTCCATGACCGGCGGTTTGCACCCCTCGCAGGCAAACATGCCCATGGGCAGGTTGCTACAATGGAAGAACACGCACTTGTCGGGATCATCGCCATAGTTGTTGTTCCAATCGACCAGCGCGCTGGGCCGGCCACTGGCCAGCGTCATGGCGCGCATGGCCACGGCGCCCATCACGTCCACCTCGCACGCGCTCGGCGCAAGGTTGTTGCTCATCATGCTCATGCATGTGCAGGGCACAATGCCAAAAAATTCCTCCATGGCCGTCCAGCATTGGATGGCCGTGGCTTGCAGGTTTTGCTCGCTCATCCAGCGGTCGACGGCGGCGCCGAACTGCGCCATTTTGATAAGGGCGGCCTCGGGGATGCCCGTTGCGGGGACGTACTCGAGAATGGCCTTGAGTTTGGCCTGAACTTCGGGCGCGCCGGGCTGCAGCCTGCCGGCCCATCCGAGCAGTTCATGGAGGTCGAGCGTTTCGACGGAGATTCCCGACTGTTCGAGCAGTTTTTCGCTGAATCGCACGGTGTTGAACGCAGCGGGGCGCGCGCCGAGGGCGCCGATGCGCAGATTGCGCAGGCCGCGCACAACGCGGCATACGGCGGCGAAACGGTCGAGATCGGCGCGGAAACGCGCGCCGCGCGCGCCGACGGTGTGGAGTTGGGTGAGGCTGAACGGGATGCCATACTGGCAAAGGTTGTTGCAGACGGACATTTTGCCGCAGAAGCTGTCGCGGCGGTCTTGGAGGGTCATCTTGTCGCGCGTGTCGGGGAACGCATGGATCAGCACGGGCACGCGCAGGCCGGACCAGCGCAGGGTGTTTGCGATGGCGCGCTCGTCGCCGAAGTTGGGCAGAGTGACGATCACGCCGTCGATCTCGTGACGGCGCTCGTCGAAAAGCTTTGCGCATTTGCGCGCGTCCTCGATGGTTTCCACGCTGCCGCAGGGCGTGTCGGCGGCGTCCAGCGTCACGGCGCCGTATCCGGCTTCCTCAAGCGCCGCGAGTATTTCCCCGCGGCCCGACTCGCACAAATGTTTGGGGAAGAATCCCCGGTTGCCAACGATGATGCCAAACGTGGTTTTCATGCGCGATCCTCTTCTTGTTTTTTGATCAAAGGTGTTGATGATGATAAAAGTGTTTTCCCGCAGCGCAATCAAATCAAATTCGTGATCATCATCGAAGGTCTTCCGAGCGGTATTTGCGCCACCCGCCGTATGCGGCGGGCGACAGCGCTCATCCCGCTGGCATATCGTTTCATCATGGGTGACAATCAGGGGCTCCAAAAGGTAATATCAGCATAGCGCGGGGCAATTCATCATGCCGTGCCTCGCTGTTTGCTCTTGCTTGCATGAACCGTTTTGTAAGAACAAATCCTTTATCATAAATTATCAGGAAGGATAAAAGCTCATGGCAACACAAGACAACCTTCAGGCCGCTTTTGCTGGCGAGAGCCAGGCCAACCGCAAATATCTGGCGTTTGCGAAAAAGGCCGATCAGCAGGGTTTCAAACAGGCGGCCAGGCTGTTTCGCGCCATCGCCGAGGCGGAGACCATCCACGCCATGTCGCACCTGCGGCTGATGCAGGCCGTCAAGGACACGGCAGATAACCTTCAGGCTGCGATTGAGGGTGAAACTTATGAATGCACACAAATGTATCCGCAATTTGCGGCGGAGGCCGAGCGCGAAGGCAACAGGGCGGCCGTCATGGTTTTCAGCGGAGTGGGCAAAGTCGAGGAAGGCCACAAAAGGCTTTATGAAAAAGCTTTTGAGCTGGTAAAGGCGGGCAAGGACATGGCGGATGCGCCGGTGTATGTCTGCTCCGTCTGCGGCCACATTGAAATTGGCGGCGCGCCTGACAAGTGCCCCATCTGCGGGGCCGACAAGGACAAGTTCGAAGCCGTGTCATGAAGCGCTGGCGCTGTCTTATATGCGGTTATGAAAGCGAAGGCCCTGCTCCGCCGGATGAATGTCCCGTATGCGGCGCGGGGCCTGATTGTTTTGAGCCTGTGGAAGAACCGGCGGCCGCTGTGGCGGCATCGGCGGCCGGGCGTGATGAGCGGATCGTCATCATCGGCGCCGGCGCGGCGGGCATCAGCGCCGCCGAGGCCGCCCGCGCCGCCGCGCCCGAGGCTGAAATTACCGTCGTGTCCAATGAAAATGTTCTGCCCTATTACCGGCTCAACCTGACTCGCTATCTCGCGGACGAAACAAGCAGAACCGAGTTGCCGCTGCATCCGGCGGATTGGTATGAAGTGCGGAAGATCAGGCTGATTCAACCGGCCCGTGCAGTATCCATCCTCGCCGATGAGTCCGCTGTGCTGCTGGCTGACGGCGCGCGTCTTCCCTATACCAGGCTGGTGCTTGCCGCGGGGGCTGATCCGTTTGTTCCGCCGTTCGCGGGCGCGGACAAGCCGGGCGTGCTGTGTTTGCGCGCTTTGGAGGATGCCGACCGCATTCTTGACGCGAGCATGAAAGGCAACGGCTGTGTGTGCATCGGCGGCGGTTTGCTGGGCTTGGAAACGGCGGGCGCGCTGGCGCGCCGGGGCGTCCGCGTCACGCTGATTGAAAACAGTTCGTGGCTGATGCCCCGTCAATTGAACCGCCGCGCCGCGGAAATTCTTGCCGTGCATCTTTCATCGATCGGCATTTGTTTGCTGACGAATGCGCGAACGAAAGAAATTGGCGGCGCCGGGCATGCGGAATATGTGGAATTGGATGATGGGCGGCGCGCCGCGGGCAGCCTTGTTGTGATCGCAACGGGTGTCAGGCCCAATCTAATCTTGGCGCAAGGCGCGGGATTGAAATGCGGCCGCGGTGTGCTTGTTGACGACAGGCTTCAAACATCGGCGGCCGGCATTTACGCGGCGGGTGATGTCGCGGAGCACAATGGCTTGGTTTACGGTCTCTGGGGACCGGCGCAAACGCAGGGGCGCATCGCTGGTTCCAACGCCGCGGGCGGGAGCGGCGTGTTCGCGGGTGTTCCCCGGGCGAACACGCTCAAGGTGCTGGGCATCGGCGTTTTCAGCGCGGGCGAAATCGTTCCCTCGCAACCAGGCGATGCCGAAATCGAAGCGGAGAGCGATGGGCGCTATTGTTGTCTGCTTGTGCGCGGCGGTTGTCTGGCAGGGGCGATCCTGCTGGGCGACACCAAATCAAGCGCCGCGGTTGCCCGCGCCATCGTGGAAAAGAGGGAGGTTCCGGGTCTTGCGGAACGCCAGTTGACCGCGTTCGATGTCATTCATCATTTTACATAATGATTATAATGATAAAGCGATCAATTGAAGTTTTTTTCCGGTGTGATGAATAAACCATCAGGGCGCGCATAAGACGTCCTTCGCGCCCCAGCAAAGGGCGAGAAAAATGAAAAAAATGCACAGCCTGAAAATAACAGCAACAGGCGTGTGTAATTATCAGATGGCGCAACGATCCAGCAGATAGTAAAGCGACAGTTCCGGCGCCGCTGAATGGCCACCCAGAGGGGCGCTGATGCGGGAAACACCGCATGAGCGCTCGCGGATCAGCAGGGGCAGGCTGTTGGAAAACAGGGCTGAGCATATCAGTATCCTGCGCAGAGTTTGCCGCAAGACATCGCGGCGTCTGTTCTTTGAAATCTAAATAGAGAGCAAGAATCAGCACCTTGTTGATTCATAATTGAGTTGAGCAGCCATGTGTCCAGAAACATAGTTACATTCTGAACAACAGATTAGAGCCTCAAACCTCAGGGTTTGGGAGCTGAAAAGTTTACCAAACGGAGAGTTTGATCCTGGCTCAGAACGAACGCTGGCGGCGTGGATTAGGCATGCAAGTCGTGCGTGAAAGTGGTAGCAATACCACGAGTAGAGCGGCGAACTGGTGAGTACAAGGTGAATAACGTGCCCCTGAGTGGGGAATAACCCGTCGAAAGGCGGGCTAATACCGCATAGTCTCGGCAGCGCTTTAGTGATGCCGAGTAAAGCAGCGATGCGCTTAGGGATCGGTTCACCTCCCATTAGCTTGTTGGCAGGGTAATGGCCTACCAAGGCTACGATGGGTAGCTGGTCTGAGAGGATGGTCAGCCACACTGGGACTGAGATACGGCCCAGACTCCTACGGGGGGCAGCAGTCTAGAGGCTTCGTCAATGCCCGAAAGGGTGAACGAGCGACGCCGCGTGCGGGATGAAGGCCTTCGGGTTGTAAACCGCTTTTGTCAGGGACGAATACGCCGGTCGTGAACTGGCGGGTGACGCTACCTGAAGAATAAGCCTCGGCTAACTCCGTGCCAGCAGCCGCGGTAAGACGGAGGAGGCAAGCGTTGTTCGGATTTATTGGGCGTAAAGGGCGCGTAGGCGGATCGGCGGGTCCGGCGTGAAATCTCCACCGCTCACCGGGGAGAGGCCGCTGGAAACTACCGATCTGGAGTTCGGCAGAGGGTCATGGAATTCCAGGTGTAGCGGTGGAATGCGTAGATATCTGGAAGAACACCTGTGGCGAAGGCGGTGGCCTGGGCCGAAACTGACGCTGAGGCGCGAAAGCTAGGGGAGCAAACGGGATTAGATACCCCGGTAGTCCTAGCCGTAAACGTTGGATACTAGGTGTGGGAGGTATCGACCCCTTCCGTGCCGAAGTTAACACATTAAGTATCCCGCCTGGGGAGTACGGCCGCAAGGTT
>JAPLSQ010000137.1 GCA_026398535.1 Candidatus Sumerlaeota bacterium | reverse complement strand
TCGATTGAAGCGCAGCCTTGCCTTTTTGAACACAATCAGACGCAGAGGTCAGTGCTTCCTTTGCCGCGGTGACGAGAGTTTTTATTTCTTCGCTCTCCGGATCGTTGATGACAACCTGTTGAAGCAGGGAAAGCGCCCCGGAAAACTTCTTTAGATGGCAGAGTCTTTTTGCTTCTATTGTGTCCCTGTCCGCCGCCTTAATACAGGACAATGCCCGGAGGTAGAGTTCACTTGCGCGCATGTTGTCCGGATCTATTTCCAAGACCGCTTTACAAAGCGCCAGGACTTCACGGTTGTGTCCCGGACCAAGACGTTCGGCCTGTGAAATGTTTCGGCTAATCAGCGCCGCTCGGTTTTTCGCTTCGGTGCGGCGGCGGGAAACTGACTCGTTTCCGGGAATCAGCAATTCAACCCGCGCCAGCAGTTCGGCCGCTTCATCATATCTGTGTTCTTGGAATAGTCGTACCGCCTCATCCTCCATCGGTTTGGCCCCTATGCGTCCAGCCTCATCGCGGCAGCGGCGGGTTTCTGCGTCGTCAGGCATGAGTCTCAACACGGCATTCCATGCGTCGAGAGCCTCGGTCCAACGGCCGGCCTGGCCGGCCTCGCGGGCGAGGTCGCGATGGGGTTGGGCCTTGCGCTCCAGTTCCAGTCGGCGGCGGGTCTCCTCGGCCTCGCGTTGGCGCTGGGCCAGTTCCTCGGCGCGCTTCACCTCCTCGTCGCGGCGGCGCGCCTCGCGCTCGAGCCATTCCAGCTTCTCCTTCTCGGCGAGTTGCCCCACCTGGTCCTTGGTGACGGCGGTATGGCCGGGCGTGCGGTAGAAATCGATGACGAAATCGGTCCATACGTCGCGGTCCCACCGGGCCTTTTGGCGCGTGACAAAATCGCGGACCATCAGGACGGCGCTTTCGGGCACGTCGCCCGCCGTGGTGTGTCGGGTGGCGCCCGCCCGCCCGGCGTCGTCACCCAGCAGGGGGTAAGCCTCGAGCAGCAAGTCGAGCATCTCCCGCGCAGACGCGAACCTGTCGGCTGGCGCCTGCTGGAGCGCCCGCTCGACCAGTTCGTCCCAGACGAGAGGGATGGCGGCATCGAACGCGTGGGGCGAACGGTACTGCCCGATGGGGTAATTGCCGGTGACCATGAGGCAGGCCAGCACGCCCAGCGAGTAAATGTCGCCCTTTTCCGACCATTCCCCGGTGCGGTTGAGCACTTCGGGCGGCATGAAGTGGGGCGTGCCCACGGCGCGCGCGGCCGCCGCGGCGCCCGCCGTGTCACCCGCCGTGTTACCGTGGTATGTCTCCTGCGCGCCCGTCGAGTTCTCGTCCGCCGGCGTAACGGCGGCCAGCAGCGACGGGTCGAACGTGGCCATGGCGCCGAGACTGTCGGCCATCATTGACTGTGACTGTTGCACGTGGGTGAAAAACGCATTGCCGGCGATCCGGGCCAGGCCAAAGTCGGAGACGCGCACCACGCCGCCACGGTCGAGCAACAGGTTGGCAGGCTTGATGTCGCGGTGAATCACCTTCCGCGAGTGGGCGAAATCCACGGCGCGCAAGACCTGCGCCATCAGCGCGGCCGCCTCGCCGGCGGGCAGCCGCCGCCCCTTTGCCTCGAGATGATGGTCAAGCGCCACCGTGTGTTCGCCGTCAGGCGACACGAAATCCATGGCAATGTACAGGCAATCGCCATCGGCATCCATGTCGTGCACCTGCACAATGTTCGGGTGGGCCAGCCGCACGAGAATCCTGGCCTCGTCGATGAACCTCTGCCGGGCGCCGGGCTGCACCGCCAGTTCGGGCAACAACACCTTCACGGCGCGGCGCACGCCAAGAAATTCGTGCTCGGCAAGGTAAACCGTGCCCATGCCTCCTTCGCCAAGCATGCGCAGAATACGATACTTGCCGACGCGGTCGGGATGTGTCCGCATGTTTACGCTCCGGGGTTGCCTGCCGATTTCCCGCATTTCGGGCACAGCGCCCAGCTTTTTTTGATCGCCTCGCCGCAGTGCGGGCACTTCGCGTCCAGTCCGCCGGGCTGGCTTGCCGCGCCGGGTTGCACGTTGACCACATGCACGCTGGGTTGTCCGCCTATCGGCGTCGCGTATCCGCCGAAGCCGGGCATTTGCGCGGGCGGGATCTGCTGTTTGGAAGCCTGCATCATGTTGGTGGCAAGTTCGGTCGACTGGTACTGATGCTGACGCTCGTCCTGTTGCGCCTGCTTGTAGGTGTCCATGTTGCTGGCGGCGGCTTCGGCGGCGTAGACGGAACCGGCGACTTCCGCTCCCCGGTTCACGGCGCTCAACTTCGTCTGTTCCTTCAGCATCGTCTGGAGCACTTCGGCATTTGCCACACCCGTGGTAATTGCCTGTGCCATAACGCGCTCCATCATGCCGACCTGCACGGCCATCTGCTGGATCATCATGTCGTTCTGCTGGCGCTGTTGCTCCTCCTGGGCGCGGAGCCTGGCCAGATCGTGCTCCTGTTCCTGGCGGATGCGTTCGCGCTTCTGCTCCTGCACCATCATGAAGTCGAGGCGGTCCTGCTCATGCTCGAAGAGTTCCTTGTCCTTGACGAGCGTCAGCTCGTCTTTCTTCTTGTCAAGCTCTATGCGGTGTTTCTCGCGGTCGATCTGGAGTTCCGCCAGTTTCAGGTCGATACCGAGCTGGGCGATTTCGTTGTTGATCTCGGCCAGTTTGAGATGCTGAGCCTTCTGCATTTGCTCAGCGGTCATCTGCGCGTCCCGCGCCATGCCGGCAAGCTCAAACGACCCAGAGGCCGCTTGTTTGCGCTCCTCGTGCGCGAGTTCCTGCGCGCGCAGTACGATATCGTGGCGTCGTTCCGTATCCCGGAGCGCGCGGGTGTGCTCGAACTCCAGCTCCTCGTCCTTGATCTGTTTCGCTTTTCGGACGATGGCGGTCTTTTCTTCATCGGTCAGGCCCCAGATGACGGTGATGCTGTCGAGCCGTATGCCCCAGCCGGCGAGAATCTCCCGCAACACCTCACGCGCGCGGTTTTCCAGGTCCTGGATGAACGCGAGGTTGCCGCGCAACTCGTCGTGGCGGGCGGCGCCCACAAGAGGCTGGAACACGCGCGCCATAAGCTCGTGCCGGACGCGCTTCACGATGTCGTAGGTCGCCAGCGACGAATCCGCGCCAAGCAACGCGGCAATTTTCGACACATCCTCGGCAACCACCGTGAAACGCATCTGCGCATCGCCCGGGATAATCTGCTGATCCAGCGTGATCAACTCCAGCGAGAATGCCGTTTCAAAAGGGGTGGTGCAGCACATGAGGACCCGATAATCCGTCGGCCCCCGCCCAATCCCCATCGAAGTGAGCAGGCGCTTGAAGAAGTCCGACCAGTCGCCAAGGCGCTGACGTTCCTCGGTGATAATTTCGCCGGCCTTCCCGTCTTTGATCACGACGGCCGCTTCGCCGGCCCCGACAACAAGGTCATTCTTCAACAACGAATGCACTTCCGCGGGATCTAAATAACACGCAACGGTGTTCTTGTCGTATGCCTTTTTCCATGCTGATGAAGCCATTGCACTATCCTCCAATCCGTATCGCATCCAGCGCAAATGCGCCTGAACTGGATGCGCCCTTATTTTCCGAGACTCCGCGCATGACTATAAACAGAGTTTCTGCGGATAAACATATTACTTCGGCAGGCAAACGACAATGGTATTTATGAGATTTCACGCCGTGGGGCCCATCTTGATGATATGGGGATTTGTGGCGCGGGCTTCCAGCCTGCCTTTACCCGCAAGCGGGGCGGCACTTGACCCTTGTCATCCGCCACAGCGGCACTCTCAAGAATTATAACCCAATCAAGATGCGGCCCCCCGCAACAAAAGACAATAAATTTTTCTTGTGTTTCGTTTCGTTTCACCCTGAGTTTTCTTCATCAATGGATCGTTTGGGAAATTATCGCATGATCCGCCGCCTGGGCGCGGGGGCGATGGGCGAGGTGTGGCTGGCCGAGCACGAGATAATGCGCGTGAAATACGCGGTGAAGGTTTTGCCGGCGTCGCTGGCTGGTTCGACCGAGTTTCGCGAGCAGTTCGCGCGCGAGGCGCATGTGATGGCCACGCTCAAGCATCCTCACATCGTGCAGGTCCACAACCTGGACGAGAATGACGGCGTGTTCTACATCGTTATGGATTTCGTCTCGCCCGACGGAAGCAACTCCCAGTCGCTCGATGATTTGCTGAAAGTTCGCGGGGGTCGTCTTGCGCCCGACGAAGCGGCGCGAATTCTGTCCGAGATCTGCGATGCGGTGGGGCACGCGCACGGGCAGGGCGTCATTCATCGCGATCTCAAACCGAGTAATGTTCTTGTGGCAGAGAAGGGTCATGTGAGGGTATCCGACTTCGGGCTTGCCAAGATGCTTGGGGCGGATTTCATCCAGCAAAGCAAGGACGCGAGCATTTTGGGCGATTCCGGCCAGGATCCGACATCGATGCCGTTGGATGAAGACAAACTGGGCGGGGAGGCGAGTTTTGGGCACGTTCCGCTACATGCCGCCCGAGGTTCAGGAGGGAGGCGAGTGGACGCCGCAGGGCGACATTTACTCGCTTGGCATGCTGGCGTATGTGCTCCTGACTGGTCGCCGTCCGGGAGGTCTGTTCCGCTTGCCCAGCCGCGCGGATTCCGCGATCCCCAAGTGGTGGGACGCGCTCATCGAACGCGCCTTGGAGGAGGAACCCGCGGAAAGATTCCCCTCGGCCGCCGATATGCTCTCCGCGATCGTCGGAGCTGGCACATCAAGCGGTCGCACCGAAAAAACATCAGAGATCATCTCCTCCCTTACGACTGGTAAGGAGAAGGAGAGCGAATCGGGACCTCTTCCCGCTCCGACTGTGGAGATCATACGCGAATTTATCATTTCTCGCAAAAGTGAGTGGGACGGCAAGGATTGGCCTGAGCTCGTCACACAACTTTGCCAGATGCCCTCCATGGCCGGGATTTCACAGGATGGCATACGGAAACAGGCCGACACGGAGAAATGCATCTGGCTTGATACCGAGGCACGATGGGAGGCGGAGCTTGAAGCTGCCGAAGCGCGACAAGCCGCGGAGACGCGCAAACGCGCGGAAGCTGTGGAGGCGCGACAAGCCGCGGAGACGCGCAAACGCGCGGAAGCTGTGGAGGCGCGACAAGCCGCGGAGACGCGCAAACGCGCGGAAGCTGTGGAGGCGCGCAAGGCGGCAGAGGCGGCCCGACTTGCGGCTGTGGCGGCTTATACCGCCGCTGACCGCTATACAGAAACGGCCGCCGGCTTGAACCTTGAAATGGTGCGGATTCCGGCGGGCACGTTCGACATGGGTTCGCCCGACTCGGAGAAGGACCGATACTCTGACGAGGGTCCGGTTCACCGTGTGACACTCGACGGCTTTTGGTTGGGTAAGACGGAGGTGACGCAGGCGCAGTACGCGAAGATCATGAGAACCAATCCGTCGTATTTCAAAGGCGATGGCAATCTGCCGGTGGAAAATGTCTCGTGGAACGATGCGGCGGAGTTCTGCAAGAAGCTGACGCAAAAGTCGGGGAAGAATTACCGGTTGCCGTCGGAGGCCCAATGGGAATATGCGTGCCGGGCGGGCGCCAAGACGGCGTATTGCTTTGGCGACTCAGATTCAGGTCTTGGCGATTATGCGTGGTTCGATGGCAACAGCGGCCGCAAGACGCACCCGGTGGGGACGAAGCTTCCCAACGCTTGGGGGCTTTATGATATGCACGGTAATGTGTGGGAGTGGTGC
>JAPLSQ010000135.1 GCA_026398535.1 Candidatus Sumerlaeota bacterium | reverse complement strand
GTTTGTCCAAGCCGCATGGCCGTAGTCTACGGCAACACAGGTGATGGAAAGGCCGTTTTTGTGGTGTTTTTACACGGTGATTCTAAAAAATAAGTTGTTGTCATTCATCCGAGAATCAGATTGAAATTCGCCGTTGCGGCGCGCGCAAAGTAACGAATTCGTACAGTATCCGCTGAAGAATGGTATTATATATATATATATACGTAGCTCTGATAGCAGAAAAAGAGGAAGAATGAAACTTGCAGGTTCAATGTGCGCTCTCGTCACGCCATTTCGAAACGGCGTCGTGGATGCCGCCGCATTAGAGCAACTGATCGAATTCCAGATCGAAAACGGCACAACCGGGCTTATCCCCTGCGGCACGACGGGGGAATCCGCCACACTGTCACACGAAGAGCATCACCATGTTGTCGATCTCACAGTGAAATTCGCGCGCAAACGGGCGCCCGTCATTGCAGGCACAGGCTCCAACTCAACTTCCGAGGCAATCTCGCTGACACAGGCCGCCCGCAACTCGGGCGCCGATGCCGCACTGCTCATCACGCCCTATTACATCAAGCCCACACAGGACGGGCTGTTTGCGCATCACATGAAAATCGCCGATGCCGTTGACATTCCCCAAGTGCTGTACAACGTGCCCAGCCGAACGGGCATATCCATCAGTCCCGAAACCGTCGCCCGTCTGGCAACACATCCCAACATCGTCGCCATTAAGGAAGCCAGCGGGTCGATCGACTATGTCTCACAATTGCGCAACATGAGCGAGATCACCATTCTGTCTGGAAATGACAACCTGACACTGCCGCTGATGAGCCTTGGCGCCAAAGGCGTCATCAGCGTGCTGGCAAACGTCGCCCCGCGGCTGAACGCCGGCATGATCGCGGCCGTCGAGCGAAACGATTGGGAAACGGCGCGCCAGATACACTGCAGGACATTCCCTCTCGTCGAAGCGCTTTTCTGCGAAACGAATCCCATACCCGTCAAAGCCGCGCTGGCTCTCATGGGCAAGATCAGCGGCGAAATCCGTTTGCCAATGACGCCAATGTCACAGAAAAACCTGCCGCGCATTGAACGCGAGCTCGCCATCCTGGGCATCATCTCCCGATAGGCGAACAACAATTGCCCGCATCCCCTGAATATCATTCTGCGAGAAAATCATGGATCAACTCATTGATATCCTGAACGATCTGGCCCGGCGCGCGGGCGAAATCACACTCAAGTATTTTCAGACCCGCCTCGATATCATCACGAAAAGCGACAACTCGCCCGTCACCATCGCCGACCGCGAAACCGAGCAGTTCCTCCGCTCCGAGATTGCGCGCCTGTTCCCGGACGACACGATCATAGGCGAGGAATTCGGCGAATCGGGGGGCAAGCCGGGTGCGCGCCGATGGATCATCGATCCCATCGATGGCACGAAATCCTTCATCCATGGCGTCCCGCTCTACGGCGTCATGATGGGCGTTGAAGACGATGGGGAAATCATCGCGGGCGTGGTCAACCTGCCAGCCATGGGCGAAATTGTCATCGCGCGGCGCGGACAGGGATGCTGGTGGAATGGGCGGCGCGCGCGCGCCAGCGCGACAGAACATCTCTCCGACGCGCTCGTACTCACATCGGATGTGGCCAGCAATTACAAGCACGGCAAAGGCGCCCAATGGGAACGCATCACATCGCGCGCGCGGCTCGTGCGAACATGGGGCGACTGCTATGGCCATCTGCTGGTCGCAACCGGACGCGCCGGCGTCATGATCGATCCCATCATGTCCCCGTGGGATTGCGCGGCGCTCAAAATCATTTGCGAGGAAGCGGGCGGAACATTCACCGACTATGACGGCAAACCGACGATATACAGCTGTTGTGCCATCGCCACGAATGGCGCGCTTTTCGACGAGGTCATGAAGCTTGTGCACGGACAATAAATCATCCCAAACTTTTCCGAATAGCGCAAAGCGGTAATTGTTTATGCAACGCGGACACGTGGGCGTGTAGCTCAGAGGTAGAGCAGCGGACTTTTAATCCGTTGGCCGAAGGTTCGATCCCTTCCACGCTCACCATTCATTTCAAATGACTTGCGAGACAAATCTTCCCCCAAAACACCGTACCAAATGGTACAAAAATGCCGTATAATTGCCATTAATTGGCAACATTCCGGCAATCATTTAATACCGGCATGGGACCTTGACGCTGTTCGCAGCCCTCAACGATGCCATGGGGGGAAGATCCGCCAAAATGAACATCGGACCACAAAGCAAGATCATGATAAATGTCCGGCAGATTTTCCCAGCGTTATTTTTTACTGCGCGCCTCTATGCCTTGGCAGTCACGGCAAGCGTTGCAGTCCAATAATTTCATCCACCCGGGCGCCGTCAATCGTCTCCTCGTCGAGCAGGATATCGGCCAACCGCTCAAGCGTGTCCCGGTCTTCCTCAAGCAACTTCCGGCAACGCTCGGCAGCCTCGCTGATCCAGACTCGCGCCCGGGTCAGCGCCTCGCTGCCACGCTCCCGTGCGTCCGGCACGTCCGCCAGAGAGAGAAGGCCAAACTCCTCGTCCAGCCCGAATTCCGCCACCGCGCGGTAAGCCAGGTTCGATGCCCGCCGCAGGTCTTCTGACGCGCCGACGGTCACGCCATCCGCAGATCCCGCCGCAAGCAACTCGGCTTCGCGCCCGGCAAGACACACAGCGATGCGCGAACGAATTTCGCCCCGGGTTGGCGTGCGCCGTTTATCATCGTCTTCAAGGCTCATGAATCCGAGCGAGCCGTCGGCGCGCGGCAACACCGTCAACAAGTCGATTTTGTGATGCGGCATCAATCGCCGCGATGCCAGCGCATGACCCGCCTCGTGCCATGCGGTCAAACGAAGGTCTGCGGGCTCATTCCTGGCATCCTCGTCGGCCGCGCCATAGAGCACCAGCTGGCGGGCCTTCTCGAGATCATCAAACGACGGCCGCGTGGCGCCCCGCGAGGCCGCACTATAGCACGCCTCGCGGTGCATACGGTCAAGCTGGGCGGGCGAACACTGCGCGGTTCGGCGCACCATCGCCTCCAGTTCGGGCGCATCTGACGGCCAACCCCTCAACTCGAGCAGGCGACGCCGCGCCGCCGCGTCGGGCAGATCGATCGGAATCGTCTCATCGAACCGCCCCGGACGGCGAAGAGCCGGGTCGAGTATCTCGGGAAAGTTGGTGGCCGCCAAAACGAAGACCGGATTGTCGGACGGGCGGAAGCCGTCCATGCATGCCAGCAACTGGTTGAGCATGCCGGCGTTGTGCTCGGGAAGAATCGTATGCCCGCCCATTTCCCTCCGCCGGCCAATGGTATCGATCTCGTCGATGAAAATGATGGCTGGCGCGTAGCGCCGCGCCCGGGCGAACAAGTCACGAATGCGCTCCTCCGACTCGCCGACGAATTTCGAACTGAGTTCGCCGGCCGCCAATGCGATGAAAGGCGCCCCCGCCTCGCCGGCAAGCGCGCGAGCAAGCATCGTCTTGCCCGTTCCCGGAGGCCCCGCAAGCAGGTAACCGCGGGGCGGATTGACCCCAAAGGCCGCCAAAGCGCCGGGATTCCTGAGCCAGTCCAACACCTGTTTCAGACGCGCCTTGGCGCGCGCCAGACCCACAACGGAATCCAGCCGCTCAGACGGAATCCCCGCAAACGAAATGGCGGCCGCCGCGTCGGGCGCGGTCACCACCACCGACTCGCTCACTCCCTCCATCAAGCCGGTCACGACGCGCTTGGAGGGGTCGAACTGGAAATCGATCCGAAACGAGACAGTTCGGTTGGTCCGCTGAATGCCGCGCATCACAAACGCCCAGCGCTCACTTTCGAGTATCTCGCGAATTCGATCCAAAAAGACATCGAGCACGAGCGGATTGTCCGGCGTGCCGCGGGAGGCGATGAATCCTCGTGCCCCTCCGTGGCGCACAGCCCGGTCAACCGTGGCATCGATTCCGCCGCGCGCATTGGGATTCTCGCAATAAAGGTAGACAGGAAGTTGGGGGGCAACTTTTCGGATATGCTCCAACGCCGTGAAGGGAAGGTCGTTGCAGTCGGTGTCCGCGGTTGGGTTCGTTGCGCATTCACTGACGTCGAGCAGGGCCAAATTGAAATTTGCGCTGCCCAGAACACCCGTGAAATCCGCCTCCGGATCTTTGCGGCTTACCGTCACGCCGAAATCGACAAATTCCTGTTCTATCGCCTGACCAACAACCTGGTCGCGGTCGATGACCAGGACACGCGCGCGAAAACTGGCTTGCCGCTCTTGCAGATATGCTGACGCCCCCTGACCAGGCTTGACACTGATTTCGTAGGTCTCGGCCCCCGATTCCAGCAACGCGTCACGACACTGATCGAAGGAATCCGAGATCAGTTCCGACGCCCATGCCGAGGCGCGGGCATCAGCCCGGCGCGCATCCACAACAGGCAGAAGCGTGAGCAGGAAAAGAAAATTGGATTCGTCCGACACGGTAAGCACCGGGAGGGGTTCAGTCTTGCCGTCGCCGGCAGTGGCCAATGCTATCCGACGGCGGACGACCTCCATGAGTTCGCGTTGGCCCAAAGGCGCGAACACGACGGCGCCGCCTTTGGCCAGGCGCGACACAAACTCGGGCGCCAGCGCTGCCGGGGTGTCCGGCATGCGCTTTGCGCCGCGCGGCCGAGCCGACGCAAGAATATCGAGCGCTGCCGGCGTCAATGTGCCGCTGCCCGTCACGATCCCGCTGGCATTCTCGCGTCCAAAATACTCCTCGTTGCCCAGGTTGGTCGTCAGGATGATCCACGCATCACAAAAGCTGACCGGTTTGTCGAAATTTTTGTCCACGCTCTCGCCACGGTCCAGCATCGCAAGCAAGGCATTATGGACATTGTCGTGGGCCTTTTCAATCTCGTCGAGAAGGACCACCGCACGGGGATTCTCCCGCACAAAGCCGGTAAGGGCGCCTGGATTGCTGTTCTTGTAGAAACTCTCCACGCCAAAAAGCCCCTCATGGCTCTGAGGGCCGCCGTAGTTGCCCATATCGAACCGCCGGAAGGCGCAGACGCCGCCCTCGACGACGGTCAGCGCCTCGGCGAAGACCGTGGCCGAAAGCGTCTTACCGCATCCCGGAGGACCGAGCAAAGTGATGATCCCGCGCGGACCGGACGATGACCGCGCAAGGCAGGCATGGATGTAAGCCTTCCCCAACGTGCGCATGGCGGCATCCTGCCCCACGACTTTCTCCCGCACCAGTTCAATGACTCGCTTCGCGTCACAGCGGACACGGTCAATACGCGCCACGAGTTCCGCGCGCGCCGATTTCTTCTCGATTCCGTTCAACTCGCGAAACGACGCCATCGCCGCGTCGTCGTGGTCCAACAGCACAGGCACCAAAACTTTCAACGGCATCTTACTGTCCCTGCAGTGCGTCTTATCGATGACCTGCTTGAGCTGAGCGTCGAAGGGAATTTTTTCTGACCTGGCCACGTCCGGCGGAATATTCTTTGCCTTCTCGTAGAGCGCCTTCACATCCTCCGGCCAATGCGTCTTGCCATCCTTCTCGGGCAGCAGGGCGGTAAGTTCAGAGACTGGCGACGGATCGTTGGCGAGAGCGTGCAGACCACAGAGAAAATCGACAATCCTGAGTTCTCGTCGGCCGTCGGCCAGTGCGACACGTTTGGCCCAGACGGCGAGTCGCGATGTCAACGAATCGAATTCAGACATTGAAAAACACTCTTTCGTATTGTGATCGGTATGCGATGCGCACCCAATAAATCGGGGAAAACGCGGCTGCCATGCGGGAACGCCTTTGCAGCCTCGCTCCCCCCGCATTCATCATATGGCGTCGGGCGGCTTTGATTCCGTCGGAGGCTTATCGCCCTCCGGCAGTTTGATGCCCAACGCTTCCATAGCCTTGATCAATTCCCCGAGATCATGAGGTGTCGGCCCTTCGCTGTCCTGTTCGCTGAAGTCGATAATCCCCTCGTCTCTGGCCTTGGCAAGAATATTATAGTGCCTGTCGATGATCTCGCAGAGCCCCTTTATGCAACGTTGCAGTTGCTTTTCCGTCACCGTGCCGTCCTCGACAGGAAACTCCACAATGGGGCGGATCTCCCCGTCAGTGTGGTCGAATTCAAACTGGACCAGTTTCAACTTCCACTGCAGAATCATGCACAGTTTCAGGAACGGATCACGGTTCTTCTTGTCGAGTTTGAAGGCGTTGGGCGCGAACACCTTCAGGTACTCGCCGTCCTCATCGATCCGGATGACGATCAGCAACGAATCCGCTCCGCGAGGATCCTTGTAGTTCCTCATCTTGAAATGGAGGCCTATCTCCATTTCACGGTCTGGCAGAACCATGTACTCCAACTCCGCCTTGTCAAGGTGTCCTTTGATCTCTTCTATCGTGATTGCCATAGTCTTTCTCCCCTTATGTTTTTGAAAAGCACCTTTATTAATCCCAGCTGTGCCGGTGAATGTCAACGGGAATTTACGGAATTCTCCGCGCCTGCGTGTGCGATATTAATGTGTCGTCCATTCCCTCAAAGAAACGGCTCAACCCGCCACTCGGAAAGCAAGCGTTTGGGATCGGGCAGACAGTAATACATGTGCGCCGGCCCGCTTGGGTGCGTCTCCCGAATCCGCGAGACGCATCCAGACCATTTCCGGTTCGCCGATTGCGGTTGCGAATCCGCATTGCAGTGGTTCAGATAGGCAACGGAGTTACATAAAGGGAAGCCGTCGGCAACAACCGCTTCCCACCATCGCAAGGAGTGCGTGCTATGAAGACTACATCCAAAACTGATGCCCTGCTGGTTGTGATCACCGTGTGCTTGATCCTGATCACCCTGAGAGTTTACAACATCGGCGTCCTGCCCGCGGCGCAGGCGCAGTTCCCGCAAGCAACTTCGGGCTCGAGCAACCAGCCAATCCCGGTAGCTATCTATGGCAAGAGTCCCAGCGGAGGCTGGTACCCGGTGAAATTAAACTACAGCGATTACCTGAGGGTCGAGATCGCCAAGTGATTGCCCGCGAGACGGCCCCGCCCGTCGGGGACCGAACCTTCGCGCCGCCAAGCAGAAACAGCTCACGCGCCAGGGCGAACAAAGCTCCTGCCCGCCGCACGTTCCCGCGACGCCACCCGGCGCAACTTTCGGGGAGGGAATCCGCTCTTCGGGCGTCGTCATATCATGTTTGACTGTGCCGGCATCTTTTCCGCTCGGTATCGGATGGCTTGAGATTGCATCGGGAGATGACTCGTTGAGCGTCTTGCCACTTCAAGTGCAACACCCCGTGTTAGCCTCTTGTGCCATGGCTGCGCGTCATCTCCTTCGATGCCTCGATATGAGCCAGACCAGTGACATGTTCCACCAGGTTCTCCTGCCTCTTGCTATCTTTAGTTGTTTTTCGTCTATCTCTGGCAAAAGTGGACAGGGGGAATCAGGCATAGCTGCGTGGCAAAGATCAATAAGCTCTTTCCCATACCAATCGGTTTCAAGAACGATGCGCCGCAGGTACCTGCTCTCGGATAAATGGCTTTTTATGTATGCCCGCCATGCATCTCTGATCTCGATGGGAATCGCGGGCCAAAGAACGAATACTGTCTCAAAATAATCCAACCATCTCAGAGCCGCATAGAACCGCTTTGGATATCCTGTCTGCTCCTCCTTTACGGTTATCCCGGTAAAATCGGCGGAGGGCCCGAATATTTGCTCATATAACTTGGGCTCGCTAATGAACATTTCATTGATTGAGTTTCCGAGCGCCACAATGTTGCCATAAACTACCGCTGTGGTGGCGCGTTCGGACGCCTTGGTTTGCCGGACAATATAAAGCAGACTCACCGCGGTAAAGATGATGCCAATTCCGCTTAGCAAGGAACCGGCAGCGCTGACGACCTGGAGCCAGAAGAGTGTGTCATTTGATGCGGACAAAGTGCATCCTCCATGTAATCACATCAACACAATGCCACTTGTCAAAAGCAAAGTGCGTCTTTGCTGGTTGCCGCGTCGCTCATTCTCCTCCTTGCCCTGCGGCGGTGCGCCCGTTGCCGGCGTCGCTTGGCGAAGGATCGCCGCCTTGGAGCGGTTCGCGCTGCTATTCACGGTATAATCTTGGCAACAACATGAACATTATCAGGCCAAGGAGCACCGATGTGGCGCATATTCCCGCAGCCCAAGCCCAGGAAATTCCCTCGGAATTGGTGTACCCGGCAAGGTTGATCCCAAGAAAGGCGCACACAAGTGAAGGCACCGCAATGACCGTGCCGATAAAGCTGATGCTGCGTTCAAGGCGGTTGGCCCGTGTCGATTCGGCGCCTTGGCGTTCCTTTTCCAGCTTTTCCAGTGCTCTTTGCCGCATTTCCAGCCGCCGCTGCTGACTCATGACCACGTACTCGTGCATCCGGCCGACCTCGTCGTTGACCTCGGCGTGCAAGTCCGCCAGGCGCAGACGGGTCTGGCACAGGTCGTAGAAACGCTGGTGGTGGTCGCGCTGGGCGGCGAGGGCGGAGTAGCCCCGCGCGTTGAACTCCAGCAGCAAATCGTATGTCCTGCGCAGGGCTTGCTCGCGGGCAGTGCACACGGCGGCGTATTCGACGCCTGGGCAGTCGCCGCAGTCGGGGCGATCCACCATCGTTTCCCGGGCGAATTCCCGGCCCGCGCAGTCAACACATTCCGGACCTTTCGGCATGGGTGTGCCCGCGCTTCCAACGGTTTCGCCGCAAGCGTTGCTCCCGCTTGATGTCAGCTCGTTGGTAATCCATTTTGCCGACACAATATCGAGGATGTTCACCAGCGCGAACCGCTGGGGGAGCACCAGCAGGTAGAGCGTGAAATATGCGTCGCGCACG
>JAPLSQ010000002.1 GCA_026398535.1 Candidatus Sumerlaeota bacterium | reverse complement strand
TCTGACCGCGCCACTTACACCGCGCCGCATCAGTTTTGCAGCGGTCTTGACACCGTCATCGTAAACGTCGGGTTGACAATTCACAACGGAGAGGCAACCGGCCGCCGCAACGGCAAGGCGTTGCGCCGGCAATGACAGGATACTATTCGGTGGACAAAACGCGGGATGCGTTTGCGCAATTCTTAACGAAAAAAGGCTTATCATCTGATTGACCGGAATGCCCGGCTTTATCGTCAAATATGGGTCCGACCCAGGGAAAATGATCCCGATGAATTCCCAGCGCCTATTGTTTGGGCGGGCGGATGATTGTGATGTTGTCGTTGACGATCCCAACGTCTCGCGCCATCACGCCAGCGCGTTGTTGCTCAACGGACTTGTGATGCTGGTTGATCTCGACAGCTCAAACGGAACGCTGGTCAACGAACTGCCCATCTCGCGGATATTTTTATCGGATGGCGATGAAATCAGGCTGGGAGAAACGGTGCTTGTGTACGGCGGAGGTGAAGATGAAACGGCGCGTTATTCAGGCGCCGCTCCGGCCGCCGCGGCGCGCTGGCAGACGGGGCGGGGACAGGCGTCCGCCAGCGCTGAAACCACGGCCGAGGATGATCTTGGGCGGACACAGATTTTTGCCCCTCTGTCTGATGATATTCAGTCTGACGCCCTCAAAGACATTCACCTGAAACTCAAGGCATTGTACAGCGTTTTTCATGAAGTTGTCCAGGCTCCGAGCCTCAAAGAGGTGTTTGAAAAGGCTGGCCGCGCAATTGTTGCGGGCGCGGGAACAGAGAGAGTCATCTTTTTCCTTTCCGCTGAAAAAACAGGAGAAGGCTGGTATAAGCATCATGTCCAGATGGCGGCCAATGTTGAGAAAGAAAACGCCGAAAAGACCGCGCATGAGGGGCTGTTGCGCAGGGCCTCTGATGATCGCCAGTTGACGCTGGCCCGGATCGAATCGGATGGGCGGATCAACTATGCCGGCGCCGGCGCGAATGCGCTGGCCGCGCCTCTGTTGCGCGCGGGGCGTGTGGCCGCAATGATTTACGCGGACAATCCTGAAACAGGCGCTGCCATTTCGAAGAATGACGCGGATTTCATTACCACACTCGCGCTGCAGATTGGCGTGCGCCTGAACCAATTCGAACAGGTGCAACAGCTCAAGGAGGAGAATCTCCAGCTGCGCAGCCAGATCGAGCCCGCATTCACAATCATTGCGCAGAGCGAGCCGATGAAGCAGATCATGGCGATCAGCCAGCGCGTTGCGGAAAGCGACTCGGCTGTGCTGATCACGGGTGAAAGCGGCACGGGCAAGGAGCTTGTGGCGCGCGCCATCCACAACCTGTCGCATCGTGCCGCAAGGCCGCTGGTGGCCGTCAATTGCGCCGCGCTGCCAGACACGCTGCTCGAGAGCGAATTGTTTGGTCACGAGAAGGGAGCGTTTACCGGCGCCCACGAGCGCCGCATGGGCAAATTTGAACAGGCCGAGGGAGGAACGCTCTTTCTGGATGAAATTGGTGATATCAGCGCCGCGGCACAGGCCAAATTGCTGCGCGCCTTGCAGGAGCGTGAAATCCAGAGGGTGGGCGGCAGCAAGATCATCAAGGTGGATGTCCGCCTGATTGCTGCGACAAATAAAGACCTGACCGAGGCGGTCTGCAATGGCGCTTTCCGCCAGGATCTTTATTTTCGTGTGCGGGTGATCGAAATGCCCATACCGCCTCTTCGCGACCGGCCGGAGGATATTCAGGTGTTGTCTGAGTATTTCCTCAAGCAGCTGCGGCGCCAGTTTCCAACTCCTGTGCGCAGGATCGCGCCGGAAACCATTCAGGTGTTACAACGATACTCGTTTCCGGGAAATGTTCGCGAACTCCGCAATATCATTGAGCGCGGACTTGTGTTTGCCAACGGTGAAAAGCTTTTGCCGGAGCATCTGCCCCGTGAGGTTCTCCAGCAAGATGGCGGCGCTCCGCCGTTCGCGCGAAAACGTCCGGAACAGGAACCGGAACCCAAAGCGCCTGCCGGTCTTTACAGCGCCTTGGACAGTGAAGGCAGGCCTTTAACCCTTGCCGAAATGGAGGCGCGGCACATTCAGTTTGTCCTCGAGCGGGTCAAGGGCAGCAAGGTGCAGGCCGCAAGCCTGCTTGGCATCAGCCGCACCACGCTTTATGACAAGCTGAAGGTTGCGGGTACAAACGAGTAGAATTTTGCGGGCATCCGCACTGGTATGACACTGTGTTGTCCGACGAACGCGCCGTTTTCGACGCGCTGATTATTGTTAGCGCGATTTGGGATCAAAGGCATCCCGCAAGCCATCGCCCAGCAGGTTGAAACCGGCGACCGTGATCAGTATCGCCAAGCCCGGGAAGAGCGGCAGCCATTCATAAAACAGGAGGTAGTTGCGCCCGTCACTGAGCATGTTGCCCCACGTGGGCGTGGGCAACTGCGCGCCAAGGCCAAGATAACTGAGGCCGGCTTCGGCAAGTATGGCCGTGGATATGCGCAGGGTTCCATAGACGATCAGAGTGCCAATAAGATTGGGGATCAGATGGCGGAACATGATGCGCGCCGTGCTTGCGCCGGAAACACGCGCCGCCTCGATATAATTTTCCTCGCGCAGGGTAAGCACACTCCCGCGCACGAGCCTCGTGTATGCCGGAAACGAAGCGAAGCCGAGAGCCAGTATCGTGTTGAGCAATGAAGGACCAAGCACGGCGGTGATGGCGATGGCCAGGAGCAGGAACGGGAACGCGAGCATGATATCGGTCAGACGCATGACAATGGCATCCCACCATCCTCCCAAATAACCCGTGGTTGTTCCCAGCACGAGACCAATGGTCATGCCAATGCCGGCAACCACAATGCCAACGGTCAGGGAGATGCGCGAGCCGTAGAGTATGCGCAGAAAGACATCGCGCCCGACATAATCTGTTCCGAACCAGTGTTGCTCGCTCGGCGGTTCAAGCGCATGGCGCAGGTCCTGCGCTATCACCAGACGATAAGGGGCAATGAACAGGGACGCCAGCGCGGCGATAACGAGCAGCGCGACAATCACGAGGCCAGCCATGGCGGCGCGATCTTTTCTGAGACGGCGCCATGCGCCAGACATGCTTGCCCAGAATTCCTTCAAGCTTTGGCGCCTCCCTCCAGCCGCACGCGCGGATCGATGACCACATAAAGCACATCAACAATCATGTTCACGGCGACATAGATGACCGCCACGAGCAACACGCCCGCCATGGCCGTGGGCGCGTCGCGTGACTTGATGGCGTCGATCATCATCAGCCCGATGCCCGGCCAGGCAAATACCGTTTCGACCACGATGCTTCCCTCAAGAAGCGCGGCAATCGACAATCCGGAAAGCGTCACATAGGGAATGAGGGCATTGCGCAGCGCATGCCTGACCAGGACGGCGCGCGGCGCAAGGCCTTTAGCATATGCGGTGCGGATGTAATCCGTGTTCAACACATCGAGCAGCGCCGCCCGTAAAATCCGGCACAGGGAGGCGCTTGTGCCGATTCCCAGCGTCAGGGCGGGAAGCGCCAGGTGGGCAAGATGATCGCCCAATCCTTCCTGACCGCGCCCGGCAGGCGGAAAAAGCGGGAATTTGCGCGAGAAAAGGATGATCAGCTCGATGCCAAGCCAGAAGGAAGGCATGGCCAGGAAAATGAAAATGACGGTGCGTGCGCCCCCATCGAACCATCCGCCAGGTTTGCGGACGGAGAGTGTGGCGATGAGAATGGAAATGAGCGTGGCGAGAAACATAACCGTTGCGGCGAGTTCGATCGTTGCGGGCAGTTTCTCGCGCAGGGTTTCGGCCACGGGTCTTCGCGTGGTGTAGCTTCGCCCGAAATCCCCCTCCATCAAGCCCTTT
>JAPLSQ010000092.1 GCA_026398535.1 Candidatus Sumerlaeota bacterium | reverse complement strand
GCTGGCTGGCGCGCTGGGCGGGGCGGCCACTGGGACGCTCACCTTCCAGGATTGCATCCTTGCGGGCAAAGGCTCGGCCGCGGCGCCAGGCGACAACACCCTCAACATTCAGGACCCTCTGGGAGTGATAGTTGCCTATTCGGGGCTCGTCCTCGCCGGTCCCCAATTGCTCAGCGACGCGGGATTCACCCTCGGCTCAGGTGTGCCCACGCCGGTGCAGATTGCTGTCGTGAATGCCGATCCCCAGTTTGCCAGCATGACCGACATGAAGAATCCCAATTATTACGGCGTTCAAAATGCGGCCTATGGCGGCAAGGGCTCGGGAGGCACAAATCTCAGCGGCGCCGGGAAATATCTGGGCGGCAGCAGTGTTGGCGAGTGGTCACTGTTCTAAGCAACTGCAACTTCCGCTGTTGGTCATCATAAAAGGCGGCTGGATTGAAAAAATCCAGCCGCCTTTTTACTAATGGCGGGACTTCAATAAACCATTTCGCCGTCGGTGATTACGATCTTGCGGAATTCATCGATAAGGCGTTTTGTGATGGGACCGGGTTTTCCGTTGCCGATGATTCTCTGGTCGACCATCGTGACGGGAATGGCTTCGGCGGCGGTGCCTGTGAGGAAGACCTCGCCGGCATTATACACCTCGAAACGTGTGAACGGTTCTTCCCGGACTTTATATCCAAGATTTCCCGCGATCTCGATGACGCAGTCTCGCGTGATTCCCCGCAAAGCGCCAAGGTAATCAGGGGCGGTGTAAAGGATGTCGTTCTTGACGACGAACACATTATCGGCCGCGCACTCGACCACATACCCGCGGTCGTCGAGCATGAGCGACTCGCGCACGCCTGCCACGAGCCCTTCGATTTTTGCCATGACATTGTTCAGGTAATTGCATGATTTGACGCGGCCGTTGAATGAGCCGACATTGTAGCGGCGCGTTGTGGCAGTGATGATTTCCAGACCCTTTTCGTAGTCTTCGGGCTGATAGATTGTGATGTTTGCGGCGATGATGAAAACCGTGGGGCGCGGACATATCTGGGGATTGAGCCCAAGGTCTCCCACGCCTCGCGTAACAACCAGCCGGATGTAAGCGTTGCGCACTTCGTTTGCCCTGACTGTTTCCACGACCGCTTTGCGCATTTCATCGACGGTCATCGGGATTTTCAGCATGATGTACTTTGCCGATTCCCAGAGACGCTCAAGATGCTGGCGAAGGCGGAAGATACAGCCATCGTAAACCCTGATGCCCTCGAACACGCCATCACCGTACAGCACACAGTGGTCGAACACACTGATTTTTGCGTCCTCTTTGTCGTAGAATTTTCCGTCGATCCATATCTTCATATGAGCATGATCCTTCAATGTTGTGTTTGATGACTTATAGAATTTCCGATACCCATCATGATGCAACTGATTTTTTCCGGGCATAATTTACTTTGAGCGAGAACGGCGATGCCGGCCTGAAGAAGGCGCTGGATGATGCTGCTCGCGGCGCGGGATTCGATTGCGCGCGTGTGGCGCCGGCCGTTCTGCCGGCGGCACATTCTGCGCGGCTCGAGGCGTGGGCGCGCGCCGGCATGCACAGCGAGATGGAATGGATGGCGCGCAATCCCGCCGCGCGCGCCAACGCGGAGACGCTTCTGCCAGACGCAAGGTCGGTGATTATGCTGGCGGCTCAATATGCCGGCGGTTCGTCCGGGACGGATGCCGGGACGAATATTCCATCCGGTTGTGTGCGGCTGTCCAGTTATGCGGTTGGTGAGGATTATCACCATGTGTTGCGCCGGCGTCTCGAGCCGGTGTTGGAACTGCTCTGTCTTCAACGGCCAGGCCATCGTTGGCGCATATTTGTCGATTCCTCGCCGTTGCTCGAGCGGGCTTACGCCGCGGCGTGCGGCGTGGGCTTTGTTGGCAGGAACACGATGCTCATCATGCCGCGGCGCGGATCATTCTTTTTTCTTGCGGGGATTGCCACTACGGCGCACATCGCGCCGGATTCGCCCATCAGCGGCACATGCGGATCATGCACGCGGTGCATTGATGCCTGCCCGACGGGCGCCATCGTTGCGCCATACATGCTTGATGCGCGCCGTTGCATTTCCTGCCTGACCATTGAAAAAAAAAGCGCTCTGACCGGCGAGGAAGCGCGCATGATCGGGCGCTGGGCGTTCGGGTGTGATGTGTGCCAGCAGGCATGCCCCTATAATAACAAACGGGCGACGGCGGCGGGTATTCCAGAATTCTCTGAAGGCAGAATTGTTCGCCGCGTGGAGCCCTTGACGACATTCACGGCTTTGCGCTCAAACAGCGAGTTTGAGCGGCGTTTTTGCGGCAGCCCCCTCCTGCGGGCCGGGCGCCGGCGTCTCATAAGGAATGCGGGCATCGCGGCGGGGCGGGAGGGGACCGGCGAATGATGAGTCGTTACGCCGGCTCGTAATTAAGCCATGGAGCAAGCCATTTTTCAACTTCGGCAGCCGGCAGTCCCTTGCGCGCCGCATATTCTTCAACCTGATCGCGCCCGATCTTTCCAACCGCGAAATATTTCGCCCTGGGATGGCTGAAGTATAAACCGCAGATCGCCGCGGCGGGATGCATGGCATAACTTTCTGTCAGTGTGATGCCCGTGTTGCGCTCAACTTGCAGCAGATCGAACAGGGGCCGTTTCTCGGTGTGGTCGGGGCATGCGGGGTAGCCCGGAGCGGGACGGATGCCTTGGCAGCGTTCGAGGATCAGCTCCTCGTTGGTGAGATTTTCATCCTGACCGAAACCCCACTCGGCGCGCACACGCTTGTGCAGCATCTCAGCGAGCGCCTCGGCCAGCCGGTCCGCGAGCGCGCGCGCCATGATGGCGTTGTAGTCGTCGTGCCGTTTCTCCAATTCCGCGGTCAGAACTTCGATGCCCTCACCCGCTGTCACAGCGAAGGCTCCCATATAATCCGCCAGACCCGTTTCGCGCGGCGCTATGAAATCCGCCAGCGACTGGTAATATTGTCCCGCGGGTTTACGCGTTTGCTGGCGCAGGAAATGAAAAACCGTCAGAATCTCGCGGCGAGTGTCATCGGTATAAAGCGCCACGTCATCACCGATGGCATTTGCGGGAAAGAATCCGTAAACGGCTCGCGCGCGCAGACGCTTGTGTTCGGTGATGTGCGCAAGCAATTTCCGCGCGTCGTCATACAGTTCACGGGCGCGTTCGCCTGTCCCGGGCGCCGTGAGTATCTGCGGGTAATGTCCGCGCAGTTCCCACGCATGGAAAAACGGCGACCAGTCGATGAAGGGAATAATATCAGTCAGGGACGCATCGCCGAGAACATGCATGCCGGTAAACCCGGGCACGGGAGGCGGTGGAGCAGTCGTCCAATCGATGGGTGTGCGGTTCGCCCGCGCTTCGGTGATTGCAAGCATGGCGCGCCGCGTCTGCCGCGAAACATGATCTTCCCGCAGCGCCGCCTGTTCGGCGCGGTTCTTTTGATCGAATTCGGCGCGCGATTTTTTACCGAGCAGACTGCTGACCGCGCCGACGGCGCGTGATGCGTCGAGCACGTGCGCCACGGGCGCGCGATACGCCGGCGCGATCTTGACCGCGGTATGTGTCTTGCTGGTTGTGGCGCCTCCGATGAGCAAAGGCATCGTCATGCCCTCATGCTCCATTTCACGCGCGACATGCGCCATCTCCTCGAGCGACGGCGTGATGAGGCCGCTGAGGCCGATGATGTCGGCTTTGTGTTCGCGGGCCGCCGCGAGTATTTTTTCGCAGGGAACCATCACGCCCAGATCGATGACCTCGTAATTGTTGCATGCCAGCACGACACCCACGATATTCTTTCCAATGTCATGCACATCGCCCTTCACGGTGGCCATGATGATTTTTCCGTGAGACTTGCGTTTGGATTCGGCTTCTTTTTCCGTTTCGAGGCAGGGGAGAAGAACGGCGACCGCCTTCTTCATAACCCGCGCGCTTTTGACCACCTGCGGAAGAAACATTTTCCCCGCGCCAAACAAGTCGCCCACAACACTTATGCCGGTCATGAGCGGCCCTTCGATCACCGCGAGCGGCTTGGCGTATTTCTCGAGCGCTTCGAGCGTGTCCGGTTCGATGTAGTCGAGCAATCCTTTGATGAGCGCATGAGCAAGGCGGCTTTCCACGGATTCGGCCCGCCATGCCTCGTCGCGGGCAACTTCGGTGTCCTGCTGTTTGACCGAATAGGCATGAGCCACGAGGCGTTCGGTTGCGTCGGGTCTGCGGTTTAACAGCACGTCCTCCACAAGTTCGAGCAGCGGCCGCGGAATTTCCTCGTACACGGCAAGCTGGCCGGCGTTGACGATGCCCATGTCCAGCCCGGCCTTGATCGCGTGATAAAGGAATGCCGCGTGGATGGCCTCGCGCACAACGTTGTTGCCGCGGAAGGAGAAAGAAACGTTGCTGATGCCGCCGCTGGTTCTGCAACCGGGGAGTTCCTGCTTGATCCGGCGCACGGCCTCGATGAATGCCATGGCATAGTCGTTGTGCTCTTCCATGCCGGTGGCCACGGTCAGCACATTGGGATCAAAGATGATGTCCTCGGGGGGAAAGCCGGCCTCCTCGGTCAGGATGCGGTAAGCGCGCGAGCAGATTTCCATTTTGTGATCGATGGTCGTGGCCTGACCTTGTTCGTCGAAGGCCATGACCACTACGCCGGCGCCATACTTTTTGATCAGGCGGGCTTGCTTCCTGAAGACATCCTCGCCTTCCTTCAGACTGATTGAATTGACGATGGGCTTGCCCTGGATGCATTTCAGCGCGGCCTCCAGCACGCGCCAGTTCGAGCTGTCGATCATGATGGGCACGCGCGAAATCTCGGGTTCTGACGCGATAAGATGCAGGAAGGTTGTCATCACATTTTCGGAGTCGAGCAGCGCCTCGTCCACATTGATGTCGATCATATTGGCGCCGTTGTCGATTTGCTGACGGGCGATGCTGAGCGCCTCGTCGTATTTGCCTTCGCGTATAAGACGGGCGAACTTGGGTGAGCCCATGACATTTGTGCGTTCGCCAATGGGAATAAACCCTGTTTCGGGGCGGATGGTGAGCGCTTCGAGGCCGCTGAATCGGGTGATGCGCGGCAGGCCGGGAATTCGCCGGGGCGCGCAATGGCGGACGGCATCCGCGATGGCCGTGATGTGGGCTGGCGTCGTTCCGCAGCAGCCGCCCACCAGGTTCAGCCATCCGTTTTCGGCAAATTCGCGCAGCTCATGCGCCATGCAATCCGGCGTTTCATCAAATCCGCCAAATGCGTTGGGCAGTCCGGCATTCGGATAGCAGCTCACGCAGACAGGAGCGAGTCCGGACAGCTCTTCGATGTAAGGGCGCATCTCATGCGCGCCGAGCGCGCAATTGATGCCCACGGCAAACAGGCCGGCGTGTGAAACAGATGCCCAGAAAGCCTCGATGGTCTGTCCCGACAACGTGCGGCCGCTTTTGTCAGTGATCGTCACAGAGACGATGACAGGCAGACGGCGGCCTGACCTTTCAAAGAAGCTTTGAATGGCGAACAGCGCGGCTTTGAGCACGAGCGTGTCAAACACGGTTTCAACCAGGAAGATGTCGGCGCCGCCGTCCACAAGACCGCGCGCCTGCTCGTCATAGGCCGACACGAAGTCGTCGAAACTGTGGGTGCGCAGGGCGGGGTTGTTGACATCGATGGCCAGTGACAGCGTGCGGTTAGTCGGCCCGATGGCGCCGGCCACGAAACGCTGGCGGGCCGGATCGTCGCACATCGCCTTATCGGCGGCTTGCCGCGCAAGAGCGGCCGCGGCGCGATTCAGGTCATAAACAATGTGCTCGAGCCGGTAATCGGACATGGAGATCCGCTGCGAATTAAAGGTGTTCGTCTCGATAATGTCCGCGCCGGCGGCAAGATACCTGCCGTGAATCGCGCGGATGATTTCAGGCTGAGTCAGCGAGAGCACGTCATTGTTGCCCTTGAGATCACAGGCGTGATCGGCGAACATCTGTCCCCGGTAATCGGCTTCGCCGAGTCTGTGATCCTGGATCATCGTTCCCATCGCGCCGTCGATGACAAGAATGCGCTCATCGATCAGCCGCCGCAGATGCAGGTGCGCAGCGGCATCTTTTTTCTGCAATTCAGACATGGTGAATGAATCCTGAAGATGTTATGTTATCCGCACAAGAATTCTTTGCGTGGTAGTAATCGGATCGCATGGAGGCGCGTGATGAGCGGCATACTTCGAATTGGCATAGCATGTTTCGCCGGATATGGCGGCAGCGGCGTTGTGGCGACGGAACTCGGCCGCGAACTTGCGCGCGCGGGACACAAAATCCATTTCATCAGCGGCCAGGTTCCTTTCCGGCTGCTGCAGGGCGAATTTTTCGAGAACATCTATTATCATGAAGTGGAAACGCTGACGTATGACGCGCTGCCCGCCCAGTTTTACGGGCTGGCGATGTCATCCAAGATGACGCAAATAGCCATCGATGAGGATCTCGATCTTATCCATGCGCATTACGCGGTGCCTCATGCAATCAGCGGCATTCTCGCCAAGCAGGTGCTCATGCCCAAGGATTTGAGGGTTGTGACGACACTGCACGGAACCGACATCACGCTTGTCGGGCGCGCGCCCTCATTTTTCCCTTTGACCAAATGGGCCATTGAGCACAGCGACGCCGTCACGACAGTTTCGAAGTGGCTGAGGACGGAAACAGACCGTGAATTTGGTCTGACCAAACCCATCCAAGTCATCTATAATTTTGTCGACACCAACCGGTTCACCCCCGGCCATAGCCGCTGTCATCGCGAGCATTTCGCGCGGCCGGAGGAAAAAATTGTTCTCCATGTCTCGAACTTCCGTCCTGTCAAACGGCTTCATGATGTCATTGCCGTGTTTTCGATCATCGCAAGGAAGATGCCCGCCAAGCTCATCCTGATTGGCGACGGGCCGGAGCGCGAGCGCGCGCTGGAGCTGGCGCGCTCCCTGGATGTTATGAACCGAACCTATTTTCTTGGTCGTCAGACGAACATAGAAAATTATTATGCCATCGCGGACTTGTTTCTTTTCCCCAGCGAGTATGAGTCGTTTGGTGTGGCCGCGCTCGAGGCGCTCAGCTCCGGGGTGCCGGTTGTCGCCACGCGCGGCAGCGGGCTGTCGGAAGTTGTGGAGGACGGCGTGACCGGTTTTCTTGCGCCTGTGGGTGATGTCGAGGGATTGGCCCGATCCGCGATGACAATACTGAATGACCATGAGCTTTCCGCCGTGATGAGCGAGGCGGGACGCCGGCGCGCAACATGCTGCTTCCGCGCCGAAACAATCCGCGATCACTACCTTGCCGTTTACCGCGCCGTGCTTGAAGGCAGGAAACCTTAGGAGAACACGGACAACCACGGACAACCACGGGATCGCCTGAGTTTCCCCGTGAGTTGGATGCTACAATGACTGGTTGTCTTTCCCGAGAACCCGGAAATTGATCCATGTGATTGAAAGGCCGATGGCCAGCAGCATGAACGACATCGCGGCCGCCCGCCCATAAAAGGACTCATCGAAAAGCCGGTATAATTCGAATCCTGTCACACGTGCGCTTTGCACGGTGTGTCCAAAGAAGGAAAACGCGGGGCCGCCGCCGGCGCGCGTCATGGCGTAAAACTCCGAGAAGGCATTAAGGACGCCCGCAAGCCCGGTGACGATGAGAAACAGGATCATGGGTCTGAGCAGGGGAATGGTCACCCGCCAGAGTTTTTGGCAACGTCCCGCGCCGTCGATCTCCGCCGCTTCAAAGATGCTTTCAGGAATGTTGTTCAACGCGGTCAGGAAAAGCACCATGCCGAATCCCATTCCCTTGAGGATCATCGCGAATCCGATGCCGGGCAGAATCGTGATGGGATTGTCGATAAAGCCGTTTTTCGTAAACCAGTCGACGCCCAGAATGCGGAATATGAACGCAAAAGGCCCTTGGGGATTGTAGAGCAGCAGCCAGATCAGACCGACAACGAAGACGTCAAACACATGCGGGAGAAAGAAAGCCGTCCTCAACGATTTGTAACCGGGCATCTTTGCGCTCAGAAGCAGCGCCAGCGCCAGCGAGGCGGCGAGGCCGGCAGGGATGACGATGATCGCATAAAACAGCGTGGCCAGCAGCGAATACCAGAACACAGGATCGCTGAGAAGTCCGGTATAATTAGCCGCGCCAACATAACGCATGTCGCCGAACTGGTCAAACCAGCTTGAGTAAAGCGTGGTCTCGCGCAGGCTCAGGTAAAATGAATATCCCATGGGGAATATCAGAAATACGGCGGCTGTTGCCACAAACGGCGCCACAAAAATCATTCCCCACAAAGCATCGTGCGATATCCATTTTCGCCGTCTGGCCGGGAGTGTGATTTCTGGTTCAAGTTTTTTCATTCGTTACGATGTCATTCGATTTTCGCATCATGAAAAGCAATGCCATAAATTATATTTTGACGATCAGCTCATCCTTTCTTATGGGGTGCTTTCGGGCGGAAGCTCCCTGATGTGGCTCCCGCGTTCAGTGTTCATCAGGATGATGCCGCAGACGACCAGAACAAGACCCGCGGCAAGCGGCCATATGAAGCGCTCGCCGAGAAAAACCACGCTCAGCATTGTTCCCCATACGGAGATCAGAAAGCTGTAAACAGCCACGGATGTCATTTTGTATGTGCGCACGAGCGCGTACCAGATGCGGAACGCGATTGCCGTGACGCTTGCGAGCCATATAAGGCTGAAAAGGAAATAGCGGTCGGCAATCCGCGTCCAGTCCGCAT
>JAPLSQ010000055.1:66445-124755 GCA_026398535.1 Candidatus Sumerlaeota bacterium | reverse complement strand
CTCCCGGTCGGCATTGGCGCGATCGCGCTGGCCATGCGGGCGATTCCCGACACCCAGGATGAGATCGAGGCGGCGCGCCCGGGCGCGGGTATGCCATTTGACATCATAGGGACGGTCCTGAGTTTCGCGGGCATGCTTGCCCTTGTGTATGCCCTGAGCGCGAGCATGAAGCGCGGGTGGGGCGCGCCCGCCGTCGTGGTCTGTTTGATCGCATCCGCCGTGGCGCTTGCGGCGTTTGTCATCGCGGAGATGCGCGCGCGCGATCCCATCTTCGATCTCGGCTTGTTCCGCAACCCGGATTTCAGTCTGTGCGTCCTGTCGGGTCTGCTCTACTTCATCGTGCTGGGCGGCAACGCTTTCATGATGCCTTTTGCGCTGGAAATGGGAATGAGGCTGACAACACAGACGACGGGTCTTCTGATGGGCGCATACTGTGTCACATACATCGTCATTTCACCGCTGATCGGAAGGCTTGCCGACCGGCTCGACATGCGCCTGATGTGCATGGGAGGGATGTTCTACGGGGCGGCGCTTTGGGGGGTGTTCGCGCTGCTGCTGCCGACGGCCAACCT
The DNA here is from genome assembly GCA_026398535.1 of Candidatus Sumerlaeota bacterium. GTDB lineage: Bacteria > Sumerlaeota > Sumerlaeia > Sumerlaeales > Sumerlaeaceae > JAPLSQ01. The sequence continues at coordinate 124,183 of JAPLSQ010000055.1, read as the reverse complement.
GTGGATTATCGGTCCATTCCTTTTTCTGATCCCCATGTTCATGGCGCTTTTTATCATGCCCAACAACAGCCTTGTCATGGGCTTGGCTCCGGCCGCGAAAAGGGGCATGGCGTCGGGCATTTTCCAGACGGCGATGAATCTTGGCGCGGTCCTCGGCGTGAGTCTGTTCAACGCCACTTGCGTAAACACCATTCATCATGGCCCGGAGAAAGTGGCCATGGATATGCCGCTCGCGAAGGTGCCGCAGCAGATCCTTATCCGCGGAATTTCGGCAAGCTACACGCTGGCTGCGGCGTTGTGCGTGGCGGGCCTTGTCTGCTGCGTCATTACGTGGAACCTTTACAGGAAACGCCACGCGCGCCAGAAGCCAGCCTGATCGGGATGGCTCCGCGGCGCGTGATCATGCCGCGGGTTTGGGCTGCGGGGGCGGCGGCTTGTATTGGAGGATTGCGCGGGCGTCCTCGTCGGGCCTGGGATAGGCGGTGTCGCCGATTCGCCGCGTGTTGGAGATGCCATGATATTCTTCGGGCTGGACGTAATCCTTGCGCAACGGGTGCCCCTCCCAGTCTTCGGGCAGCAGGATGCGCCGCAGGTTCGGATGCCCCTCGAAAATGATGCCCATGAGGTCAAAGGTCTCGCGCTCGTGCCAGTCCGCCGCGGGCCAGAGTTCCGCGACCGACCGTATCGTGGGATTGTCGCGCGGCAGCTCCGCCTTGACAGCGATCGCATGGCGCATGGCGTAGCTGTAAAGGTGGTAAACGACAGTGAAGTTGACGGGGTAATCGATGCCGGTGATAAGTTGCAGGAAGTCAAAGCGCAAATCGGGATCGTCGCGCAGGAACCACATGATCTCGAAAAACTCCGCGCGGCCGATCTTGATAAAAGGCGACTTTACGGTGTCGTCGAGCTCCCCGGCGCTTTCGCAGAACCGCGCTTTAAGGCGCTCATATATCTTCGCTGGCATCATCGTGATTTTCGGAAAATCCTCCGCGTCATTCAATCATGAAAGCGTCATCGCGCGCGCGGCGGGCAAAATCAACCAATTCCAGCCGCATGAGTTTGGACATTATGGGATGCATAATTTTGTTCCGCCGTGACGGCGGAGCGAGTCATGCCTGCGGCCATGTTGCCAACAGACAACAGCTTCTCCCGCGGCAGGGTGGCCGGAAGCATGGGTTCCCGCCTTCAGGATTTTTTGAACCGTTCGTCGATGGGCGCGCGACCGTCGGGATCGGGGTAGAGGCCGATTTTGCCGGCGATGGGGCGTTCACCACGGATTTTTTCCTGCAGGCGCATAAGCGCCTCCAGTAGCGCCTCGGGCCGCGGGGGACAGCCGGGAAGGTAGATGTCGACGGGGACGATCTTGTCCACGCCCTTGATAACATGGTATCCGTGCAGCGCGTAAGGACCGCCGCCGCACACGCACGCGCCCATGGCGATGACGTATTTCGGTTCGGGCATCTGCTCATACAGGCGTTTGACGCGCGGCGCCATCTTGTAGGTCACGGTGCCGGCGACGATCATAAGGTCGGCTTGGCGCGGGGTGGCGCGGAAGACGCCAGCGCCAAAGCGGTCGATGTCGTAGCGTGCGGCGCCCGCGGCCATCATTTCAATGGCGCAACAGGCAAGGCCGAATGTCATGGGCCACAGGGAACTGAGGCGCGACCAGTCGATAAGTGCGTCGACCGGGGCCACGAGCATGGCGCCTGCCATGCCTTCGCGGCGGATTTGCCCGTTGAGCTCGGCACGGATGCGCATGCGCGCGCGCGCCGAGTGCTCTTCCTCGCTAGTGATGCGTGTTCCGGCGGGCTGGATATCACCCATTGCCCGGCGCCCCCTGCGCGTCACGCGCGGTTTCACCGGCCTTGTGGGCGTCCATCCATTCCAAGGGCGCGTGCGCCTGGTCCGCTTGCGGCCCTGCGGCGATCGACGTCATCACCCAGTCGAGGTTGCCATAACGCCACGCATAAACCAGTCCCAGCGCTAAGATCACGATGAACACGGCGATCTCGCCCAAGGCCAGCCATCCCATCCCCGCATCGATGAAATACCGCATCGACGCGGCGGCGGGAAACAGCAGGACGACCTCGACATCGAAGACCAGATAAACCAGCGCGATCGTGTAAAAGCGGATGTTGTAGCGCACCCACGGGCTGCCTATCGTGGGTTCGCCGCATTCGTAGATGCGCATTTTGTCGCGCCCGTATTTCTTCGGGCGCAGCAGCCGGCCAAAAATGAGCGTCGCATAAACGAACACAAAGCCGATCAGCACAAAAACCAGCACCGCAATGAAATTGTAATAGAACGGATCGCCAGACATCATATCACTGGCCATCGTTGTATGACCGCGCCAACCGCTTTGCCAGTAAAATTCATCCGTGGTTGTCCGCCTGATGGCGTACTCGCTGACCGGTTTCCGTGTATGCCGGCATCCCGTCAGTCGTCTGCGGCCCCGGAAATATCGCCCAAGCGCACACTGGAGATGAATACATCAGCGCGGAAAACATCGAAACAGCGGTCAGGTTGTATGCCCGGCTGATTCAAAATCCATGATGCTCTGGTCGTTTGCGCTTCCCGTGTTGCTGGCAGCTATTGATTTTTTGCCGCCTGCCAATGGGATTCCATCTCATCGAGCGTCATTTCGTGGAGCGGACGCGCGGAGGCGCGCGCCTGGCGCTCGATGTATGCAAAACGCCGCCTGAACTTTTCGCCGGTCTGGCGCACGGCATCCTCGGCGTCAATCTTGAGGAAGCGGGCCAGGTTGACGAGCGAGAAAATGAGGTCGCCGATTTCCTCCTTCGCGTGTTGCGCGTCGCTTGCCGCGATGGCATGGTGCAGTTCGCCGATCTCCTCCTCCACCTTGTCGAGCACCTGGAGCGGATTTTCCCAGTCGAATCCCACCCGTGCCGCCTTTTCCTGCATCCGTTGCGCCTTGAGCAGCGCCGGCAGGTGGACGGGCACGCCGTCGAGCATGGAGTGCTCCTTTTCACCGTCGGCCGGGATTTCATTGCCTTCGCCACCCGCCGATCGGGCGACTTTTTCGGCGCGCTCGGCGGCCTTCAACTGCTCCCAATTCTTCAGCACCTGTCCCGCGTCGCGCGCCTCGGTCTCTCCGAACACGTGCGGATGGCGCCGAACCATCTTCGCCGCGCTTGTTGTGATGACATCGTCAATCGTGAAACGCCCGAAGCGCGCCGCCAGAACGGCATGAAACACAACCTGCAAGAGCACATCGCCCAACTCTTCCTCAAGCCCGGCATAATTGCGGCGGTCGATGGCTTCGAGCGCCTCGTAAGCCTCCTCGATCAGATAAGGCTTGAGCGATTCGTGCGTCTGTTCCAAATCCCACGGGCAACCGCCGGGACTTTGCAGGCGCTCCATGATGCGCACAAGGCGCCGGAACGGATCAGTGATTTCATCGTGGCTCATCATATTGAGTGGGAACATGAGCGGCTGCCGCAAATTCAACGGCGGATATCACAGACAGGGATGACCGCGCCAATAAGAAACCAGCCGGTATTTCATGATCTTCAGGGCCGTGTCTTGTCACAGAAGAGTCACGGAATTCCCATTGCGTATGTTTTTTCCTATTATCAGCATTCCCTATAAATTAGGAGAAACAAGGCTTTACACGATTATTTCATTCGTCAGGAGACGGATCATGACAAAAGCATCGATTGTTATCACAGCAATGGCAATACTTGCGGTTTCAACAGCAACATCTGCCGACACGGCGGCATCCGTAAAAGCCCTGCCTGACGGCAGCCAGGGTTTCAATGTGACGGGCATCGTGACAAGCTCGGGGGGAAGCACCGGTCGGCTGCAGTTTGTTATTCAGGATGCCACGGGCGGCCTGCTCATTGACCGGGGAACCATCACGCCCCCCTATGCCCAGCCGAACGTGGGCGACAGCGTGACCATCACGACGGGCACAAAGAGCACCTATTTTGGCAGCGTTCAGTTTGTCCCCGAAATCAGCGGAAGCGTAGTGGTCAATTCCACCGGCAATCCGTTGCCCGCTCCCTATGTTTACCCCAGCGTGGCGGCCGCCCTTGCCGCCCCGACCCTCGATCATCAGGGCCTCTACGTTCGCGTAAAAAATGTCTATTTTACGATCGCGCCGGCCGGCCCGAACTGGCCCTCGACCGGCGGTATGAATTACGAGGTTACGGACAATGGCGCCGACCTTATCCGTGTGCGCCTGACCACCGATCTTCACGGCCAGGAGACCAACTGGGGCAACAAGACCGCGCCCACAAACAATCCCGCAGACCGTGTGGACATCGTGGCTGTCGGCGCGCAATACAACAGCGCCAGCCAGATCTACATGAACGACCCCGTCGGAACCTCGGCGAAAACCGATGAGACCGGTCCCATCCGACCCGCCACCACCAGCGTTGGCGAGTGGGCTCTCTACTGACAGCAAGCAGGCAGCATGCTGAAACGCGATTATTGGAAAATGAAATCAAGGCGTATCTTGTCTTGATTATCGAAAAATGTTGATGGATATTACGCTTAAATTCCATCGCACAAAGAAGGAAAAGGAGGAAAAAGACCGAATGCGCTGTTGATATACTTGACAGGTTGAAATGCCCGGTCGTCAGTCGGGTTATGTGATCATCATATTCTAAAGGAAAATTAAAATGTCAGAAGATCGTTTCTTTGCGCACGCGTTTCATAGGAGCATGTTGGTTGCCGCAGCGGCATCGTTGGTCGGGATGGCATCGGCTCAGTTGCCTTTGCCGCTTTACGAACCGTTTAATTATGACGCCAGCACCAATCTTACCACGCACGACGGATGGACAATCACAGGCACCAATACCCTCAGCCCTGTTCAGGTCATCGCGAATTCCCTGACTTATGCCGGGTTACCCACGCCGGTTGGCAACAAGGTCGCTGTCCTGAACGGCACCAGTTTTGAGGACCCTGGCGTGGATGTCGGGCCGGCTTCGGGCGAGAACACGTCGGTTTTCGTGTCGTTCCTCGTCAATGTTGTCAATCCGGGAAACACGACGGGCGAATACTTCCTGCATGTCTGTTCCGCGGGACAGACGTCGACGGATTTTCACTCGCGCGCATTCATCCGCCAGTCCTCAGTCACAACGGGCGCCTTCAATTTTGGAATCCGCCAACACAACAACGACGTGATCCAATTTGAAACGGCGGACCGCGCCGCCGCGACAACGTTCTTTGTGGTCGTTTCCTATGATTTCGTTGCCGGCACGACGAACGATACCAGCCGCATGTGGGTGAATCCGGCGCTTGGCCAGACCACGCCGCCCGCCCCCGATCTTACGGCCTCCGCTGTCGGCAGCACCGACACTGATCTCACCGCCGTGGGACGTTTGAATCTCCGGCAGCCAAGCGCCGACACGGCGCTTTCCATCGAGGTTGATGAAATCCGCATGGACACGACATGGGCAAACGTGACACCTGCCGGCTCCGCTGTGCAGGACTGGTCTGTTTACTGATCGCCAATCAGCGCGGCATACGCGATACGCAATTCGAGAATCGCATTCAAACACGGGCGGGCCCCCGCAAGGGCTCGCCCGTTATTTATTGAAAGCATAACATGCTGGATTTGATATGTCCAACACTGTGAGTTCGCGATCCGCCAAGTTGCTCCCGCTTGGGCTTTTTTTGACAGTTATTGCCGCCGCGTTCAGTTTCGCGTTTACGCCGTTGCGCGCCTCGCAGGATGAATGGTGGCATCTCAAGACGGGCCTGTGGATCATCGAGAACCGTCGTCTGCCCGTAAACGACATCTTCACCTACACGGGTGAAAACATGCCCTGGCACAACCACGAGTGGCTGGCGCAGATGATTTTTTATGCGGTCTACGAGTGGGGCGGCAGGCGCGCCATCGGCGCGGTGCGCGCGCTCATTGTCTTCAAGGCGCTGATCTTCGCCGCGGCCATCGCCGTGCTGGCGCTGCTTGCGCGGATGCGTTGCGGCGCATGGGCGCCCGCACTGCTCACGGCGGTTCTCGCCGCTGAAATCTCCCGCCGCACGATCTATCCCCGCCCCCCGATTTTCTCCTACTTGCTGTTCGCGGTCTTTTTGTTTGCCCTGAGCGCATGGAAAATGCGCCTTCTGCGCGGGCGCTGGTTGTGGGCGCTCGCGCCGCTCATGGTGGTGTGGGCCAACCTGCACGGCATGTGTCTGCTGGGCATTTTCGCGACGGGCGCCTTCGCCGCCGGAGAGTTTGTCGAGACGGTCCGGAATTCAGAATTCAGTATCAAAAACTGGACGAAACCATCTTTCATCCGCAGGATGCTTTCCCCCTCCTTTCTTTTTCTCGCGGGGCTGACGCTTGCCCTGATTGTGTGCGCCATGGCCAATCCCGCGGGGTGGCGGATGTTTTTTCTTGGACGGAATTTCACAGGCGATCCGCTCCTGCGGTTCGTCATCGCGGAGATGCAGCCGCCGCCTTTCCCTCTTCAGCGTGTCGACTTCCGCAACGGCACATGGGGGCTGGTCTTCGTGCCGGGATTCGCCACGTTCTGGGTCACGGCGGCAGCCTTCGTCATTCTGCTCGGTTGGAACCGGTTCCGCCTGGCATTCGCGGCTGATTATTTCATCGCGGGATTCTTCCTTTACCAAGCCGCAAGCCACTGGCGTCTTCTGCCGCTGTTCGCCCTGGCCGTGGCTGGGCCGCTGGCATGGCTGATCACGGAGCGGTTGCGCATGCTATCGGCGCGCGCGCTTCGCTCCGCACATTTCGGCCTGGGTGGTCTCGCGGCTCTCCTGGCGTTTCTTTATGTATTCACTGTCGGCGAACCGCCGCCGCACACCTTTTTCCGGCGCAATCTTCAACTCTGGCGCGGCGGCGTGATGAACCACACGGAATATCCGTCCGAACTGATGGATTTCATCATTCGCGCACGCCTGCCCGACAGGATGTTCAGCGAGATTAACTATTGCGGCTACACAATGTGGCGGCTCAGTCCCGAACACCACAAGCTGTTCACCGACAACCGGTTCGACGTCTTCGGCAGCCGATTTTACGGCGAGGCGGAGACTATCGCCTCGGGCCTCGAGCGCGGCGACAGCATCGCGGCCATCCATACGGTGCGCGAAAACTGGCGGGAGTTGCTCGACCGCTACGGGATCAATTTCATCGTCATTTCTGCCGAAGCGCCACTCAACCAGAAACTGCGGGCGCAAGGCGGATGGAAACGGATTTGTTACACATCCCCGCCTTCCGCGTCGGGCATTATCCCGCTCGAAGGTTTTCACGTCTATCTGCGCGACGACCCGCGCTTTGCCGGCGCCGCTGCGCGCGCCCTCGAACTCTTCCAGCAACAGCATCCCCTCTGGCCTGCTCCCGGGCAGCTTGACAAGATGCGGACGAGTCCTTTTTAATCGGCCGGTGTCCATGATCAACATCGGAAAACAATTCTCCGCGCGCGGCATGATCCAGCGCGGGAATACAGGATTTGTCTTACATCATGCCGCCCACCATGCGGCACTTATATTTTTTTCGCTCGTCTTCGCGCTGCCGTTTTTTGGGATGCTGGCGACATCGCTCAAGGAGGAGACACAGATACAAGGGTTTGGTTCATTAAGCGAGATTTTCTGGCCCAGCCCCGTGCGATGGGCCAACTACTCGGACATCTTTGAATATGTTCCCTTCGCGCGTTATGTGGCGAACACTGTATGGGTGACAGCCATTTCTGTGGCGGGCGTGGTATTTTCCTGCTCGTGCGTTGCGTATTCCTTCGCGCGTTTGCGCTGGCCGGGCCGCGATGTCTTTTTCGGCATTCTTGTCGCGACAATGCTTCTGCCCGCGCAGGTCACGCTTGTGCCGTCGTTCCTCATTTTCTCGTGGCTGGGCTGGGTCAATTCGTTCAAGCCGTTGTGGGTTCCGTCGTTTTTTGGTAGCGCGTTTTTTATTTTTCTGCTCCGGCAGTTCTTCATGACGATCCCCAGGGAGCTTGAGGAGGCCGCTGAAATCGACGGCTGCGGCCATGCGCGCATTTTCATGCAGATATTGATTCCCCTGCTCAAGCCGGCGCTACTGGCAGTGGTGGTTTTCCAGTTCCTGTGGACATGGAATGATTTTGTGGGACCGCTCGTTTATCTTAATCGCGCCGACCTTCTCACGCTTTCGATGGGACTGCAAGCGTTTCGCGCCATGCATGGCTCGCAGTGGGGGCTGTTGCTGGCCGCGTCCACGGTCATGACCGTGCCAGTCATCGCGCTCTTTTTCGCGGCTCAGAGGTATTTCATCGAGGGCATCACCCTGACGGGGATCAAGGGGTGAGGATCAATCATAGACAACGACCCTTGTCACACCCGGACGCGAGAACCTGTAAAGCATCGCCGAAGCGTCCCAGTCGGCGTGGATGCATCCGCGGCTGGGATCCTCAAGACTTCCCACATGAATGGCACACTGGTCGGTAAAGAACACGGCCAGCGGCATGGGCGAGTCGTAGCGATTGGAATACTGGTCGATCTTTTTGAACTTCAGGGTGAAGTTCCCGGTGGGTGTGGGATTTGACCGTTTGCCGCCGAGGATGCCGAAGGTATAACCACCGAAGCGCCCTGTCCGCTCGTTGAGATAGATTTCGATGGGAGTGCTGGCCGAAATCTCCGGTCCATAATCAATCTGCATGGCGCGTTCGAGGCTTGCGCGGCCCCATTCAAAGCAATATTGGGTGTATTCGGGCGAGTGCTCTGGCTCACTGAAATACCGGTAAGGAACAGGCCAATTGCCCGATGAAGACGAATAGGATTGATAAGATTGGGACGAGCGGTATTGGGGCTGGTAAGCAGACTGATACTGGGGCTGTGAGGGCCACAAGGCGTCCAGCCAGCCTGTCGGCCTGACCAGTCCGGACGCTGCCGGAGCCTGCATGGAGGCGCGTTGCGGCCGGTCGCCGGCAGTGCCAACGATATATTCCTGTGTTTGTGGGCGGAAAACCGTGACTTGTCCCAACGAAGGGCTGATGGACGCGCCAAGCACGCAGCCCGCCATCATCATCATGACTAAATTACGCATTATGCTTCCAAATCTTTTCTCAAATACATCTCCGGATACAAAAGGGTGCGGTGTGAGCGCCTGTCAATTTTTTATCCGGAGCGGATCACGAAAATATCCGGCGGGCGATCAGATATTCCCCGAATCCGCTCACAATTGGCACAATGGCCCTCATTGTGGCGTCCGCGGAATTTGCGGGGGCTGCGTGTGTGGGAACTTCCGTGCTTGTCCGTGCTTGTCCGTGTTCTCCTGCAGGCGGATTTTGCGGTGAGTCATCATCCCCTGAAATCAAAGCTTGCCCATGCCGGCAACGCGTTGCATCAATGCGCGTGATAATAATCCAACACGATAACCCCGCGTGATTTTCAGGCGCCGGGAGGAACAAGAATTATGACGAGCGATCAGTTCTTCGAACCCGCCGCGGCGGACGAACGCACGGATGAGGTCAAGGCGTTCTTCAACCAGTGGCATGTCTACCGCACTATCATGGATCACGATTACACGGGCGAGGTTAATGCCCACAAGGCTCTGCGCGACTTGCTGATCCATGATTTCCCCGACGGATTTTCCATCATAGACCTCGGGTGTGGCGATGCCGGTTATATGGCGCAAATGCTCGCCGGCACATCCGTGTCATATTACGAGGGTGTCGACTTGAGCGATGTGGCGCTCGACCTTGCGCGGAAGAACATGGAGGTTGTTGGATGCCAGTGCGTCTTCTCAAATTATGATTTCGTCCGCAACCTCCAAGAGCGCGAATCCCCGGTCGATGTCATCTGGATCGGACTGTCGTTGCATCATCTCTCCTCAGTCCAGAAGGAGATGTTCCTGGCCTATTGCCGTTCGGCGCTGACAGCGCGCGGCTTGCTCATCATATATGAGCCGATGCTTGAGGAGGGTGAGACACGCGAGGAATTCCTCGGCCGCTGTGAAGCCGAAATTGACGCGCATTGGACGGCGCTGGCGCCTGATGAGCGCGAGGCCATCTGTGAGCATGTCATCAGCGCCGATTTCCCCGAATCGGTCATGACCCTGCGCGAAATGGGACTGCGAAACGGTTTTGCGCGCGTGGAATCGGTCTGGCGCAATCCCACATCCCTGTTCCAGATGATCGTTTTCCATGCTTCCCCGGTGAACCCGCCTGGTGAATAGACAGGGTGATGTGACTGCGCTTTTCACGAGCCGCGGTAGAAAGCCATGTTGTGCTCGTTCTCCCACAGACGCACTTCGTGCAGGGCGCAGAAGGGCGGCAGGGCTTTCTCCAGCAATTGCCAGAAACACATCACGATGTTTTCCGCTGTGGGGATGACGCCCCACAGGAAATCCACATCAATATTCAGGTTCTTGTGGTCAACTCTGTCGATGATCTCGCGGTTAATGAGCCGGTTGAGCTCCTGCAGGTTCATCACCATTCCCGTTTGGGGATCAGGGATGCCCCGCACCGTGACCTCGAGCGTATAGTTGTGGCCATGGCCGTTGGGATTGTTGCAGGGGCCGTAAAGCGCCCGGTTCCTGTCATCGGACAATTTCGGATTGTGCAGCCGGTGGCTTGCGCAAAATTCAGCTTTTCGGGTGATGTAAACCATCGGGAAAACCTCGCGCAGCGTCCGCGGATTGCGATAAAATAGTGACAAATGGTGAAATTAGTCGCATCTCAACATCAGAAAGAGAGGCATAAGAATTGATGAACACAAGACGGATGGTGTGTTGCGCGCTGGCCGTGTCGGTGCTGGGGCTGGGGCTGGGGGGTGAGGGCGGTCCGGGCGCGCGGGCGGAAAACTCCTCCAGTTCCTCGAATTCAAACTCGGCAACAGGATCAGGGTCGTCATCATCGTCCTCGCGAAGCTCCCGCCGCACCGGTTACAGCGATACGCGCCAGAGAAACAACCGCCCCATCTACAGGTATAACCGGACACCTTACGCCCTTACGCCTTTCTCTCTGGCGCGCGCCACGACCAACAACTCGATGATCATTCTCAGCCCCACTCGCCCATATACCGACGAAGAATACTCGCGCATTGTGCTGTCCACGCTGTCGATCGCCGATATTGAGCCCGCAAGCGCCAGACTTTATTCTCCCTCCATCATCGAGGAAATCATCACGCCCGAGGGCATCCGCCAGTACAAAATGGCCGAAACGTCGATCACCGACGTCCTTGACCGCGGCATCGTCATGACCGGCAGCGGCGAGGAGGTCAAACTGCGCGGCGCGCGTATTTCCTCCGAGCGCGACCCGGACGATGTCATGCGCTACTATGCGCGCGAGGCCATGCGCGCCATCCGTCGCGCTGCCGCCGATCAGCCTGTCACCGTGCAATTCGATGAACCCCTGCGCAACCGCGACGGCGCCGTACTCGGCATCTTTAAGGCGTCGGACGGAACCAGGCTCAACCTTCTGCTGCTCGAGCAGGGGCTGGCGAGGCTGGAACCGGGCGACTTCTTCAAGGACGACAACATAGAACTGTACGAAAAGGCCGAGAAAGACGCCCGCGTCGCGCATCGCGGCATGTGGTCGCACATCGACAGGAAAAAAAACTGACTTTGCTTTCCCCCGCCAAGGCGCTACATGTTGTCCGTTTCGTCCGTGCTTGTCCGTGTTCTCCTTCAGAGTTCCTGTTTGGGGGTGAGCACGTAATGGCGCCACTGGTTTTCGTGGCTGCGGAAAGGAGCGACCTCCGCTGCGAGGTCGAGGGGCAGGATATGCTGGGGAGCTGGGCCGAAACACTCGCGCGCGGTTTTCGTCTCGTAGCCGGCTTTCTCTACACGCACATCATAGAACCAGTTCCAGTTGTATGGAACCTCGACAGGCGTCTGGCCGCGGTAGACGCCGTTGATCCAAACCTTTGCGGCGGGCGGGTCGCTGGAAATGATGGCTGTGCGCCGGATGCAACCCGTGAAACTTAAGGCTGCCACAACCAGCGTCAACGCCAGCGCCAGTCTGATATATGGGCAAGTGCGGTTCATGAATTTCTCGTGCAATCTGTGTAACAATTCAATGAGTGCCATGGCGCGCATTCCTTTTTCCAGTGAAATCGCAATGGAATGTGTTAATGGGGGGAGTGCTTGGGCGATTCGGATAAAACAGTAAGGTGGCAAGGGCTGGGAAGAAGCAATGATGAGCGGCAAAAAACCAAACAGTTTCGTAGCGGGCACGGCAAACTACACATCGTGTCTGTCAGCAAGTTCGTGCGCCGCCAGACGAACTCCGTCTTTTCACTCCATGCCTGTATCATGGACATCCCCCGTTTTTCACATCCTCCGCGCTGCATTGGCTTTGCGCCATGTGGGGAACGACATCCCACCCCGCACACAAAAAGCGGGCGGATTCCCGGCAAGGGAACCCGCCCGCAGCAGACTACAGGCTGCCACCGAATCAGTCGGTTAGTAGACCGACCACTCGCCGACAGCGGCGGCGGAGATGAACTCCGCGTCGATCTCAGAGATGAATGGGCATTGGACCGCACCGTCGGTGCCAACCGGATCGCGGACATCGAGGCCAAAACCGCCCGCATAGACGTCAACCCTCAAACCCGTGACACCACTGGCGATACGACCGCCGACGTTGTCCTTGATTTGTATGCCGCCAAACCACGGTCCAGCGCCACCGGGCATCTGAAAGCCATAATCCGCATTTGCCGGGGGCGCAAAGGCGCGGGCATTGGCGGCGACTTTCGTCCAGAGACCGGCAGAGACCGGAGGAACGGCCGACGTCACATAGACGTCGCAGTTGGGGTAGGTGCGCACGTCCTGGTCCCCACCGTTACCGTTATAAAGACGAACCTCGTTTAAATTGACATTGTCCGAACCGATGCGGATGTCCCAGAACATCGAGACTGCGGGCGTGGCTTGACCTGGATAATCCGCCGGCACCTGGGTAATGTCAAGATCAGCGAGGCCGTTGGTGAAATTGGCCAGGGTGATCGAGGTGCCGAGGTAATTAAGGCGACTGTCGATCTGCATCGCCAACTTGCCATTTAGCGGGTCAGTGCTCGAAAGCACCGGAACCTGTGTGTAAAACGAGGGGTCGGCGCCAAACTCCGCCAACGTGACGGTGGTCTCGGCATTCAGGACCGGGACGCACATAGTCAGTGCCGCAATGAGACTGCAATATCGTTTCACTTCTATCCTCCGTGATAAAAAATGTTTAATAGCAGGCAGTTTTGTGACCTCCAATTGGACGATAAACAAGCTCTTTGGATGATTGCAACAATGAAAGCGCTTACAAAGCGGTTTGTTTTAATCCGTTTAATGGACGAGAACGCGATGTGCCCCATTCTCAGCGTAAATGGACGGGGCCAATAAGCCAGACTCCAAGGATTTATCCCAAAGTCACATCCCGTCAATATGCAACCGCTTTCATAGCGCCGCAATCACAGACTGGGAAACCAGCTCAAAATGTGGATCGTTGTGTCATAAGAAGTACCGGAATATCCCAAAACTACAATGAATATCAGGAATTTTGAGGTCAGGAAGGGTGGCCAAGGAAAATCGCGTAGAGGCGGATGTAAGCGATTGCAGATGTGGGCTGAGGGGGAATTTGCAATGCTGAATGCGGAGCAGGATTGGGGGGCAGCGATTAGCGTGGCTGGTGGCGGAGATGCGGTGAACACAGAACAACACGCGGAAGTTGGGACTCGGGTTTGCGGGGACTTGGCAATAGTAGCGACGAGTGGACTCGAACCACTGGCCTAGGGATTATGAGACCCTCGCTCTAACCACCTGAGCTACGTCGCCATGTGGGCGGCCAACAAATGGTAGCGGGGGAAGGATTCGAACCTTCGACCTTTGGGTTATGAGCCCAACGAGCTACCAACTGCTCCACCCCGCGCCATATGTTGCCGCTTGCGCGCGTTTTAGAGCGCCCGCAAATTCCGTTTGCCCTTGTACTTGAGCAACTGAAAAGCTTCAGTTGCCGGACACCGGTAAAAATTGGTTATTGCCCTGCGGTGTTTTTCTTCACGTCAGCGCGCTTTTCCCGCGCCATTTTTTTTCCCGCACTGTTTTTGGGGCGTTTCTCCTGTGTTGTTTCGCTGGTAGTGGCGGCCGCGCTTTTCGCGTTGATCAGTGCCGCGATGCTGGCGGTTGAGGGGGCGTTGTCATCGGGGCGCAGGTAGATGACATGTTCACCGGGGCGTTTCATCGGCCACTGCTCACGCACACGGCGTTCGAGCTCGAACCCGCTGGTCTGAAGCCCAAGGCGCTCTTTTTTAAGAACACCGATGCGCTGTTCGAGGGTTTGTATCTGCTGCAACTCCTCGTTGCGCCTGTTGTAGGTGTCAACGTATTCGCGCAGGTTGGTGACATTGATGAGCAACCAGATGCTGATGGCGACGACGCTAAAGGCGAGCGCCTTGAAGAAAAGGTATCTTTTCCCCGCGAAAAGCCACGGGTTGGATTCGGGGCGCTGTTGGGCTCGTGCGGTTCGCATCTGCTGGTGGACGGTATTCTACTGGAGCGGCGCCTTTGACAGCTCTTGTTATTGATTGTCGGCGTGCTTGCCTGTTGCGATATAACACATGGTTACCGAGGGAAATTCTCTCAAGGAAAATCATGATGATGAAAAGGCGCGTCTGCGCGCGGATTTTCAGGCGCAGCGCCGCGCGCTGGACCCGGCGGAGTGGGCGCGCATGAGCGGGGCGATCACTCGGAGCGCGCTGACCGAGCCGGCATTGGGGCCGGCGGGGGCTGTCTTTGCTTATGTGTCAAAGGGGCGCGAGGCGGACACACATGCCCTCATAAGCGAATTATGGCGCCAAGGGAAAATCATCATCACGCCCAGCAACAGCGGCCGCGGGGCGGCGCCGGATAAGTTTGTCATGCGCGGCGCGGCTGGGGGCGATGAAAGATCCGCCGGCATCGGCGAGATTCGCCGCATGGTTGACGTGGTCATCGTTCCCGGACTGGCATGGGACGGGCAGGGATACCGCATCGGATACGGCGGCGGGTATTTTGACCGCGTTCTGGCGTGTTTAAATCCGGACGCGCTGAAGATCGGCTTAGCGTTCGAGTTTCAGGTTGTCGGACGCCTGCCGGTGGATCCGTGGGATGTCCCGGTGGATGTTGTCATCACTGAATCGCGAAGGATCATGGCGGGGTGCGGCGGATGACGCGGCGGATTGCCGGGCCCGCTGCCGGTCACATCGCCATGCCGCCGTCCACTTGCAGGACGGCGCCCGTGATGTAGGACGCCAGGGGCGAGGCCAGCCACAGGACAGCGTTGGCGACATCGGCGATCTGTCCGAATGTTCCCAGCGGGACATTTGCCAGCACGCGCTCGCGTGTTTTTTCGTCGAGCGCGTTGGTCATGTCGCTCGTGATGAATCCGGGCGCGACCATGTTGACACGGATGTTGCGTCCGCCCAGCTCGCGTGCCAGGGATTTTGAAAAGCCGATGATGCCCGCTTTGCTGGCGGCATAATTGCACTGGCCAGCGTTGCCGATGATTCCGACGATGGAGCTGATGCTAACGATTGCGCCCTTGCGCGCGCGCACCATGTGTTTGACCGCCGCGCGCGAGCAGGCGAAGACGCTCTTGAGGTTCACGGCAAGCACGGTGTCCCACTGCGCTTCGTCCATGCGCATGAGCAGGCCGTCGCGCGTGATGCCGGCATTGTTCACAAGAATGTCGAGCCTGCCGAGTTCCTTGACTGCGGTTTCGATAATGCGTTCGCAATCGGACGTCTTTGACACGTCCGCCTGAATAGTGACGACACGGCGGCCTTCGCTTTTCACGAATTCGACGAGATCGTCGGGGATGGGGTTATAGTCATTGAGCGCCAAGTCGGCGCCCGCGCGGGCGAACTCTTCGGCGATGCCGCGCCCTATGCCGCGCCCCGCGCCAGTGATGACCGCTGTTTGTCCTTCAATTGATATTCTTTTCATGAGATGGATGTTAAATGGTCAGTGCGGAGCACTATCAACCGAAAAGCGCGCCATTACGGACAAGCACGGCTTCCGTTTTAGTTGATGGGTTGTGTCGCGGCGGGGTCGATGCTCTTATTGAAGTCGTTCATGACAGCCTCGGCTTCGCCGACGGGTTGTTGCGCGGCCGACCGCGTGCTGTTGCGCGGCGGGAAAAACGCCCTGTTGGATCGCGCCTGCGGCGTGCCGACTTTTCGCACGATGGCGCGGCCGCTTTCTCCCTGCACGACCCTGCTGCCATCGGGCCGCAGGGTTCCTTGGGCGCTCTTTCCTCCCGCTTCCACTGGTTTTCCGCTGATCGTCACGCGGAAGTTTTTCTTGGCGGTCTCATAAGCCGCCCTTCGCAGGTAAGTCCTGATGCCCGCAACGACAATGTTGCGCGCGCCGTCGAAGCCCTGCGCGGGCTCCTCGATTTGTGCCAGTTTGACAATCCGGAATCCATCGACGGAGTTGATGACCGGACTAACCTGCCCGGGTTTGAGGCGTGCCAGCGCTTCGCCGATTTCGGAGCGTATGTTGCTGGAGGCGTCGAGCCATCCCATGTCGCCGCCTCGTTCGCGGCTGGATGCTTCGCTGTTCTGTGATGCCAGCGAGGCGAAATCGGCGCCGCGCGCCGAGGTCTGCTGTTGCAACTGCCGCATTTGCTGTTCTGTCTGGGCCACAGCGACGGGATTTGACGGGCGCGTTTTGAATATCTCCTGTGCGCGGATGCGCCGCGATGGCTGGAACTGCGCCGGATTGGCATCGTAGACCGCGCGGATTTTCTTGTCGTCGAAGTTTTTCTGGAACAGGGTGTCTATAAGTTTTTCGCACAGCGCGGAATCGCGCATCTGTTCCATGATTTCCGCGTTGTTGAAGCCCGCCTTGCGCAAAGAGTTTTCCAGGTTACCGCCCGCCCGCTCTTTCTGCCGCTCCATGAACTGCCTGACTTCGTCGTCGCTGACCTTGATTCCTTGGCGGCGCGCCTCCAAGGCGATCGCGGTGTTCTCGGCCCAGTCCTCGGCAATTTTCATCTCGAGCATCGGCCGCTGATCGTCGTTGGGCGGTTTGCCCATGAGCGCGAATGCGGCTTCGGTCCGGCGTTTGAGGGTAGTGTGATCGAGAGTCTTGTCCCCCACGCTTGCCGTGGGCATGTTTGACAATCCCAGTTTGTTCCTGACTTCCGGCGGCAGCAGGGCTGCCTTGTCGGGATCGATGAGCGGCGCGGATTTGCTTGGTGTTGGCGAAACGTCATTGATTGGCGACGCGTTCGGCACCACCGCCGCGGATTGGGATTTTCCGGCGGCCGGCGTGTCTCGTTGAGTTATTTTGTCCGGCGGGATGGCGGGCGTGGAAAGGGGCGTCATGCCAGGAGGGGACGTTTGTGTCTGCCCGCGGCGTATCATGGTGTTTCCGGAGCCGGAAGTCAGGCGCGCGGATTTTACGATTGTGGCGTCAGGATTGGGCGTCCAGTTGCTCATCCCGGTTGCTTGGGATGGGGGAGGCATGGCGGCCTCAGGCGCGGCGGGAGAGGACGCGACCGTTGACGCGGCGGCGGGTGGGGGGGAAGGCGCCGGGGGTGCGGCGTCGGTTGCGTTGGACATGATGGGCCGCGCAGGCGTCTGCCGCGGCGGATTCGCGGCGGGTGGCGCGCTGGGGCGCGGCCGTGGGCTTGGAGTTGCCGTGTCGCGCGTGCTGCCAGCAGCGGCGGGTGTGGTTTTATTCCCATCGTCCGGTTTTAATGTTGCATAGATGCCCTGAGCGTCAGCCAGCCTTTGCGCGGAATGAATTTCGGCGGACGTGTCCAGCGATGTGCCGGGTTTGATGCGTCCTGCGTCACTGGGGAAACTGAATCTGCTGCCAGCGGGATTTGTCATCCCGTCATCGGTTCCCGACACATTTGAGAGAATTGGCCATGGCGTCTGGCGCAACCCCTGCGGGATGTTGCGATATTTTCTGCGGGGATCGGGTGTGGTGGATGGTTTGGCATAAGGCGTGCCCATGCCGTCGGGAAGCGCGATAGGCGGCGCGGCATAGGCAATGGCGGGAGCGGGCGTGATCTGGGGCGTCGCGCTTTCGGGCTGGGATTGAATGGGCAAATCCAGCTCGGGACGTCGTCCTGCAAGATTGTCGGGCTTTGTTTCCGGTTGCGGTTCGGTGTTTGGGGCTGCCGCAAGGTCGGCGGGCGCGACGTCCGAATCGCCCGGCGCCACCACGCGTGACCTGATGCCCACGAGCTGGGCGGCCATGGATCCGGCGCGCGACATTGGCTGGCGCGGCGGATTCTTTCCGGCTGTCTCGCGTTCGCCCGCGCCGCGGGGGCGTCCGCCGAGAAAGAGAGCGGCAATGATCAGGCACACCACGAAACTCACGGCGAAAAGCATCGTGTTGAATGACACTCGCACACGGGGAAACGCGGGTTTCTCCGGCCGATTGCGATCCATGCCTGATTGATTATTCACGACATTTATTTCATTATTTCGGGCATAATATTCCCGTTGCGCCATCGTGATGGCGCTGGCGCGGCGATATCATGCAAGCCAGCGGCTGGCGCCTGTGCGCGGCTTATTGATTGTCAGCGGGCGGAACAGGCGCGGCTTCGGGCGGGGTTTCCGGCTCGGAAGGCGGTTGTTGCCCGGTGGCGCCTTCATCGCCGGGTTTGTCGGTTTTGTTCATGGCGCGAACGCATGCCATGCGCGATTCATGGAGCGCATTATCGAGCATCTTGCGCTCAGTGTCGTCAAGATTGCCGCGCGTTTTTTCCTCAAGCGCCTCCAGGAAGGAAACATGCAGGCGCGCCATGTCGGTGTTGATCTCGGACTTGCCGGTGGACGGATCGCTAATTTCGCCGGAAAACAGCAATGCCTGCATGGCAAAAGTATGCACAATCATGAAGAAATGAGGATTCGCGGCGTTTTCAGACATGCGGTGGCTCCGTGCGGGAAGTGTTATGCGGCAAGGCGGTCATTCCGACAAATTGTCAAGCTGGCGCGTGGCATGATCCATCCGTTCGAGTCCCATGCGCACCTTGGACTCTTCTCCGGAGGAGCGGCCTTCCTGGATGAGGCCGGCAGCTTCGTCGTACATATGCGAGATCGAACCGACTTTAAGGCGTTGTTCGATGGGGAGGTTGCGCAGGCGTCCGCGCATCGATGCGGCGTTGTCGCGCATCGATCCGATTTCGTTTTCGAGGCCGTTGCTCTGATCCTGCTGAAGCGATTGCCGAATTTTTTCGCGGGCGGACTGAAACTCGACGCGCACCTGTGAGGGGCTGGCAGCAGGCTGGTCATAACCGGGCAGAAGGCGCGATAAACCGTCCTTCAGGGCGGTAGGCGTGCCAACGGCTGTTTCCACGGAGGATGATGCCGGGGCAACGGGCAACCGCCGGTTGCGGCGGTCATCGTTTGAGGCGGCGGCGCGCGACAGAGGCGTCAGCCGTTTTGTCTCAACGGTTGGACTGGCGGGTTTGCTCAAATCCTGGGGCTGCTCTGATTCGGGGGATTTAAAGCGAAGTCGGCTGAGAATGCTGGTGGAGGGTTTTTTTGTTTCAGCCGCGGGCAGGGATTTGACCGAAGGAACACCGGCGGAATAATTCAGATCGGAAGATTGACCGTCCGGGGTGGGTCCCAGATCGAAAGGATTGCTCGGTGTGTTCGCTTTCTGGACGCTTCTGGATGGATTTTGTCTGGCAAGAAATCCGTCGCTCTCAACGGGTTGGGATGGGGCTGGGTGTGCTTCGTCGGGGATTGTCAAACTCCGTATAAAGCCGCCCTGTGTTTGGGAAGGCTTGGCTCCCAGTGGGGTGGCGGATCGGGTGGAGAATGCTGGGGGGGGGGGGACACCTTGATGAAAGGCGGAATCCGTCTGAAATTGGCGGGGAATCTGTGAGGTTGGGGAATGGTATGAGTAATCGGGTCCCATCCGCATATCCTTGTCAACCGTGTCGGCCATCTGAGCTGTCGCGTTCCAGACCAGACACCCGGCAAGCACGCATAATACACAATATGTCTTGTTCATTTTTCTTACTCTTCCGTTAATACCGGTCATGCCATGATCTTAATCATGCACAAATTGTGCCGGAGCAGGCGCTGTAATCCCATCGCCGGACGTAACCCCGCCGCGGGACGATCGCCGGAAACGTCTCTCCACCTCGTTCTTCGTCCGTGGTTGTCCGCTTGATGGCGTACTCGCTGACCGGTTTCCGTCCGATTTAGTTTGAAATCGCGCCTTGTCCGGGTCCATTTGATGTATTCGTTTGCGCAAGGAGGAATGACAAGAAGTTTATGGACATTGCGGCGCTGGTTGAAGGCGCGGTGCAATACAAAGCCTCCGACATTCATCTCATGGAGGGTTCGCCGCCCTATTTTCGTCTTGACGGCGATCTGATACCCGTCGACCTTGCCCCCGTGAGCCACGAGGACATGGAGGGCATTATGAAGGAAATCGTCCCCGAGCGCCTCTTCGCGCAACTGGCCGCCCGCCGCGCCATCGACATGGGCTACCAGCACAAGGACATCGTGCGCCTGCGCGTCATCATCTATTATGAGCGCGGCAAGTTGCGCATGGTTCTGCGGCTCATTCCGTTGCGCATAAAGACGTTTGAGGAACTCAATCTCCCCGACATGCTCAAGCGCATCGCCGATTTCATTTCCGGTATTGTGCTCGTCACGGGTCCCACCGGCAGCGGCAAATCAACCACGCTGGCCGCCATCATCGATTTCATGAACGCGCGCGACAAAATCTCCATCACCACGATTGAGGATCCCATAGAGTTTGTTCATCCGAACAAGACGGGCATCGTGACGCAACGCGAAGTGGGCGAGGACGTGACCGATTTCAACAGCGGCGTCATCCAGGCGCTGCGCCAGGACCCCGACGTCATCCTTATCGGCGAGATGCGCGACACTGAAACCATCCGAACGGCGCTCAAGGCCGCCGAGACCGGCCACTATGTGCTCAGCACGCTCCACACGTCCAACGCCGTCCAGACGATCGAGCGCACCATCAGCACCTTCCCGCAGGCCGAGCAGGATCTGGTCCGCGAGCAGATCGCCACGAACCTCAAAGCCTCCATCACGCAGACGCTCGTCAAGCGCGTGGAAGGCGGGCGCGTTGCCGCCCTCGAAATTCTCATTGTCACGCCCAGCGTGGAAAAACTCATCAGCGAAAACCGCCTGCGCGACATCTTCACGGTCATGCAGACCGGGGAGGAGGGCATGCAGACGTGCGACCAGGCGCTGGCAAACCTCGCGAGAGAGAAAATCATCACCGCGGAGGAGGGCGCCGCAAACGCGCGCGACGTTTATGCCTTCAAACGGTTCTTTAAGGGAATCGTGTCATCCAGCGATCGCGGCGGCATCATCGCCGGGTTCGGCGGTTAAGCAAAAGGCGCGGCGCAACAATGAACTCCCCACAATCAACACGCATCATTCAACACCAATCACCCGATCATAATGCAGGTGCATGCTCATGCCGAAAATGATGAAAACCGGCATTGAAGGACTCGACCGCGTGTTGTGCGGCGGGTTGCTTCATCACAATTCCGTGCTCGTCAAGGGCGCGCCGGGCTGCGGCAAAACCACACTCGGCATCCAGACCGTTTACAACGGCGCCGTCATGTTCGACGAGCCGGGCGTCATCGTGCTCTTCGAACAGTTCCCTCAACAGCTCTATCGCGATCTTATGTCGTATGACTGGGACATCGAAAAGCTGGTGCGCGAGAACAAACTGCGCGTCATCTTTTCGTCGCCCGACCAGGTCGTCGCGCCCGACAAGATGCGCGAGTCGCCCCTTGTGTCGCAGATCCACGACGCGGCCATGGAGATCGGCGCGATACGCATTCTCATCGACAGCATCACGCACATTCTTAACCTCGCCTCCGACACCCGCCACGCGCGAGAGATGCTGTTGCGGTTTATCAACGCCCTCAAATCCATCGGTCTGACGCCCATCATGACCGCCGAGGCCGAGAACCGCCTGGGCGCCATCGGCATCGACGAATACCTGTGCGATTGCGTTCTGCTGCTGTCGAGCGAGGCGTCGAAGGATAAAACCTTCCATGTTCGCGAGCTGACGATACGCAAAACGCGCGGCCACGACCACCTGCGCGGGCGCCATCTGTTCAAGCTCTCGCGCGCCGGCATCGAGGTGTTCCCGCTCACGCAAGCCCATGTCTCCGAGGACATCGCGGGTGAGAGGGCCGCCGGCAAACTGGAAAAATTGTCCAGCGGTATCAGCGGACTGGACGATCTGCTTGGCGGCGGATACCCGCGCGGAACATCCACCATCATTACCGGAATGCCTGGCACCTTCAAAACAACCCTCGCCGCGCAGTTCGCCGTCAAAGGGGCGGAACCCGGCGACAAAAGCCTCATCATCTCGTTCACGGAACACCCCGAGTTTTTCGCGGCGCTCATGGAGGAGAAGGGCCTGCGTGTGCGCGCCATGGCGCGCGAAGGGCGCCTCAAGGTGTGGCATTTCACGCCCAAGGAATCCTACATCGAGGAGCTGCTTTACAGGCTCGAAGCCGAGATGGACGGCAACGGCATCACGCGGCTCGTGGTCGACGGCATCAACGAAATCGAGCGCAGCATCGAGGCGCCCGAGGCCTACAAGGATGTCATCTCAACCTTTCTGTCGGCGTGCGCCAGCCGCGGCGTCACATCGCTCTTCACCCAGAAGATGGACCAGTTCACCGGCCACTCGCCGCTGACCGACATCCGATATGCCTCGATGTTCGACGGCATTGTCTATCTCGGAACCATCGAGATCGAAAGCTCTGTCCACAAGGTCGTGTCCGTCCTCAAGATGCGCGGCAGCAACTACTCGAACGATCTGCGCGAAATCGTCTGCGACAACACGGGGATCAAGGTGCTCAGCAAGTTCATCGGACTGAGCGGCGTTTTGTCGGGAAACGCGCAGGGACAGTACAAGAAAAACATCGAGGAGCTTTTCCAGCCTCTCTATTTTATCCGCGACTTTCTTGAGATACTCTCCACGACCGAAATGGCGCCTGATGAGCGTGATGCTGTTGTGCAGAACCTGCGCGGTGAAACAAACAAGCTTGTCGACAAGCTGAAAATCCACTTCGACGTCAAGTCCTGATCCTCGACCCGGAAGAACAGCGCCATGCCAAAAACCATTCTCATCGCCGATGACAACGAGGCCGTCCGAACCATCCTCAGGCTCTCGTTACAGTTTAAGGGCTACAAGCTCATCGAGGTTGACGACGGAGCGCAGGCTCTCGCCGTGCTCAAAGACACACCGGTTGACCTGCTCATTTCCGACATTGCCATGCCCAACATGACCGGGCTGGAACTGCTGGACAAGCTGCGCGCCGACGCAGGGGGGGGCGCGCACAAGCAACTGCCCATCATTATCTGCTCAGCCGAGTCGGACGCCAAACGCGACAACATCATTGCCCGCGGCGCGACGGATTTCGTGGCCAAGCCCTACCGCCCGCTGGAAATGCTTGAGGTGATTGCGAAGATATTCAGGCAAGGGTGATGATGAGTCGGACAAAATTGTGCCGGAGAAGGAAAAGATGACACCGGCCCAATCCGCGTGAGCGCTTGATTTTGGCGCTCGCAGCGGCGTGCAGAATATCGCCGATGGCTGCGTCGCCTCGTGAACTTCCAAGAAAACCGAGTTGAATCTAACCAATGTGGCGCGCGCCAGCCTTGAGGAACGGCTGATCGATTACCACAGGATTTCCTGCGGCAGCGCGATCTGCCGGTCTGGCCCAAGGATGCGCCCGAGGCTCAGGCGGTGCGGGGACAATATATACAGTCGGACGGATTGAACAAGTCCGTCAAGACCGGCGCCAAATCCCGCCGGGGGGGGGGGCGCGCGGTTATTGCCCCACATAGGCGCGGATAATCCATTCGCGGTCGGGCACGGGCTCGTATCCTTTTTCAGCTGTTCCCACCGTTGAGCTGGTTGTTCCATCGGTCTTGTTATAATGAAAATAGATGCCCTTGGTCTGATGCGCCTTGGGGTCAATGCCAATGGTCACGGGCAGGCCGGGGGCCTCAATGGTGATCGGTTGGGCAAATGGCAGGTCCACCCACTTCTCTTTGTAGCTGAACAGGGCATAGGGGAGCTCGCAGACTCCCGCCACCCTGCCATTGCCTTCGCGGACGGTCACGGTGATGGATGTCTGTTCCGGATCGTATCCTGAACCATATCTGCTGCCATAGACACGCAATCCGCGGATCTGATGGCGTACTCGCTGACCGGTCTCGGGTTGTGGTTGGACTCCACCGCCCTCCAAGCCGGGAATTTCGCGGCGTAGATCGAACTGGATGGCCGGGCCGCGACCGCCGTAGCTCTGCATTCCGTCGCTTTTGCCGGTGTCATGTTTCAGCTCGACGAGTCCCTTGAATGGGTCGCGCGTGACGGGCGGCTTCCAGTCCGCCAGGCGCAGGGCGTGCTCCGCCGAGGGTTTTTCCGTCAGGCACGCACGTACCATCCACTCGCGGCCCTCCCGTTCCGGCTCGTAGCCGCTGTCGGGCAGGCCGGTGAAAGAATGACACTCGCCAGCGGCTTTCTGCCATCCGAGATAGATTCCCTTTGTCTGGTGGGGATTGAAAACGAGCGCGATCATAAATTGTTCTGGCGTCTCGATCGGCGCGGTGCGCAGCGTGTGCCATTTCATGTCGGCGCGTTCGATCATGGCATAGGGGTATCGCAACTCGGCCAGAACCTGCCTGCCCTTGTTCAGCACATAAAGGATGAAATCCTCCTTTGGCGGTTCAGTCTTGCCATACCTGCCGGCGAAGATGTCAACGGCTTCGATAAAGGACGCCTTGCCTGGGCGCTTGAATTCGACGGCGTGTCCTGATGCGCCCAGACTCATTTTTTCAGTTGTGGTTTCGCCCACATATCCCAGTTGGCTGGATTCCGTGGAGCCCGCGCAGGGCGATGCTGCCAGCAGTCCCGTGAACGTGGAAATACCGGTGAAATTAATTTTCCCGTCGGCCACATTTGCGATGAGTTTTGGCCAAGAGGTCGCCGCGGGAGCCGCGGCGCTGCTGGTTGTAGTTTCCGTGGGCTTCTGCTTGATTGATATGTCATAGACCCATTTGGCGTCCGCTTCGCGCTGTTTGCCGATATCCATATACTCGGTGTTGGACGACCATGCGATCTTGTCCGCCACGAATGCCGGCATGCCGGGCATTGCGCCCCGCCCGGTCCACCATTTGCCCCAGGCCTGCCAGTCGTTTCCGTAGTTCTGCCCCGTGAGCCGAACGAGCGAAATCTGCGCCCAGAAGCGCGTGTTGAGATTCGGATAATAGACAAGGTGGATGAGTTGGGGGATGACTGACTGGTCGCCGATGATGCCCAATGCGCGGACGGCCATCCAGCGGTCGCGGTTATCCTTCTCGGCGCGGTCGAACGCGATGGCGCTCAGGGCGGGCACGGCCTTTGTGCTGGAAAGCGCCGACAGTGAGTTGATCGCAAGGTAATAGTCATTGTTGCGCGGTCCCTTGAGCGTGTCGATGAGCTTGTCCTCAAGCTTGCCGCGCTCATCGGCGGTCAGATGGGGAAATGTGCGGTCGTCGAAAAACCGCCGGAAGTTGCTGTGCGTCCAGTCATAGACGGTTTTTTGCTGATCGTTGAGTTTTTCAAGGAAAGCATTGTCGGGCTGGTCTGTTCCGCTTTTCCCCGGCTTGTAAAGGTAAAGGCCGCGCTCGCTAAGGTCGAACCGCAGACCCGATTTCTTGAGCGCCGATAGCAGCGCTTCCTCCACGCTGACATCTTTGACGCGCAAAGGCTGGGTGAACGCCCGGCGCTCGGGTTCCGCCAGTTTCTCCGTGGACGCCCAATCGAATGGTATGCCCGCGGCGTTGCACACGGCGGCCGCGGCATACTGATAGGTCAATCCGCTTCCGTCGGGACTTTTGTCCGCGTCGACAGTCACCTTTTTAAGCAGTGCGTTCTTGAACGAACTTTCTGAGATTCCATAGGAACCGGCCGGATGGTTTTCTATCTCGCTGAGGTATTTGAAACTGAGTTTCTTCACGAGATCGGCAAGTTTGTTTGTAACGGGGCGAACCTGCGCGAGGCGCATGTCGTCGCTCGTCACGCTTAATGTCAGCACGGTGTTGGGGCGGTCGGGGACCTTCTCGAGCAGGGACGGCAGCGCGTCGAGCGTCGTTTCCTGTCCCTCGAATGTCAGGGCGTCGTTGGCGTCCAGCACGACGCGCACCCAGTGTTTGGGCGGTGTTTCGTCCTTGGTTTGCGCGCCGACTATCGGCACGAAAACAATGGCAAACAGCGCGACCAGCGCCCACCCCCACGCGTTCCGTTTGTGATGCGTTTTCTCGGTGTTCATGATGACCTCCAATCGATTTTGAAGACGTGTGTTGCGTTCAAAAATGCCCAGAAAACCCAGCGCCGCCGCCGAACGCCCCACGGTACCTGACTGTCGGGTCTCCTGCATCCGGTTCACCGGTTGGCGGTTTACCTCGGAGAGGATTGGCTGAGCCGTTGCAGGGTTTCCATTGAGGAGAGAAGCCCAGCTTGGCAGTTCAATGCTTGTGGCATGCTTCGGGTGCGGTTCTAATACGTGACGTTCCGCGAGTGGAGTCAGCCTCGATGTGCTGATCCATGTCCTTGGCCGGCTGCGACACGTTGGGCTTGCCCACCGGGCGCGCCGGCACGCCCGCCACCGTCGTATGCGGGGGAACAGATTGCAGCACGACGCTGCCGCCCCCGATTTTCGCGCCCGCGCCGATCTCAATGTTCCCGAATATTTTCGCGCCCGCGCTGATCATCACGCCGCGGCGAACTTTTGGGTGGCGGTCGCCCGTCTCCTTGCCCGTGCCCCCGAGCGTGACCTCATGCAGCAGCGAAACATCGTCCTCGATGACAGCCGTTTCGCCAACGACCACCCCCGTGGCATGATCGAGCAATATGCCCCGCCCAATGCGCGCCGCCGGATGAATGTCCACGGCGAACACCTCGGACATGCGGCTCTGAAGATGCAACGCCAGCGATTGCCTGCCGCTCTTCCACAGTTGATGCGCCACGCGGTAACTCTGCAGGGCGTGATACCCCTTAAAGTAGAGGAACGGTGTGGCGTAGCCGCCGCGGCACGCCGGGTCGCGCTCGTGCACGGCGCGCAGATCGGCAACCGCGTCATTGGCGATTTCCGGATTCGCCGCGTGGGCATTCATCATCACGTCGCGCAACGTGATCGCATGGATGGTCGCGCTGGCAAGCTTCGCGGCAAGGTGAAAGCTCAGCGCCTCCTCGAAAGTGCGGTGGTTGATCACCGCCGCATACAAAAAACTGGCCAGGATGGGCTCGCGCGCTGCCTCATCCTCGGCCTCGGTGCGCAAGTGTCTCCAGATTTTTCTCTTCAGATTGCTCATGAACAGCCTTTGCTCAAAATGTATTGAGGCCGCCGCAGAATATGCACCCGCCGATCATTCATCGAAAACAGGCAATGTTTTTCAGGGACTTGACGGTAACTTGTTGCAATCGCTTCCTGTCCGCATAAAACATGTGTCTAACACATTGGACCAAAAGAGCACAATCATGACAGCCTATCTTTATCCGAACACAAGCCTTGAATTGCCCGAAAAATATTATGCGCTCCAGAAACCTTCCATCTCCATCGGGCGTAATCCGGGCAACGACATATCGATTATTCTCGACTCGGTGTCGCGCCAGCATGCCCGCATCGAACAGTCCGCCGCGGCGGACAGTCCGTGGTTCATCACCGATTTCGGCTCGAGCAACGGCACGTTTGTCAACAGTGTGCGCCTGTCGGCGCCGTGCCAGTTGAACGAAGGTGACTCAATAACATTCGGACGCGCCGACTTCACCTTTTCGTTCCTGCCGCCCCAGGAATTCGTCAAACGCGAGGCAATCATCGGAACCGGCACGAGCAGCGTCAACATCGTGGGCGAGGACATCGAATCCAGCACCATCCTCTCCACCCAGTTCAACGTCGAAGCCACGCCGCTGCCCGGACGCGAATTCCTCGCCGAGCCGTCCATCGACATCAACGCCCTCAAAAAAGCCACAGCACGGCTCCACACGCTCTACAAACTCAGCGAAATCATCCGCTCCGCCTCCACCCGCGAGGAGATGCTGCAGGGCGTCATGGACGAAGTGTTCGAGGTGCTGGCCGCCGACCGCGGCGTCATCCTGACGCTCGAACCCGAAGGTACGCTCGAACCGCAGATCGTGCGGTTCCGCAAGGGCATACCCGGCGAAGACCTCACCATCAGCCGCACCATTGTCAAAAAATGCCTCGATGAGCGCGTGGCCATCCTCAGCCGCGACGCCAAGTTCGACTCGCGCTTCAGCGCAAGCGAGTCAATCCTCGCAAGCGACATGCGGTCGGCCATCTGCGTCCCCCTCGTCTCAAAGAAAACCATGATGGGCATCTTCTTCATCGACACGAAAGAGTCCGTGCACGCCTTCTCCGAGGAAGACCTGGCGTTCGCCGTGTCCATCGCCAACGACCTTGCGCTCACGCTCGACAACCTCGCCCTCACCCAGGAAAAAATCAAAAACGAGCGCCTTGCCGCTGTCGGCCAGACCATCGCCGGACTCGCGCACAACATCAAAAACATACTCCAGCTCGCAAAAGGCGGCATCGAACTCATGGACGGCGCCATCCAGCGAAGGGCAGCCGACGAGATCGAGGCCTACTGGCCCGTCGTGCGCCGCGGAATCGATCGCATGCAATCGCTCACACAGGAAATGCTCGACTATTCGCGCCAGACCCAGCCCGAACTCCACGAGGCAAGCGTCAACGAGGTCATCGACGACACCATCCGATCATTCATGCAAGACCGTGTCGACCCCGCCGTCGATCTCGAAGTCCAGCTTTCGCCCGACGTCCCTGTGCGCCGAATCCACCCCGACGGACTCTACAAGGCGCTGCTCAACCTGATCGGCAATGCTGTCGACGCCATGAGCGGCGCGCCCGGACGCATCGTCGTGTCCACCCGCTTCGATAAAGGAACCATCTGCATCGAGGTCGAGGACAACGGAAAAGGCATCCCCAAGGATAAAATCGGCAAAATTTTCCTCCCCTTCTGGACGTCAAAAGGCTCCAAGGGCACCGGCCTCGGCCTGCCCATGACCAAAAAATACATCGAGGACATGGGCGGAACCATCAGCGTCCAGAGCGAGGAGGAACGCGGAACAAAATTCACCATCGCCCTGCCGTCTTTCACCACACAGATAACCATGGACGTGGGCTCCGACGCGCACTGATGGCCTGGCGGCGGCGCGCAGGAACATCTCATTTTTCTTTGCGATGCGCGCGCCATGAAAGCTAATGTTATCTCATGAACCCTGTCATGCAACAAATGCTGCGTATGCAACAGATTGATAACGACATCAAGCAATTGGAAGAGAAACTGTCAGCGCTTCCCACGCGAATCCAGAAACTGCGCCAGGAAATATCGCACCGGGTCGTCGCCCTTGAAAAGATTGAAAAGGATCTTGCCGCGATGGCGACCAGACGCCGCAACCTCGAAACGGAGCTGAAGTCGGCGGAGTCGCGGCTTGAGCGCTTCCGCAAACAACAGGACTTCGTCAAGACATCCAAGGAATATGCCGCGATCACCCACGAGATTGTCAGCGCAAGCGAAAACGTCTCAAGACTGGAAGAGGAGATTCTTAATCTGCTCGAGTCCGAGGAAAAGACCGCGAGGGAGCTTGGGGAAAAACGCGCGGCGGCGGCTCGCCTTGATGAACGCGACAGCGCGGAGATCGCGCGTCTTGAGGAATACACCGCCCATGAAACAGAGCTTCTGCGGGGGGTCCGCGAGGACCGGATCGCCGCGTTCAACGCGTTAGATGAAAGATACCGCCCTAATTATGAGCTTCTGTTCAAGATTCATGGACCTCAGGTTGTCGCGCCCGCGCGTCAGGAAGCCTGCGGGGGCTGCATGGAGATTCTCGTTCCCAATCTGCTGATCGAAATCAGGGTTGGAAACATCGTCGTCCAGTGTCCGCGTTGCCGACGATTTCTCTACTATGAAAAGGAATCGTGATTACCTGCCTTTGGTTTTCCACATGATTTTATCTTGTGGATAAACCTGTGAATTTGTGAATAACCCCCCGTGTTTACGCGGGATGAGAGTCAAGAAAACCCGCTTTCCATCCCTCCGCCCCGTTAATTTAAGGTCTGGTTTTCCACAAAATTGAGGGGGCTTGTGTATAATTCATAATCTTATTTTAATCCGACCGGGAACAGTAGGTTGTCTGTGGATGAAAAAGAACGGTTTCGTATATTATTCACAATACGAAATAATTGATATTTATGGAGTTATGATGGATTTCACAAATTCACAGTCACTACTACTACTACTACTTTATATAAATAGATATGTAATAAATAATAGGAATAAGAGAGAGCAGATAAGTGGTCAAAACAATAAATTTTCCACAGGAAAAGAGCCTGCAAAACCAAGCAAGGACCGGATAAGAACGCTTGAAACCCGCAAATCAGGCGTCACATCCCCCAGCGATACCGCGCTCGCTTGCTTTCTACGTTCTTATTCTCTCTCGATTTGCAGTTTAAGGAAGTGAGTAGCGCATGAGATGCATGGATCGTAATTGCGCAATGCCTGTTCGCATTGCCATGTCAGTTTGTCTTGAGGCAAGTGCAGGAACTTGGGAACGAAGTTCGCCAGATCACTTTCCATGATCTTCAGGTTCTGGGCTGTCGGGGGAACGATCTTCGCGTCGAGTATCAGTCCATTGTTGTCGATGCGGTAGCGGTGATAGAGTATTCCCCGCGGCGCCTCGGTGCATCCGAATCCGGTGGCCGAGCGCGGCTGAACGTCGATGCAAGGCCTGTCGGGTTGCTCGTATTGTTCAATGATGCGCAATGCTTCGTCGCACGCGTAGACTGTTTCCACGCACCTGATGATGATACTCATGAACGGGTTTGTGCATGTTGGGCCAAGGCCCGCCTCTTTTGCCGCGTCTTGGGCAAGGGGCGGAAGTTTGTCGAAATTCAAGCTGTAGCGGGCGTTTGGGCCTACAAAGAACGCGCCGCGTTTCTTAATGCGCGAGTGGAGCGCGTTGGAGTGCTCCACGTGTTCCTCTTGGAAGTGATCCTCGTATTCACGGATGGGAATGTCGATGCCCCTGTTGGAAACAATCCGTCCCTCATTGAAGGCGTACTCGTCGGGATGGCGCAGGGCAACAAATTCATAATCCTGTTCGAAATCAGGGAATGGCAGCGTGGCTGCGAACTTCACGGACTTAAGCGCCGCGTCGCGCGCCCATTTCAGCTTTTCCTCAAGCTCGGCGAAGTCTTTTTTCCGTGGCGTTTTGTAGAATCCGCCGACGCGCACGTTTATAGGATGGATTTCGCGTCCGCCGACGAAAGTGACGATGTCGTTGCCGATTTTCTTGAGTTTGAGCGCCATTTTGACCAGGTCGCCATGATCGCGAGCGAGCTGGATGGCGTCCTCATAGCCGAGAAAATCCGGCGCATGCAGCATGAAGATGTGCAACACATGGCTTTCTATCCATTCGCCGCAGTAGATGAGCCTTCGCAGTTCGCGCAGAGGGCCGGTCACGTGGACGCCGCACGCGTCCTCCATGGCGTGCACCGCGCTCATCTCGTAGGCGATGGGGCAGATGCCGCAAATGCGCGCGGTGATGTCGGGCGCCTCGGTGAATCGCCGTCCGCGCAGGAAGGCTTCGAAGAACCGCGGCGGCTCAAAGATGCGCACCTTGACGTCGGTCACGGTGTCGCCCTTGAGCTTGACGATCATTCCGCCCTCGCCCTCGACGCGCGCCAAGTAATCAACGCGCAACTGTGAGAGCTTTTGTTTGGGTTTCGCGGGCGCCGCGGAAGCGGATTGGGCTTTGGCGGATACCTTTGGGGCGGTTGTTTTTATCTTTTTCTCACTTTTCATAGGATTCACTCTGTCTGCGGAATGCGTCGGAATAAGCGTTGAATCCGCGGTAGGCGCGGAGGATGTCTTCATTCTTGACGCCAAGCTTTGCGTTCCACCATTCGCTCAGCGATGTCGTGTTCGGCGTTTCCTTGGGACCGTAGCAGCCGTAGCAGCCGCGGTCATACGACGGGCAGATGGCGCCGCAGCCGGCATGGGTTACGGGTCCGAGGCATGGAGTGCCGTAGGCTGTCATCACGCACACGGTTCCGCGTCTTTTGCATTCCATGCACACGCTGTTGGGCGCGATGTTGGGTTTGCGCCCGTTGAGAAACGCGCTGATCACTTCGACGAGTTGCATTTTGTTGATGGGGCAACCGCGCAGTTCATAGTCCACAAACACATGGTCGGTGATGGGTGTGGATTTTTTCAGTGTCTGGATATACTGCGGCGTGGGATAGACGATTGACGTGTATTGTTTCACATCGGCAAAATTGCGCAACGCCTGGATGCCTCCGGCCGTGGCGCACGCGCCGATCGTGACGAGGTAGCGCGATTCGCGGCGCACCTGCTGGATGCGCTCGGCGTCGTGGGGCGTCGTCACCGATCCCTCGACGAGCGACAGGTCATAGGGCCCCTTGACGACGGCCCGCGAGGCTTCGAGGAAGTTGGCGATCTCGATGGCGTCGGCCACCGCCAGCAACTCGTCCTCGCAGTCGAGCAGGCTCAACTGACAACCGTCGCACGACGCGAACTTCCACACGGCCAGTTTCGGTTTTGTTTTAACCACTTTCTTAGCCATGCCTCACACCTCCCTTTTGCCGAAAATATTTTCAAGAGCGCCGTATGTGAAGACCGGGCCGTCCTTGCAGACGAACGAGGCCTCCATCTGGCAGTGGCCGCAGAAGCCGATGCCGCATTTCATGTTGCGCTCCATCGATATGTGAATTTTTCCGTGATTGACGCCCCGGCGCACGAGTTCCTGCACTGTGTAGCGCATCATGACCTCGGGGCCGCAGATGAGCGCCACCGAGCTGAGCGGGTCGAAGGGCGCCTTGGGGATCAAGGTCGTCACCACGCCCACGTTTCCGCGCCACGATCCGATGGCCCGGTCAACCGTCACATAAACCTCGAGATCAAAATCCGCGCGCCACTGTTTCAGTTCCTTCTGGAAGAGGATATCGTTGGGGCTGCGCGTGCCGTAAAGCAGGACGACGCGGCCATAATTCTCGCGCCGCGCCACAAGGTGGCACAGCGCGGGTTTGAGCGGCGCGAGGCCGATGCCACCGGCAACGATGACAATGTCACTGCCGGCTGACTCCTCGATGGGCCAGTGAGTGCCGTAGGGGCCGCGGACGCCGATCATATCGCCGCGCTTGAGTTTGCGCATGGCTTTGGTCACGATGCCCACCTCGCGGGTCGTGTGCATCAGGTATTTGGGCGCCGTCGGATCGCTGCTGATCGAGATGGGAACCTCGCCAACGCCGAAGACGTAGAGCATGTTGAACTGTCCCGCCTCGAAGCTCGGTGTTTTCGTGCCGTCCTTCGGATCGAGTTCCAGCGTGAACGTGTCATGCGTCTCCTGTTTGATCTGCCTGACGCTGTAAAGCTGCGGTATCATAGCGCCTCCTTTCATGATGACCACTCGTCTTGTTTTGAATGATTTGATTCCGGCATTTCAGACTCCCGGGCCATGAGCTTTAATTGTCTCCATAGATGTCGATCAATTGCAGGCGCGTTTTCTGGAGCCTGTTGGCGACGACGCCTATGAACCGTTTCAACAGCTCGTAGCCGAAGTCGTGGTCCTGTTCGCAGAGATCGCGCAGATATTGCCCCTTGATCGAAATGGCGTGAACGACCTCCAAGGCGCGGGCGTCAAAATGTTTGCGGAAGGGTGGCACGAGCCACGACCACCCGAGCACCTCGCCGTCGCTCAGGGTCTGGATCGTGATCGCCCCCTTGGTGGGGCTGTAGATGTCGACGGCCACACTGCCTGAGTTGATGAGAAATGTGAAATCGCACTCTTCGCCTTCGCGGAAAATGTGCTGGTCTTGTTTGAACGACACATGTGCCGCCCCGCCGGCCAGCATTTTCAGAAAGCGGGGTTCGAGGTTTTTGCCGAAGGGGTGTTCGGCGATGGCAAGTTTAAGGATTTCCATCAGCATTCTCCTTTTGCGATCGGTCGGTTTCGCGGATCGCGCGCGCTTCCTCGGTGATATCGATGCCCACGGGGCACCATGTGATGCAACGTCCGCAGCCGACGCATCCCGAGCAGTCGAACTGGTCGATCCAGCTTGCGAGTTTGTGGGTCATCCACTGGCGGTAGCGTGACATGGCCGACTGGCGCACGTGTCCGCCGAAGATGTATGAAAAATCGAGCGTGAAGCATGAGTCCCACTTGCGCCATCGCTCGGCGTTCTTGCCGCCGAGATCCGTCACGTCCTCTATGTTTGTGCAAAAGCACGTCGGGCAGACCATGGTGCAATTGGCGCACGTGAGGCATCGCCCGGCCGTCTGGTCCCACCGCGGGTGCTCCAAGTTGCCAAGGAGCAATTCCTTAATGTTGGTGGTGTCGAGCGTTCTGGTGACTTGGGCGTCGGCGTTGGCCCATGCACGCGCGGCCGATTCGCGGTCGGTTTCCGTTGCGTGTTTGTGCGGGATGGCGGCCAGGATATCGGCCCCGCGCGGCGTGCCCGTTTCGGCCAGGAAGTCATGGCGCCCGTCCTCGGCAAGTTCCGTCAGCGCCAGGTCATAACCCTTGACGCAACGCGGTCCCGTTTTCATCGACTTGCAGAAGCAGGTCGTTGCGGCCTGGCCGCAGTTGACGGCGATGATCAGGATGTTCTCTCTGCGCGCGCGGTAAATGGGATCGACAAATTTGCCGTGCAGGAAAACATGATCGAGCACGCTGATGGCGGCCAGTTCGCACGCGCGGACGCCGATGAAGGCGAGTTTCGGGGACTCCTCGGCGTTTTTGCTGATTGTGAAGGTGCAGTCCGTGCGGTGCGATTTCCACAGCCGTATCACGGGCGGATGAAGATATTTTTTCCATGATTGCGGACCAATCACGTAACCGAAAAGCGCGCTGCCGCCCGACCGTTTGAGGCGATATGTTCCCCCCGACATTTCATCGGTCCAGCCCGCAGGCAGGTCATCGGCGCTGTTTATCTCGTCGTAGACAATTGCGCCGTCGCGCACCGAGGGCCCGATGGGCTGGTATCCCTTGGCGGTAAGCGCGTCGAGCACCGCCTGCAGATTCTCACGGGCAATCAATGCCGGCCCGCTTGCTGCTTTCGCGGATGTTGCCATCAGCCGATTTCTCCTTTCCGCCGCGGCGGACAGGCCGTCCCGGACACAAACCGGGCCTCCTGTCACGGATTAATAACCTGATGCAAAAACGCTGTGGCGATGCCACATTGTCGCGAACACTACAGGACGGAGTGATGGAGTCAGTCAAGAAATTTGTTTTGAAGGAGAGCGACTGTGATATTGTGGTTCCCGCCGTGAGGGATTGCCTCATCTCAAAAAAGGCGCAACGGACCTGATGGCGTACTCGCTGACCGGTCTTCAGCGGGGCGCGTTTCGTGCGGTCGTAATTAGCGCAGAAGCCCCTTGAGGAAGATGCGCATGATGGTATCGGCATGATCGCGCATGTCATCCTCGCGGTTTGCGAGGCGGCGGTAGCGGATGGCGGCGCCGATCATGCCGCGCAGAAAATAGGCCGCCTCGAGTGGGTCCACGTCGGTGAAAAGGTTTTCGCTCTGGCCCTGGGCGATGAGGCGCCCGATGATCGCGGTGTTCTGGCGGTAGCGCTCGATGTGTTCCTTGCGCACCTTGTTCTTGATGAACTCGTCGTCGACGCCCAAATTTTCGAGTCCGATGCTCATGGCAAGGAAGAGCGGATAGCTTTTCTGGTATCGCGTCAGCAGGTCGCGCACAAGGCGCGTGAGCTTGATGTCGGCCTTTCCCCGCTCGTTCATGATGCGGGTGAAGAGTTCCGAGGATTCATCGATGTCGTGCCCGATGATCTCCTCGATCACGTCGTCAATTTTCGGGAATTCGGATTTGATAATATTCATATCGATCTTCGCGCCTGATGGCGTACTCGCTGACAGGTGTTTCGCGATGTCTTCGAGTGTTGTCTTGGACACGCCTTTATGCGAGAACACTTCCTGTGCGGCTTCTATGATGGACTCCCTGGTCTTTTCTTTCGGCATGTTCGGGATGTCTCCGTGTAGAGAATGGTTGCTTCATCGGGAAAAAAGCTCGCCCGTATGTCACGGCAAGCCATCGTTAAAGGATGGAACCATCACAGGGAGTGAAAATCAAGCATTAAATCTTTGTGCCATCCGGCGATAGTTGAAGGCGATGATTGAGCTTGGACGTGAATTGGCCCGCGGCTCACGCGTGCTTGTGGCCATGAGCGGTGGCGTGGACAGCTCGCTGGCCGCGGTTTTGTTGCGGCGGGCGGGCTTTGAATGCGTTGGCGTGACGATGCGCACGCATCATGCGCCGGCGGTGCGCCGCCGCGCCGGGGCGCCTTCGTGTTGCACGCCCGCGGACGCGGCGGATGCGCGCGCCGTGGCGCTCAAGGAGGGCATCACTTTTTATACACTCGACTTGGAGCGCGAGTTCGAGGCGAAGGTGATCGCGCCCTTCATCAGCGATTATTTGCGCGGGCGCACGCCAAACCCGTGCGTGCTGTGCAACAATTCGCTCAAGCTGGGTGTTCTGCTGGAGAAGGCGCGTCTGTGGGGATGCGATTATGTGGCCACGGGCCATTACGCGCGCGTGGCGGAGAACGTGGTCACGGGCAGAATGGAACTCCGGCGCGCGGCGGACAAGGCAAAGGACCAGAGCTATTACCTTTTCGGTCTGCGGCATGAGCAGTTGTGCCGGCTCCTGTGTCCGCTGGGCGGGATGACGAAGCGGCAGGTGCGCCAGATGGCGCTCTCTCTCGGTCTTCATGTGCATGACAAGCCTGATTCGCAGGAAATATGCTTCGTGCCCGGCAATGATTACCGGACGTTTCTGAGCGGGCGCGTCGGGGCGGATGCCATGCGGCCCGGCGAAATAGTGACGGCCGGTGAACGTGTGGTGGGGCGGCATAAAGGTGTGGCGTTCTACACCGTGGGTCAGCGCCGGGGTCTGGGCGTTGCCCACAGCGAGCCGCTTTATGTGATCCGCCTTGACGCTCAAAGAAATCTGGTTGTTGTCGGCACGCGGGAAGAAACGCTTGCCAGCTCGCTGATCATGGAGCGGACGAACTGGGTTGCCATCGCGGCCCCGGCGGCGCCGATCAGCGCAGAAGCGCAAATACGATACAGGCACGCCCCCGCCCGAGCGGTGATCGCGCCCGCCGGGGCGGACAGATACGAGGTGCGGTTCGCCCAACCCCAGCGCGCCATCGCGCCCGGCCAGGCCGCGGTTGTTTACAACGGCGACGTGGTGCTTGGAGGCGGATGGATCGCATGAGTCACCGATTGCGTATAGATACACATTTTCTTGCGTTTGTCGCGGCTGCATAACGATTGTTCTCTAAAATATCATATAAAAGGCGGCCATCCCATGGACCAGTTGTCCAACAGCAATTCATTAAACAATGATGACAAGTTGTGGGCCACTTTCTGCCACTTATCCGCGCTGATCGGATTTGTTGTTCCCTTTGGAAATGTGATCGGGCCGTTGGTCATATGGCTCGTTAAACGCAATGAATCGGTTTTTATAGACGCGTGCGGCAAAGAAGCGGTGAACTTCAACATCAGCTTGAGCATCTGGGCGTTGATCTGCATTCCCCTGTGTTTCATCCTTATCGGGTTTTTATTGCTGGCGATATTGCTGGTTGTGTGGATTGTATGCGCGATCATCGCGTCGATCAAGGCCAACAACGGGGAATACTACAGGTATCCCCTGACCATACGGTTCATTAATTGATGGTTTCTGGCGCGCCCGCCACGTTGATCCGCATGAGGTGATCTTTGACATCGCGGGGGTGACGAAGCGCTTCGGCGGCGTGACCGCTGTGAGCGGGTCGTCGTTGCTGTTACCGGATGAGCCGGCCGCAAGCACAGTGCACGAGATCTTGCGCCGGAGCGGCTTGGTGCGCGAGCGCAAGAACAAACGCGGAGCCATTCTCACGAGGGGCGGGTGGCAGACATGATTGACCCCCGCACTCCCCTGATCTTTCGAATCAATAAACGCGCCAGCCCCCGACATCCGACGGGAAGTCGAGCAGGAAAAATTCCCGCTCGAAGATCGTCACGTTGCCCTTGTTATCAATCTGGCGCAGGTTCAGTTCCATCATGCGGAATTCTTCGCTGTTGAGGAAAAACAGCCAAAGCTCCGACCGCGGCATTCCACCGTCAAGCTGGGCCAGCGTATTCTGGAATTCCGCCGAACCGGTGTCCACGACCGGGCGCTGAAGTGTCTTTTTGTACAAGTAGAGCGCGAACGCGGTGTTGGAAATAAGTCCCGCGAAGCGTCCGCTGTTGAGGCCGGCCTTGAGCGCCGCTGAGCGTGGCGCGCCCCCGTCGAGTTGCGCCAGCCACGCCGCGTAATCCGGGTCGCCAACTGTCGAGGCGGTGTTCAACAGGCGCAGGAATAGGAAATCAAGGTATTGGGCGTTCGTCCACGCAGCGCCAAACTCGTCTGAATTGATAATGTCCTCGAACCGCGCGGCCGTCTGGAACGAAGTCCATGTTTGCGCCATGTCGCGCATCTCGCCCTCGCTTGGATTGCGGTCGAGCCAGAAACGCGCAAGGTTCTTAAACGCATGCGCCCGGGCAAGATAATCGCGATGCACGCCATACGCGGGTTGCGCCGCATTGTTCTTGTCGACCAGCCAGTAACCAGTCCCCTCGTTGTCGTACATCTGCCAGTATAAATTGTAGGGACATCCCCATCCCAGCGTATTCTGGATCATGAGCCGCGCCAGATCGGTCTGCTGTGCGACTGTGTAGGCGCCCGAGCCCGACACGGGCATCCCATACTCGCCGATGAAAACATCGCGCTCGAATGGCGCCACGGTGTTCGCGTGCGCCGTGATGTAATCGAGGCAGTCGAACATCCATTGCGGATAGTTGCCGCCCAGCACCACTTGGTTCGCGGTTTCGTAGGCCGAGTAGGACACAAGGTCGAGGTTGTTGACATAAGGCAGCACAACATCGGTCATGATGACCCATTGCGGCGTCCACCCCTTAATCTTGCTGAGCACGACGTTCACCTCGGCGTAGTTGTACACAGTGACATCCGAGCCGGGCACGGAGGCGCGCGCGTCGATCACTGCCTGCTGGCGCGTGTTGAGCCAGTCGATCATTCCCTGTATCGCCGTTGCCGTGGGAACCACATTCGGATCGCCGCTGTTGCGCAGCGACCAGTCGCCCTCCCAGTGCCCAAGGAGAAACGTTTTCCCCGTTCCCCTGAACGCCGTCAGCAGATGCTCCGCCAGCGCCTTGATTTCATTGTATTCCTTGGCGCGGTTGGCGTCCGACAAGCCGTTGCGCCAGTAACTATTGTACACCGACCCGCTGATCGTCAGCGGATACGCCCAGATTATGTATGTCCGGAACGGCTTGTTGAAAACATATTGATAGGAAGGCTCATTGGCGGCCAGCGCCGCGAGGGTGGAATAATCGCTCTTGTTCGTGGGCAATTTATAGCCCGAATACCCCGACACGCCCCACACACGCTCGCTCATCTCGAGCTTGATGATGTCACTGCCCATCTCGTGGATGCGGTCGGCCGTTTCCATCAGCCGCGATTGTGTCGTCACGAACGAATAGCGCGGATTGAACGTCTGGGTTCCAGCCCCGGCATTGAATGGGGGATAATTTTCGGCGCGCGCTGTCAGGGCGCACACGAGCAACATGAACGCAATTGCGGCGGTTTTCATCGGGATTAAAAATCGGCTCACACGCACGGCAGCATGTTGTCCGTTTCGTCCGTGCTTGTCTGTGCTTGTCTGTGCTTGTCCGTGTTCTCCCCGCGCAGCATGGCTTCAACAGCTGCTTGGGCATGGCCCGCCGCCGTCTTGCGTGAAAGTCCCGCCGTGGGGATTTTCTGCCCGAACTCGATCGTTGCGGTGACGCCCCTCAGGCCGAGAAATTTCCAGAAATGCACCGGGAAACGGTGGTCTTTCCAGTAGGCGATGTCTTCATCGACGACCGCCGGAAGGGGGGCGTCCCATCGGATTGCCGCTGGTGTCAGTTGCGCCCCCGCACGCAATGCCGCCTCAACCATCGACGGGCGGAATGGCAGGACGGACGCCCCGCCGCTGGATGTGCCCTCAAGAAACACGCACACTGTGATGCCCGCCTTCAGGTGTTGCTCAACGTCGTTGATTGCTTGGAACAACGATCGAGGGTTCTCGCGCGTGACGATGACGTGCGCAGCCAATCGGATGAATAATCCAAGCACAGGCCAGTCGGCGGCCTCGGACTTGGCCACAAACAGGCAGGGCATCACCGAAGAGACAGCCATGATGTCGGCATAACCCGTGTGGTTTGGGACGATGAGCGTTCCCGGCGGCGGCGGAGTTCCGCGGACAACAACCCGATCTCCAAACACCTTCATGCACCACCATCCCCAGTAATGGTTCCATTTCGCGCAACCCGCCGCGACGGTCAGCCTGTTGCCGCCCCACATCCCTAACCGTCGGCTGAGCGAGATGGCCAGTCCGGTGATGACGGTGACCAACGCAAACCCGAGCACGCGGATAAACGAAAGCAGACGGTTTGAGACGCGGGGGCGCTCATCAGCGGCGGTCGAGGAACAGACGCCATGATTCACCCCTCCGCGTTTCTCTACAGGCGTCTTGCTCATGGCCGCATCCAGTCACTCCACTTTGATGCTGGTCAGTTTGAGATGCTGGTTGTCGGCCATGACAAGGAAATCAACCGTTCCGAAACGCCTGTCAACAGCCGGCCGCGAAATGACCCGGGCCCCAAGCCGCATATAGGAATTGAAAAGCCTGGGCAAGCGCAGAAGCGCGTCAAGTTCCGCGGCGTTCTCGCGCTCGTTTTCTCCGCAGGAACACGTTTCACGGGCCCCGAGCATGTATTCCTGGTGCAGGAATCCGCTCTTGCGGATTGTCTTCATGGCGCGCCACCCGTCGTCCGGATCCGTCGTGGTGATTGAACAGCACCCGAAAATATGGCGCTGCCTGTGCGCGGCAACGAAATGCAGGATTCCTTGCCACAACATGACGACCGCGGCGAGCGAGCGGTGATCGGGATCGATGCACGCCCGCCCGCACTCGACCAGTTGATCGTATATCGCCGACATGGGCGACAGGTCGAAAAGCTGGGATGAATACAGTCCGTTGGCTCTGAAAGCGTCGCGGGCGGTCTGCAGCCTGTATGTTCCGACCACTTTGCTCGAGGCGCGCTCAATGAGCACAAGATGGGTCATCTGCGCGTCGTAGGCGTCACGGTCGAGTCCTGATATGTGGGACTCCAGCAACCCCTCCCCAAGTTCGACATTAAACACAAGATAGCGCAGTTCAAGCGCCGCCTCCACACAGCGGTTCGAGTGCGCAAAACCCAAGCGGTATCTTCCAGACAAACCCGACGGCAACTCAAGGAAATCCACCCCGTTCCACGGAATCACAATTTCCGTTCCGGGTTCATACGGGACCGAGCAAAACATGTTTTGTGCCGGCAGGGGAATCACCGTCTTGCTGTTTGTGATCATAAACGCACTCGTATTCTCACACGGGCAACTTGCACTTGAATATTATAAGCACGCGATCCGCAACGAACTGGTGTCAAGGGGAATGACATCGCCAAGCGGCGGCAATTTGATTTGCGCGGCTGCGCATTTCGAAAAAGCGCGCCACGGCCCGGATGTTTTCCTTGCCTGATGTGACGTGTTAAGAATGATCGCCTCATTATTATCGCAACATAAATATGCGTCAAAGACAACCGCAACGGAGAGTCTGTCGGTGCACAAAAAAGTTTTGACAATAAACGCATACGCGGTCGCGTACCTGATCTTGATGAATGCCGCGCCGGCCGTCGCGCACACATACGGAAAGGAAACAACAATGACCATC
This sequence comes from Candidatus Sumerlaeota bacterium, assembly GCA_026398535.1. Lineage (GTDB taxonomy): Bacteria > Sumerlaeota > Sumerlaeia > Sumerlaeales > Sumerlaeaceae > JAPLSQ01. Next base: position 82,365 of record JAPLSQ010000055.1, on the reverse strand, counting down.
CCGATAAGCCTTGGCAGCCGGCTGAAATCCGCGTCCGCAGGCGATGCGCTCAGCATGGAAGGCTGTGCCCTCACCGAGGACATGCCGGCCATCCCCTGCATCCTCACGGCGGGCGGTCCGCCGCTGCTGTTTTCAGACGATCCGGAATATTTCCGCGTGCCCGAAGGCGCCGCGATGCGCGAAACGGCGGGCCCCGGCGTGGTGCGACTCTACATCTATCATGTCAACGGCACGACTGACACCGTTCGGCGAATCGGCGCCGCCGTTGAGAACCTTGGGCGCGCGCCCATGAAGATCCGCTTCCTGCGCTACGCCTTTCAGGGCCCCAGTAAGAACTATCACCTTGTGGGCAAAAAGGGACTGGCGCAATTCATGGCCTCGAAACCCCAACGCAAGGCGCGCATTGTGCCTATGGGCGGAGCGGTGCCGCTCGACGAGGCGATGGAGGCCGCGCCCGTCCGCCACGATGAGCTTGTGCATGGTTTCTATGAGGTCGAAATTGATCAGCCCGCGCGCTTCACCGTCGTGCAGACTGATCCCGCCACGCCCAGTCCGGTAGCCGCGCGTCGCATTGCGCATTCCATCCCGTCGAACCACACCGAGGGCGCGGGGCGCGGGTTTTTCCCGTTCAGCGACTATCAGGCGCGCGTCCAGCAGGGCTTCGTCCTTGACACGAAAAACGGCCCTCAGCAGCTCCTCGTCGCCGACGGCAAACGCGACCGCTGGATTACAGGCCACGACAACTCGAATCCCATCCCTGCGCAGCTTGCCGGCAACTATGGCGTGATGTACCGCATCCGCATCCCACGCGCCAGCAGCGACGGGCGCGCCATGGCACTTATCACATGGAACCAAAACAGCGACAACAGCCAGTGGTGCGGCGGACTTGCCGCCGCCATGCGCATCGGCCCCGGCGTTTTCCCCGCTGGGATCGTGGAAATTCCCGGCAACCGTCTTAACATCGGCGCGCCGCCGACGGGCTCTGTCATTCAGATTTACCCGCCCCTGCCCCCCGGATGCACCGAAACCGTTGAACTTACCTTCTCGCCCCCAGGCGCTTCCTGCCTCCCCATGCTGCTCCAGTTCGTGCCAATTGAGAAATAGCAATATGCGAAAGGGCTGGAAGTGAAAGAGGGCGGCATTCTTCGCTTCGATTCGTGTTAAACCTGCCCGTTTCGATGAACTTGATGGCGGCGCGGATGGTGCGAGGCATCATGTGGATTATTGTGTGGGAGTAAGGGACGAGGAGAAAATCCGCCGCGCCTTCAAGGCGCGTGCTTTCTACTGTGACGGTGCCATCGTTGTCTCCCGGGAGAAAAGGATTCTTGCCGCGCGAGCCGCCGCGCCCGCCGGCAATGATGCCAAATTCGCAGTTGGGGATACCGGCATCGCGGCAGACGCCGTTTTCTCCTTGGCGAAGGTCCAATCCGGCGGGACCGAAAACGAGCCGGTACAGCGCCCAGCGCGACAGAACATCGGCAAGCCGCGCTCCCTGATTGGGCGGACCGATCATGACAAAGCGTCCTATGTTGGGAAAATGATGACGCGCCAGACAGGTGCGGACAATGATACCGCCCATCGAGTGGGTGATGAAATGAATGCGGGCATCGGGGCGGCTGGCAACAGCTGACGAAAGCTGATCGGCAAGCTCATTAATGCGGTGTTTTCGGGAATGATAGCGCCAGTTGATCACTTCATACCCCCTGCGCTTGAGGGCCATTGAAAGCGGAAACATGTCGCCTCGCGTTTTACAGATGCCATGAAGGAGAAAGACGACTTGCGTGGCGGTGGCGGAGAATGTGGCAGATGACGCGCCAAGTATGTCAACGGTGGGTGTCATGAGCACCAGACGATCACCAATTTTTTCAGAGAATAGTATGAACTTTGTACACAGCCTGATGGCGTACTCGCTGACCGGTCTTTCAAGAACGTACAACAATCTCCGGCGCACCGCGCTTACGGATATAGCGGTATGTCTCTGCGCGGAGGCATGAGCCACAACCATTCAGGATTAAGGAATTCCTTGTCGAGGTCCTTGTGCACGCAGAATGCCATTTCATTGGCGCCATTTGAAAATTGCGGATCCAAGGGATCGAGCCAGATCTGGCGGTAGGCAAGGTAATGCAGGAGCTTTTTCCATTCGAGCAAGGCGCGGTCATAGAGGATTTCGTTTTCGCTTCCGGGTCGGCGGCTTTCAATGGGTGTGAAGACCCGCCACAGGCCGCTCATCGCGGTGAGGTCGAGCATGGGCGCCTCCCACCACTCGCGCAGTTTGAGCCTTTGGATGACGTAATTCTGGCGCAGGTTGGGCGAGAGGGACTCCTCCCAATTGACCAGGACAATGGGGCGGCTGGTAGTTTCGATTGTTTCGTCGGGGGGAGGGATGAAATTCTGCCAGTCGCGCAGGCACCAGTAAATCGGCCATTCCATCTCGCCTTTGACGAAGATCGGCAGAAGATTGCCATAGTTCGCGCGGCGGCCGATCTCCCGGATGCGTTCGACGGCGTAATCGACGTCGGGCGAGGTGTGATTGTAAACGATGCGTTCGGCGGGGCTTGCGGGATGGACAAAATTGGCGTATGTGAGCGCTCGGACCTGCCAGACAACGGCCACGCCGATTGCCATGGCGGCTACGATGCGGTTCGGCGTGGCCCATCTGATTTCCTCCGACAGCCGCTGCGTATAATAGGCGGCGAGCAACAGAAGCGGCCCGGTCGTGTGGATGGCAAGCCAGGGCACCTTCTCGCCGGCGTAGGAATAGGCAAAAAGGCTTGTGACGGTCCAGAAGGTCAGGAATGCCTCGAGCAGTCTGCCGCGCGCCCAGATCGTCACGGTCACCTGCGTGAGCAATTGCGCATAAAAAACGAGCAGGAACAAATGCGCGGGGTTGCTGAAATGAAGGGTTTTGTCGAGCCAGTCCCAGTCGATGCGCTTGTTGAAATAACCCCCCGCCGCCCATACGCCGGTCAGATAAATGATCGCGAGCGCGATGTGCGGGGCGATCAGCGCCAGCGCGCCCCGCAGGCGTCCGCGCGCGGTCATCGAGCGCCACCATCCCCACAGCACGAGCACGATGGCCGGCAACTCGTAAAGCAGAAGAATCGGCAGGTAGTAATGGAAAGGCCCCTTGATGCGGTGGAGCTGGTGCTGATCCCACCAGTAATCCCATGTGTTTTTGTATATCTGAAGGGGAGTCAGAACGACCTGTTTGCCCCAGAAATCCGCGCCCTCCAAGTTTGTGAACCAAGTGGTGAAAAGAATGGTGTATAGGGCTAGCGCGCAGGAAAAACCCGCCAGGATGATCCAGAGGTTCAGGCCGCAAACGCGCAGAAAATAGTGAAGCGCTCCGCTTTCGCCGAACGGGCGCCGCCAGTTGACGATGATCACAAGGCAGAAAATATAAAACACAGAATAGAGGGCGGCGGCAAGAATCCAGTTGGCCGCGCGCGGAGTCACCGTTCCGCCCAATGCCGCAACCATGGCGACAACTGGTTTATAGATGTGCACGGTGGAATAGAACATGCGGTAAAACAGCCAGCCCACGAGCAGTTCAAGCAGCGCGGCCGCGGCAAGACAACCCAACAGTGAGCCGCCGGATATCGCGCTTCCGCCGTCGCAGGGGGGGGCGCGCGGAACAAAGAAAATGGCATGGCCAGGATACCGGCGCGGCGCGGAAGCGGGAAGCCCCCATCCCCGAATCCAGTCCGCCAGTGTCGTGACAACCAGGAATCCGATGCAGGCGGCGAAGAAAAAAATCGAGCTTTCCATCATGCAAAACATGATGCCCGCGGTGATGATCGCCCCGAAAACGTAGAGGCGCCGGCCCGTGTCGAGCGCGCGCAACAGGCACAACGCGCACCACACGGTCACCATCAGGTAGGGGGCGTCGTTGCGCAGAAAGCGCGAGTAATAGGTGATCGACGGCGAGACGGCGAGCAGCACAAGCACGGCAACCACGCCCGCGCGGCCAAGATAGCGCCGCCAATGCCAAAACACAATGAACATCGCCAACCCGCCTGTGATTACTGGCAGGCGCATTGTGAGATTGTTGTCGCCAAAGATGAGAAAAAACAGCGCGGAAATGTTCTGGAGTAGCGCGCCGTGCAGGATCGGCTGGTAGTCGTAGCCGAAGCCCTTGTAAAGATAATAGCCGTAATAAGCGAACAGGCTTTCGTCATGGTGCAACGGTTTTGCCGCCACATTCCAGACGCGGGTGATGATGGCGAAGATGGCGATCAGAAGAAAGAGCCATTGCGGGGAAAACAGACCGCGCAAAGCAGCGGTTTCCCATGTGGCGGCCTCTTTCTTGAGCATCCCGCCATCGCCTGACGCGGAGTTGCGAAGAATGCCGAGATTCGCAATCGGCGGCAAGTCTTTTCGCTCAGGGATCGTCGAATCGCTCATGGCACGTTCACATCTCCGAAAATCCATCCGCAACGCAAGCTGTTTTCAGATGGAAACGCCTCTCCACCTCGTTCTTCGTCCGTGGTTGTCCGCCTGATGGCGTACTCGCTGACCGGTCTTCCTCGCTGATCACGGCGTTTCCACCGCCTGCCACAGCACCTTGCCGTCAACGGTGTGCGAAATGGGAATGTCCATGAGATGGAGGACCGTGGGCACAAGGTCCACGGTAAACGCTCCCTGCACGGATGCTCCCTTGCGGATGCCCGGACCGAACATCATTTCATAGCCGTCGCTCTCAGTGTTGCGGCCATGCACGCCCATCTCGCCGCCGAACCACCAGCCCGGTGCGGGCTCCACGATAAAGTCGCCCGCATTGGGATGCGTGCGCAGGCGGCGCAGCGCCTCGCCATGATACACATTGCCCACACCCTCGACACATCTCAGCGCGGCAAAAAGACGCTCGCGCTCCTCCGCGCTGAAGGCGCGGTTGAAATAGCAGTTCAGGTTGCCGCCCTGAATGATGAAAAAATCCGTCCCAGTGGTGGGAGGATTGTTCGAAGTGATGATTTCATGCTTCCAGCCGCCTTCCGTCACCTTGCGCGTGAGATTGGCCAGATCGATCTGCTTGTTGCGGTGCGACATGCCATGGTCGGAGGATATCACCACAATCGTTTCGCCAAGAATGCCAAGTTCCTCGTAGCGTTTGACGAGTTTGGCGATCTCCGCGTCGACCGACCGCGTCTCAGCGAGCGCCTCGGCGCTTTCCGCGCCGCGCTTGTGCCCGACGGTGTCAACCGACTGGTAAAGAACAGCCAGCAGGCGCGTCGGCGTTGTGCCGTCGGCGAGCATCGCCAGCGCTAGCGAGGTGATTTCGGCGCTGCCGCCTTTCTCGGTGCGGGCATATTCATCGGTCCCGCGTTTTTCGAGCATGAAATGCTGGACGGCGGCGGTCGACAACCCGCGGCTCTTGAAAGCCTCGGCAATGGTGACAGCCTTGTTGAAACGGGGACCGCCAACGATGCGGTTTTCCTCGCGGACATAAACCTTGTTCGCCCCGATTGTCGTCGTGCACGGGAAGGCGCCCGTCACAAGGCTTGTCATATTGGGGGTTGTCAGGGTCGGGAAGACATTGAGCGCGTCCGGAAACACGGCGCCCTGTTTTTCCCATTGGCTGATGTTTGGCGCGGCATTCCTGGCCACATAATCGCGGTCCAGCGCGTCCACCGTCACGAACAGGCAGTATTTCGCTCGCGGGGCGGTCGTCTCGCCCGCGACTAAAGACCCCTCGCCAGCCGCAACGAGCAACATCGCCGCCAGCAAACTCATCATGTTTTTCATGCGCATTCTCCGGATTTTTGTTATCACAGGCAAGTTCCTGGGCACGAATGCCCGCTCAACTACTGATATGCAATACTCTCTTGCCGGAAACAATAGTTGCGCGTCTTCTTTCATCTGCCAGCAACGCCGCCCGAAACGCCTTGCGCATTGAAATCGTTTTTCTTGATATGATCCGTCAAAACGTCATGGATTACAGACCAGCCATGCGAAGATCATCAACATTGCACGAAAAAGGCTTCACGCTGATCGAACTGCTGATTGTTGTCGCGATCATCGCCATTCTTGCCGCCATCGCCGTGCCCAATTTCATGGAGGCGCAAACCCGCGCCAAAGTGTCGCGCACAAAAAACGATTTGAGATGCATCGCCACGGCGCTCGAGTCTTATCGCATGGACGCCCCCCGTTATCCTCCCTACGGCACCATACCAATTGTTTTCGCGCCCCAAACTGAAGCACAGATCATCGAACCGCGCTTCATCACAACGCCAGTGGCTTACCTGACCGGAAGCGGATCATTTCTTGACGTGTTCAGCAGCCAGGCCGCCACCGAATGGTACAGCAGAAATTACCAGTATGTAAATTTTGACGATGTCCGCTATAAGGACACGACATTTGTTCACGAATGGTATGGTGAATGGCGGCTCGCGTCCGCGGGACCCGACCGGCTTTACTTCAACGCGCTTTTCAACAACACCTCGGTGTTTGGCGTCATCAGTTACGATCCGACAAACGGCGCCATGAGCGTCGGCGACATCTACCGCACCTCCCGCTTCACCGAACCCAAGTATCATAATATCTGAAACCGCCGCATCGTGGGCGAACTGGCTTGGCACAACAGGCGCGGCAGCCTTCTGCGATTCCTCGACGATCCGGCCGTCGAACCCACCAACAACCGCCCCGAACGCGCCCGGCCGTCATCGCCCGAAAGGACAGCCACTGCTCGCGCAACGACCGCGGAGCCCGCGACTACGCCACCTTCAAGACCATCGCTATCACCGGGGTGACAAAATGCGCCACTTGTGCCATGATGAATTATTAGTGCTGAACGCAAATGCATAATCACCGCTTCCATGGCCCAGGACGGAACCGGTTCGTCCGAGTCCGATCATTGCCCGGTGCGCCACGCGTCCCCCGTTGTCTGGCTGTCAGCGGCGCGTCTGTTGCCAGGATCATCATGTACGAGCCGCCGCAGTCCGGTGGAAGGAAGCTCTCGAAACCCAACTATCGCCTGAGGCTACGGGACCGCCAGACAAAGAAGATGGCCGGATAGACCACCAACTCCATGATTGTCGACGTCACAACGCCACCAATCATTGGCGTGGCTATCCGCTTCATGACGTCGGCTCCGGCCCCATGGCTCCAGAGTATTGGTGCCAGGCCGGCGATGATTACGGCAGCTGTCATAGCCTTTGGCCGGACACGCTTCACCGCTCCGTGGTAAACCGCATCCTTTAGATCGGCAACGTTGCGCATAAGCCCGTCCTTGACCCACTTTTCGTAGGCAAGGTCCAAGTACAGCAACATGACGACACCGGTTTCGGCATCCAAGCCGGCAAGCGCGATGATGCCCACCCACACGGCAACGCTCATGTTGTAGCCGGTCAGGTAGAGGATCCAAAAGGCTCCGACGAGGCTGAATGGAACAGCCAGTAGCACGATCACCGTCTTGATGGCGGAGCGCGTGTTCAGATAGATGATGAGGATGATAACGAGCAACGTGAGTGGCACGACGATCTGCAGCCGCTCCTTTGCCCTCATCATGTATTCGTATTGGCCGCTCCAGAAGACGTTGTACCTGCTCGGAAGCTTGACGGCGCCGGAGGCAATCGCCTGCTTCACAGCGGCCTGCGCCCGGACGACATAAGTCCCGATGTCGACATCCTTTACGTCCACGTAGATCCATGCATTGGGAATGGCGGCTTCGCTCTTGATCCCCATCGGCGCCCTGACAACCCGCAGATCAGCCAGCTGCCCGAGTGGAATCTGCGCTCCCCCAGTCGTGGGGACGGCGATCTGTTTGAGGGCTTCCAGGTTCTCGCGGAAATCACGATCGTAGCGGAGGTTGATAGTGTAACGTTCGAGCCCTTCGACCGTTGTGGCCAGCGGCATGCCCCCAAGGGCCACCTCGAGAACATCCTGAACGTCGCCGACGGTGAGGCCGTAGCGGGCTATCTGGTCGCGGTTGATGTCGAACTCGATGTAGTTGCCGCCCATGACGCGTTCCGAGAATATGCTGGACGTACCAGGCACACCGCGGACGACAGCCTCGATCTCCGCGCCGATGCGCTCCAATTCTTTGAGATCCGGGCCGGCCACCTTGATCCCGACGGGTGTCTTAATACCCGTGGCAAGCATGTCGATCCTGGTTTTGATAGGCATGGTCCAAGCATTGGTGAGACCGGGGAAATGGATGGCCGCGTCCATGGCCTTCACCAGTTCGTCTGGCGTGCGGCGCTTGTGGGCAATGACCTTGCCAGTGGCGGGATCCGTGATGTCGACCTCGGGCCAGTCCTTTTCGTCATTCAGCATGATGGTGGTCTCAACCATGTCGAAAGGTGCAGGGTCGGTGGCCGTTTCGGCTCGTCCTATCTTGCCGAACACGTTGTGAACCTCGGGGAAGGTCTTGATGATCTTGTCTGTCTGTTGGAGGAGTTCGCGGGCCTTCGTGGCCGAGATGCCGGGGAAGGTCATTGGCATGTAGAGCAGGTCACCCTCATACAAGGGAGGCATGAACTCGGATCCGATGTTCTGGAATGGGAACAGCAGGTTCATCTTTGCAGCGACTGACCTGAGCGCCCCTTCCGGAAGGGAAGCCACGACCAGCCGGTTCCACGGAAAGAACACGCTGACCACTATGAACAAGGCTCCGCAGATGACTGTTTTGCGGAACCGCACGGCGAGGTTGAGGATGGGGTGATAAACCCAGATAAGGAGCCGATTGATCGGGTTTCGCTCTTCGGGGATGATGTGGCCGCGAATGAAGTATCCCATGAGAACGGGGGCCAGTGTAATCGACAGAAACGCGGCCGTCGCCATCGAGTATGTCTTCGTGAACGCCAGTGGCTTGAACAGGCGTCCCTCCTGGTCTTGGAGCGCGAATACTGGGATGAACGACACTGTGATCACGAGCAACGAATAGAAAAGAGTTGGACCAACCTCAATCGACGCGTCACGAATGATCGCCCAGTGCTCCTTCTTACCGCCGTCGCGTTCAATATGCTTGTGGGCATTTTCGATCATGATGATGACCGCGTCGACCATGGCCCCGACGGCGATGGCGATACCGCCCAGCGACATGATGTTAGAGCTGATCCCCTGGTTGTACATGATGATGAACGAGGCCAGAACGGCTGTTGGCAGGATGAGAATCGTGATCAGGGCGCTGCGGAAGTGCAGGAGGAACAAGATGCAGACAAACGCGACGATAACCGACTCCTCGATCAGCTTGTCCTCAAGCGTCTTCACCGCCCGGTCAATCAGGGCGCTCCGGTCGTAGACGATCTTGTAGGAAACATCCGCTGGCAGGCTCTTCATCACCTTCTCCAGCTGCTTCTTCAGGGCGTGGATGGTTGTGCGGGCATTGGCCCCGTAGCGGACGACGACAATGCCCCCGACGGTTTCCCCTTCGCCATTCAACTCCGCGATTCCCCGGCGCATGTCGGAACCAAGCTGGATGTTGGCAACCTGACCAAGCAATACCGGCACCCCTTTGTCGCCGAGTCCCACAACAACCTTCTTCAGATCATCAACCGACTGCACGTAACCACGGACTCTGAGGATGAACTCCTTCTCCGCGAGCTCCAGCGAACGCCCCCCGACCTCCCCATTGCTTCGCGAAATGGCATCGCGAAGCATTGTGATCGACAAGCCATAGGCTCGCAACTTGTTAGGATCAACCGTGACCTGGTACTGCTTGACAAAACCACCGATGGAGGCAACCTCCGCAACACCATTGACCGAGGTCAAAGCATTCCTCAGGTACCAATCCTGAAGGGACCGGAGTTGGGCCAGGTCCCGCGACTTTGACTCCAATGTGTACATGAACGCCCAACCGACCCCAGTGGCATCGGGCCCCAGTGTCGGGTTGACGTTCTTGGGCAGGCGGGCACTCAGCGAACTCAGATACTCGAGCACACGGCTTCGGGCCCAGTACGGGTCGGTCCCATCCTCGAAGATCACGTAGACAAACGAGAAACCGTAGAACGAGTAGCCACGCACCACCTTGGACCTCGGGACTGACAGCATCTTGGTGGTGATGGGGTACGTCACTTGGTCTTGAACGATCTGAGGTGCCTGCCCCGGCCATTCCGTGTAGATGATGACCTGGGTGTCGGAGAGGTCGGGAATGGCGTCCAGCGGGATGTTGCGTAAGGCATACACTCCACCGAACACAAGAAACAGCGTGGCCAAGAGGACGATGAACCTGTTCCTCAGCGAGAAATCAATGATGGTCTTCAACATGGTTCTGACCTCTCGTTGCACTTGCCTGCTGTCGAGATCTGTCCCCAGCCTGATGAACTAAAGCCCATGAGATGTATGCGAGCCCGGAGATGCGGTGGGTGTCGTCGAAGCATCGGCGGGATTCACCCGGCGTGGCGTCGATGACGTGGCAGTCTCCTGCGAAGGATGCGGGATGACACTTGGCCGTGGCTCCGTAATCGGGATGAGTGTCATTCCGCAACGGGGGCACTTCCCGGGTTCTATCTTCCGTACATCGGCATGCTCAGGCATCGGGCACGTGTAATAGATGACCAGCGCACTCGCCTTAAGAGGAGGCGTGGAGCCAACTTCCATTTGCACCAACGGCATCTTGCAGATGGGACAATTGCCCGGGCTCTTGTACATGATGGAAGCGTGCTCGGGCATAGGGCAGACGTAAACGGATTCGGGCGTGTTGATTGTTGTTGTCCCGGTATCGCCTTGCACGGTTGCTGTGGTGGGCTCTACATGGGTGGTGTTGGGCTCGATCTGCGCGGGTAATGGTCCTTCGCCCTCCTTTTCTTGTGCCACTGGCGCGCTCGGTTCGAGCATCTTGTGCACGGCTTCCTGAAGTTGGCTCTCGGAATCCAGCAGGAACTGGCCGGAGACGACGACCGTTTCGCCTTCCCGCAGACCGCTCAGCAACTCATAGCGATTACCCTCGGCCCGCTGGCCCAGCACGACCTCGCGTGGTTCAAAACGGCCTCCCTCAAGTGTCACGAAAACTGTGTTCTTCTCTCCGCTGCGCAACACGGCCTCATCGGGCACAAGGAGTACAGATGGGTTGATCTCAGAAGCCACCTCGACATTGGCAAACATGCCAGGTTTCAGGAAGTATCCAGGATTGTGGAACTCAAGGCGGGCTTTGGCCGTACGCGTCTTTTCGTCGATCGACGGGTACACGTAGGTTATGCGTCCCCGAAACTTGCGATCGGGGTAATAGGACAGGGTGGCCACCGCTTCCTGCCCCGGCATGATGAACGGAAGGTCCTCTTCGAAGATTCGGGCCAGAAGCCAGACAGTTGACAGATCAGCGATCCGAAACAGACGCTCGCCGGCTTCCGCCCTCATGCCTTCGACGGCGTTCTTCTCGACAATCACACCAGTCGCACGCGAGTTGATCCGCATCGCCTTCTTGGCTTGCCGAGTTCGTTCGATCTCCTTGATCTGGTCTTCCGACACATCATAGTACCGGAGCTTCTGTAGAGTGGCTTCCAGCATGGTGTTCTTGCCAGGCAGGGCTTGGCTTGTCATGCTGCCAAGAGCTGCAAGATACTCGGCTTCAGCGCTGTAGAGTTCCGGCGCATAGATCTCGAAAAGTGGGTCCCCGGCATGTATCTGCTTGCCAGTTGAGTCCGCGTAGAGCTTCTCGATCCACCCCGGGTACTTCACCGAGACATCCGTCAGGGCTGCCTCGTTGTAGGCGAAGTCGCCAATAGTCCGAATGATGTGGCGCAAAGGGCCGCGAGTTACGGGTCCGGTGCGCAGCCCCATGTTCTGTTGGGTAACGGGGTCAATCCGGATGGCGCCTGTTCGGATGCCCGCCGCGTCCTCGTATACCGGCGCCATATCCATCCCCATGCTGTCTTTCCCTGGCTTGGGACTGATCTCTCCGGCCATCATCGTGGATTTGTAATATAGAACGTTTCGACCAGAGGGAACCTCGCTCTTCCCCTCTTGTACGGCGCATGCAGCACCTCCCGTGAACAATAAGAGAGCGCTCGCGATAATCAGAGCGAGGGCAATCAGTCTGCCGTGGCAACGCGGAGAACGCTTGGGGGGGCTTTCGGAGTGTTGAAACCTCTGCGTCTTGTTGTCAGGGGCCAGCATAGTTACCTCCTTTGCCAGTCTGTCGAAGTACTGGTCTGACCGAGCTTGCATTGCTATCTTTTCATCACTAAGTGCGATTACGTCTCACATCACCTGACCAGCGCTCGGATCGTTCGCTGGCCTTGTTGGCGTGATACAACCATCGCACCAGCAGTCGACACGCACGCGCAACGAATCGGCGATGCAAGTGGAATCCTCAGAGTTGAGCCATGCCTCCTGCGCCGCCGTTAATGAATCCCGTTTGCGATACGCAATTCATTGAATCAACAAGTCCAACCGCGATAAGAAAAGTCCGCCCTGCGGATTGTCAAAATAATTTCTCGCGAAGGCATAAAAAAAGCAAGGATGTGAAGAGTTGGGAAGGCGAGGGAACGAATCGCCCCATGTATTTCGTGTCCGGGGTGAGTCGTGTGGTTTTGTGTGCAAGAATGGATTTCAGAAAGGTCGTATTTGTGGCATTTGTGGCAATAGTGGTCATATTTTTCTGTAAATTCGCTATTTCTGGTTTGTCGCAATTTTTATCTGACTGGCTCCGCCGCGGCGGACCGGGGGATTCCCTTGTGCGGGTCAGAGAATTTCTTTTCTTTGCTTGATGATCAGTTGGGCTTTCCTATGCCTCATCGCCATTCGGAGATGTGCGGCAACCGAAACGTTCGGCAAGTTCCACAATCCGATGAATGCGCGTCGGCGGCACAGCCGGCGCCACAGAACAGGCGGTGCTGAGAATATATCCGCCTTCCGGCATTCCATCCTTGAGACATCGCATAACGGCCCGGTCAACATCCTCATCGGTTCCGTGGAGCAGAACGTTGACCGAGTCGATGTTTCCTTTCAGGAAGACTTTGTCACCGACGCGATTTTTGGCTTCGCCGAGTTCAACGTTGCCCAGAGGCGGGGGGTCAAGGCATTCAACTCCATCCACGCCGGAGGAGGCGACCAGCTCGAGGCGATCTGACAAGAAGCCGCATGTGTGAACATAGGAGAGCGCTGATTCCGCCCGGATGGCATTGGCCAGCCTTGTGAGCTGGGGAAGCACGATATTCTTGTAGATTTCCCTTGATATGAAAGAGGAGCCGGCAAAGGGCGACGAGATTTGGATGCTTTCCGCTTTTCCGTATCGAATCTGGGCGCTGGCCGCCTGGATGCATTGCGACTCAAAGAAGCAAACGAGCGCCGTGAAGCGCGCAGGGTCCTCAGCGATCGCCACCATGGCATCTTCCATTGAAGGGAACCATGGGACGGCGCGTGAAAAGGCGTCGGGTGTCCACCCGCCGATGTGATAATCGGGGCCAAGCATCTCGCGGGCAAGCCGGCTGGAATGGAAATCAGCGGGTTCGCAGTCGGGTCTTTGCTGCTCCCATGTCTCCGGATCCGCGGCAGAAAAATCGTGGCTCGGATCTCCGCGGGGATCGGTATGGATCCATCCCCTCAGCAACGTGTCTATCCGGGTGTTCTCGCGTATTCCCGGTAAGTATAAAATCACGCCATCAAACCCATAGAGTTGCGCCATACGGCACTCGGCGCGGACCAAGTCGTCAATTATGACAGGATAATTCCCATCGGGCGTGCCGTTGCGTATGATGTGCTCAAGGCTCAACAAACACCAAACGGGAACACGGTCTGGTTGTTGATGCCGCATGGCGGACGTTACGCGTTCGCGCCGAGTCATCATATGGTTATAAAAACAACACCATCGCGCGATTGTGCGGAGAATGCCGAAAAAGCCGGGTGAAAGCCGCCATGGTCGGTGCGCCCACACCGTCTCCTGTTTCAGGCAAGGATGTTGACGCCACAAGACAGAAAAAGTCTGACACTCAGCCCGCATTCCATCCTTGCGAATCCAGCTGTGCCAACGGAAATTTCGTCTCAATGGAAAATGACAGAAATCGCAATCCCGTTCCATCCGGCGATGCAGCGCCTTTCGCGCGGCGTCTCCCCTTGCGCGCCTCGGGAGCGCGAAGGGGGGCGGTAAGGGGATGAACAACACATGAATTCCATAAAGGAGCGCACATCATGAAATGGATCACGCGCGCGAGAGTCAAGGTGGATCGGGTGGCATGCCCCTGGCTGATCGCCAAGTTCATTGATCCCGCCGCAGAATTCCTTTTTGTTCCAGTCGAACAAGTGCATGAAACAGCGGTGCGCGAGGGAGCCACCCCTTTCGATTGCGACGGCAACGAACTTGGCCACCATGGCGGGGAATGCTCGTTCGAGGCGTTCCTGCACAAATATGATCTCATGAAGAACCCGGCGCTGGCGCTCATGGGCTGTATTGTCAATGGCGCCGACACCGACAACTCGCTCCACAATCAACCCGAAGGTCCGGGCCTTAAGGCCATCGCCTCAGGGTTCCGACATCTTGGATTCATCGACGACCACGAGATCCTAAAACGCGAATTCATTGTTTATGATGCCCTTTACCAGTACTGTCGTGATAAAACACAGAACGTCTGAATGACGCGCGCGTCTTGAAAAAGCGGAAATCCGCAACGGCGCACGACCGCTTTGAAAATAGGGAAGCGGGGGCGTCCTCATGCTAAAAATGCTGGCGTGGACGTCGGCGCTCCCAGGCACGCGGCAGCAGGATATCGATGCCGACTTTACAGTGCACATCGGTGTGCGCATGCCGAACACCTGCGACCTGCGGCTGGGATTTGACCTGCTCGATAGCGTCAGCCAATGCCCCGTGCGCGTGCACGACACCGTGCCGGACTGAACGCGATTGGTTCATGGGTATTACGGTTTGCCCGTGACCGCGTCCCACGAAGCGAAGGTTTGGCGCACATTTTCGGGGCGGGCGCCCGCGCCGAATTCACACTGTGCGATGCATCCGCCATTGCGCCAGAGGCGGCGGTGAACCTCGCGCACAGCCGCGTCTATTTCTGCGGGCGAGGCTTCGGGCAGAAGGTGCTGGCGGTCTATTTCGCCCCACCAAGCGATTTTCCCCGCGAACGGCTCGAGGTTCTCCAGCCCCATGCAGAAAATCTGCGAATTGAGCGCGTCGAGTTTCAGCTCGATGAGATCGGGAATAATGCTCAGGATGTGGCCGTCGGAGTGCATGAACATCTTCTTGCCCGCCGCATGGGCGATCTGGATGTAGTCGCGGTACATGGGTTTGAATATCTCCCGCCACATTGTGGGGTTGATGAGAAGCGAGCGTTGCGATCCCCAATCGTCCATGAAATTGAGCCCGTCGACATCCGTGCGCGCCCACATCTCAAGCAGCTCGCAGAAGAAATCATGCATCTGCTTCATGAAAGTGATCATCTCGCCGGGCGGATCGGCCAGGTCGATGTAAAATTCCTCGGTTTTGCATATGAACTGCATTTGCTCGAAGGGGCGCGGGCAGACGCCGGCAAGCGTGAAGCGGTCGGTCTCGGCGCACTGGCGGTTGACATCGTCCGCGTCAAACGTCAGCCATTCGCGCGGGATGTGCGCCTTGGGCGCATCCGTGATGGCGTACTCGCTGACCGCCTGATGGCGTACTCGCTGACCGGTCTTCCAGTCCTTGATGAGCGGTTCGCGCACCTCGCCGACGACCCCCTCCTGAATGTTCGTGAAAACGCATCCCCAGTCGTCCACATACTCCCCGATTTCGTAGGGATTGCCCTTCGTAATGGGCGGCGTCCGGAGGCGCCCGCCGATGTGGATGATGTCGGGCGGGAAATCGGACCGGATTTTTTCGAGTTCGGCGCGATGGTGTTTTTCCGCCCACGGCAGCAGCCACAGTTGGCGCGGCGCGCGCGGGGGATTGCGGAATTCAAGGCACTGATACACAAGCTCACGAGGTGTGGCTGTCATGATATCTCATCCTGTTCCTGGCTTTCTCAGTGATGGCGTACTCGCTGACCGCCTGATGGCGTACTCGC
>JAPLSQ010000055.1:0-66393 GCA_026398535.1 Candidatus Sumerlaeota bacterium | reverse complement strand
CTCGCTGACCGCCTGATGGCGTACTCGCTGACCGCCTGATGGCGTACTCGCTGACCGCCTGATGGCGTACTCGCTGACCGGTCTTCGTGTCTCTGTGGTGAAATCAATTCAGCCTGTAATCTCCCGGCGCGCTTCCTCTACGGCTCCAAGACAATCAAGGATGATTGCCTTTTGCATGTGCAGGCGGTTTTCAGCCTGGTCGAAGACGATGGAGTTCTTGCAGTCCATGACTTCGTCGGTTATTTCCTCGCCGCGGTGCGCGGGCAGGCAGTGCATGATGACGGCGTCGGGCTCGGCGCCCTTGAGCAGCGCCGGATTGACTTGGAAGGGCGTGAAGAGCGGCCTTCGCTCCTGCGCCTCATGCTCGGTGTGCATGCTGGCCCACGTGTCGGTGTAGACGGCGCTGGCGCACGAGACGGCCTGCCGCGGGTCGTTGGTGACGAGCAGGCCGCCGCACGACTCGCGCGCAAGGCTGCGGGCTTTTTCAATGACCGCTGCGGAGGGCTCGTAACCCTCGGGCGTGGCCACGCGCACATCCATGCCAAGCGAAGCGCCGGCGATCATGAGCGACGCGCACACATTGTTGCCGTCCCCGATGAACGCGAAGCGTGTTTTTTCAAATTTGACACCCTTTTCGTACAGCGTGAACAGGTCGGCCATGGCTTGGCAGGGGTGCTCGTCGTTGCTGAGCGCGTTGATGACCGGCGGGGCGCTGGCGGCGGCAAAGTGCTCCAGCGACGTCTGTTCAAAAACGCGCGCGATGATAATGTCGACCCACCGCTCGAGATTTTTGGCGATGTCGTGAATGCTTTCGCGCGCGCCAAGCGATATTTCCGAGGGGCCGAGGAAAATCGCATCGCCCCCGAGCTGGCGCATGCCGATGTCGAATGTCACGCGTGTGCGCAACGACGGTTTCTGGAATACGAGCGCCGCTGTGTATCCTTTCAGCGCTGAGAGCCGGCGGCGCCGCTTGGCAAGCGCCTTGATGGCCGCGGCCAGATCGAACAATTCCATCATTTTGGCGGCGTCATAATCCGCCGAACACAGATAATCGCGTGTCATGTGAGTTCTCGCTGGTTGTGATCCTGGTTTTCTTTTTGCTGTTGAAGCTCGTTTTCATCGGCGATGACTTCGGCGATAATGCCCGCGGCGCGCTCGCACTCGTCTTCGGTCACGATGAGGGGCGGTAGAATGCGGATAACACAGCCAACGGTGCAGTTGACGAGCAGGCCGCGTGCGGCGCATTTCTTGACGACATCCGCGCCCGGGCAGGTCAGCTCGACGCCTGTCATAAGGCCGATGCCGCGGATTTCGCGCACAATCGCGCAACCGGCCATCAGTTCGCGCAGGCGCCCGCGCAAAAATTCGCCGCGCCGCGCGGAAAGTTCAGGAATGCCGCGCGAAGTCATCTCGTCCAGAACGGCCAGCGCGGCGGCGCAGGCCAAGGGGTTGCCGCCGAAAGTGGTGCCGTGGGCGCCCGGTGTGAAAATATCGGCGGTTTTTGCGCCGCCCAGCAGGGCGCCGATGGGCATGCCGTTGCCCAGCGCCTTGGCAAGCGTCATGATGTCGGGCGCGACACCGCTCAGCTGGTAGGCGAAAAGCTTTCCGCAACGGCCCATGCCGCATTGTATCTCATCGAAGATGAGCAGCAGGTCGCGCCGGTCGCACTCCTCGCGAAGACCGCGCAGGATCGCCGCGGACGCGGCGATGATACCGCCCTCGCCCTGCACCGGTTCGAGCATGATGCCGCAGGTTGCGCCGCTGATCTGGGCCAGCACGCTGTCGAGATTGTTGAGGTCGGCGTAACGGAATCCCTCGAGCAGCGGCTCAAAGTCCTTGCGCACCTTTTCCTGCCCCGTGGCGCTGATCATGCCGATCGTGCGTCCGTGGAAGGAGTTGCGCATCGTGATGATCTCGTGGCGCCCCGCGCCATATTTGCGCTTGGAGTAAAGCCTGGCGAGTTTGACCGCGCCTTCGTTCACCTCGGCGCCGCTGTTGGCGAACAGGCATCGCTCGGCGAAACTCAGTTCGCAAAGCCGCCGCGCGAGCTCCGCCTGCGGGGCGATGATGTAGAAATTCGATGTGTGCATGAGCTGGCGCGCCTGCGCGCACAGCGCCTCGACAACCGCCGGCGGGCAGTGGCCAAGATTGTTGACGCTGATTCCCGCGAGAAAATCCAGATACTCGCGTCCGTCAGCGTCCCACACGCGCGCACCTTCGCCCCGCACGAGCGCGATGTCGCGCTCGCCGTAGTTGGGCATGAGGCACCGCGCGGCAAGGTCCTTGTAATATGCGTTGTCTTTCATGATGAAAGAAGAATTGCTCTACGCTTTGGGGATGGTCTATCAAGAAAATTCAGGAGTTGCGTTGCGGGGAGCAGACGCAACTCGATTTGGTTATCGTTCGCCTGATAAACTCCTGTTGCATATGATGCGGCGACGCCGGCAAATCCCGCATGTACTCCCATGGCGAAGCTGGTTTTTCTCTGCGACACTTATCCGCCCAATATCGGAGGTTCGGAAAACATCCTTTGTAACCTTGCGCGCGGAGCGGCTGAGCGCGGTCACGCCGTCACAGTGCTCACGCCGCGAAGCGGTGAAGAGTCCCGGGCCGAGGCGGAGTTCGACGCGGGCGAGCCGTATACAATCGCGCGAAGCGCCCTGTGGCGGATGCTGTACCGCATCGGCGGCGCGCCAGGCGTCGTGTGTAGCCGCATCGCACGCGCGCTCATCATCCCGCTGGTCATGGCCAGATGCCATGATGCTCGGCCGCGCGGATATTGTCATCGCCGGCCATGTTCTTCCGCTCGGAACCGTTGCCTGCGCTCTTAAACGCTGGCGGGGAACGCCATTCATACTGATGACCTATGGCGAGGACGTGACGATGTGCGCGCACGGACGGCGCATGAGCGCCATGCTGGTTTCGGCGATTTGCGGCGCCGATGCGGTGACATGTCTGACGCGCGAGAGCGCCGATGAGATCGCCCTGATTGTCGGGGGGGGGCCGGCGGCGCAGGGCCGCATTGAGGTCTGGCCGCCGCCGGCGGATGCGGGCATCGCCGACACGCCAGAGGAGGCTGTCGCACGCATCACCGCCATCCATCATCTAAAGGGGCGAAGGGTTGTGCTGACGGTCGCACGGCTGACTCCGCGCAAGGGCATCGATGTTACCATGAAAGCGGTGGCCATGTTGCGCGACGAATTTCCCGGTCTTGCCTATCTGATTGTCGGCGACGGTCCTGATGAAGCCCGTTTGCGCGCGCTTGCGGCTGAACTGGGAATCACGGAGATGACCATTTTTGCGGGACCAACCCATTATCCCGCCCCGTTCTATCACGCATGTGAAGTGTTTGTGATGCCAAACAGGCAACTGGATGACGGCGAGCGGGAAGGTTACGGGATTGTTTTTCCCGAGGCTGGGCTGGCGGGAAAACCGGTTATCGGCGGGCGAAGCGGCGGTGCAACCGACGCGATTGCCGACGGCGAAACGGGTCTGCTGGCTGATCCGAAGAATCCCGCAACGGTGGCCGCTGCCATGCGCACGCTGCTGAGCGATACGGAACTGGCGAAGAGGCTGGGAATGGCGGGCCGCGAGCGCGCAATGCGGCTGTCGTCGCCCCAGGCGGCACAGGAGCGGCTGGAAAAACTTATGCGCAAAATCCTCATCTGTTCTTGAAATTGTGTACGGCGTGCTGATTTTCTGGATGCATGAGCATAAACGGAAATGAATCCGAGCGCCGCACATGCGTGTTGTGCGGCGGAACAGTCTTCGACGGACAGACCAAGTGCTCCTATTGCGGCACGGTCCTTGAGGGTTCGCCGCCGGCGCAGGCCGCGCCCGGGCCGGCGGAATCGTCGGCGGAGTCAACTTTTGACAAGTTTGGTTCGGCGCTTGTCGCCATTCCCATCGCGGGCGTCATCGTGTTGTGGTTTTGGATCGCGCGTCTGACACTGTTGCAGTCGCCGGGCATTAAACTATTCATGGTGGCGCTGGTGACATTCATCGCATGCGCTGCGGTTGCCGCCACCGAGGCGTCGCGGCTCGGCATGGGGCCAACAGAGGGCGCACAACATCCCGCCAAAGAACCCGGCCCTGGCCTGTGGTTTATCCTGATTACCGTGCTGTGGTTCGTTGCCTACCCGCTCTATATGATTTTGCGAGTCAATTATGGCGCCAAGGATCTGCGCAAGGCAGCGATTGCGGTGGTGGTGGTCTTTGCGCTCAGCCTCGCTTACCTGTCGGGACATTTCATCTCAAGCGACATCCGCGCCGAAAAGAACGTGAGCAACCCTGCGGAGCGGGAGAATTTCCTGAAGAGATATTGACGCGCCCGCCGGGTTCGAAGCGCGCGATAGACGCGGCACGCAGAATAGCGTGTCATATCTGTTCTTCGTCCGTGGTTGTCCGTGTTCTCTTGTTTTAATCCAAGTCCAGCGGATTGACGGGTTTGATGTCTTCGCCTGATTCCTCAACTTTTTTCAGCGTGTCCTTGAACAGGGCGTCGAGCTTTGCCGAACGGGCTTCGCGCCCGGCCTGGAATTTCTTGAACTTCTCCTCGGCGATGGCGCCGCGCTCCCGCACCTTCTTCAGCGCATCCTGGTAGCGATCGCCCGTTGACTGGTCGAGAATCGGACGGCGCTCCTCAACAATCTTGCCGGTTCTGCGCTCGATCACGAGGATCGTTTGGCAACAGGGACATTTCACACAGTATGTGTCATCCATGATTTTATCCTCCAAACGGTAGACATTACAAAAGACCTTGTCTTGATGAAGTCAATGAGCGTTTGAATCTGTCATGAAACGGTCGCGTGAAAATGAGCACTGACACACAAAAATCCCCGCCGCCCCATCACCATGCGCCAAGACGCGGATACGGATGTCTGCGATTTTTGCTGTATGTGATTCTTGCTGCCGCGGCGCTTGTGATCATCGGCAATTTCACCGGCACAACCGGTTCGCTGAATCTCGTGTTATCGCCCTCGGTGGGGGTGATTCACATTGAGGGGCCGATCAACGAAAGCGGGGACATCGTGGAAATTCTTGGCGGCATGGAGCACAGCAAACAAATTAAAGCCGTCGTTGTGCGCATCGACTCGCCGGGCGGCTTTGTGGGCGCCAGCGAGGAAATTTATCGCGCGGCTCTGCGCATTCGCACGGCCTCCAAGAAGCCTGTTATTGTGTCCATGGGCAACGTGGCGGCGTCGGGGGGTTATTACATCGCCGTAGCGGGCGACGAGATTTTCGCCAACGCGGGCACCGTGACGGGAAGCATCGGCGTGCTGGCATTCGATCTTAACGTGCGCGAGGCGCTGGAAAAGCTGGGCATTCGTCCGCAGGTGTTCAAAAGCGGCGAGTTCAAGGACACGATGTCGTCATTTCGCGACATCACGCCGCAGGACCGGCAACTGGTGCAGGGCATGGTCCTCAATCTTTACAGGCAGTTTTTCCGTGTTGTTCTGCGGTCGCGCCATGGGAAAATCGGCCAAGCCATGGCGGCGCGCCCGTCTGAAATCGCGGAGATTGTGGCGGCGCCGTCGATTAAACCCGAAAACCAATTGCCGCTGAGTGAGGAGGTTTTCACCACCAGTTCAATGGCGGCGGAAGCTGGCGCGTCTGTAGAATCGGAAAACACCCTGCGCGCTGTCGCCGACGGCCGCGTCCTGACGGGCGAGCAGGCGCTGAAGCTGGGGCTCGTGGACCGCATCGGTGGGCTGGAGGACGCTATCGAGTTTGCCGGCGAAATGGCCGGACTTGGCAAGCGCCCGCATGTTGTGGAGCGCCGACCTTCGTCGGCGATTCCCGTGTTTCTTGGCATGCAACTCCGGCAATTCTGGAAGGAATTCACCAGAAACGAAACGATGGTGGAATACAGGGGCGCGCCTTAATACTTGTAGATACTGCCGCCAATATACTCGCGCATGAGTGAGTTGTGCGGGATGGCCTTCTCATCGCGGATCGGTTCTACTGTGGCCAGGAGATCATGGATGCGCTTGGCGCGGATGTAGGCGTCAAGGCGGGTTGGCTGATTCTCGTATTCCCGGACAATCTTCTGTGTGGAGCCGAACATGTGTTTGCGGTGGACTATCAGCTCGTAGGGCAGCGAGCCGTTGATGATGTGGTCGGCCTGTCCAATGTAGGGAACGATGTACTTCATCTCGCTTCGCCGCACATAGTGCCAGTGGCCGACAGTCTGGTCTGGCTGGTAGTGGCGGTGCCAGTTGTCGCGCACCATGCGCCGCAGCATGCGCAGATCGGCCCAGCGCACGAATTCGCCCTTGTTGTCGCGGATTTGGCAGAGCGCCTCGATGTAGAGCTTGAATTTGAAGTCGTCGGGCACGCTTGACGTCATGGGTTTGTACAATCCGTGCAGACTATCGAGCAGGAGCATCTGGTTG
This sequence comes from Candidatus Sumerlaeota bacterium, assembly GCA_026398535.1. Classification (GTDB taxonomy): domain Bacteria; phylum Sumerlaeota; class Sumerlaeia; order Sumerlaeales; family Sumerlaeaceae; genus JAPLSQ01. Next base: position 59,998 of record JAPLSQ010000055.1, on the reverse strand, counting down.
GGCTTCAGCGAGAAGGGGACTGTGGTTTTCTCGCGCTTGCCGGTCTTGAAATTGTAAATCGGCGTCTGGATGGCGCGCCCCTTCATCAAATCCGCCAAGTGCTCGTTGATCAGCTCGAGATCAAGCGCTTCAGGGCGCTCGAAATCATAGTCGTCAAACTCGTCCTTCGGGTGGGTTTCGAGGTCTTTGAAATAGTTGTCCAGATTGAGCGCGACGACCTCAATGCCTTTTTGATTAAAGCGCTCGGTCATCTTGAGCGTTGTCGTCGTCTTGCCGGAGCTTGACGGTCCGGCGATGATGATGATGCGGATTTCGCCTCCGCGTTTGATCACGCGCTCGGTCAGCTTGTCCACATCGGCATGGTACAAGGCCTCAGCGTCCTCGATGAGCTGGTTGACGCGCCCGTCGCGCACCTGCGCGTTGAGCCGATCCACCGAGTCGCACTCGTGCGCCACATTCCACGTGAAAACTTGCCAGAGAATCTTGTAGGGGATCGTGTCGTTGACGACGATCTGCTCGTTCTTCTCCTCGCGCAGGCGGGCGTGTTCAGCGCGGTACTCGCGGTAGGCGGTGGCAACCTGGCGGCAGCCGCCGGCGTAGAGCACGTTCACCACAATGTCCTGAATGTCCTCAACTGTCGGGGGCGACTCGCTGGAATACGCCTGGGCCAGCTCGCTGATGACGATGTCAGACAGCCTGCGCGCAAGCGAGCGATCCTCGAGCTTCAGGCTGAGCTGAGCTATGTAAATCGCGTTCGTGATGCGCTCCTGGTCGAACAACACCAGCGAGCCGTTGCGTTTGACTATGTGCGTGATCGTGTTCATCGCCATCATGCCGCGTTCTCCTGTGAATCCGGTGAAAGGGAATGAAACTTATGCGCTCGGACACTGGAGACAGTCAAGCTCCGACAGCGTGATGATGATTCTGCTATTGTTATCCACCAAAGACGCGGAAAGACACGAAAATCAAGAGCGTGATTTTTGGTGCGGCACGTCCGCTCCGGTCATGCATCACGGGCGGGGCTCCCGTGATGCAACATGGCAGGCGGGATTTTACGCCTGTCTTTGGTTTGCAGAGGGGAGGCAACATATTTTTCCTCCGCACCGCTGGCGATTGAAGGCGAATCTTAATTGATTGTGCGCATAAATGCGGCAAGAGTATCAATCATGCTCAACAAACCGGATAAGACATTAAATGTTGCGTTGCGTTGCGTGCGCTCAGGCGACATGGCCGCCGGGTTGCGCATCGTCGACGAACTGCTGACGAACGATCCCTTTTTCCTCGACGCGCGCGGACACCGCGCATGGTGGCACTATTCGACCGGGCGCTACGACGATGCGATAGAGGATTTGAAGATCATCCTGCAGGTGCGCCCCCAGGACGAAAGCACCACGGTCATCCTGGGTTTCTGCTACATGCGGCAGGGCAGACAGAAAGAAACTGTGGAACAATTTCTCAAGGCGCTGTCGCTCAATCCCGGCAACATCGAGGCGCTCGGTGCGCTCACCGTGATGGCCCGAAAAGAAGGCAAGTCCCCGATCATGCAACCGGACGAGGACTGGGCCACGGGGCGAAATCAGCCGGTGATCAATCCGCACATCACGCGCATGGAAACATCGCGGAAAACAGGTTTCCCCGCCTCATGCCGCGCCGAAATTGGGCGCTTTCTCTATTCCCTCACGCGCATGATTCGCCCGAAGTTTGCGCTCGAAATCGGATCGTTCATCGGCTACTCGGGCATCTGCATCGCCCAAGCGCTGGAGGACAACGATCAGGGGGAATTGCACAGCGTGGACCTTTTCCCAGGCGGGATATTGACGGCGCCCGGGCGGGCTGATTACATCGAGACGGGACTGGTCGTGGCGCAGGAAAACGTGCGCTCCGCCGGCCTCATGCACCGCATCACCTTCCATAAGGGCAATTCGGCGACACTTGCCCCTGAACTGGTCAAACAATTCGGTTCGCCCGAATTCACATTCATCGACGGCGATCACACCCTGCAGAGCTGCTGGGCCGATTTCGCGTCCATCCAAAACCTGCTCGCTCCTGGCGCCGTTGTCGCGTTCCACGACACTCATCCTCTCAACAGCAGTTGGGAGGGGCCGTATAATCTGCTCACACGACTGAAACGCGAACAGTGGAAGGACGCCTGCGAGATCATTAATCTCGGCACCCCTGAAGGATGCGGCTTGGGGATTTTACAGAAAGTGGGCGATGCCGTGCCTCTTGGTCCGCCTATGCGCGCCGCCCGGTTCGGTGAATGGTTCATCAGAAGAATCATCAACAGAATGCCCTGACGGCGAGGAACACGGAGACTCGCTTTTTTAAGCTGAAGGTGCATTCGGCTTTAATAAGCAGTTGCTCGAGTTGCGCTCTTCAGCGCCATGTTTTCCCGTTGTCGCGGGCTGGCCTGGCATTTTCCTTCGCTTGGCTGACAACAGCGCCCGTTGAATTCATCAATCCGCTTTTCGCCACATAGAGCACCATGACATGTCCCTTAAGCGGGCCGCGCGTCAATTCGATTACTCCGGGCAGATAGCATGGATGATCCGCGGAAATTGTCTGGGCTTTCTCTGACCACGTGACACCGCCATCAAAGCTGAAAACGCATTTCAGGTCCTCATCAAGCCTGGCTGTGGCGGGCGTGTCGGGTGTCGCGCGAGCCTCATCCGTCACGAACACGCATAGCAGCGTTCCATCCGAAAGCCGGATCATCCATGGCGCCAGCGAGTTGTAATTGACATCCTTCGGCTGGTAGAGAATGCGCCGCTCCTCCTTTTGCCAGCTCCACGTTTTGCCGCCGTCGTCGGACGTGACACACCGCACGTTGCCTTTGCAAGGGGGATCGATCTTGACGCTTTCCAGCGCGCATACAAGCCGGCCGCCCGACGCGGCAGGCAGCTCCACAACCGAGCACATGCCGTCGCGTGAAAGATGCGCTGGGTTGTGCGCGCGGCTGACCGTGACAGGGTTGACCCACGCGCGTTTGTCCGGGGCCCATGTTTTCATTTGCGCCCATTGATGGCGCGCGAACCCCTCACGCCACGGCGTCACCTCGTCATCATAATAGCACTGCAACGCGCCGTCGCTTCTTTCCAACAGAAACGACGCCCACAATCCGCCGGTCGTTCCTTTGCTGTCCATAACGGTGGAATGGAAGCGCCATGTTTTCCCGTTGTCGCGGCTTGCTGACAACTCTATGGCATAGGAATGCTCTTCAACGGGACGATGCCGATAGTTGTTGCGCCGGAAACAGCAGAGCACCTCCCCCGATTTCAGCACGGCCATCGCGGAATCGCCGAGATCGGCGGTGCTATCGTTGTCCCGCGCCACAATGCCCGCCTGCGCCCACGAGGTTCCGTTGTCGCCAGGGGGGGGGCTGCGATACGCGGCAATCTCCACGCCCGTGGTGTAATGGTTCGACCGCGCCGTCAGAAGCGCGCCGTCGGCGGTCTGAACCAGCGCCTTCGCTCCCGCCGCAGGCACGGCCGCCTCCCATTTGATTATGACCGGTTCCACGGCCTCAACCGCTAATGGAATAACACAGCCGCAGATAAGCATGGCTTCAATGCAACACCTCATGTTGTTGGCTCCTGTTGATCATTAGTCTTTCAATCCTGTCATCATGATGCCCCGAACGATATAACGCTGAAAGATGAGGAACACGACAAGCACCGGGAAGGCGCACACGGCCGCCGCGGCCATGACCAGCGCGCGCTCCGACCAGTACTCGCCATTGAAAAAGGTCAGCCCCACGGGCAACGGATGCATTTTGATGGAATTGGTCACGATAAGAGGCCACAGAAAGGAATTCCAAATGCCCATGAAAACAAGTATGCCCAGCGTGGCCATGACCGGCATGGAAAGCGGCAGGATGATCCTGGAAAACAGGTCGACCTTTGAGCAGCCGTCCAGCAAGGCCGCCTCCTCGAGATCGCGCGGAATCGTGTCGAAGAATTGTTTCAGCAGAAACACGCCCAAGGGCCCAGCGAGCGGCGGAATGATGAGCGCCTTGTAAGTGTCAAGCCAGTGGAGTTTCTGCAACAGGCCGTAAACAGGGATCAGCGTCGCGGGAAAGGGGATCATCATCGAACCGATGATCATGGCAAAAAGCCATCTCTTGCACGGTATCTCCAGACGGGAAAAACCAAACGCCGCAAGCGAATCGATGACAAGCACGCCCGCCGTGACAGCCAGCGTCACATAAACACTGTTGAAGATCCACCGCAGCATGGGGATGTTTGGCCGCGTGAACAGCGCGACATAGTTGTCGACCGTTGCGGACTTCGGCCACAATCGCACGGGGAAATCGTAAACTTCCTTCTCCAGCTTGAGCGAGGTGCCAAGCATAAACAGCAGCGGAACAAGGAAAAAGACCGTGAATGCCGCAAACAGAGCATACCAAAAGACGGTGACGGCGGCCGGCGCGCGCAGGGCTTTCATCAGTAATCCACCCGCCTTCTTGTCAGCATTTTGTATTGGATGAACGAGAAGAGCGCGATCACGGCGGCCAGCAGGCACGACAGCGCCGAGGCATAACCCATCCGGAAGTATCGGAAACCGTTGCTGTAGATGTGGTAGACGTATGTGTAAGTGGCATAGTCGGGGCCGCCGCCGGTGAGGATGTATGGCTGGTCGAACACTTGGAACGCGCCGATTGTCGAGATGATCAGCGTGAACGCGAAGGTGTGTTTCATAAGCGGCAGTGTGATGTGAATCATCCGGCTCATCGCGCCCGCGCCGTCAAGCTGCGCCGCCTCATAATATGATTTTGGGATGTTCAGCAGCCCCGCCAGATAGATCATCATGTTGAATCCCGCGCCCGCCCAGATGACCATGATCACGATGGAAATCATCGCGAATTTCGGGTTCGTGAGCCAGTTGAGCCTGGGCAGGCCGGTCTGCTGAAGCCAGTAGTTCAGGATTCCGAAATCGGTGTTGTAGAGCCAGCCCCAGATGACGCCCGTCACGCCGATGGAAAGGATGATGGGCGCGAAGAAGATGGTCTGGAAAAATCGCCTGCCCGCGATGCCGCCCGCCAGCCCACACGCGAGCAGAAAGCTGACCGCGTTGCCAGCCGCGACAGAGAGCGCGGCATACTGGAATGTGTTGAGCAGCGAGCGCAGGAAAAGGTCGTCCGACAACACGCGGAGGTAATTGTTCAGCCCGACGAAGCCGATCTCGCCTGTGAAGATGTTCCACTTTGTGAAACTGATCGCCACACCGAAAAACGCGGGCAACGCAACCCAGACGAGGAAGAGCGCAAGATAAGGCGCGATGAATAACGCGTTGACGAGACCATTTTTCGTTCTGCCCGTCATGATGATGCGCATGCTCTCCATTCACCTGTAATATGTTTCGATGGTTCGGTTCATCTGCCCGTCGACGCGCGTCAGCGCCTGCTGAACCGGGAATAAACCCGCAAGACACGAGAACACGGTCTGCTGGTAACGGTCGCGCAGCTCGATGCCGATGGGCGAAGCGGGCTCGAAGCGGATACGGTCCAGTTGTGACGTGAACGGAATCGCGCGTGACTGCTCCAGGAACTCCTTTGACCTGATCTGGGAATAACGGGTGGGGAGCATGCCTGAAGTTGACCACATGACGCCCGTGTCATTGAGGTGCTTCATGAGTTTGAGCGCCATCGGAATTCTTTCACGCGGCAGATTGCGCGACAGGCACAACACATGCCCGGTGGCCCACACGGCGCGCGTGCCGCCCGCGAGAAAGAATGGCGCCACGCCCCAGCGGAATTTGGCGTAGCGGGTCAGGCCGTTCAACACCCAGCAGCCTTCGGTGATCATCGCAATCCGCCCCTGGACGAAAAACTGCCATGTGTCCACGCCCTCCGGCATGGGCGACACCTTGTGCTTGTACACAAGGTCATGCATCCACTGAAGCGCCTTGTTTGCCTCAGGGGAGTTGATGGCGGATTGTTTCAGGTTATCCGTCAACAGGTTGCCGCCGAACTGCCACAGCAGTGTGTCGAAGTTGCGAAAGGGTTCGCCGGAAAATGAAAATCCCCAAATGTTAGACGTTGGCGCGTCCTTGTCCTGAATGGTCAGCTTTCTCGCGATTTCAATGAATTGTTCGCCGCGCAAAGGCTCCGTGACGCTTGGATAGGGCAGATGGGCCGCGTCAAAATAATCCTTGTTATAGTACAATCCCAGAAGATGGATGTCGAGAGGCACGCCATAGCACTGTCCCTTGTAGCACGCACGCTCCCAGATGCTTTGAATCCGGTCGGCTTTCGGGCAGAACGAGTCGTTGCTGTTGATGTATTCATCGAGCGGCAGCAGCGCTCCCATCTCGGCGTAACTGGCGAGTTCGCTCATGTGCAACACAAACACATCGGGCGGATTGCCTGCGGCTATCGCCGAGATGAGCTTGTCGAAATAAATCCCCCATGGCATCTTCTGAACCTCGATGCGGGCGCCCGTTTTCGACTCAAAATCCTTCAGAATCGGTTCCGTGATATTTCCGTCCGGCCCCACGAATCCGTTCCAGTATTGCAGGTCTGTCAGGGGGCGTTCCTGCCCGCCGCACCCGGCAAGCGCGAGCGCGACAAGCGCGGCCAGCCAGCCGTGAAACAGTGAGAAAAAACGCCGCCACGCGCGCGGCGCTTGCGCGGCCCTCATAAGGGCGGGGCGCGTTCCCTGATGACATGTTTCACGGATCGGCAATGATGACCACTCTCCGTCCGTCCGTCACCTTGAGGATTCGTTCGATGGTCACATTCTCCGTCGGATTGATATAAAAAATGCGGTCATCGCCAAGTTCCCTGTAATACTGTTCAAAATCCTCGGCGGCGCGGTCATTGAGCTGGAACGCGCGCATCCGCTTCATCGCGCGCCACACCGGAATGTGTTGCGTGTGCGACCCGCACAGGTGGATCATGCCCCCGTTGGGATAAACCGAGATTAGCTCCTCATCGAGCGGTGCGATGAACTCCTGATACACATGCCGCGACACAAGCTGGGTGCTGCATCCGCACAACTGGCCGTGCCCGGGCGGCTGGCACCGGTTCTGCGCGATGACAGGCTGCAACTGGGCATGGGGGATATTGGCCAGGTACCAGCGGTGCGTCTCGCACAGAACGCGATTGATGATCCGCAGGCCGCGCCGCGCCGCGTCCGGCTCCTCGTAAAATGCCAGCAGGATTTTCTCGCCATGTAAATTTAGGGCAATGTTCAACGCCGAGGCGATTGTGGGCAGGCCAAAAAACGGCACAGTCACACCCGCCCCAAGGAAAGCCATGGCAAAACGCCGCGCCAGCGACCATGTGTCATGTGCGAAAAGATCAGGCGCCCGCAGCGCGCCCACCTCGCCGGACAAATAATCCACCCACCATGTCCCGTCGGGGCTGGTGTAAACATGGGCGCCAAGGATACGGTCGATGAAATGAACGCCATAGGGGCCGAACTCCAGACACAGCGGGCGGAACACGGTTTCATCGCGAAGCGCGTCTGCCCGTTGCGCAAGATCCTCCAGCGCCTTCGCCACCCAGCTCTCAGCGTCAACATACGGATCGACGGGCGCCAAGCTGGTGGATTGCGCGATCCCCGCCAGCGGATTGGATTGCGCCGGCGGCGCGACGCCGTTGATGTTGCCGGTTATGCCGAAAAGGAAAAACGGCCTGGCCGGTTTTTTGCCTTCGTATATTTCCTGAAGCCGCGCGATATGGCGCTCCCGCGCATTGATGAGGCCGTTGTCGCTGAGTATCCTGTAAACCGGCAAATCCGGCGCCGCGCCCATTTTCAGCTCCGTCCTGCGCGCCCAGCCTTGCCGGACAACCGGTTGCCTGTCAGCAGCACCGCGTCGAAGTACATCGACCGCTCAAGCTGCTGGCAGTGAATCGCAATAAGGTTCGCGCCCTTTTTCAAGTGGGGACGCGCGGCGCCGGTGATCGCGTGGCCGACGTATTCATCCATCACGCATCTGTCGTTCCAAACCGGCGCGCCGTTGATGCATGCCTTCGCCTCGCCGTCAAAGTGCAGGAGCAGGGAGAGGATGTCGAAATTCGCGCCGTTATATTCAAATTCCGCGCGTATCCAGAATTCCTCCGGCATACGTTCGGCATGTGCCGATTTGAGAACATGGGGCGGAGCGCCAAAGGCCCAGCGGCCGGGCCTCCAACCGCTGTCGTCGAAGCCGGGTTGCGCCCATGAATCGGGCGGCTGCTGCGCGCTGATGCGCCAGCCGGCCGCAAGCTCTCCATCGGGCCATCCTCCAATCAGCACGCGCCAGTCAATCCGCGGCAGCGAGCCCGCCAGCGGAGGATCAACCTCACAGGCGGCGCGGCGCGCGTTGATGGCGGCCAGGCGCGCCGCGTCAAATTTCGGCTTACGGTCAAACGTGTAGAGGCCGTTTTTTTCCTGCTCGACATCGGTGAGTTGTGTGTAGCAGAAACCGCATAAAAAACGGTTATCGAGCAGGGTGTTTGTCAGCCCGGCATGGCGCTCGTAAAATTCATCGAGGCTGCCGGGAGCGTTGCCGTATCCCCAGCCGTCATTGCCGATGTTCCAGCCGATGCCGCCGTACTCGCTGATGAAAAAGGGTGCGCCGTTCTGCTGGGTGCATTGATAGCGGGCGGGGTAGCGCACGCCATCCACGCGGCTGTGCCAGCGCCGGCGGAACGCGGCGGGATTCTGATCATAGTCATGCTGATCAAGCAGGTCTGATTGCGGGTGGCTGTGGCTCCAGCCGCTGGCATCGATGACCGGACGCGTCGGATCGAGCGCCTTGGTGATATCAACGATCGTGTTCTGCAATTCGCCGGCCTGGCGCGGCGTTTCGTTAAGCGGGCACCAGCCGATGATGGAGGGATGATTGCGGTCGCGCCGCACAATCTCCGCCCATTCGCGCGTGATGGGGTTGTTCACCGAGGGTTTGTGATAATGGGCGCCATAACTGGGATACTCGCCCCAGACAAGGTACCCGAGCCGGTCGGCCCAGTACAGGAAGCGCGGCTCGAAAACTTTCTGGTGCAGGCGCGCGCCGTTGAATCCGAGCGCTTTTGACAGTTCGATATCGCGGCGCAGGGCTTCGTCGGTCGGAGCCGTCCACACCCCGTCGGGATAAAATCCCTGGTCAAGGACCAGCCGCTGAAACAACGGCTTGCCGTTGAGCAGCAGCACGGCGCCGTCAATCGCCACGCTTCTCAGGCCGAAATATCCGCGGACTTTATCCAGTGTCGCGCCGTCGCGTGTGAGCCGCAGCGTGAGGTCGTAAAGAAAGGGATGTTCGGGCGACCACAGGTGTTTTTCCCCAAGATCGAGCACGATCAGCATGTTGCGCCCTGCCGCGGGAGCGGACGCGCTTCCCGCCAGACGTCCGCCGGCATGAGCCTCCGCTTCAAGCGCCGCGCCCGGTGGACAATGACTGATGTCCGCCTGGATGATGACGCGGCTGTTGCCCGCGTCGGGCACGACCGAAAACTCGCCGATTTCCCCCGCGCCGGCTCCCTCCAGCCACACCGTCTGCCAAATGCCCGTCGTGCGTGTGTAGAAAATCGAATGATTGCGCAACTTGTCGCTTTGCTTGCCGAGTGCCTGCAGACCGCTTCGCGTGGCGTCATAGGCGTGAATGACGACCGTGAACTTGTCCGAATCGCCAAGCGCATCTGTGATGTCAAAGGAGAACGCGCAATTGCCGCCGGTGTGCCGGCCCGCAAGCTTGTTGTTCACCCACACGCGCGTGTGCCAGTCGCACGCGCCGATGTGCAACCTCACGCGCGGCGCCGGCCACGAGGGGCGCCGGAATGTCCGCCTGTACCACACATTCTTGACGAATCCCTTGCGGGACAAACCTGAGAGTTTGCTCTCGCGGCAGAATGGCACGCTGATGTGGCCAGGATAAGATTTGTCTTTGCGCAGCCACGATTCGTCCGCGGTGTCGTTGGTTTCAGCGAATTCCCATTCGCCGTTAAGGTTCATCCAATTGCGACGCTCGCGGTCCGGGCGCGGATGCTCCGGGCGGGGAACTCCGGCAGGCGCGGCCTGCGTTTCTTCCTCCGCGCGCGGTTCTTTGTCGATTTGCTGTATGCTCATGATACTCCAATTAATGATTGTGTGAAACTGTCTCGTGGCGCATCCACTCGCCCACGCCTGACTGCCTTTCCACAAGGCCGCGCAGTGTGACAAGCGCGCCGTTGCGGATGTATTGAAGCAGCAGCGTGTTGGTGCGGGCGGGCGCTTTCAGCTCCGCAAATCCCGAAAAATAAATGGGGTGATGATTGTCGATGATGTTTCCCACGCACTCCAGCCCCGCGTCAATGTACTGCCCGCCACCGGACTGGCTGCAGTGTATCGCGATGACATTGTCTCCCGTATGAACAGCCCCCGAGGATGCCGCGCTGATGTTTTCGTTTCTGTAGACCGTCGTGTATCCGGTGACGGATGTGGCATTCACGCCATTTAAATAAACTTCGGCGTCCTCGTCGTGGTGCATCCGCAACTGGAGGATGCCCGGCGGGATTTCAGCCAGGCTGAATGTCTGCCGCACCCAGATGTTGCCTGTGTTCCATGTTGTGCGCACAACGGCTTCGGGCGTGCCCGCCGTCCCAAATCCGCCCAAGCCCTGCAGCCATGCCGTGTCATTGAATGCCGGCGTCTCCCATCCAGCGGCGGGCGTGTTGAGCGCGTAGCGCCACGTCTGGCCTGCGGCTTCTGACGTGGGCAGGAGGGTCTGCTTCGGGATGGTCCACGTCGCGCCGTTGTCGTAGCTGAGGGCGAATTTAAGGTCCTGATAGAGGATGCCGGTCGACGACTCACCCGGCGTCGCGCGGTCTTCGTCCGTCGTGAGAATGCACAGAATTTCGCCCCCTGACAACCGCGCCATCCACGGCGCCGTGGCGTTGTACCTGTGATCCGCGGGCGAATAAATGACCATGCGCTCCTGCCACTGCCACGACCAGTTCCGGCCGCCATCGTTGGATGTGACATAACGGACGACATTACCGTGCCCGCCCGTCGTCTGAACGCTCTCGAGGGCGCACAACAGCCGGCCGCCATCCTGCTCCAGCACGGTGCACATGCCATCCCTCGACAGATCGCCGGCGTTGTGCGCGCGGCTCACCGTGACGCGGCCGCTCCATGATGATGCGGCGGGATCCCATGTTTTCATGCTGAGCCACTGGTTGTTGGTGAACCCCCCCGCGCCGGGCGTATACTCGTCGTCATAATAACATTGCAGTGTTCCACTCGTCAGCTCGATCAGGCAACTTGACCACAAACCGGCCAGTGTGCCCTCGAGCCCCGTGTTGCTGGCAACGGTCGAATGCGGCGCCCAGCTCACGCCGTTGTTTGCGCTTTGCGCCACCTTGATGCGATAAGCCTGTTGGGCGGGGGGCAAACCGGAAAAATTATTATGCCTGTAGGAATAGAGAATGACGCCGTTGCGCAGCATCATGATGTGGCCGTCGCCGATATCCGCGCCGGGCGTTTCATCACGCGCTATTTCGTACAGATAGCTCCATGTGCGCCCGCCGTCGAGACTGCGATGGCATCGGACGGCCGCGCCGCCGCCGCTCAGGCCGGCCGTGCCGACCGCCAGGATATCGCCATTGGGCAGTTCCAGCGGCGCCTTGAAACCCGTGCCCGCAAGCGGTTGCGCGTCCCAATTGAATGTCACGGGAGGCAACTGCCCATGCGCGGCGCAGTGGAGCAACACAACAAGCGCCATCCAGCTATATTTCGCCAGTGATCGCATTGGTTCCTTGTGATGCAAGATATGCTGACGCGGCGGCAAACTTCGCCGCCGCGTCAGCAATGAGAATGCCGCCGTGTATGGCTATTGATACAATTGCCATTCATCCACGGCCGTGCTTGATCCTGTGAAGACACCCTGCTGCCAGTTATCCGGAGCATGAAGGATGGCGTCCCAGACCATGGGCATCGGGCCGGTCAGCACATTGTACCACGTCGGACTGGGTGGATTGTCCACCACATTGAACTCGAAGCGGCAAGGCTGGCCGATGGAGGGCGCGCCGCCGACAACCTGCGACCACGGAATCGCCAGCTCGAAGGTGTAGCCCGTGTCGATGTCCAAGTTGTCGTTGATTGTTCCCATAGTGTGCCAGGCCCAGTTGAGTCCTGTCGGGCTCCAAACCTGCCATGCGCCGTAAGCCACGCCATTGCCCACGCGGGGCCAGATCACCTGTTCCAGCTCCTTGGGAATGCTCGGGAAAGCGAGATCGCGGAACGATGTGGCGATATAATAATCGTCCGTCATTGCGTACGCGCCGCCTTCGCCGTTGCGGTCCATGGAAATCCAGGTATAATCATCGTTCCACCATCCCGTGTCGGCCGCGGTCAGATAGATGTCATGAACATCGAACGCGACATACAGATTGTTGTCGTCCCACATGATGTAGCATTTATTGGCCACCGCCCAGGGAACGGCAGGGTCAGGCCATGCATTAAGCATGGAGAAGCTGGCGCTGGTGACGACCGCCGCCTTGCTCCACTCTGTCGGATTAATCGTGCCGTCGATCGTGACCGGATCGGTGGTTTTGGGAACGTTGATGACCGCGCCGGTCACACAGGTTCCATACAACACCAGCGCCGTCGCGGCTGCTGCCAGAAAGGGTTTCATCGAAAATCTCCTTTGAAAGAAATTGTTTGAAATGGCACTGCATACTATTTTGTGCGATCGTTGATTATATGAACAGAGAGCCTCCTTTCACGTTGAATGTGACATTGGGACGCCGGCCTGATGGCGTACTCGCTGACCGGTTATTTCACGGGCATCGCGCCATCGCGCCCGCCCACGCCGCGGGCGATATCGCCCGGGCTGACGGTGCCGTTGGTCGGATCGTAGATGTAAGCCTCGCCATAGACGTTGCGGGGCTGGGCCGATTTGATGAAAGACCACTCGGCCTGGCTGAGCTTCTTGTCGGGACCCAAGCTTGTGAGGATGCACGACATGCGGATTTTCTCCGTCGCGGGAACGTAATCGCCCCAGCAATTGATCGTGCTCGTTTTGCTGGGATTGCTTTCCTCAAAATACATGTAGGAAATGATTCCGGTCTCCCACTTGAACGGGGCGTTGGGATCGTAGGGGGAGAAAGGATCCCGGAGCTGCACGGACGACATGTAGGCGATAGGCGTCGTCAGCGGCGACAGAACATACCAGGTCAGATAATAGCGCAGATCGTTGAATGTGCCGTTGGTCCTGCAGCAGACATCGGGCGGAAACTTGTTGTTGTCCGACGAATACGACGTCAGCGCGGTGGCGTAACTGCGCAGGTCCGCCTTCACGCGTGATACCCTGCTGCGCGTCTGCGCTTCCAGAAAATTAGGAACGGCGATTGCCGCGAGAATGGCAATGATCGCCACAACAATCAGAAGCTCGATTAACGTAAATCCCTTGCGTGACACTTTCATTCTTCCTTTCTTTATGACTGTCTTTTTCATCTCTCGAGTGTTTTGACTGTGATGCTGCCGCCGGCGCAGTCGCGCCGCCGTCACACCGACATCAGCGCGCGTTTGACCTCCGAGACCAGGCGCTCGTTGGGCGTCAAGGAGGGCTTTCCGACAATGCGCATTCTGATCGCCTGGTCAAAATCGCCAAAATGGGCGCCGAAAATGTTAAGCCCGCCATGAATCGAAGCCTCTTTGAACCCAAACCGCACACTGATCGGCTCGGACGGTGAAAGGTTCAGATCGCCAATGGCGCCGGGCGCGCCCGCAAACTGATTCACCCAGAATCCGTCCTTGTTGGCCGACCAGATGTTCAGAAAACCGTACTTTGTGTGAGTTTTCGGAATCCAAGAGGGGGTGAACGCCCCGTAGCGCGCGCCCATGTCCCCGGGCATTCGCACCATCCCGATCTCAATCCCATTGATCCAAACGGTCAAGTCAGACGGGAAGTCCTCCTTGTAGTCAATCGTCTCGCTGCACACTTCCGCGCTGACCTCGATGTGAGTCGGATGGTAGTCCCTGCCGAGCGTGTAGGGAAACGAATATTCGATGAATCCGTCCCTCAACCAGATGAGTTCCGAATTAACGCGGTCGGGATGCAGAAACGTCGAGGGAGTGTCCACGGGAAAAACAAACTGGTGCGCCGTCAGAAATCCGCAGGGGAACTCAACGCGAATATCCGTGTAGAGCCCGATGGGCATCTCTATACTCTGCTCCTCCTCCTCGACCTCATCTTTTACTGGAAGATGGAGGAGGATGTTGTCGACTGCGCGCTGGACCATTTTGCGGCGTCCGCGAACGCCGGGGGCGTGACTTGTGCGCACCAGCCCAGCCTTTTCAAGCGCTTGAATGTGTTGGGATACAGTGGCTTGGTCCAGCCCCGTGATCGTGGTGATCTCAGACACACTTTGCGGCCCATCCGCAATAACCTCCAGAATCGCGCAACGCGCGGGATTCGAGAGCACCTTCAATATCGGGATCGCGTCCTTGAGATCCGTTCTTAGAACACAATTGATTCGGGCAGTCATGATTGTATCTCAAAAGTTATATGATTTGTAATGAGAATCTCAAAACAATTGGCCATGTCAACAAAAAATTGCGGCTTTTTGTAATTAATTGACCGACATAACAGGCTTTGTATTGGCTCGCTTCAATATAATCGTTTTCCCCCCCGCCTCCTCGTTCTTTGTCCGTGGTTGTCCGCATGATGGCGTACTCGCTGACCGGTTTCCTGCGTCAACGGCGCCGGGGGCGCACAATGTGCCGTCCCTCGGCAAGGCGCAAGATGCGCCGCGGACGCAGCAGTATGATCGCGCCGGCTATAACAACATAAAGCACCGTGAAAAAAGGATGCATGTGCTGGGGGTCAATCCCAAGGAATCCGCCCGGGTAAACGCTGGCAATAAGCGGGCTGAGCAATTGGCCGATGAACAGCACAAAAAGCAGGGCCGCACCGCCAACTGTCAGGCGCAGGGAGGACAGCAGCACAATCGCAAGCAACGACTGCGCGGCGGTGAGCATGACTTCGTTCATCTGAAACGCATCCATGGGGATGGGATGATCAAGACTGTTGTGCGAGAGGGCAAAGACGCCCGGGATCATGCCGACAAGCAGCGTCCACTGGTTGAGCTTGGCCGACAGAAGGCTGCCCAGCGCCAGCCCCCCCTGCCCGCGCCACGCGAAAACAAGGGCAACAACAAACTCGGGCGCTTCGGAAGCGATGGGAGCCAGCCATTGCACGAGAAGAAATTCATTGATGTGCAGTTGCTTGCCCGTGCTGATAAGCCCCTCACAGAACGGCTCGGCATTGGCCAGAATTGCCGACGCGGCAAACACGAAAAGCCCGGCCGTGGCCGCGCGGCGCTGAACGACGGGCAGGCGTGTGAGCATTTCAGCGGGGCCCACGGCCTCGGTCTCCCCGCATGGCCGATGCGCCGTAACCACAAGATACCACGCGTAGATTCCGAGAAACACCAGGCCGTCGACCCATGTGAGCGCGCCCTTGATGGGGATGATGAAGGCATAGATGGTGGCGAGCGCGAGAAACCACAGCTCTGTCAGGCGATCGCGGCCGATGCGCACGGCGCGGCGGTGGCGCAACCAGAAAATCAGCGCGATGCATCCCCACGCCACGCCGATCAGCAGACGGTTGGCGCCGGTCATGTTGGCGATGGCGTAATGCGCGTAGCCCGTGTCGGGATGGCGGCCCGCCTGCCATGTGAAATACATGTCCACGGCGTATTCGGGCAGCACGGCAATGAGCGCCACCACAGCCAGCGCCAAGGCTTGAGAGATGTCGGCTTGAGCGGCATCGCACGCCCACAGCAGCATGAACGACGCGCACAAAATCGCAAGCCCCGACACAAATGCCTTGGTTGCGGGCGGCAACTCCACGCCAGCCAGCCGGATACCCAGCCCCGGAAGCGTGAACACCAACGCCAGCAGGATGGCGCGCAGATGCTTATGGTTCATTATGGTTGTCCGTGGTTGTCCGCCGAAGTAGTCGACGGTGTCCGGTTTCTTCATCCGGCGGATCGGAATGGCGCGCGGCGCAGTGTTCTCTCCAGCACTTCGGCAAGTTCCACGGGCCGCACGGGCTTGGACACATAATCGTCCATCCCCGCATCGATGCACTTCTCACGGTCGCCCTTCATGGCGTGCGCCGTCATCGCGACGATGGGAATATGTCCGCCCTTTTCTTTTTCCTTCTGGCGTATGGCCGCCGTGGCCTCGAATCCGTCCATCTCCGGCATCTGCACATCCATGAGGATAAGATCATATGGAACCTTTTCTATGGCCGCCAGCACTTCCAGCCCATTGGCCACGGCATCGGCATGGCAACCGATGTTGTTGAGAATGCGCAACGCGACCCTCTGGTTGACGATATTGTCCTCGGCAAGCAGGATGCGCGACTTGCGGAGGCCCTGCTCGGGCACGATGGATGCGGTGATGATCGGCTTTGCGGGTGTGATGGCGCCTGCGGGCTGGCGCCCGAAAGCCAGTGACAGGGTGTCCTGGAGCTGGCGAGCGTGAACCGGTTTTGTCAAATAGGCCGCGAATCCGATTTCCTCCGTCTGCTGTTTCTCGCTCATGCGGCCGCGCGAAGTCAGCATGACAAGCACCGTTGAGCGCAGCGCATGGTCTTGACGAATGGCGCGCCCAAGACCCAGACCATCCATTTCCGGCATGTCCATGTCGAGAATCGCCATGTCGCAGGCGGAGCCCTGCTCAACGGCCCGGCGCAGTTCCCGCAACGCCTCGCAGGCGCTGGCCGCCTCGCGGCATTCGCATCCCCACGAGCGAAGATACTCCAGCAACACATACCGGTTCGTCGCGTTGTCGTCCACTGCCAGAATGCGTTTTCCTTTGATGGCGGTGAATATTGGACGTTTGGGCGATGCATCGGGGGGCTGCTTTTCCATACGCGCCGTGAACCAGAAACGCGACCCCTTGCCGAATTCGCTCTCGACGCCGATATCGCCGCCGAAAGCATCAACCAGTTTCTTCGAGATGGCCAGACCCAGCCCCGTCCCCCCGAAATGGCGGGTCGTGCTGGAATCGGCCTGCGAGAATGGCTTGAACAAAAGCGAGAGCCGATCCTGGGGGATGCCGATGCCGGTGTCCGCCACTTCAAACCGTAGCATGGCGTGCGCGTCGTCCTGGCTGTCGAAGGAAACGCGGATCATCACCTCGCCCTTCTCGGTGAACTTGACGGCATTTCCCGCAAGGTTGAGCAATATCTGGCGCAGGCGTCCGGGGTCCCCTCGCAAAAGCGACGGAACTTCCTTGCTGATCATGTAACTGATTTCAAGGTTCTTCTCCGCCGCCTTGAACGAGAGCATGTCCGTGACATCCTCCACAACCTCGCTCAGGTCAAAATCCAATTGTTCCAGATCAAGTTTCCCGGCCTCGATCTTCGAAAAATCCAGAATGTCGTTGATCAGCCCCAGCAGCGAGTCGGCGCAGGAGCGCACAGTCTCGGCATATTCGCGCTGTTCGGGCATCAGGCCCGTCTCGAGCAGCAGCCCCACCATCCCGATCACGCCGTTCATCGGGGTGCGAATCTCGTGACTCATGTTGGCAAGGAAATTGCTCTTGGCGCGGTTGGCCTGTTCAGCCTCCTCCGCAAAACGTTCCGCCTCTTTGATCGACTCGGTCAGTTTGCGGTTGAGCGCTTCTGCGGCTGCCTTGGCGCGGATCAATTCCGATTCAGCCCGTTTGCGCTGGGTGATGTCGTTGGCAATTGCCACGATCCGATGCATGGGCCTGCCCGCGGCGGCGGGCTCGATGATCGGATTGAGTGTCACCTCGCAGACCGCCTGTGTGCCGTCAGCGCGGTTGAATTCCCCCTCGAAGACGCATTGTTCGCCGCCGCCGGCTCTGGCCATGGCCGTCTGGATTTTGTTGCGTTCTGTATCAGGCCACAGATCCGGATAATACTTGCTGACAACGTCATCCTCCCGCATTCCCATGATTTTCAGCCCGTTGCGATTGATAGCGCGGCAGCATCCGGCATCATCGAACAGCATGATGCCTCCCGGAGATCCCTCAACAAGCGTTCTCTGAAGGCGTTCCGCCGCGCGGATCTGCAACGAAGCTTGGCGCTGGCGCTGGAAAGCCGTGGAGAACAGCACGACCAGAAGCGAAATCAGCAGTGTGATGGATATGGGGAGAACGCGTTCTTCCGCAATGATTTTCAGCCACCGCGTGGCGTCCTGGTCGATGCCCAGCACTGCGATCACCCTCCGGCTGGGAACCTCGACAGCCAGCCTGATGGGGGCAAAGCCCGTCACCCAGACGCCCCAACGGTCAGGCAATGGCCCCTCGACGAACGCCTCGCCCATGTTGAATATGTCCTTTAATTCATCACTGCATTCTTCGTAAACCTGCCCCGGGGGTGAATAGTCCTTGGATTCGGTCGTCTCGGAATCCGCGAGCATGACCACATTCGCGCCGTGCCGTGCCATAAGATAAATGAAACGGAATTCCGGGCTGGCGGCGCGCATCGTCATGATCTGCTTCTTTATCACTAGATATTCCGGCAATTCCAAGTCGCTCTGCGAGCCTGTGAGTTTCTCCAACTGGGTCATGTTGATGGACGCGGCGGCGATCCTGGCCCGCGAAAGAAGCTGAAGACGCATCTCGCGGTCCGCGCGGCCGGTCATCAGTTCCGTGGCAATCCACCCCCCGCTCACAATGACAACCAGCATAAACACAATCACATACCCCAAGGGCTGCCTCTTCTCGGTATAATCAGGATCAACACGGATCAGCGACTGTTTGTGCGCCCATAGAAACACGGTGATGAGCACAGCCAGACAACAGCGCGCAAGCTGGATGGGAAAACCGGCCAATGCGGCAAATGCGGTGTAATTGATCGCCGAAGCCGGAAAAAACCCGGCGGGAGGCGTGACCACGCCCGCAACCACGGTATAAAGCGCCATCGCAACCGCTGTGACAGCCAGCAGAATGGAGCGCTTTTCCTGCCGGGAAGATGCCCGCAAAAGCGCCGCCGCCGACCACATGCCGCCAACAAAACCCAAAGTGTAACGAGCGCATGCGTTCGCCGCCGGCTGTCCGCCCATGACGCCGGTCAGCGCGGTGGCCGCGAGCACAACGGTGATCCACCATCCCGGGCCTCCCGCGCCCAAGCGGCGCATTCCGCGCCTGCCGAATTCAACCAGAAACACAAATGATAACATCATCATGGCCAGCCGCACCCACCCGAAAAACGGCGAGTCGCCGAGACTGATGGCCAGCATGTCCAGCCACTCATTGATGCCATGTAAGGCGCCAAACAGCCCCAGCATCAGCCACGGCAGGCGCTGACCGCGCCAATGGACAAGCGACGAGCATACCGACGCAAGCAGGACAAATGCAAGGCCGTAACAGAAAAAAATGTAGTCCATCTGGCTGTCAAACAATCCGGTCATTTGTCAGCCTGTCGATCCAATATGTGAGAGTGGCGCGGCGGCCGGACGCGGAATGCCGTATTTTTCACGGTGGGGCATAAAGAATATGAATGTGTCCGTTGTCATCACTGAACCACGAATCCTGTTTATGCGCTCCACATCCGCCGGTCAACCATTGTCGGCTCCCCGCAAATGAATAATTGCGCGCGGGACGGGAACTCGCAGGTCAACCGGATGCGGAATTTCCAACATTCCGGGCAAGTTGGCGCTCGATGATCCGCGTTAGTTCCTGCCGGGTGATCGGCTTGGCGATGTAATCATCCATTCCGGCTTTCAGGCACCGTTCGCGGTCGGTTTTCATGGCATAGGCCGTCATGGCGACAATAGGTATGTGGCCGCCCGTTGTTTCCTCGCGGCGGCGAATGACGGCGGTGGCTTCGAAACCGTCCATTTCCGGCATCTGGATATCCATCAGCACAAGGTCGTAATGCCCGTTTTCCAGCGCCTTGGTGGCTTCGATGCCGTTGGTAAACGCGTCGGCGCGATAATCCAATTTTTCCAGCAGGTTCAGCGCGACCTTCTGGTTGGTGACGTTGTCCTCGACAACCAGGATGCGCGCTCCCGCGGTCGTCGGCATGCCGCTTCCGGTGGATGTCTCTTGCGCGGCCGCTGCGCCGGCGCTCCCGCCCTTTCTGCTGATCGCGATGGAGATGCAGTCGGCAAGCTGGCCGGCGCGAACCGGCTTGGACAGGCAGGCCGCAAAACCGATATCCCTCATGCGCACCGAATCCACGGGCCAGCCGCGCGACGCGAACAGGATCAATACCGTCTGGCGCAGTATGGGATCCTGGCTGATGACACGGCCAAGGGTTTCGCCATTCATGTCGGGCATCTCCATGTCGATAATGGCGATGTCAAACGGCTGTTGCTGTTCGGCGGCGTCGCGCAGCCTCGTAAGCGCGTCCCATGCGTCAACAGCCTGCTCGCACTGGCAGCCCCGCGCGTGCAGAATCTCGTGAAGCACATAACGGTTGGTGGCATTGTCGTCCACGGCCAGCACGCGCAGGCCGTTGAAAGCTTCAAGCATGCCCTCTTCAGACACGGATTCGGCGGGCAGTTTCTCAAAAACAGCGGTGAACCAGAATGTTGATCCCTTGTCCTCCTGGCTTTGGACGCCGATGCGCCCGCCCATGGCTTCCGTCAAACCCTTGCAAATGGCCAGCCCCAGCCCCGTTCCCCCGAAATGGCGGGTCGTGCTGGAATCGGCCTGCGAGAATGACTTAAACAGAAGCGAGAGCCGATCCTGGGGGATGCCGATGCCTGTGTCCGCCACTTCAAGCCGCAGGCACAACTGCTCGTCTGTCTCGGACTCCAGCCGCACATTGACAGCCACTTCGCCCTGCTTGGTGAACTTGATGGCGTTGCCGATGAGGTTGGACAAAATCTGGCGCAGACGGCCCGGGTCGCCGCGCAACATCGACGGCACATCGTTCTCTATGATGCAGGAAAGCTTGACGTTTTTGCCGCGCGCGTCAATGGCATACATCTGTGCCGTGTCCTCGACCGCGCCGCGAAAATTGAAATCGATCATCTCTATTTCGAGTTTGCCCGCCTCGATTTTCGACAAATCCAGTATATCATTGATGATTGTCATCAGCGAGTCGGTGCAATGGCTGACCGTGCCGGCATAATCACGCTGTTGCAGGGTGAGCTCCGAATCGAGCAGCAGGCTGATCATCCCGACGATGCCGTTCATGGGTGTGCGGATTTCGTGGCTCATGTTGGCAAGGAACATGCTCTTGGCCTGGTTGGCGGTCTCGGCGTCGCGGGCATACTGGTTGGAAATTTCAATGGAGTGCACCAGCTGGCGGTTGATGCTCATCACGGCATCGCGCGCCCGGCGGATTTTCTGCTCCGCCTGCTTGCGCTCGGTGATGTCGAACGCCACGCCGGTGATTCCAGCCAGCGATCCCTCATCATCCCGCATGGGCTCGATCGTCATGTCAAAGATGAGCATTGACCCGTCAGGGCCGAATGGAAGATCGACCTCGCGCCGCGTGATTTCACCCGTTTCGAGCACGAAACGCTTCATTCTCACAAGGTTGCGAACGCTTTCCAGCGGCATCAGTTCTTCGTCAGTCCTGCCGATGCATTTCATGGGAGGAAGCTCTTTGAGATTGTTGTGCATCATGATGTAGCGCAGTCCGGTGTCCTGGCTGAACACGATGACGGGCGAGTGGGTGATCGTCAGACGGAAGCGCTCCTCGCTCTGGCGCAGCGCTTTTTCGGCGTGGATGCGCTCGATGGCCTCGCTGCACATGTCGGCCATGCCCTGCAGGACATCCAGATCAAAGCGATTATAAAATCGCTGACGGTAACTCTGGACTGAAATGGCACCGAGAACCATGCCGCCCTTGCGTATCGGGACATACATGAGGGAGGCGGAATAGCGGTTTGTGTCGCCGAAGACCAGTGTCACGACCTGTTCTTCGGAGGTCCCGTCGCGCAGGATCAATTGCGCGCCCTTCTCTATGGTGAGAAGGGTCAGCGGGCCCGGTTTGCCGCCCGATTGAGCAGAGGGAACCGCCTGCTTCACGCCATTGATGATATCCATGTTTAGCACCGACACAACAATCCCTTTTTCGGGATAGTAATCCGTCTGGAAAAAAGCGTCCCATTGGAAGATTTCACTGGTGACGTTGGCAATGATTTGGGCCGCGCCGGCCTCATCAGTGGCGCCGCTGAGCTTTTCCGCCAGCCGCCCAAGGGCCTGCCGCACCGTCTGCTCGCGTTTGGTTTGCGTTATGTTTCGCCCGAATACAACAAGACATTTGCGGCTGCCATCTTCGTTAAACACAGGCGACTTGATGACGTCGTACACGTCGGGGGGGCTTTCGGGGCGCGGGATGATTTCCTCTGAGCGCGTCATCGAGCCTTTGCGCCAGGCCGCCTCATCAGTTTCCATGCAGGCAAGAAACGGTTCGCGATAGAAGGGGCTGTAATCCGCCAGTTCGGCGTCAGTTTTGCCGCGATAGTCAACATCGGTCAACTGGAACAGCTCAAGGTCGGCCTCATTGGCTTCGATCCACCGCCCCTCACCGTCCTTCATGCAGATGATGTCGGGCGTGCTGTTGATGAGGCTGCGCAACTCGCCCTCCCTTTCGCGCAGGGTGACTTCGACACGCGCTCTGACGATGGCGGGCGCGCAATGATCCATCACCATCTGAAACAGACCAAGATCCTTTTCGCCGTAACGGTTGGGGGTGTAGCTTTGCGCGGAGATAACCGCCAAGGTTTTATCGTGCCAGCATACTGGCACGAACATCAGACTGCGCGAAAGCCTTTCGGTCGAACCGAATGGCACCAAGTCGGCTTGGGCGAGATCTTCAGTGCGGTTGATCAGTTTGGGACGTCTTGCCAGGAGCTCTTTCGATTTCAGGGCAAGGCTCTCCGCCACACCAGCGCGCATTTCCACGGGTTCGCCCGAACCCGCCGGAGTGTCCTCGCAATAGATGCCCGACGCAAGATTCTTGTCCTCATCGTAGAGATCGAATCTGTAAGAGTCATATTGCAGCAGCGGGCGCAGTTCGCGCGCAAGAATGCATGCTATTTCGCGCATGGACACGGAAGCTGTCAGCGCCTGTGTGATCCGGTTCACCGAATCACGCACGAGTTCGCTTTGTTTCAGCAGCCTCCCAAACTGTTTTTCCTTTGTGACATCCCTTGCGCATCCCACGACGCCGACAATCCGCCCCTCCTCATCGAAAAGGGGCGCTTTTTGAACGTCCAAGGACAAATATTCGCCCTTCACATTGCCTGCTTCGTCAAAGAGTTCGGGCTTGCCGCTTGCGAGCACAATGGAATCTGAGTCGGCACATATTTCGCCAAAGGTGTGCCATTGCTGGTTTTCGCGGTGGGCGTCGCGCTCCCTCTGCGCGAAGAACAGGTCGGTCTTGCCGATGGGTTCATCCGTGTCCGCGGCGCTGAGCAGATTCCGGCACACGGATTTGTTGGCGAAAAGATAGCGGTTGTCCTTGTCCTTGGCCCACAACATGTCGGGCATGTTGTCGCACATCAGGCGCACCATCCGGTAAAGGTCGTGAGCGCGCGACTCGCTGTCGCGCATGGCGCGCTCCGAGGCGGCGCGCGTCATCACATTCAGGAATATTTCCCCCGCCATGCGCTGCAGGCGGATGTCCTCCTCCGGCCATATCTTTTCAGAGCAGTCCGAGACAAAACCGAAAAAACCGGCAAGCCTGCCGTTTTGAAGAATCGGCGTCGCCGCAAGGGATTTGACGCAAAGTTTTTCCCAGGCTTTCCGGGCGGCGGCGGCTTCGGGCGGAAGATTGTCAAGTCTTTCAACGATGAGAATCCCGTCGGCGCGCAAACGGGCAAGTGCCCACTCATAATCCGCGGCGGGGATGACGGTGTCCTTATGGCCGGAAAACGACGACGAGGCATTGCACCATAGATGCTTGATGATGATGGACAAACCGTCATCCGACATCAGGCACCAATGCGAATGGTCGGCGCCGGTGAACACCGTGATGAGCTGGAGCGACCGGTCAATTTCATCTTCAACCTTGTCTGGGGCGATATGAAGAAAACGCGTTGAAAGGCTTGTGATAAGCTCCTCAGCGGCCAGACGGTGGCTGAGCGCTTCGGCCGCCTTCACGCGCTCGGAAAGGTAGTCAAACTGATGTTTGAGCGCGTTGATGCGGTTCTTGTGCTTTTTAAGCTGATCTTTGAAACGGAGAACCCGGCGCCTGAGCAGGTGGATGACCCATCCCGAGCACCCCAGCAATGCGATCACGATGACCGCGCTTGCCAGAGGCAACCAATAGCCGGTGCCGTTCATCGTGTTTCCATTGCCCGGATGTCAGCCGTTCCTTCAAGCTGTGTCGAGCGCTTGGGCGGCTTCTGTTTCGCTTTCGCATATTTTGAACACGGCATCAAGCCCCGAAAACCGGAAGATCTCCTCCACGCCGAGGTTCAGGCCGCAGCTCACGACGCGCACACCCTTGAGCTGAATCTTTTTCATGGCCGACACAAAGACCCGGATGCCCGCCGAGCTGATGTAATCAACACCCGAAAAGTCTATGACAAGGCGCCCGCCGCTTTTCATCTCGGCGATCAGTTTGTCAAAAGCCACCGCCGCCGCATCCGTTCCCTCAAGATCCATGCGCCCAATAAGATGGGACACAATGTATGCGTCCTTGTCCTCTGTGTCGATTCTCATATATGCCGCTCCTTTTTATGATTCATATGATTGGGTCATTTAGGCTTGTTGTTCGCGTTCCGCAAGATGAATTCTGCTATTAGAGCTACGGCACGGGCGCGGCGTATGTCTCGACGGGCGGGCGCCCCGCGACAGATGAGGCCCGTGCGCGCGACAGGGCGAGAAATTCCATGATCGGCTGGCGCAACGCGGGCCATTCGGGCGAGAGATAAAACGGCGGATAGAGGTCCTCGGGCGCGGCGATGCGGTCGAATTCCGCAACAGGATCGCGGATGCCGAGCCGCTCAAGCTGCCATGGGCGCGCGTACTGTTCGATAAACCGGCGAAGCTCGTGGCGGTTGACCAGCACGCGGGTGATGCCTGCCTGGCGCAGACGCGAGGCCACTTCGCCGCCGTTGGCCGCTCCGCGCGCCAGTTTCACAAGCGCGCTGTCATCGAAAACCGTGTTGTACACAACGGGCGCCGCAAAAAGCCAGGGACGCGCCTCATAAACAAGAAGCGTTTTCCCGTCCGCCGGCGCCTGCGTGTTGAGCACAAACAGGATTTCACCCAGCGCGCCAAGATTGTCCCTGTAAAAACGGGCGCGCAACTCGTCGCGCCGCCAGTCGGTCCGCGAAGCCGCATCAAACGAAAACCGCGCCGCATAACTGAACACGCCGCCCCCGCCCAAGCGCAGCGCGTGCAGCGCAAGCGACGAACACGACATTATCACTAAAAGCGCCGCAAACACGGCACGAAGGGAACCCGGCTTCATTTCATTGAATATCCGCGCCGAAAGCATAATGAGCAACACGAGCGCCGGCAGCAGAAACCGCGTCTGGCTTTCCCGCACGAGATTCCACAACAGCAAGCTCAGGACGCAAAACGCCAGCAACCGCGCCGCGCCGCGCCTATGGGCAACGAGCGGAAAACCCGCTATGGGCGCCAGCCAGAGCCATTGAAGGCCGCCAATCCGCAACGGAAGCGAGATCCAATACCCCGCGGAAAAAAACGATTGCGGGTAATGCGACTCGATGTAGAACTGCTCGCGCAAGGCAGCAGCCGCGTCAGACGGCCTGAAAACGCGCTCAAAAAACGGCTCGAGCGGATTGCCGTAAAATGCCACATTCTTCCCAAGCCAGAAGACAAGCGGCAGAGCGCCCAACGCCAGCGCAAACACAAGCGCGCGCACCCCCCGCTTCCCTTGTCCAGCTTGTTCAGCTCGCGCCCGCCCCCCCCGCAGAATCACCCACCCCATGGGCAACACGAATAACACCACAGCCGGCAAAAGGCAGATCTGAGCCACCGTGTACTTGCTGACCAGCGCGGCGCCCATCAACAAACCAGCGACAGGAACAAGACCCGGCAGGCCCGCGCGCTTGTCCGTGCTTGTCCGTGCTTGTCCGTGTTTGTCCGTGTTCTCCACCAACGTCATTGCAAATAGTGAAGCGAGCAGGAGGAACGCGCTTGCCGCGTCGATATAGGCATCGATGGAGATTTCGAGCACGATCGGGTGGGCGAGAAAAAGAAGAATAGCCAGCATGCGCCACACGCGCGCGACTCCATCGCGCCGCAACCATGCCCCCATGAGCGCCGCGCACCCGGCCACAAACGCCATATTGATCAGCTTGGGCGCGAAATCCCGCGGCGTCTCCAGCAAACAGCCGAGAAAATAAAGCGCCTCGACCGGAAACGGAAAACGCGCGTAAAAATTGTGGGGCATCGGCGTGAATCTGCCGCCGGCCGGCGCCATGTAATCCGCAAGCGCGCCAAGATGATATTCCGTGACATCATACAGCAGGGGCGGCGCAATCGCGGCGCAGGACATAAGGAGCACGGCAAGAATGACGGCCGCCAGCAATGCCGCCTCACAGGCCCCATATGCGCCTTCGGGAGGAATGACATGCGCGGACGGCAACTGTCCATGCCACGCAACAGCCGCAACGCCAATGACACCGCACGCGATGAGCAGAGCGGTGATCAGCCAAAGGACGCCTTTTCCGGTCAATCCCGCAAGACCCGCCGCCAGCACAACGCACGAAAGCAGTGCGGCGCCGCACCCAAACGCCAACAGTCCCGCCTCGAGCAGCGTCAAACCGCGCCAGCGCGCGCGGCTGACGACGGTTAATCCCAGCGCGGTGATGGCGGCAACAACTGCCGCCGCCGCGCCGGAAGCCGCCGCGATGTTCAACGCGCGGCTGACCGCAAACCACACAATGTCGCCGTTCCATGTCAGCGCCAGCGCCAGCACACCCCCCGCAACCAGAAGCGCCGAACGGGTATTGATGCGCGGCAACGAACAACTGCTATTAAAGCTACTATGTCCGTGCTTGTCCGTGTTTGTCCGTGTTCATGGAAAATATCAACGTTCCTCACCCCGGAGGCCAGCCCATGGGACGCCCGCCAAGCAGGTGGAGATGGATGTGAAACACCGCCTGGCCGGCGTCGCGGTTGCAGTTGAAGACGGTGCGATACCCCGACTCGGCGATGCCCTCCCGCGCCGCAAGCTTCTTCGCAAGCAGGATCATTTTGCCCGCGAGCTCCGTATCCGTGTCCGCAAGATCATTGAGCGTGGGAATCTCGCGCTTGGGAATAATCAGGATATGCGTGGGCGCCTGCGGATTGATGTCGCGGAACGCCAGGAACTCCTCATTCTCAAAAACTTTGTCGCAGGGAATGTTTCCCTTCACCATTTCAAGAAAAATGTTCGTTGCCATGGTCTCCTCGCTTCATATGATTTTGTGAAAAGACCCGTGAATTCAGGCATATAAAACAGAAAAAGCCACTTAGTTTGTAATAGACCGTTCATGAATGACATCAACGCGATTGAATCCGCCCTGACGGCCAATCACATCGGCGCCGCGCGGCAGGCCGCGTGCGAATATGTTGCCGCAGCGCGCGAACCGGCCGTGCATGCCCAGAGTATCGGACAGTTGCTCAAGCGCCTGTACGATCAGTATCACGCGGCAGCCGTGCAGTCGTTTTATGATCAGGTCATCCCCGAATTTCCGGACGAGGTTGCCGCGAACATGCGCCAGCCCGTCAAGGACGATGTCGAGCTGACGCGCCAATGGAATACCCGCCTGAATGACATGGCAAACGAGCGGCTGGTGGACGATCTGGTCTCGCGCGTGAAATCCGGCGACACGGCAGGCGCCCTGGAAGCCGCCACCGTCCTCATCGCGACAGCCGACAACCGCGAGTCGTTCGTGATGCGCGCGCGCCAGACCGGCGTCGTACTCGGCGGCATGATCTATGAGCGCGAGCGCGCCGCCGCGCTCGTCCGCTCCATCTCCCGCAACCCGCAGAAATACGGCATCGACGCCATGATTGCCGCAGACATGGAGGAGGAATATCAGAAGGCCGTCACGGCCTCGGTCCGCCGCGAGCGTGACAGCGCCGCGGTCAGCCGTATGGAGATCACCCAGGCGGTCGTCGAACTCAGCCGCGCCCTGCCCGGCCGAATGGCCATTCACGAACCATCCGATGACGACGTTGATCTGTTCGCGCGCCAGTTGCGCGCCCTGTTGCGCTGTTGCCTCACAAGCCGCGGATTCGACAAGTATTATGAAACCACGATGATCCTCGCGGAATTCGCCCCGAAGGAGTTATCGGTCATGGGCGCCGCCGCTGGCGTGGAAAAACGTCTTCATGCCAGCTTGGGCCGCACGGCGCGTCTTGCGGCTTCGCGCGCGCTTGCCGCCGCGGGCGCAGAACCCGCCGTTTTCAAAAGCTACATGGAATTTTCAAAGGCAAACATCACGGGCAGGTTTGGCCGCTTTACGGTCGAGGTTCTCGGCCTGTTCCAAAATCCCGCGGCCGTGTCGTTCATCGCGGAATCAATGACAAACCGCAAGCTGAACGCGCGGACTGAGGCGCAGCAGGCGCTCGGCGCGATCGGCGGCCAGGCAGTCCAGCGCGCGCTTTCGCACGCGCTGCGTGACGATCTGCGCGCGCGTGTGCTCGAAAGCGAAACCCGCCGCGACGCCGTCACCATTCTGCGCGCGCTCGGCCGTGTCGCCCGCGGCGCCGACCCGGCGCGCCGCTCAGCCCTGACGGCCGAAGTCATCAAGATGCTGCCGCCCGATGACACCGAACTGAAAGTCCAGGCGGCCATAAGTTTGTTCGCGGGAAAACTCGACGGCGTCGACACGAAAAACATCGAATGGGCCGCCCGCGCCGCCACGGCAGCGTTGTGGCAGGCCGACCGCCCCGAATCCGCCTCGGGCCGCGGTAGCAGGCCGCCGCTGGGATTCCGCCAGCCCCTGCTCGAGCTGCTCGAACGCCTCGCCCCACTGGTTATGCCCGTGATCAACAGCACGGCGCTCTCATGCGCGAAACAGTTTTCCGGCGCATATCTCGCCCTTGCCGAATTCTACACGAAAATCGCCGAACCGCAATCTCTCGCCGTGCTCAGACAACTGCTGATCAACACGTTTCTTTACGACGACACCCTGCGGCAATCCGAATACACGCGCGAAATGGTCGTTGACGCCGCGACGAACGAGCGCACCGTCCTCACAAAAGACATTGTGCTCGCGTCGCTTATCGGGGCGGTCAGCAAAATCGGCGGCGCGGAGGCGGACGAGCTGCTTTACGACCTGTTCCAGCAGATTCAGTCGGGCCGCCTGCCCAAATCTGTCGCAGGGAACGCCGACGTCGCGGCCAGCCTCATGGACGCCCACATGCGCATCGCGCGCGGCCGCGGCGAATCGGCATTCGCCCGGCCAGCAACCGGCGCGCCCGCCGCCGGACCCGAGATTGAGACGCACACCAGCGAGGCGACCGTCACGGAGGAGGACCTGCGGTTCATGCGCGAGTTGCAGGCAAATTACTTCTTTTCCGGAAAGCGCCGCGAGAAGAAGGTCGGGGCGATGGCCGCGCTGGCGCGGCGGCGCATCACACCCGCATTGCCCGTCATCATCAGAAATCTCACCGACAAGGACTCCATCGTCGCCGGCGCGGCCATGACCGCTCTCATTGACTATGCGGTGCAGGACATCCAGCCGCGCCAGCTCCAGCTCCTGCACGAGGAGCTTTTCGCGGCGCTTGAGATCGGCGACAACGCCATGCGCGAACGCATTGGCAACCTCCTGCTGAAGCTCGGTCCGCGCCGCTCACCGCTCAAGGAGCGGCTCGAGGAATTCGCCAAGCGCCCCGGCATACCCGCCGGGCTGGCGGCGATGATCGCGAAAATGTCGGGCCCACCGCCGGAAAAAGCGTCCCCCGACGCGCGGAAAACCGGGCCGACGGCGCCGCCGCCCGAGGAGGCGGAACCCGACTCGCCGATCAACAAACACCTGCCGCGCAAGGGCGCCGCCGCGATGACCCCGCTCGACAAAAAACGCGCCTATATGCTCGTCCGCCAGGAATGGATACGCGGCGGCAAACACGGCCCCGAACCCAAAATGCCGGAATAACGTCCCCGTTTCGTCCTTTGCGAGAGAGAAAAAAGGAATTTTCATGCGCAGGCGCGCGGCGATCCGCGCTTATTTCAAGGCTTCCAGGCGCGTGATGAGCTGGATAGTTGTCGAGGTCCAGTTGACGCCGTCTGGTCTTGCCTGGATTTCGAGATCGTCGATGGCGTAGGTGCGCGGTTTGTGGCTGAGATCGAACAGGAACGACACCATGTTGGGGTTGGTGGCGCGGAAGAAGATTTCGAGCCCGGCGGCCGTTCCGATTTTTTCCTCGGGCGGCGGTCCGGCGGCCTGAGCCTGCATGGCCTGCATTCCCATCATGCCCATCGGGCCGAAGCCTCCCATGCCGGGTCCGCCGGGTCCCATCATGCCGGGCATCATCATGCCGGGCATCATCATCGGGCCTGCCGCCGCTGGAGGCGCCGAGCCGTCCGCCGCCGCCGTGTCCGTGCCGCTGGTTTCCTCGGGCTTGGGCAGCTCGCCCGGTCCGCGCGCGATGCCCTTGGCGATGTCAGCCGGGCGCATCAGGTTCACCTGCGAGATTTCGGCGACATTGTTTTTCTGCGCCTGCTTGATGATATCCAACAGCGCGGCCAGTTGGCGGTTGACCGAAAGAACGCTCAGGTCCTTGGGCATGGAAACTTCCAGCGCCTTGCGCAACTGCTCGGCGGTGTTGAGCGGAGGGTTGGCGGGCTTCGCCGACCATAACAACTCGGTCATCCACAGGCGCTTGAGGATGGGCACCATCACGCCGAAGCGGCTTGTGCTGAAGGGATTCTTGAAAACGCCGTTTACCGGCGCGGGATTGCCCGTCATGATGGACGTCTGCAAGGACTGCAAGCCCATGTTCGACTGTCCGCCATAGCTTGCCTGTTGCCCTCCGGCAAGTTTGCCCGCAAGCTCGGTGTCATTGAAAAAGATATACTGGTTGCCGTAGATGAATCCCCAGTCGCAGACCTCGGGGGGGTTGATGCCGATGTCGCGCAACACAGTGTTGTACTGCACGCGCTGGGCAAGTTTTTGGTAGGGATCGGAGATTCGCTCCATGATACCCATGATATGGTACAATTTTTCCGCGGTCTCCCATGCCTTGGCCGCTGAAACGCCGGAGGGAAGCTGGCGCGGAAGGTTCCATCCTTCCTGGCGCGCATAGGGGTCGTTGGGATTGTTGCGCTTGTCATTAAGAAATGTCAGGGAAGGCTGTTTGATGGCCGCCCCGGCGTCAACAAGCTGTCTGAGCAGTCCCGTCGTTTCCTCGAGCGCCTTGGCGGACGAGGCCGGATTGTCGTTGGCGTAGGCGGGCGGAAGATCGATGTTCAGCGTGGCCAGAACGCCCGAGAGCTCCTTGTCGTACTTCTCTGTTTGGGCCTTGAAGTCCGGAATGAATTTCTCGTTGGGCGGCACCTCGGCGTTTTTCAGAAGCTCATCGCCCTCCTGGAACTTCCTGTTGGTATCCGTGTATTCATCCGCGCGCGGCTTAAACACGAGCAGGTGCAACACAAGAATGGCAACAAGCGCCGCTATGGATATGAAGACGATCTGCTCTCTTTTGCCAAGAGTCATGGACGGTGTGACACACTTTCAGATAGTTTAAACATCTTCAATCACGCGCAACAATATCAACCATGCGCGGGCGCTCCACACAAGAGTTTTCGCATGAACTCACTTTTTTCTTACCTTGTGGAAAGATTATTGATTCGCGCATGGTAAAAGTGTTTTCAGATGATGATCATGGAGATGGATGAACACATGAGTTTTTTGCGCTGTTATTTTCTGGCTTTTTTTGCCGTGTGCATGCCGTGCCTTTCGCCCGCGAGCGTCATAGAGGGCTGGTTTGACGATTGGAATTCCGCGTCAAGCGCGGCCCGGCACAACGGCAGACCGTTGCTTGTGATGTTCGCGCAGGAGGGTTGCCATGAATGCGAGCGCATGACGGGGACTTTGGCGGCAAGCCAGGCACGCGCCGTCCTGCAGAACGCCGTGAAGGTGCGGCTGGAGTGCTATGACAATCCGCAGCTCATGCAGCGGTTCAATGTCTCCGCAACCCCGACAATCATCCTGCTCTCGCCCAGTTCGGGATTTTCGCGGACATGCTACCGCGAGGTTGGCGCCTTGGGCGTCAGCGAATTGGTCGAACTCGGGCGCACCGTGGATTCGCTTGTGCTGGCCGACGCATCATCGGCGTCCGAGCGCCCTGCCCAGACATACGGCAGCGCCGTTGCAGACGCCCAAGTGGGCTCAGCCGATCCAAAAGCCGCGCGCGCCGGAAGCCAGAAACGTTCGCGCGCCGGCGCGCAGGGATCCGACCTTGCGCAAAACACCCAGCAAGCGCCATCTGGCGGCGGCGATTCATCCTCACGGGCGCAGCAATACGAGCCTCCCAAACAGTCGCCCTACCAGTCATCCTACAGCCCCGCATGGCGCACCCCGTCGCGAAAGCAGGAGCGTCAGCAGCATCAGGCGCTTGGCCAGCGCGCGTATCCGCACCAATCATTGTATTATTATGCTTATCCCTCGTGGTGATCCCGCCTGATGAAACGCCCATGGACAGCGAACCCGGCGGTCCTGCGCTCTTCCTCATCATCTGCAACAGTTCACTCCCCTTCGACCAGTGCGTGACTAAATAAAGCTTCGGCCCTCCCGCAAAAGCGTGCATCGAGTTTTCCGTTTGACTTGGCGTGTCTTTGTGAGCAACATCAACGTTACTGTGAACAGACGGCGGGTTGCCCCGATGCGCGGGCTTACAGTTCCTGTTGCCACAGCCTGTGGAGGAGTCTCACCTCTCCGGTCATGCATCATGTCGGCGCACAAAAGAAAAGGGGGGCGGACACAATGCCGCTCCCCTGTTTTTTCAATTTAAAGCGATTCTCTGGTGCTTTGATCAATTACTGTTTGACGCGCCAAACGTCGCCGGCCGAGACCGTGCCATTTGTCGGGTCATAGGTGTAGCCTCCGCTTGAAGCGGGAGTATAGCCTTGGTTATATCCCGAGAGCAACGTGGTACCGGGCTGCGCGACACTGTTAGTGTAGACCTTCAGGCTGGTGTCTTCCACCTTGGGTGTGCCTGTGGGCGCGCCCAATTGCGTGTAGCTCGCCTGGTCGGCGTCAGGCCCGGGGCTCCACATGATGTATCCGCCCGAGAGGTCCGCGAAATACGCGAACGTCGCGGCCTTGGTATCCATGAACGGATCCGGGGCGTAGCTGGACATGTACGAGACCGGTGTGGTCAGCGTGCCCATTTTGTTGCCGGTCGTGGCCGTGTTTTGGGCAGCGAACGACGGAATAGCCGCAAGCTGCGTGTTCAACGGCAGAATATAGGAATTCACATTCCCAATACTCGAAATCAACCTGCCCGTGCGTGCAGATGCAGGGTACTGATTGTTGTCGACGTAATACGACTCCAGACCTATTGACACGGAGCGCATATCGGTACGCGCACGAGACACTTTGGAGCGCACCTGCGCCTCGAGGAAGTTCGGCACCGCTATGGCAGCCAGAATGGCAATGATCGCAACGACGATCAGAAGTTCGATCAGCGTGAACCCTTTTTTCATTAATTTGTCCCTCCTTTCAATATAGGGAAAAAGATAATTTTCGGGGACAAGTCCCCATTATCCGCATGATGCATAGAGTCATGCCGGACACTGTGTCAACACAAAAACTATATTTTACAAAGAAAATATACAGTTATGGCCAGAACCGCCAGAACTGCCAGCAGTTTTAACGCCCTTCGGAACGTCTGACGCCAAATCTGCCAGAAGGAAGTATATACCTCCTGGCTGGCACTGTAAACGCTTGCGACAACAAAAGTGAGCAGAAAAAGCGAAAAAAGGTAGGCCGCGCCCACGAGGTGGCTCATTGTTTTTGGGCTCCGTGGGCCGCATACTCGGGCTTCATTCCCGCCTTGCGCCCGTAAAAATGGTCGCAGGTGCTCATCATGACAAAATAATTCATGCCGCCAGACACCAGCAGGTAGAATGATCCGAGGTCAAACCACTGGTTTGTTTCGTTGTAGGGGAGGATTCGGACGTGGATGCCCGCGCGTGCCAGAAGATCGGGCGCGACGCTGACGATGCCCAACAGACCATTGAACATCTGGGTGAAAAAAGTCAGGATCGTCACAAGGTTGAAATCCTTGTTCGTGTAAGCGAATTCAGGCACGAGGACGGAGCCCTGCAGGAATGCGCCCGCGAGGAATGCGGCTTCGAGAACAACAAAAAAGAACAGCGCGCGCCACCACAGGCCATGCCACGCAAAACCAAAACCCGGCACAAGCCAGCTCATCACAAGCACGAAATATTTATTGTTTCGTCCCATCAGCCGATCATGACAGCGAATCCGGATCGCATATTTCAATCGAAACCTTTCACAATCTCAAAATGGCCGTCGGCGTGCCCTCGGATCGTGAAGATGCAGGCGTTGGGGGGGGTGCGATGCCAGATGTCCCTGAAGGGTTTTTCCGAACTGATGCTGTCGGCCACACGCACGACGCCCGAATGCGTGACGAGCAGAATGGTCTTGCCCGGTCGCTTGCCGACCAATTCGCGCAGGAATTCGACAACGCGATGGCGCACCTCGAACATGGCCTCACCGCCGGGCGGGCGGTGGGTATCGCGCGAATCGCGCGAGACATCAAAATGTGTGCCGGGGAACAGTTCGACGATTTCCAGGGCGTTCAGCCCCTCCCAGCCGCCGTAAAAACGTTCACGCAGCGCCTTGACCGGTTCGGCGGCTGTCAGGCCATGGCCCCGCAGGATGATGCGCGCCGTCTCAATGGCGCGCGCGGTGTCGGAGCAGAAAGCCATGTCGATTTTCGTGTGGCGCAATTCTTTGGCTGCTTCGCGCGCCTGAGCGGCCCCCTCGCCGGTCAAGGGGCTGTCCAGCCACCCCTGCCAGCGGCCCTGCAAGTTCCAGACAGTCTGGCCGTGGCGCACAAAAATGAAAGTCGTCGGAGCCGGCTTGCGGCGCTGAACGGGAGACGTGTTTTTTTGGATGTTTTCCATCGTGACAGATTCATTAATGGCCGTCGCCGCCAGATGTCCAAGAACTTTTCTTTGCGTGTTGGCGCGCGCCGGTCATTAATCGGGCAATCTTGCGATGATTGATTCCTCTCAGAGCCTTGACGGCGCGGCGCGGCGCGATTTCCTGCGGCGCGCGGGATCGCTGGCGCTTGGAGCCTTCGGATGGCGGGGGTTGCGCCTGCTGGGGCTTGGCGCGGCAACGACCTACGCCGCCTCGTGCGCCCGGCAACGTTCGCAACAGGATCTTATGCGCCGGCTTGTGATTGGCATCACGGATGAGATCAAAACTCTCGATCCCGCCTACCAAGTCATGGCGCTCGACGGCGCGATCATGGCCAATATCCAGGAAAACCTCACTTGGTATAATACAAAGCTCAATCTGCGCCCGCGCCTGGCGGAAAGCTGGGAGACGCCCGACAATGGGCGCACCTGGATTTTTCATCTGCGCAAAGGCGTGAAGTTCCACGATGGCACGGCGTTCGACGCCGGCGCCGTAAAGTTTCATTTTGACCGGATCAAGAATCCGCAAACCGCCTCAACGCGCATCACCCGGATCAAATTTCTCGAGGCGACCGAGGTCGTCGATGCGCACACGGTGCGTTTCCGCATGAACACGCCGTTTTCGATGTGGCCGGAGGAGCTTGCCAGCCCTTTCGGATGCATCGTCTGCCCTTCGGCTGTGCGCGCGGCGGGCGGCAAGAATTACGCTCGCCGGCCTGCCGGCACGGGCCCGTTCATCTTTGTTGAGTGGCTGCCCGACCGCCATGTGCTGTTGCGCCGCAATCCGTCGTACTGGCAGGGACAAATCAAGCTGGAGGAGGTCATGTACCGGCCCGTGCGCGAGGCCACGACGCGCCTGATCATGCTCGAACGCGGCGACCTGGACATGGTTGATATTTTCTGGGGGCACACCGATGTCGCGCGCCAGTCGGGGCGCATCATCGTGGACACCGTGCCGATGCTGGCGATCCGCTACATCGGGCTGAACAATCAAAAACCGCCTTTCGACGACGCGCGCGTGCGCCGCGCCGCCAATTACGCCATCAACCGCGATTACATCGTGAAGTACGCCTTCCGGGGCAACGCGGACCCGTCATTCGGCCCTGTCCCGCCCGCGCTGCCTTCCTTCAACAACCAGATGCGGACCTACGACTACAATCCCGGCAAGGCGCGTGACATTTTGCGGCAGGCGGGTTACGGTGGGGGAGTGGAAGTGACGCTCTGGGCCGCCGACAGCGCCTCGGACCGCCTGCTTGCCGAGACCATCCTGGAGCAATTGCGCGAGGCGGGCATCAATGTGCGCGTCATGCAGTTCGACAGCGCGGTCTATTGGGACAAGTTCGACGCCTACATCACCAATGACGGTAAATGGTATCCGCGCGCCAAAGGCGTGTTCGACATGTTCATCGGCGGATGGGTCGGGGGCGAAAACGCGTTCGGTTACATCGATCCACTGTTCCGCTCAACAAGCAACAGCAACACGGCGTTTTACGTCAACGCAGCGGTGGACAAAATGCTCGATGAGGCGCTCAGCACGACCGATGAAGCCGCGCGCGCGGAGCTTTTCCGCAAACTGCAGGCGCTGATCGTCGACGACGCCCCGTGGATATTCACCTATCACTCGCGCATTACCATGGGCATCAACCGCCGGGTCAAGGGCTGGATCACAAACCCGGCGGGATATTATGAATTGGAAAACGTCCTGCTCGAAGCTGATGCGCAATCCTGATGCGCGACTCCAAGGCGTCTCCCGGGTCCGAGAGCAACGGGACAGTGCCAGCCGCATTGTGACAAAGAGTATTTCTGGATTTCGCAATTCGCCGGGCGTAATGATTATTCGCACATGCCAACGATCCGAGTGCTTCATATCACGCCGAGTGTTCGGCTGCTGGGCGCGCGGCGCAGCCTGCTGACGCTGATTCGCGAGCTCGCGGGCACGCGCTATGATCCCGTGGCGCTTGCGCCCGAAGCGGGCGCGCTGACCAACGAGCTGGACAAGCGCCATCTTCCCTGGATCAAACTGCGCCTGCCGCCATGGCGCAAGGGAGCCTCGTGGCTCACACTGCCGGCACGCACGGCGGCGCTGCGCGAGATCATCGCCCGCGAGCGGATCGGTCTCATCCATTGCAACGAGATTTATTCCAATCCCCACGCCGCCGTTGCGGCCAGCGGCGGAGCGCTCGCGCTCGCTCTTGCCGGCGCTCTTCTCTCCCGGCGTCTTGCGCATCCGCTGACGGTCCCGGTCGTCACCCACATGCGTCTTTCGGTCACGCCGCGCATGGCGCGCAATTACCTGCTGGGCGAGGCTTCGCGCATCATTGCCGTCTCGGAAGCCGCCGCCGCGGATTTCGATATATTCCACTGGAAGGCGCGCAAAGTGCGGGTCGTGCACAACGGCGTGGATTTCGAGGAGTTCGACAACGCGCGCGCCCGGCGACGGCTGACGCGGCGCGAACTCGGTTTCGATGATGACGATTTCGTGATCGGCCAGATCGGCCTGCTCATGCCCCGCAAACGCCCGCGTTTTCTGCTCGACGCCGCGGCGCCAATCCTCAACCGCGTCCCAAACGCCAAGTTTCTTTTCATCGGCGAAACGAGTCCTGGTCAGGAAAGCTATGCTGACGAATTGAAAGCGCTGGCTGAACGCGCGGGAATTTCATCCGCCGTGCGGTTCCTGCCTTTCCAGCGGCGCATCGCGGACTTCTTTGCCGCGCTGGATCTGAACGTCCTTGTGAGCAACGACGAGGGATTCGGGCGCGTGATCATCGAGGCCGCCGCCGCCGGCGTGCCGACGATCGGCAGCAACACGGGCGGCATTCCCGAACTCATCGAGGACGGAAAGACCGGTTTTTTGGTTGGTCTGCGCAACGTTGATGACAAGACCTTCTGGAAGGAGCTTCCCGCGTTTGTTGACCTTGTCGCGGCGCTCGCGGCTGACACGCAGACCTGCCGCGCCATGGGCGCCGCGGCGTGCGAGCGGGCGCACGCCTTGTTCTCCGCCGGCAAACACGCACGCGCCGTGACCGCCGTCTTTGACGAAGCGCTGGAGAACGCGGCGCGAACGTGAACCTCAGGCGCCGCAAGACTGTGATGTCGCGCAGGGGGGGGTCGGTCAGGCTGGGCCATTGCATGTGCGATCCGCGCAATCCCTGCCCATGCGAGACTTTCTGCGCGCACAACATCTGCCCGTACGCGGGAGAAAAAATATCGTTGCGCGGCGAACCCGCCGCGCTGGCCGTCGCATTCGCCGGTTGCCCCGCAATGATGCTTTACAAGGAGGTGTGGAAGTAACGGGAGCAGCAAAATCGGCGCGTACCACATGGCGCCAGGAAACAATTTGTTCTGGGGCATCGGTCAAACGCCGCAGACAATTTTGTTCATTCAAATTGTTATGTGGTGTCATATATACTGGCAACACAGGAGAGTTTGTCCCATGAAAATGACGATGCGATTTGACCGGCAATGGGGTTTCACCCTGATTGAACTTTTAATTGTCGTGGCAATCATCGCGATCCTTGCCGCGATTGCCGTCCCGAATTTCATGGAGGCGCAAACGCGCTCAAAGGTCTCGCGCACCAAGACCGACATGCGCTCAATGAGCACGGCTCTTGAGACATACCGCGTCGACAGCGGCAAGTATCCGCCCGACTATCAGTATTATTCCATTGTGACAACGCGCGACCTGAATGCTTATCTGCCGCGGCTCATTGTGCTGACGACGCCGATCGCCTACATGTCAGCCATACCCGAGGATGTCTTCGCTGAAGGCGCGATGAGCCGCAATGCCACACTTGCATCCCCCTACAAGGTGGCCGGCCGGTTTGTCAGGCCATTTTGCTTCGACTACGCCTACCGCTACCTGCCCGACGGGCGCGATGAAAACGCGCTTTATCCCGGCTTGTGGACGCTGAGGATTTCGCGCTCGCCCGGCGTCATGTGGGCGTTGCGCAGCATCGGGCCGGACCTTTACGCCACGGTGCTTGGCGACCTCAGCCCTTCCGCCACAAGCTACGACCCCACCAACGGCACGATCAGCGCCGGTGACATCTTCTTCCTCGGCCCCGGCATCGGGCCCGAATCGGGGAGCGTGCGCTGAACCTCCGCGGCAATGAACATCCATTCCCCTCTGCGCGAGCCTGATGGCGTACTCGCTGACCGGACTTTGGCGCAAGCCTCCGCACACCTTATCAATCGCGGCTTGGTTCACACACACACAGGCATCAGTTCCTCCTCAGAAAAGAAATTCGCGATTTCGATGTTCGCGCGCTCGGTCGAGTCGCTCCCGTGGATCAGGTTGAAAGTCGTATGATACGCGAAATCGCCCCGGATCGTGCCCGGGGCGGCCTCAGTGTGTTTGGTTTTGCCCATCATCATGCGCGTCATTTCAACGACGTCGTTTCCCTCCAGCACCATCGCCACCACCGGCCCGCTCAGCACAAATTCTTCCAGCGCCGGATAAAACGGCTTGCCGAGATGCTCCTCGTAGTGCCTGCGCGCCAGCTCGCGCGTGAAGCGCATCATTTT
The DNA here is from genome assembly GCA_026398535.1 of Candidatus Sumerlaeota bacterium. Lineage (GTDB taxonomy): Bacteria > Sumerlaeota > Sumerlaeia > Sumerlaeales > Sumerlaeaceae > JAPLSQ01. Next base: position 20,485 of record JAPLSQ010000055.1, on the reverse strand, counting down.
CAGCGCCGCGATCCGCAAGCCTTTGCGCTCGAACCGCGAGATGATTTCCCCCGCCAGCCCGCGCCGCACGCCGTCGGGCTTGACAAAAATGAGCGTTCTATCCGCCATTTTTCTTTATGTCCTTTCATTTTTGATGTCCGGGTATGTCCAATATTGGATAAACAATAAGAGCAAAGAAAAATCCGGTCCGTCGCGGCAACACAGTGGGCAATTCAAACGTCATAGCCAAAATGACCCTTAAGGGACGCATCGCGTTGTTGCCGGCCGCGGCGGCGTTTGTCCGCGATGTCGCGCGCGCCGAAGGAATGAATGAAGACGAGGCGCGCCATTTCGAGACAATCGCCGAGGAGGCCGGGCTGAATGTCATCCGCCACGCGCTCGATGGCGATGAGGGCGCCGAATTCGACATCATCATCGAGCGCCGCCCCGCGCAGCTCGTGCTGGCTGTCGAGGATCGCGGGCTGCCTTTCGACTGGAAAAAGTGCGGAGAAGAAGGCGGGGGCGGCTTTGGCATGCGTCTTATCAAGGCGTTCTCCGACGAGGTGCGTTATCTTAACCTCGGCCACGGCGGCAAGCGTCTTGAATTCATCAGGAAATTCATGGCCAGAATGCCGGAATGCTCCGACCATGAAGACATGGCCAGCGCACCGGCGCCGTTTCCCGCCGATATGCCCATCACCATCAGGTTCATGCGGCCTGATGAGGGCGTGGCGCTCGCGCGGTGCATGTACCATTGCTACGGCTACACCTACGTCGAACAGATTTACTTCCCGGAGAAGATCCGCGAGATGATCGAGAGCGGTTTGATGGAATCGCTCGTGGCCGTGGCGCCTGATGATGAAATCGTGGGGCATCTCGCTCTCCTGAAAGACACGCCCGGCGCGCGCATCGCTGAAATCGCGCGCGCGGTTGTCGATCCGCGCTGCCGCGGACGCAAACTTTTCGAGCGCATGAAAGCGCGCTTCACCGAACATGCACGCGAACGCGCCATGTACGGCCTTTACAGCGAGGCGGTCTCGCTTCACCCCTTCACCCAGAAAGGCAACCATGCGCTGGGCGCCACCGAGACAGGCATCATGCTGGCCCAATGCCCCCGGTCATTCTGTTTCAGAGACATCGACGAAAATCTGCCCCAGCGGGTCTCGACGGTGATCTTTTACCTGCGCGTCAACAATGAGCCTGAGCGCGCGGTCTATCCGCCCTACCATCACGCCACAATGATCCGGCGCATTTATGAACAGGGCGGTTTCCTGCGGCGCATCGACAGACCGCCGCACCGGCAGGATATCAAACTGTCCGGCGAAGCGCTGCTCGACGCTCAGATAAACAGCGATGTCGGCAACGCTTTACTTCGCGTGGCGCGCATGGGCGCCAACCTGCGCGATATCGTCCGCGCGCGCCTGCGGGGGCTTTGCCTTAACAAAATCGACTGCATCTATCTCGACCTTCCCCTTGCCGAACCTGCCACGGCATACATGTGCGCTCAGATGGAACTGCTTGGCTTCTTCTTCAGCGGCATCATCCCCGAGATCACCGAAAACGGCGACGTCCTGCGCCTTCAGTATCTCAACAACGTTCCCCTCGATCCCGCCAGGATCGTCATCTATTCGGACTTCGCCAAGGACCTGCTGAATTACATCCTCAAGGCCCGCGGCGAGCAGTGATGACGGGGCAAGCGTCATCACTCGACGTTTTCCGTGATGGCGTACTCGCTGACCGGCTTGTCGCCGCCGTCTGACGAGGCTTTCGGGGATTCGGCAACACCCGCCGGCGCCGCCGAATCCAGGCTCTTCGTAAACAGGCTCAGATAAACAAACACGGCGATTCCGCAGCAAATCGCCATGTCGGCCACATTAAACGTCGGCCAGTACCAGTCGTGGTGATAGAAGTGAATGAAATCGACGACGTGACGGAACCGCAGGCGGTCGGCGAGATTGCCCAGCGCCCCGCCGAGAATCAGCCCGAAGACAATGTGGACATGATAATGCTCCGGCGAAATCCTGCGGCTCCACAGATAAATCCACACGATGGCCGCAACAGAAACAATCGTGATGACGAGCGGATAATCATTGAGCAACGAGAAAGCACCGCCTTGGTTGTACTGCAGAAACCAGTCGAACAATCCGGGGATCACCGGGACGCGGCGCACATGCGATTCGAGCAGTTCGCGCCCGTAATCACCGGACGGAAACATGAACGCCAGCAATCTGCCATCGAGACCAGGCGCCATGGCCAGCTCGCGCACAGCGACCCACTTCGTCACAAAATCCGCCACAAACACCAGCAAGCCCGTCACAAACACCAGCAAAAACCGGGGGTCTTCGCCTCTTTGTCCGGGGACAACCGCCTTTGTATTCATTAATCTATCCTTGAGGCCAACACATTCGCTTCATTGCAAGTCATGGACATCCCCGAATGGTATTATTCATGAATTTAGCGCCGCCAGTTGCGCAAGCCGCTGGTTCAGCGCCGAGTGCCGCGGAACAGAGCTGACGTTGTCCACCGCCATGCGCACGGCGCGCGGCTGCCCCACAAGGCACACAAGGCTCTTGCCCCGCGTGATGCCGGTGTACAGCAGGTTGCGCTGAAGCATGATGAAGTGCGTCGTGTGCACCGGCATGATCACCGCGCGATACTCGCTGCCCTGCGACTTGTGAACCGTCACCGCGTAGGCCAGCTCGATCTCGTCCACCTCGTTGAATTCATATCGGACAATCCGCCCGTCGAAGTTCACCTTGAGGCACTGATCCTCGCGGTCGATCGTTGTGATGATTCCGATGTCGCCGTTAAAAACGTCCTTGTCGTAGTTGTTTTCGACCTGCATGACCTTGTCGCCCGCGCGCAGCACGCCAGTGCCGCGCTCCAGCGCGCTGCCGGAGGGATTAAGCATTTGCTGAATCTCCCGGTTGAGGTTCTGCGCGCCGATGACGCCGCGGTGCATGGGCGTGATGACCTGGATGTCGGCCGCGGATGCGAAACCAAACTTCGCGGGAATGCGCTCGCGCACAAGCTGCCTGATGATCTCCAGCGCTCGCTCGGGCTCCTCCGCCTCGAAGAAGTAAAAATCGCTGGCCTGATGGCGTACTCGCTGACCGGCCCCTGATGGCGTACTCGCTGACCGGCCTTCGGGCGCCGCGAGAACGGGCTGTCGGCCGGTGTTGACCCGGTGGGCGTTCCTGACGATAAGCGACTGCCGCGCCTGGCGGAAGATCTCATTCAGGCGCACGACGGGCACAACCCCGCTGTCAATGAGGTCGCGCAGGAAATTACCGGGACCGACAGACGGAAGCTGGTCGATGTCGCCCACGAAGATCAGGGAGCTTGTGGCAGGAACGGCGCGCAGCAGCGCGTGGGCCAGCCCGATATCGATCATCGACGCCTCGTCGACAATCACGAAATCCGCCTTGAGCGGATTTCGCGCGTTGCGCTGCCAGCCGCCGTCGCGGAACGAGTATTGCAGCAGCCGGTGGATGGTCGCCGCGGGATGATGCGCCAGTTCCGTCATGCGCTTTGCCGCGCGCCCCGTCGGCGCGGCAAGCAGCACAATCACGCCCGCTTTGCGCAGGATGCGCAGAATCGCCTTGATGATCGTCGTCTTGCCAGTGCCCGGCCCGCCCGTGATGACAAGCACGCCGCCCGCGAGCGCCGTCGTGACCGCAAGTTTCTGGTTGGAGGCAAGCTCGAAATGAAACTGTTTCTCAAACTCGTCCAGTTCGGTTGCGGCGCTGATTTTGGGAAAGAGCTTTCCCGTCGCCATCAACCGCGCGATGAGCCCGGCCGCGCCAACTTCGTGCGCGTGCAACTGCCGCAGGTAAACGGCGCGCGTCTTGTCGGGCAGCAACTCGAGCACCACATGATTGTCGGCTTTGAGCGCGTTGATTGCCGTGATGACAAGCTCCTGCTCCACCTCGAGCGTCGCGGCGGCGCGCTCGATGAGCGGATCGGCGGGGTAGTAGCAATGCCCTTCGCCGGCGAGTTCCTGGAGGATGAAATAGACGCCGGCCTTGCACCGCTCGACCGATTCGACGGGGATGCCCATTTTCTGCGCCAGCGCGTCGGCGGATTTGAAACCGATGCCGCGCACGTCGATCGCGAGCTGGTAGGGGTTGGTTTTGATCTGCTCGATGGCGTGTTCGCCGTACTGTTTGTATATCCGCGCGGCGAAAGTCTGCGTCATGCCGTGCTGTTGCAGGAACATAATGATATCGCGCAGGGCGCGGTGCTCGCTCCATCCCTGGCGGATCATCTCCGAACGTTTGGCGCCAATCCCCTCAACTTCGCGCAGGCGCTCCGGCTGCGCGTCAATCACGCTGAAAAGCTCCGCCCCGAAATGTCTGACAAGCCGTTTCGCGTAGGCGGCGCCGATGCCCCGCACAAGCCCGCTCGACAGGTATTTCTCAATGGCGGCGGTCGTTTCGGGCAGGGTCATTTCAAACCGCTCAACGCGGAATTGACGCCCGTATTTCTTGTCAACAATGTACTGCCCCTCCACACGCAACTGTTCGCCGGGCCTCACATCCCCAAAGTTGCCGACGATGATGACCTCATGGGTGGAATCCGGCGGCTTCAGCGCCGCCACGGTGTAGGCATTGTCGGCATTGTGAAAGACGATGCGCTCGACCGCGCCCTCAACACAAAGCGCGGGCACTTGCACGGGCTGCCCGCCGCCTCGTTCTTCGTCCATGGTTGTCCGTGTTCTCCCTCTGGGAGCGCGGGCGTCCCGCCCGCATATTATTCGGCCGGTGGAACGATTTCCGCGGCTGATTCGGCGGGTGGAACGATTTCCGCGGCTGATTCGGCCGGCGGCTCGTTCGCGGGAGGCGTCGTGTCGGGCACTTTCTCGATCTCGACGGGTTCGGGCGGAGTCTCGCCGAAGTAGTCGACGGTGTCCTCATCCTCGCCTTCGAGGTCGCGGCCGTATTTTTTCTCGACGGCCTCAATGTCCACGCCGAGCGGCCCGGCGGGCAGTTCGGCCTGCAAGGGCGCCCCAATGCCGGCGCGGGCCTGAAGCCCCTCGGCCACGCTCTCGGAGATCTTCTGTGAAATCAGCTTCACCGCGCGGATGGCGTCGTCATTGCCCGGGATGATCCAGTCGATCATGTCAGGGTTGCAGTTCGTGTCCACGATGCTGACGATCGGAATTTTCAATTTGCGCGCTTCCTGCACTGCGATTGATTCCCTGTGCGGGTCAACCACGAACATGATGCCCGGCAGCTTGTCCATCTTCTTCACGCCCGAAAGGTTCTTCTCCAGCGCCAGCTTCTCCTTGGCGTACATTGACTGCTCTTTTTTGCTGTAGTTTTTGATGGATCCGTCCGCTTCCATGCGCTCGATTTCCATCAGACGCAGCACACTGCGGCGGATCGTGCGGAAGTTGGTCAGCATTCCGCCCAGCCAGCGGTTGTTGACAAAGTACATGTTGCAATCGCGCGCGGCCTCGAAAATCGAGTCCTTGGCCTGTTTCTTTGTGCCGACAAACATCACGGTTGCGCCGTCGGCCACAGCGTCGCGCACGAACTTGCACGCGTCGCGCAACATTTTGAGCGTTTTCTTCAGGTCAACAATATAGATGCCGTTGCGGGCGGTGTAGATGTAGGGTTTCATCTTGGGGTTCCAGCGGCGGCTCTGATGGCCAAAATGCACGCCGGCCTCAAGCAGTTGCTTCATTGTCACATTCATGCGAATGCTCCTTCACGTTTTTGTATCCGCCGCCGCCCTCATCTTGCGCCGCGCCCCGGAGTGAAGCAACGGAAGACAATCCCTTCGGGGAACCGCGCCGCAATCGGGCGGCGTGTGTAATATCCGGCTCCTTTCGGAGCCAGAGGCGTACTAACCGCGCATCGCCAGCTTATTCATCGGCCAGTCGTTCGCCAATTTTCTCCGTGTTCTCTGCGTCTCTGTGGTGAAATCAATGAAGTTTCAGGCTTGGTTAATTGTTTATGTGGTTTAATGAATATTACTCCGATCTTTATCGTTCACATCGACTCATCAACAAGCTTCACACCTGATGGCGTACTCGCTGACCGGCCTGATGGCGTACTCGCTGACCGGTAATTTAATGTTCTATGGCATGTTGGCATGGGGATGATTTTATGACGACCGATACCGCGATCATCGATACCGCAGGGGAAATCCGGGTTCAGGATTGCTACCAGTGCGGCAAATGCACGGCGGGTTGCCCGGTGGCGGGACACATGGACGTGATGCCCAATCAGATCGTCCGGCTGGCGCAGATGGGCATGGAGGATCGGGCGATGCTCTCCGAGTCAGTATGGCTGTGCGTGTCGTGCCAGACATGCACGACGCGATGCCCGAAATCGGTGGACTGCGCGGGCGTGATGGACGCCATGCGCCAGCTTTCGGCCGGGCGCGATGCCGTGGCGCCCGCGATGCGCAACACGCTCATTTTCATGCGCGCGTTCCTCGACAACATCCGCCGCAACGGCCGCCTCAATGAGTTGGAGCTGGTCGGTCAGTTCAAGACGGCAGGTTTCTTCAGCAGCCTGAGCATCCCGTTCCTGTTCAAGGACGCGATGCTTGGCCCAAAAATGATGTCGCGGCGCAAACTGCGCCTGCTGGGCAAAAAAGTGCGCGACCGCGCCATCGTCAAACGCATCTTCGAGCGTTGCCATGGCAAAACGGCCGACACGCCTTTGAAGAAGGATGAACAATGACATCGGCTGCTTCCATCGGATATTATCCTGGTTGCGCGTTGCACGGCTCCTCGAACGATTACGAGGCGTCGGTGCGGGCGTGTCTTGGCGCGCTGGGCGTGGAGCTGTGCGAGCTCAACGACTGGATCTGTTGCGGCGCGACGGCGGCGCATTCGCTCAATCACAACCTGGCCGTTGCGTTGCCAGCGCGCAACCTGGCCATCGCCGAGCGCGACGGCGTGCGCGAGCTGCTGGCCCCCTGCCCCATGTGCTCGATGGAGCTGATCCGGGGCAACCGCGCCATGGCGCGCGACGAAAAACTGCGGCGTAAAATGTCGGAAATCGTGGAATTGAACATCAAGGGCGAAACCAAGGTGCTCAATCTCATCCAGGTGTTTCAGGGTATAGGAATGGACGCGATCAAGGCGGCCGTCAAATACCCGCTCACGGAAATCAGCGCGGCGTGCTATTATGGCTGTCTGCTCACGCGCCCGCCCGAGGATCTGCGCTTTGACGACTGCGAGCATCCCAGCTCGATGGAAACAATCATCGAGGCGCTGGGGGGGAAGACCGTCGAGTGGAACTACAAGACAGAGTGTTGCGGCGCGGGCATGACGCTGGCCAATACGGACACGGTGCTCGAGCTGTCGCACAAGATACTGTCAAACGCGAGGGCGCACGGGGCGAACTGCGTGGTCGCGGCATGCCCCATGTGCCATGTGAACCTTGACATGAAACAAGGGGACGTGGAGCGCCGTTATGGCGTGCGCCACGGCATGATGATTTACTACCTGTCGGATCTCACCGGCCTGGCGCTCGGAATTGACGCCCATACGCTCGGGATCGACAGACATTTTGTTGTGACAAAGTAGCGCGGGCGGAATGCCCGCATCACAATGATGGCGAGCATGACATGGCAAGAATAGGCGTATTCACATGCTGGTGCGGCGAGAATGTCGCCCGCCATGTGGACATTGAAAAGGTCACCGAGACCGTGGCGCAGATGCCCGGCGTGCGGTGCTCGATCAATTATAAATACATGTGCTCGGACCCCGGGCAGGCGCAAATCCGCGACAAGATACAATCGGAGCGCCTGACGGGCCTGGTCGTGGCGTCGTGCTCGCCGCACATGCATCTCAAGACGTTCCGCAAAGCGGCGCAGACGGCGGGGCTCAACCCCTATCTCGTCGAGATGGCCAACATCCGCGAGCACTGCTCATGGGTTCACCACAACCGTGAAGAGGCGACGGCGAAGGCCCTCGATTTGATTCGCATGTCGGTGGAGAAGGTCAAACGCGATCACGAGCTTGTGCCGATCCGCGTGCCGCTGACGCGCCGCGCCCTAGTCATAGGCGGGGGGGTTGCGGGCATCCAGGCGGCGCTCGACATCGCCGACGCCGGCCATGAGGTGGCGCTCGTGGAGCGCGAACCCTCCATCGGCGGCAAGATGGCCGGGCTGTCCGAGACGTTCCCCACGCTCGATTGCTCGCAATGCATTCTCACGCCGCGCATGGTCGAGGTTGGCCAGCATCCCAACATCAAACTCTACACGTATTCCGAGGTGGAGTCGGTCGAGGGCTACGTCGGCAACTTCAAGATCACGATCCGTCAAAAAGCGCGTTATGTGGACATGGTGAAGTGCACGGGCTGCGGCGATTGCTGGAACAGTTGCCCCATAAAAAAGAACTTGAGCGAATTCGACTGCGGCATGGGATTCCGCAAGGCGATTTACATCCCATTCCCGCAGGCGGTGCCGGCGCGACCGGTGATCGACCGGCTGGCGTGCACGCGGCTCAAGCGCGGCACGGGTTGCGGGCTTTGCGAGAAGAAATGCCAGGCCAAAGCAATCAACTTCGCCGACGAGGACAAACTCGTGGTGGAGCAGGCGGGCGCGGTCATCGTGGCGACAGGCTACAAGCTTTACAATATCGCCAAGGAGCAGGATAACGCCCAACTTTCGGGCTACGGCGAGTACGGTTACGGCAAATACAAGGATGTGATTGACGCGCTGCAGTTCGAGCGGCTCGTCTCGGCAAGCGGGCCGACCGGCGGCGAAATCAAGCGCCCGTCGGACGGCAAGATTCCGCAATCCGTTGTTTTCATCAAGTGTGTCGGCTCGCGCGACAACGCAAAGGGTCTCGCCTATTGCTCAAAGATCTGCTGCATGTACACGGCCAAGCACACGATGCTCTACAAACACAAGACGCCCGGCGGCGAGGCGCACGTTTTCTACATGGACATTCGCGCGGGCGGCAAAGCCTATGACGAGTTCGTGCGGCGCGCGATCGAGCAGGACGGGGCGAAGTACTACCGCGGGCGCGTGTCGAAGATCACCGAGGAGAACGGCAAACTGATCGTGCGCGGGGCGGACACGCTGGCCGGCGCGCCCGTGACCATCGAGGCCGACATGGTTGTGCTGGCGGTGGCGATGCGCCCGGCTGATGGCGTGCATGCGCTGGCGCAGAAGCTCAATGTCGGCTACGATGAATTCGGATTTCTCAGCGAATCGCACCCGAAACTGCGCCCGGTCGAGACAAACGCCGCTGGCGTGTTCATCTGCGGCGCGTGCCACGCGCCAAAGGACATCCCAGAGGCGGTGGCGCAGGCTAGCGCGGCGGCGGGCAAGACGCTGGTCATGTTCGGGCGCGAGGAACTGACGCGCGAGCCTGAAATCGCGCGCATCAACGAGCAGACATGCGCGGCGTGCTACACATGCGTGCGAGGCTGCCCCTACACGGCCATCGAGCGCGCCGAGACGCTGACCCCGAAGGGCGTTCATGTGAAATACACGGCGCGCGTCAACGAGGGATTGTGCATGGGCTGCGGCACCTGCGTGGCGCTCTGCCCCTCCAAGAGCGCGGAGCTCGAAGGATTCACCGAACAACAAATTTACTCGATGGTCGAGAGCCTCATGACATGAACATAGAAAAGCAAATACCCTGTTCTTCGTCCGTGGTTGTCTGTGGTTGTCCGCATGATGGCGTACTCGCTGACCGCCTGATGGCGTACTCGCTGACCGGTTTTCTCGGGAGAAACCACAAATGAATGAAACCAATCGCTTTGAACCCAGGATCATCGCCTATGTGTGCAACTGGTGCACATATCTTGGCGCTGATCTGGCGGGCACCAACCGGCTCGAGTACCCGGCCAACGTGCGCATCATCCGGTTTCCATGCACGGGGCGCATCGATTTCAACCTGATCGTGAAGGCCTTCGAGGCCGGCGCCGACGCCGTCCTCGTATCCGGATGCCATCCGGGCGATTGCCACTACACGGCGGGCAACTACCACGCGCGGCGCCGCTGGATGCTTTTCCGCCAGCTTCTCGACACACTTGGCATCGACCTCAACCGCATCCATTTCACTTGGATCTCAGCGGCCGAGGGCAGAAAGTGGGCGCAGGTCGTGACCGGCATCACCGAACAGACGCGCCAGATGGGCCCCTACACGGCATACAGGGAGATTGCGAGGGCTTCGGCATGATCGTCGATCAACTGCGGGAATTGTGCGCGCGTCTGCTGAGCGAGGGGACGGCGCAGGTTGTCATCGGCTACGGCCAGGCGGCGCCCGGCAAACCGGCATATCCTGTTTTCATCCGGCGGGCGGAGGACGCCGATCAGCTTGTGTGGAACGACCAGTGCATGACGAATCTTGCGGCAACGCTCAAGCGGCGCGAGGTGAAGGCACTCGGCAAGCCCGCCGTCATCGTGAAAGGCTGCGATGAGCGCGCGCTCATCATGCTCGCGAAGGAATCGCAGATCGTCCGCGCGAATATTTACGTTATCGGCGTCGAGTGCAACGGTGCGGGCCGCCCCGCCATGGCCAAGTGCGCGTCGTGCGACGTTCACGTGCCGCGCTGGACCGACACGGTCATCCGCGAAACGGAATCCCAAGCCGCCGCTGTTAGGACGACGCCTTCATCGGCGCGATATGCCGACCTTGAGGCGTTCATGCGAAAAACGCCCGAGGCGCGCCTGGCCTTCTGGCGCGCCGAGTTCGGCCGCTGCGTCAAATGCTATGCCTGCCGGCAGGTCTGCCCGCTGTGTTATTGCGAGCGGTGCATTGCGGACAAGAACCGCCCGTGCGTCATCGACACGTCGGCCACGCCCAAGGGCAATTTCGCATGGCATATCACGCGGGCTTTTCACCTCGCGGCTCGCTGCGCGGGATGCGACGAATGCGCGCGCGCCTGCCCCGCCCACATCGACCTGCGCCTGCTCAACCTCGCGCTCGCCGCCGCCGCCGAGGACCATTTCGGCTGGCGCGCGGGCATGGATCCGGAAGCGGAACCGCCCGCCGGCGCATACTCTCTCAAGGACAAAGAGGATTTCATCGGGTGAGCGAGATCATCACACACGCGGAGCTTCGGCGGCTGATGGACGATTGGATCGCGCGCGGTGGCGAGGTGATCGGCCCGGCCGCAGTCAAACCGGACCTCGTGCAGTATGCGCGGCTTGAATCCGCCGGCCTCATGCTCAGCGGATACATTCATCCCGCAAACTCGATCAAAGAGTTCTTCTTTCCGCGAAGCGAAATTCTTTATCGTTACAAATTCACGGGTAAAAAGATTGAATTGAGCGACGTGGTGAACGACCCCGTGAAACCGATGCTGATCATGGGCGCCCGCCCGTGCGATGCCTCGATGCTGCCCATCCTTGACCGCGTGTTTAACTGGGACTATAAGGACAACTTCTACGACAAACGCCGCGACGCCGCGACGGTTGTCACGATGGCCTGCACAGAGCACGACGACGCGTGTTTCTGCACGTCGGTTGGCTGCGGGCCCGCGGCGGAGCAAGGCTCCGACGCGCTTCTGATCAGGCTCGGGGAAGACGCATTCGAGGTGCGATGCCTGACCGGCAAAGGCCGCGCCCTGTTCCAGGGAAAAACCCAACCCGGCGAAAGAACCGCGGAAATTCCGCCAGGCCCGCCGCTAAAATTCGACGCCGATTTCGTGCGGAAATTCACAAGAGACAATTTCGACAATCCCATCTGGGGCGAGTTGACGCTGCGATGCGCGGGTTGCGCGGCATGCGCCTACACATGCCCGACATGCCACTGCTTCGACATCGTCGACGAGGGCAACGCCTATGGCGGCGCGCGCGTGAAAAACTGGGACTGCTGCCAGTTCTCCATGTTCACCCAGCATGCGTCGGGACACAACCCGCGCAGCGCGCAGGGACAGCGCCAGCGCCAGCGGCTGTCACACAAATTCGCGATCTACCCCGACAAATTCGGCGAGATATTATGCACCGGCTGCGGAAATTGCGGCCGCATCTGCCCCGTGGGCCTGGGCGTGCTGACTGTCCTCGAGGAAATCAGCAACGCCACCCCGTCCCTGGAAAGTGTTGAACCAGTGTGAACATTCAGGACGTTGTGCCACGAAGCCACGAAGATACGGACCATGGATAACATCTACAAACCAGAGCTGATGGAAGTGCTTCAGATCCGGCAACACACGACGGATGTGAAGGCGGTGAGCGTGAAATTTGCCGATGCCGGCGCCGCGGAGCGCTTCGCCTTCCGCGTGGGCCAGTTCGGCATTTTTTCGGCCTTCGGCTACGGCGAATCAACCTTCAACATCTGCTCCAGCTCAAACTGGAAAGACCACATCGAATTCTGTTTCCGTAAAACCGGGATGGTGACGGAAGCCCTGTGGCAGCTTGACGAGGGCGACACGATCGGCTTCCGCGGCCCTTATGGCAACAGTTACCCGATGGAGGAATGGGAGGGTAAAAATCTGATCTTCATCGGCGGCGGCATCGCCATGCCGCCGATCCGTTGCGCCATCTGGCAGGCGCTCGAAAACCGCGCCAAATACGGCGACATCACGATCGTATATGGCGCGCGCACGGTGGGCGACCTCGTGTTCGCCGGCGAGCTGGACAAGTGGGCCGCCCGCGAGCGCGTGCGCGTGGCGCGATGCGTTGATCCCGGCGGCGAAACGCCCGACTGGACGGGCGAGATCGGGTTCGTGCCCACCGTGGTCGAGCGCGCGCAGATTCCCGCCGCGAACTCCATCGCCCTGGTCATCGGCCCGCCCGTCATGATCAAGTTCACACTGCCGGTGCTCGGCAAGATGGGGCTTGCGCCCCGCGACATCTACACGAGCCTCGAGAACCGCATGAAATGCGGTCTTGGCAAATGCGGACGGTGCAACTGCGGGCCGGTTTATGTGTGCAAGGAAGGGCCTGTTTTCACCCTCGAGCAACTCAACAGCCTGCCGGCGGATTACTGACAGTCTGGCGCCAAATCGCCGCGAGCCTGATGGCGTACTCGCTGACCGGTCTTACTTGGTTTCCGTTGTTGCGGCGTCGGCGGCTGTTTTCGTTGCCGCTGTTGCGGTCTGCGCCGATGGCGCCGGAAGGTTGCGGGGCATGAGCAGCTCTTCGCGGGCAAAACGCAGCACAAGTGGCGTGGTGTCGGGCGGTGCAAGGCGCTCAAGCGCGTTCTGGTTTGCCAGCGTTTCGAGCTGTGTGGCTTGCGCGGCAAAGGGAAGTTGCGGCGCGCGCGCGGCGGCCTCGCGCAGAACCTCGATGGCCCCGCTGGTGTTGCCCTCGCGCATGAGCGCCAAGCTCAGCGGATCGACAATCATTTGCAGGTAGGGCGCGGTTCCCGCCGCGTCGAAAAGCTGGCGCAGTGTGGCGCGCGCGCCGGCGAGGTTGCCCGTCTGGAGGTAGCCCAGCGCAAGCTCGTTGGCAAGTTGCGTCTTCCTGGTTGCGTCCAGTTCGTCCTTGATGGCCGCGTCATACAGGCGCGTTGCCTCGGCCAGCCATTGCCGGGTTTTGTTGTAGTCGCCCGCCTGGGAATAACCCGAAGCCACTTGCAGCATCAGCCCGCGCTTTTCCTGGGGATTGGTCGTCGCTGTGATTTCGCTTGTCAGGAAGACGATGGCGTCGGTGGTTCTGCCTTCCATAATGTAGGTGCGGGTGAGCATGTCGCGGTAGAGCGACAGGGTCGCCGATTCCGTGGTCTGTTTTTTGAGACCGGTCAGCAGTGTTCTCGCCGCGCTCGTTTCTTTCGCGGCGGTCAGGATGTCGGCCTTGGCCACCGCAAGGTTCAGCGCGATGGATTCATCCTTGGCATACCTGGCCAAGTATTCATCAATGAGCTTCTTGGCTTCTTCGAAGCGTTTTGTTTGCGCCAGCACAGACAGATATGAGCGCAGTGCGGCCTGACCGGCCTCGTCCTTCTGGGTCGATTTATCGAGGACGATCTTCAATTCTCCGATTGCGTCATCGGCGCGCTGGTCCGAGAAATAGACTTGGGCGAGCAGATAATGCGCGTCGATTGCACGCGGATCGTCGGGGTATTTCTTAATGAGCTCCTGCAATTCAAGCATGGCTGTCAGTGTGTCGCGCTGCTTGATGGCCAGCGCGGCTTTTTCCAGGCGCTCTTCCGGCGTGCGGCGCGAGCAGCCGGCGGCGAGCGTCAGGCAGATCAGCGCGGCAATTGCCGCAACGGCGGGTCGCAGTATGGACGGTTTCATGTTGTCACTTTCTTGAAACTTGTTTTCGGTTATCGCGTCGATTAGTTTGGACTTCACACTTTTATTTGCGAAAAACGACAATCTCAAGCTGGTTAAACAAGATCAGGCGCACGGTCAATCTGCGTTTTACGCGCGGACCGGCACTGTTGCGGCGCATGGGCATCCCATTCAGCGATGCGGCTCCGGGCCGCCGCGGATTCATTCTTGTCCAGATCGACGGCCTGTCTTACCGGCGGCTGCTTAACGCGATGGGACACCGCAAGCTGCCCTTTCTGCGCATGATGCTGCGCAAGGGGCGTCTGCGCCTGCACAAGTACCTGTCTGAAATTCCGACCTCCACCCCGGCCTTTCAGGGCGGGCTCTTCTATGGCGACAACGATGAAATCCCCGGGTTTCAATTTTACGATAAACACGAGCGCCGGCTCTATAGAATGGGCAACAGCGAGTGCGCGAACGACATCCAGGAGAGCTTCACGAATCCGGGCCTGATGCGCGGTGGAAGCGTCTTCAGCGCCGTCTACACAGGCGGGGCGGAGGGTTCAATGTTCGTCTTCTCCACGATGCTGGCGCCCCGGCGATGGAAATTCGCGTTGCGCGTGTGGGACATCATCGCGTTGAGCTTCCTCAACATCATGGTTTTCTTCAAGATCGCGCTTCTGATCGTCGTGGAACTGGCACTCGCGCTCTACGACGCGCTCAAGTGGGCGCTCCAGCGCGGGGTGCTGCGCCGCCAGCTCGAATTCATCGGCTGCCGCATCGGCATTTCGATCATCACACGCGAGCTGATCACGACGGGCGCCGTGACCGACATTCTCCGTGGCGTGCCGCGCATCTATGTGAACTTTCTCGGTTATGACGAGCACGCCCACCATCGCGGCCCCGACAGCACTGTGGCGCTGTGGACACTTCGCGGCATCGACCGCTGCATCCGCCGCATCTACGCGGCATCGCTGTTTTCGGGGCGCCGCTATGATTTCTTCGTCATCTCCGACCATGGCCAGTGCGCCTGCGCGCCGTTCGAGCTCATCGCGGGCGAAAGCCTTGCCGAGTATCTGCAGGGGCAGCTCGATGGGATGCTTGTTGAAAGTTACACCGCGGCCGACCAGCGCACGGCCCACCTGTTGCGCAGCGTCGACGCCATGAACCGTCTCTCGCTGTCGATGCCCCGGCTTTTCCGCGCGCCGATCCGCGCATACGCCAACCATCTTCGCCGCGCCATCGCGCGCGCGCCCGGAGCCGAAAAGGTTGAGATGCCGCTCGACGTCAATGTCGTCTCGTCAGGACCAGTGGCCTATGTTTACTGGAACCGGATTGACCACGCGCTCACGGCCGGGGAGATTGAAGAACGGCATCCCGGCCTCATCGCGAGACTGGCCAACCATCCGGGGATCGGTTTCATATCGATGCGCGCGCGGGACGGCGTCGTGCTCGCGCGCGGCGTGCGGGGCGAGGCGCTCATCGGCGCTCACGGCGTCATCCGCCAAACAGGCGCAATGCCTTTTGACGCATCGCCCTATCGCGAGCACATCATCGCCGGCATCCGCCGCGTCACCATGTTCCGCCGCGCGGGCGACATCTGTATCTGGGGCGGCGGCGCGCCCGGCGGAAATGTCAGCTATACCGACGAATACGGCGCGCACAGCGGATGGACCGACGACGAAACCGCCGCGTTCATTTTCTCGCCCACCCATGTGAAATACAATTTCCAGGCGATCACCCGGCACACACAATTGTACGAGTATTTCATGGGGGGGGGCCGGCACACCGCTTAACCGTGATGGCGTACTCGCTGACCGGATTTATCCATCTGTGTCCGCCCCGAACCACTCCCCGCCGCCTCGTTCTTTGTCCTTGGTTGTCCTTGGTTGTCCTTGGTTGTCCGTGTACCGCGCGCCATCGACATGGACATCAGCATGCCCCACATGGAACCGGATGCGCAAAGCCTGTCCGGGATATGTCTCGCCTTTGGAACGCACAATAGTTTGTTTCGCGGAATCGAATGTGATGGAGTACCCGCGCGCAAGGATGGCCGACGGATTGAGCGCGGTCAACTGCGCTGCAAGACGCTCAAGCTTACGCGCAGCGGCGGCGCGGCGCGTTTCGAGTCCCCGCCCGAGCCTTGGCACAAGGTCGTCAAGCCGCTGGCGGCATTCGTTCACCCGCTGGGCGGGCCGCCGCAACGCATAACTCGACGCGAACTGTGCGACGCATGCGCGCAGACGCGCGATTCTGGGCCGAATGGCCGCCTGCAGACGCGCGCGCAAGTGTGAAGCCTCGCGCAGGAAATGGGTGCGCCGGCGCAGCGCCGCTTCGATGCGCGAGTTAAGGTGGGCCAGCTCGCGGGTCAGTCCCTCGCTGTCGCGCGCCACGATCTCGGCGGCGGCGGAAGGCGTCGGCACACGCAAATCCGCCGCGAAATCCGCAATTGTGAAATCAACCTCATGCCCGACGGCGGAAATGACCGGAATGCGCGAAGCGGCGATCGACCGCGCCACAATTTCTTCGTTGAACGCCCACAGGTCCTTGATGGATCCCCCGCCCCGCCCCACGATGAGCACCGCGGGCGGATGCTCCACCCCCGGCATCGCGCTCCAATCAATCGTGTTCATGCGGCTGATGGCTCGGGCAATCTCGCGCGCCGCGCCCTCGCCCTGCACGCGCACAGGATAAATAGTGACGGCAATATGGGGCGCACGGCGGGTGAGGACGTTCAGGATGTCGCGGATGGCCGCTCCCGTCGGCGATGTCACCACGCCCACGGCGCGCGGCATGCGCGGCAACGGGCGTTTGCGCGACTCGTCAAAAAGGCCTTCGCGCTGAAGCCGCTCCTTGAGCTCCTGAAAAGCCAGAAAAAGTTTGCCCAGCCCGGCGGGGCGGATGCTGTCGGCGACAATTTGGTACTGGCCGCGCGGCTCGTAGAGCGCGATTCGCCCGCGCACCTCGACCTTCTCACCCTCGCGCAACGGCCGCGTCAGACGTGCCGCCGCCGCAGCCCACAGCACGCAGTTGATCGTGGCGCGGGCGTCCTTCAGCACAAAATAAACATGGCCCGAAGCCGCCGGCCGAAGATTGGATATCTCCCCCTCCACAAAAACATCGGCGAACTGCCGCTCAATGAACGCCTTCAACCGCGCGGTCAGCTCGGACACGCTCAAGGGCTTGGAAACCGCTGTATTCATTGTTCTTCGTCCGTGGTTGTCCGTGGTTGTCCGTGTTCTCTTCGGTAAAACCCCATAAAAGTCACCAAATTTTCAATTGATAGCAGGAACAAAGCATATACTATGTAGCAATCTTCTGTTTTGAATGCATCTGTTTATCATATGAAACAATTTGGAGGCTTGGCTTGCATGAAAAAAGCTTTTACACTGATCGAGTTGCTGATCGTTGTCGCGATCATCGCCATTCTTGCGGCAATCGCCGTGCCCAATTTTATTGAGGCGCAGACACGCTCGAAAGTAAGCCGCGCAAAGGCCGATATGCGCAGCGTCTCGACAGCCCTTGAATCCTACATGGTTGACAACAACGCTTACCCGAACTGCCACCGCTACGGCATCGCGCTGGCGGATGTGTCCGATCCCGCCGGGACGAGAATTCTCGAGCGCATTTCGACACCGGTGGCTTACATGTCGAGCGCTTTGACGAAGGATCCGTTCAAGATTTCCTTTCGCCTTTCCGCCGCAACGGCACAAGGCATGCGAACTGCCTCGCCCCTCGCCGTGTCACCCGGCACCGACTCCGCGGCCACATACAACTGCTACATTTATCAGTCCTTCAATGACTTCCAACGCTACACCATACCGCCTGACGGCTTCAGCCTGAACACTCTGCCCATGGCGAGCAAGGCGTGGATATTCCATTCCTGCGGCCCCTACAGCACCTATTACAACCTGGGCGGAGTGCTTTCCAGCGACGGACCAGACCAGTTGATGTATGCGCTTGACATGATTTACGATCCCACAAACGGAACGGTGTCGCGCGGAAGCATCTGGCGCAACGGCGGAGCGACCAGCAGCGGTAGCGGCTCCTACAAGGCCGGCAGCGCGCTCATGGCTGCCATCCGCACCCAGCGCTGACAAACCGCAACAGCACGCGGTTTCCCATTCCGGGAGCGCGGAAACGCCTCTCCACAGGGGGGGCTCGTTCTTCGAGCCGTGGTTGTCCGCTTGATGGCGTACTCGCTGACCGGTCTTCCTTCACGTGGATGGCGGTGACGTCGAGGTCAGTCGCCAGCGGGATGCACTGCTGTGGTCCGAGCGACATGAGCCACTGATAGTACGCTTCTTCGCCGGCGCCCGACTGCAGTTTGTGTCCGCGCAGATGGCACAGCCAAATGGTTTTCCCGGCAAGGTCGCTGCGCGAGGCCAGCCCGGCGCGCGGCGCCGACACCACTGTTTCGCCCAAGTACCGGTTTGCGGGAATCACCTGGAACGACGGGAAGAACACAACGGCATCGGGCGCACCCGACTGCCCTGATGGCGTACTCGCTGACCGGCCTGATGGCGTACTCGCTGACCGGCCTGATGGCGTACTCGCTGACCGGTTATAGACCTGCGCGAACAGCCGCCAGTTTGTCTTGTGCACCCGGCGGTATTGCCCTGCACAACCAAGCAGGAACACGCCTGCGAAAGCGGCAAACAATACGACGCGAGTCCGCCGCCGGCCAATGCACCCGACCGATAGAACGCACAACAGCACAAACGGCGGCAGCAGGAAGAGCGCAAAATTGTAGCGCAGGTAAATGGGCTGGTAAAGGTGACTGAGCAGGCCCGCAAACAGCGCCGGTCCCACGACCATCCACAGCAGGCACACGCCGGGGGCAATTGATGACCGCGGTTGCTGGCTCGCGGCAGCATGCCGCCGGATCAGCCCGACGTTGTTCCAGAGCACCAGGAGCGTCAATGGAACGGTCAGCAGCAGACCGCACAGGTACGACCAGTAGTCGCGGCCCCAAAAAAACTCGCACCAGACATAGATCACGTAATCCCACAAGCCAGGCAGTTTCATCCACGAGAAGTTGGCGCGGTTAAATCCGCCATTCACGCGATACATGTACGCATACCAGCAAAGGAACAGCGCGGCGGTCACGAGCGCGGCCAGCAGATACTCGCCCGCAAGCGCACACCGCCGTCGCTTAAGCAGGCAGAACAGCACGAACGTCCCTTGCGCCAGCAGCACGGCGATGGCCACATAGTGGCACAACAGCGCGAGAGCCGCGGCAACCGAGTAAGCCGCCAGCAGCACGAACCGGCGCGGCCGCTCGTCCCTCAGCCAGACCCACAGCAACGCGAGGCTGGCAGTGAGCAGCGCGGCCGTCGCGCAGTACATACGGGCCTCCTGGGCAAAGTAGATGTCCAGGGGATGAATCGCCAGCAGTGACATGGCGGCCAGCGCAGACCACCTCTCAGCAACCGCGCGCGCCAACGCGTACATCGCCAGCAGTCCCGCCAGGCTCCACAGCGTCGAGTACATGCGGACCGCGGCATCGGTATCGGGCGCCAGGCTGCGCCAGAAGTAAAGGCCCACGAAGTAAAGTGCCGGGGTGCTGTCGCGGGCGCTGGCGTTTAGAACGTGTCCGATGCTCTGATCCGCGATCTTGAGCGAAACAGCTTCGTCCAGCCAGAGCGACTCCTTGCCAATTCCCCATGCCCGCAACACGACCGCCAGAACAATAACGGCAAGTGCCAGAGCCGCGTGTGCCCCCCGGCCGAGCGCAAAAGGACTCCCTTCCCGACGGGAGCGCCTTTCAGACCATCTGCTCATTCACAAGCACGTTCCAAGGTCTTGCAAGCGGACTGTCGGTTGCCGGCACGCCCGGGAGAAAAATACAGTGACACGGAGAACCACGAAGATGGCACAGAGGAACATGGAGAAAAGAAGCATCGTTTTTTCTCTCTGTGGCTCTCTGCGCCTCCTCTGCGCAACTCCGTGTTACATCTTTTAGATAGTACTCTGACGGCAATCAATACACCCGTTCGAGCCGCGCAATCCAAAAACACACATTTCCCCCCTTGATTGTGACTCTGTCCGTGAGAAAATACACTAAAGAATCATCATTTTAAAAGGAGTGCGTATTATGACATCGTTTACACGACTTGCGGTTGTTGCCGGCGCGGCGGTGATCTGTCTCGGCAGTCCCGTTGCGGCGCGGGCGTCGGAGACCGAAACGAACATCTTCGTTCTCGATACGACCATCACCACGATCCGCGATTGGAAGGATTACGCCGCGCGGTGGAGCAAAACGGCAGCGAAGGTTATCTGCGACAACAAAAACTACGGAAAGGCATACTGACATGAGCACGCATCGAAGTCTGTTAATCATCCTGGGTGTGATGTGCGCGGCGGCT